>NZ_JBEYVB010000001.1:0-778139 GCF_040643815.1 Micromonospora sp. NPDC047074
GGGGCGGCGGGGCGGCGGGGCGGCAGGGCCGGGGGGGGCGGCGGGGCGGGGTGATCGGGGTCAGCGGGCGTCGACCAGCGGAAGGGCCTTTCCGGCGCCGCCGCCCGGCATCGCGATCGAGGAGAAGTGCGAGACCACCCGCTCGTCGGTCGGGTCGTCGGCCGGGGTCCGGTGCACGGCCAGCCGGTTGTAGAGGGTGTCCCGCTGGGCGGGGATCCGGTCCGCCGCGCGGATCATGCCGATCAGCTCGTGCAGGTTCGAGCGGTGCCGAGCCCCGGCGGAGGAGATGACGTTCTCCTCCAGCATGATCGAACCGAGGTCGTCGACGCCCATGTGCAGGGCGAGCTGCCCGACGTCCTTGCCGGTGGTCAGCCAGGACGCCTGGAGGTGCGGCACCGTCTCGAAGAAGAGCCGGGCCACCGCGACCAGCCGCAGGTATTCCAGGGTGGTGGCCTGGGTGCGGCCCTTGAGGTGGTTGTTCTCCGGCTGGTACGTCCACGGGATGAACGCCCGGAAGCCCCGGGTGCGGTCCTGCACGTCGCGGATCATCCGCAGGTGCTCGATCCGCTCGGCGGCCGTCTCGCCGGTGCCCATCATCATGGTGGCGGTCGACTCGACGCCCTGCCGGTGCGCCAGCTCCATGACCTCCAGCCAGCGCTCGCCCGACTCCTTCAGCGGCGCGATCGCCTTGCGGGGTCGCTCGGGCAGCATCTCCGCGCCGGCACCGGCGATCGAGTCCAGCCCGGCCGCCTTGATCCGGGCGATCGCCTCGTCCAGGCTGACGCCGGACACCTTGGCCATGTGCAGGATCTCGCTCGGGCCGATGGAGTGGATGGCGAGCTGCGGGTAGGCCTTCTTGACCGAGGAGAACAGCTCCTCGTAGTACTCCACGCCGTAGTCGGGGTGGTGACCGCCCTGGAGCATGACCTGGGTGGCCCCCAGCTCGACCGCCTCGCCGCAGCGGCGCAGGATCTCCTCGGTCGGGTGGGTCCAGCCCTCCTTGTGCTTGGGCGCCCGGTAGAACGCGCAGAACTTGCACGCCGTCACGCAGACATTGGTGTAGTTGATGTTGCGGTCGATCAGGTACGTGACGATGTTGTCCGGGTACCGCCGGCGGCGCACCGCGTCGGCAGCCTCGCCCAGGGGGTGGAAGGGCGCCTCGGTGTAGAGCAGCAGGGCCTCCTCGGGCGTGATCCGCCCGCCGTCCGCGCCACGCTGCAGGATGTCGTCGATCTCCCGGCTCACACTCACCCCCCGAGCCTACGTCGCCCGCTCGGGCGGCCGGTCGATGGCCACCGAACAACCCGCCCGGCGACCGTCACCTGTGACGCCGTTCACGCTCGCCGGCCGGGCTCCGGCGGTGCGGCGTCGCCCGTCGGACGACGCCGCACCAACCGGTCAGAAAATACGCGGCACGGTGCTGACCGCCCAGGCGCTGCCCGCGTCACCGGGGCTGGTGGCGTACAGCTTGAAATCGGCGCTCAGGTCTCCGGTGGACCGGAAGCCGCGCAGGTTGCCGGCGGCGTCCTGGCCGATCAGGTCGGCGCGCCCGTCCCCGGTGAGGTCCCCGACCAGGATGCGGGGCCGGTTCGTCGCGCCCCAGTTGGTGCCGACGAACGGGAACGGCCCGGAGAACAGGGGCTCGTCACCGGTCAGCGCCCCCGACGACCGGAACGCCCGCAGCCGCCCGTCGTCGAGCTGGGCGACCAGGTCGGTGGTGCCGTCACCGTCGATGTCGGCCGGCAGCGCCCGGGGAATCGAGGAACTCTGCCAACCGGTGCCGACCACCTTCGCCACAAAGGTCGCCGGGAAGAGCCTCATGTCCATGGAAAGATCTCCGCTGGACCGGTACCCCTTCATGGTGCCGTCGGCGTGCTGGGCGATCAGGTCGGTCCGCCCGTCGCCGTTGAAGTCGCCGGTCAGGATCCGCGGCACCTCCGTGGTGGTGAAACCGGTGCCGACGTCTCTCGTCGCCCCGGCAAACAGCCGGGCGTCGGCGGAGAGATCACCCGTGGACGTCCAGACCCGTAGCGTGCCGTTGGACAGTTGACCGAGAAGGTCGGTGCGGCCGTCGCCGTTGAAGTCACCCGGGATGATCCGGGGCATCGAGCCGATGCTGAACCCGGTGCCGACGATCGCGGTCGCTCCCGAGAAGAGCCGGTAGTCGGCAGAGAGATCGCCGGTCGACGCCCAGGCGGTCAGCGTGCCGTCAGCAGTCTGCCCGATGATGTCCGTCCGGCCGTCCCCGGTGAAGTCCCCGGTGAGCACCCGTGGCCGGTTGGTCCCACCCCAGTTCGTCCCGACGTACGGATTGGACGCCGGGAAGAGCGGAGTCGCACCCGAGAGGTCGCCGCTCGAAGCGTAGGCCCGCAGCCGGCCGTCGGCGAGTTGGGCGAGCACGTCGGTGCGGCAGTCGCCGGTCCAGTCGCCCAGGATCACCACACCTGCCTGGTCTGCCGGGCCGTGACTCGCGCCACCGGCACTGCAGTTGTTGGGGGTGTTCTGGCGAATCCAACCGGCCAGGTCGTCGATGCGGGTCTCGGTGGCGTCCCGCCGGGTCTCCGTCTCGCCGAGGCAGCCACCCTGCCAGGAGGTGGCGTGTACGGCAACCAGCTCGGGACTTCCGTTCACCACCCGCACCGCCGGCCCCCCGGCGTCACCCTTGCAGGTGGTCGGCCCACCCTGCCCGTTGCTGATCGCGATGGTGGTGGCCGAGACGGTGCCGACCGTGACCGGCGCACCGTGCAGCTTGTCGGGCACCCACTCGGTGGCGGTGCGGCCGAAGCCGAGCGCCTGCAACGTCTCGCCCGGCACGGGTGCCCCGGTGGCGAGCGCGACGGGGGTGACGCCGACCACCGGCAGCGTGAGCCGGAGCAGCGCGAGGTTCCGGTCCGGGTGCGACACCACGAGATTGGCACGCTGCACCCGGCCGTCGTTCGTGGTCAGGTCCAGCCGGCCCACGGTGACCGTGGTGGGCCACGCGGGAGCGCTCGCGGTCGAGCGCGGGCCCGCGCCGGGGGGAAGGCACGAATGGGCCGTCAACACCCACTGGGGCGCGACCAGCACCCCGGAGCAGGCACCCAACTCGCCGAAGGTGACCTTCGCCGCGAAGGCGTACGCGCTGTCCGTTACCGGGCTACCCCCGCTTACCGCCCGGGCCGGCGCACCTGCGACAGCCCCTGCCGTCAACGCGGCAGCGACACCGATGACGAGGGCTCTTCGCCGTCGTCGCACCATCTGAACCATCAGGACTCCCACTCCTCGGGCACGGCTGCCCGATGACGAGATCAATATAGATAAAGGAGAGTCTCCGCATCGCCCCACGCGACCGCCTCACGACGCCCCGACCTGCCAGCGTCCGACACGTCGTCTCCGGCGGGCGGGAGCCACCCACGCCGGCGTCGGCGACGACCGCCGGGCCGACCTGTGGCACAGCATCGCCTTCGACGGCCAGGTCACTGATTCACCGCGGCGGCGGCCGGCTCGTCAGGCGTCGTAGTCGACAGTCAGGGTGTCGGTGGTCGGGCTGGACTGGCAGGTCAGGACGTAGCCAGCGGCCACCTCGTCCGGCTCCAGCGCGTAGTTGCGGGCCATCGTGACCGCGCCGTCGACCACCCTGGCCTTGCAGGTCGAGCAGACCCCGCCCTTGCAGGCGTAGGGCAGCTCGCCGCGCACCTTGAGCGCCGCGTCCAGCACCCGCTCGTCGCGCCGCATCGTGAAGCGCGACGACCGGCCGTCCAGCAGGATCGTCACCTCGGCGCCGCCGCCCGGCTCGTCGGCCGGTCGCCTCGGCGGGGCCGGGGCCTCCGCGACGTGGAACAACTCCGCGTGCACCGCCGACTCCGGCACGCCACGCGCGGTGAGCACCTCCCGGGCGTCCACCACCATGCCGTACGGGCCGCACAGGAACCACTCGTCGACGGCGTCGGCGGGCACGATGGTGTCCAGCAGCCGGCCCAGCCGCTCGGCGTCGATCCGGCCGGAGAGCAGCGGCGACTCGCCCTGCTCCCGGGAGAGCACGTGCACCAGGTGCAGCCGGGCCGGCCACCGGTCCTTCAGGTCGGCCAGCTCCTCGGCGAACATCACCGTGTTCGCCGTGCGGTTGCCGTACACCAGGGTGAACGTGCTGGCCGGCTCGACGGCGAGCGCCGTGGCGACCAGCGCGAGCACCGGGGTGATGCCCGAGCCGGCGACCACCGCGCCGTAGTGGCGGGCCCGGTCCGGCGCGAAGGCCGTGGTGAAGTGCCCGAGCGGCGGCAGCACCTCGACGGTGTCGCCGCCCCGCAGCGCGCCGCAGGCGTACGCGGAGAAGGCACCGCCGGGGATCTCCCGCACGCCGATCCGCAGCCGGCCGTGCCGGGCAAGCTCGTCGGGGGTGGAGCAGATGGAGTACGACCGCCGCACGTCCTCCCCGGCGTCGGTGCTGCGCCGGACGGTGAGGTGCTGGCCGGCGGCGAACGCGAACGTCTCCCGCAGCTCCTCGGGCACGGCGAAGGTGACCGCCACGGCGTCGTCGGTGAGCCGGTCGACGGCGGCGACGGACAGCGGGTGGAAGACCGGCCGGCGACGGACCGGGCGGGTGATGGTGACAGTCACAGCGCCTTCAGGTGGTCGAAGGGTTCACGGCAGGTACGGCAGCGCCAGAGCGCCTTGCACGCGGTCGAGCCGAAACGGCTGACCTGCTCGGTCTCGGCCGAGCCGCAGCGCGGGCAGCGGACGGCGAGGGTCAGTGGCACCGCGTTGCCGGCGGGGACGGGTGCCGGCGGGGCGATGCCGGCGGCGGCGAGCTTCGCCCGGCCGGCGGCGGAGATCCAGTCGGTGCTCCACGCCGGGCTGTAGACGGTGCGAACCTCGGCGTCCGGGTGCCCGGCCGCCGCCAGCGCCCGGCGGATGTCGGCCCGGATCACGTCCATCGCCGGGCAGCCCGTGTAGGTGGGGGTGATGGTCACGACCACCCGGCCGGTGGCCGGGTCCTCGTCGACCGCCCGCAGGATGCCGAGCTCGTCGATGGTGACGACCCGGATCTCCGGATCCACCACCGCCGCCACGGCCTCCCTCGGGTCCGTCACCGGTATGGCCTTCCGTTCGCGACTGCGGGGCTCCGCTGCGCTGCACTCCTCGCGCTCACCGGTACCCCCTCACCAGTTGGCCCCGGGGTGGGCGCGGTGCAGCACCTGCATCTCCGCGAGCAGGAAGGACAGGTGCTCGGTGTGCACCCCGTCCCGCCCACCGGCCGGCGCCCAGCCGGCCTCCGGCAGGGTCAGCGTCGCCTCGTCGAGCACGGCGGTCACCCGGGCGTCGAAGTCGGCCCGCAGGGTGGCCGGATCGACCGGCGCGGCCGGGTCCGCAGTGAACAGCTCGTGCACGTACGGCCAGACCTGGTCGACCGCCGCCTGCATGCGCCGGTGCGACTCCTCGGTGCCGTCGCCGAGCCGCTTCACCCACAGTGAGCCGTGGTCGAGGTGGTAGGCCGACTCCTTACGGGCCTTGGCCCCGATCGCGGCCAGCCGCTCGTCGGTGCACCCGGCCAGCGCGGTGTAGAGCGGGACCTGGTAGGCCGCGAGGAAGAACAGCTTGGCCACGGTGACCGCGAAGTCGCCGTTGGGCAGCTCCACCAGCAGGCAGTTGCGGAACTCCCGGTCGTCGCGGAGGAACGCCAGCGCGTCCTCGTCCCGGCCGGCGCCCTCCAGCTCGCCCGCGTACGACAGCAGGAGCCGGGCCGCGCCGAGCTGGTCGAGGGCGATGTTCGCCAGGGCGATGTCCTCCTCCATCTCCGGCGCGCGGGTGGTCCACTCGGCCAGCCGCTGCGCCGCGACGAGCGCGTCGTCGCCGAGGGCGAGGGTGAAGTCGAAGGGGCCGGTCACGCCGCCACCCCGCTCCGCTCGGCGGCGGCGCGACGCGCCCCGGTGCCGAACCGGATGGTTCGCTCGCTGCGCTCGCTCACAGGTGCGCCACCCCGTCCGGCACCTCGTAGAAGGTGGGGTGGCGGTAGACCTTGTCGGCCGCCGGGTCGAAGAAGGCGTCCTTCTCGTCGGGGCTCGACGCGGTGATCGCGCCCGCCGGCACCACCCAGATGGAGACGCCCTCCTGGCGGCGGGTGTAGAGGTCCCGGGCGTTGCGCAGGGCCAGCTCGGCGTCGGGCGCGTGCAGGCTGCCGACGTGGGTGTGCGACAACCCGCGCCGGGCCCGCACGAAGACCTCCCACAGAGGCGAAGGACCGCTCACACCGCGCAAAGGCGACGGACCGCTCACACCGCGCAAAGGCGACGGATCACTCACACCGCGCAAAGGCGACGGATCGCTCACGCCGCGCTGATCCGTTCGCTCGCTACGCTCGCTCACGCCGACACCTTCTCCTTCTTCTCCGCCCGCTTGGCGGCGTACGCCGTCGCGGCCTCGCGCACCCAGGCGCCCTCGGTGTGGGCGCGGCGGCGGTGCTCCGCCCGCTGCCGGTTGCACGGGCCGTCTCCCTTGATCACCCGCATCAGCTCGTCGTAGTCGGGCTGGGTGAAGTCGTACGACTGCCGTGCCTCGTTCCAGCGCAGGCCCGGGTCCGGGATGGTCACGCCGAGGATCTCGGCCTGCTGCACGCACATGTCGACGAAACGCTGGCGCAGCTCGTCGTTGGAGAACCGCTTGATCTTCCAGGCCATGGACTGCGCCGAGTGGGTCGAGTCGGTGTCCGGCGGGCCGAACATCGCCAGCGACGGGTACCACCAGCGGTCGACGGCGTCCTGCGCCATCGCCTTCTGCGCTCCGGTGCCGTGCGCCAGCGTGTGCAGGATCTCGTAGCCCTGCCGCTGGTGGAACGACTCCTCCTTGCAGACCCGGATCATCGCCCGCGCGTACGGCCCGTAGGAACAGCGGCACAGCGGCACCTGGTTGACGATGGCGGCGCCGTCCACCAGCCAGCCGATCGCGCCCACGTCGGCCCAGGTCAGCGTCGGGTAGTTGAAGATCGAGCTGTACTTCTGCCGGCCGTTGAGCAGCAGCTCGACCAGCTCGTCCCGGCTGATCCCGAGGGTCTCGGCGGCGGCGTAGAGATAGAGGCCGTGGCCGGCCTCGTCCTGGACCTTGGCCAGCAGGATCGCCTTGCGCTTGAGCGAGGGTGCCCGGCTGATCCAGTTCCCCTCCGGCTGCATGCCGATGATCTCGGAGTGCGCGTGCTGCGCGATCTGCCGGATCAGCGTCTTCCGGTACGCCTCGGGCATCCAGTCGCGCGGCTCGATCTTCTGGTCGGCGTCGATGACCTCGGCAAAGTACGCCGCGAGGTCCTCGCCCGGGGCGGGAGCACCGCCCTGGCGCCCCCGCTCGGCGGCCTCCCGCAGGGCCGCCTCCGCCGCCTCGACCTCACCGAGCAGGCCACCGCCGGATGTGTCCTCGGCGGAGAAGTCGTTGCCATACATGAGCCAAGTGTTACAGCTCGCATCTTGTGGCACCAGAGGTGTGTAACAGGTTTCCGGAGCCGCCCAACGGATGGCGGCCCGTGCCGGGGCGGGCCGAAACTATGACTTGGGTCACGAACAGGAGGTGAATCCTCTCAATGACCGCATAGCGGTCCGATATCCCGCCTTCATGGCAAGTTGCCAGGTGTCGGGTCGTGGCGTGCCGCCGATCCGCACGTAGACTTCCTCCGTCACACCGATCGGCTGACGGCGATCGCCCGAGCAACACGGAGGCCGCTTCCCCCCGGCCCCGGCGGTCCGCCGATCCGTCCCGACAACAAGCCGGTCCCCCCGGCCCTGACATCTGGAGTTCATCCGCTCATGCGATCCCGCGTGCCCCTGGTGCTCGCCGTCGTGGCGGTCCTTCTCGGTGGCGGCCTGTTGGTTCCCGCCGCGTACGCCAAACTCGCCGGCGACGACGACGCCGCGAGCGGCGGAAGCGGCGGCGGGAGCGTCGCGGCACCCGCACCGACCACGCCGCCACCGCCGACCCTGGCCGCCGGCCCGGTCTCGGTGAACTTCAAGGGCGAGTTCTTCTCGTGGGCGCTGATGGACCGGGAGACCGGCGAGATCTCCGGGTCGAAGAACCTGGCCGCGACCAGCTCCACCGAGTCGATGATCAAGGCCTGGATCGTCGCCGACTACCTGCGCCAGCTCGGCGACAAGGAGCCGTCGGCGAAGTTGAAGCAGCAGGCGAGCCTCGCCATCCGGGACAGTAACGACGACGCCGCCAACGCCGTCTACTACGCCGCGGGCGGCTCATATCGGAAATCCCCGGACGGCCAGCCGGGTCCGGTCATCAAGCGGGCGATCAGCATCTGCGGCCTGACCGACACCAAGCGCGGCAACGTGGTGGGGTACGAGGGCTACTGGAGCTTCACCCGGATGTCCCCCCGGGACGCCGTCCGGCTCGGTGACTGCATCGCCGACGGCAAGGCGGCCGGGCCGAAGTGGACCCAGTGGGTGCTGGACGAGATGTCCAAGGTGCGCGGCAGCGTGAAGAGCCAGCAGGCCAAATCCGGCGGCGGCAAGTGGGGCATCGTCGACGGCCTGCCGGCCGAGATCAAGGCCCAGGGGCCGGTGAGCATCAAGAACGGGTGGACGCCCCTCAACTACGACGGCAACTGGCACGTGAGCTGCCTGGCGGTCGCCGACAAGTGGAGCCTCGCGGTCATGCTCCGCTACCCGCAGAAGAGCGGCCTGAACTACGGCGCGCAGGTCTGCGCCTCCGTCGCCACACAGCTCGTGACCCCGCAGCCCGGTGCCGCCCTCAAGGTGCCGCAGCAGCCGGCCGGGAAGCTCTGATGGCGCGCCAGCGGCGGGCCGACCGGGGCGGCGACGCCTCCCCCGTCAAGCTGATCGCCGTCGCCGTGGTCCTCGTCGGCCTGGTCCTCGTCTCCCTGCGGCTGCTGCCGGGCTCGCCGTTCGAGTCCACCGCCGCCGCCAGGTGGGGCGCCCCCGCCGGCCCGGTCGACCGCGCCACGGGTGCCCCGAGCGACCGCAGCTCGCGGCCGTCGCCGTCGCCGACACCGAGCCCCACGCCGGAGCCGTTGCCGTTCGAGGCACAGGAGCTCGACCTCGACATCGAGGGCTGGTATTCCTGGAGCGTCCTCGACCGCCGCAGCGGCGAGATCATCGGCTCGGACAACATGGACGAGACCAACACCACCGCGTCGCTGATCAAGGCCTGGATCGTCGCCGACCACCTGCGCCGGGCCGACGAGCAGGGGCAGACCCCCAGCGACGCCAAGCTGGCCGACGCCACGAGGATCATCCGAGACAGCGACAACACCCGGACCCAGCAGTTCTACAACGCCCTGGGCGGGTCCGCCTCGATCAAGCGACTGCTCGCCAAGTGCGAGCTGACCGACAGCAGCGTCGCCAGCGACGGCGGCTGGAGCCGGACGAAGCTCTCCCCCCGGGACACCGCCCGGATGGGCGCCTGCATCGCCGACGGCCGGGCGGCCGGCCCGAAGTGGACCAAGTGGCTGCTCAACGAGATGCGGCTGGTCCGGGGCAGCGGCGACTTCGGCATCCGCAAGGCGTTCCCGGCCGCCGAGCGCAAGACCATCGCCATCAAGAACGGCTGGATCGACCGGACCAAGGAGCAGGAGATGCACATCAACTGCCTCGCCATCGGTGACACCTGGACGATGGGCGTGATGGTCCGCTACCCGATCGACATGGGCTACGAGTACGGCATGAAGAACTGCCAGAAGATCACCGAGGCCCTGCTCCGCCCCGCCACCTGATCCCCCCGCCGCCCGCCCGCCCGGGCCTCGGCCGGGGCGGGCGCGTGACGAAGCGGCGGGTCAGCCCCGGAAGAAGTCCGGCCCGGAGTCGGGCAGGGGCGGGGCGGCGCCGAGAGTGGCCGCCCGACGGGCGAACTCCCGCAGGCCGGCCACCTGGCGCTCGCCCAGCGAGAAGTCCAGCGCCCGGAAGTAGGTCGCCAGGGTCTCCGCGTCGAACGGCTCCCAGCGCGCGGCGGCCTCGGCCACCTGGTCCAGCTCGGCCAGGCAGAGGTCCCGGGAACGCAGGAACGCCTCGTGCACCTCCTTGACCAGGCCCGGGTGGGCGGCGGCGAAGTCGCGGCGTACCGCCCACACGGCGAAGACCATCGGCAGGCCGGTCCACTCCCGCCACGCCTGCCCGAGGTCGGTGACCTCCAGGCCGCGCCGCGGCGCCTCGTAGAGGGCACGCAGCGCCACGTCGCCGATCAGCACCCCGGCGTCGGCCTCCAGCAGCATCTGGGTCAGGTCGGGCGGGCAGCGGAAGTACTCCGGGTTCACCCCGTACCGCTCGCCGAGCAACAACTGGGCCAGCAGCACGCCGGTCCGCGAGGTCGAGCCCAGCGCCACCTTGCCATGGTCGAGGTCGGCCAGCGGGCGGGTGGAGACGATGTTGACCGACAGCACCGGCCCGTCGCTGCCGACCGCCAGGTCGGGCAGGAGCAGCAGCTCGTCGGCGTGGCGCAGGTACTCCACGTGGGAGATCGGGCCGATGTCCAGGTCACCGGCGACCAGCGCGGCGCTCAGCCGGTCCGGGGAGTCCTTGTGCAGGTCGACGTCGATCAGGGCGCCGGAGCGCATCAACCCCCAGTAGATCGGCAGGCAGTTCAGGAACTGGATGTGCCCGACCCGGGGGCGTGCGACGTGCTCAACCATGCCCCGACCGTATCCCCGCCGCCGCGCCGGGGCTCAACGGGCCGGGCTGGGAGTGGCCAACCCCGCATCCGCCGCCCGACCGCCGCCGCCCTGCCCGCCGGTCTGCTCCGCCACCACCGACCCGGCCACGGCGACGCCGCCCACGCGCCCGCCGTCTGCGTCGCCGTCGGTGGCGGTGGCGGTGGCGGTGGCGACGGACCGGGCACGCCGGACGGACCGGACGACGGCCGGCACGATCGCCGCCACGACCAGCAGGCCGACGGCACCGGCTGCCGCGATGAGGGGTCGCGGTGACAGCACGGCCAACAGGGCGCCCCCGATGAGGTAGCCGCCCATCGAGCCGCCCTGCACGGCCGCCCCGTAGGCGGCGTACGCCCGGCCGCGCGCCGCCTCGGGCACCCTGCGGGCGGTGAGCACGTTGGCGAAGACGTTCTCCCCGCCGTTCGCCGCGCCCGCGACCAGCCAGAGCGGGACCAGCAGCGCGGCCGTCGGCACGGCGGCGGCAACCAGCACCATGAGGCAGATGCCGCCGAGCGTCGCCAGCACCCCGTACACCAGGGCACCGTCGTCGGTGAGCCGGCGGGCCAGCCGGGCGCAGAGCCAGCTCCCCGGCATCATGCCCGCCATCCAGGCGGCGCCGACGAGCCCGTACGTGGTGGGCGAGCCGCCGAGCGTCTCCCGGATGAAGAAGACCTCGATCACGTTGAGGCCGCCCACCGCCGTGATGACCGCCGCCGTACTGAGGACGACGACCAGCAGCAACGGGTCGCGGCGCAGCCGCCACGCCTGGGCCTGGCCGGCCCCGGTCCCCGGCACGACCGCGACGGTCCGCCGGCCGCCCCGCCGGGTCTTCAGCAGCAGGCCCACGGCCACCAGGGCGAGATAGCTCGCGGCGTCGATGAGTAGCGGTACGCGGGTGCCGAACTGCCCGACGAGGAGCCCGGCGAGCACCGGGCCGCCGAGCGCGCCCAGGGACGAGGCGGTCTGGCTGATCGCGCTGGCCCGGGGCAGGTCGGCGGGGCGCACCATCGTCGGCAGCAGCGCCGCGAGGCAGGGCTGGGTCACGGCCAGCCCGCAGGCGAGCAGCGCGACCAGCCCGATGATCAGGGCGGGGTGGTCGGCGAAGGCGAGCAGGGCGCACACGGTGGCCTGCCCGAACCCGACGGCGACCAGCAGCGTACGGCTGTCCACCCGGTCGGCGAGCCGCCCGGTGACCGGGGCGAGCACCACCAGCGGCAGGGTGGCCGCCAGCAGCAGCCCGGACACGGCGAGCCCGCTGGCCCCGGTGGCCTGGAGCGCGAGCGCCAGCGCGGTGGCGGCGAGGAAGTCCCCGCAGATCGAGGTGCCACGCGCGACGGCGGCGAGCCAGACATCGGACCAACGCGAACCGTCAGTTGTGAAGGACATACTTCGAAAATAATCCTTCACAACTGATCGGATCAACCCCCTTACGCCAGCGGCACCACCCGGTAGTGCACCGCCACCGAACGCCCACCGGCGGGCGCGTCCGCCTGCCGGTTCCGCTGCCGGTACGGCTCGAACAGCGCGCTCACCGCCTCGTTCAGCTCGGCCAACTCCTCGGCGGTGAGCAGCAGCACCGTGTCGCTGAACAGCGCGGCGTCGTACCACTCGGGGGGCTCCTCGCCCGCCCGACGCAGCCAGTCCCGGGCCCGCTCCAGGTCCCGCGCCGCGTGCGCCTCCACCAGCGCCTGCTCGGCCGCGCGCACCTCGGGCCCGGCGGAGCGGCCCGCGTCGACCATCAGGCCTTGACCGACCGTGCGCCACAGCCGCTCGCGCGCGTCGCCGCGGCTCGGCGCCTGCTCCACCAGGCCCGACTTCGCCAGCGCCCGCAGGTGGTAGCTGGTGGCGCTCGGCGACAGCCCGGCCACCTCCGCGCACTCGGTGGCGGTCGCACCGCCCGGCACCCTGCCCAGATGCTCCATGATCGCGATTCGGGCCGGATGGGCCAGCGCCCGCATCACCTGCGGATCGCTGACCGTCATCTGGCGCCGCTCGGGACGCGCCTCCGTCATGCGTCCATGATTCCTGGTCGCCCGGCCGCCAGCGGCCCCCGGCCGGCCAGCACACCGCCGCGCCGACCGGCCCGCCGTCGTGACTGCGGAAATCCGGTGGTCCGCACCCCGATGTGGACCGGCAGCGGCGCCGGGGGCCCTACCGATGGTTTCGAGGCAACTACGATCCATGACATCGTCGCGCGTTGAGCCCGCAGGAGCAGCTGATGATCACCGATGAAACGCTCGCCCGCATCAACCAAGGTGTGCAGTTGCATCATCAGCAAGGCCAACGCGAGGCTGCTCGCGACCTGTTTGCGCGGATCTGGGACGATATCGGCGGCGAGCAGGGCGATCCCCTGCACGTATGCGTCCTCGCGCACTCGATGGCCGACGTGCAGGACGACGTCCACCAGGAGCTGGTCTGGGACGAGCGGGCGCTGGCGGCGGCCGACCTGCTCACCGATGACCGGGTTGCGCAGGCTGGGGTGCCGATGTCCGTGGCCGGCCTCTATCCGTCGTTGCATCTCAACCTCGGTGAGTGCCACCGCAAGCTCGGCGACCTCGACCGGGCCCGCGAATGCCTCCAGCAGGCGCGGGCGGGGATCGGCGCGCTCGGTGATGACGACTACGCACAGCTGATCAAGGGCGGGCTGGATCGGCTGGCGCAGCAACTGACCTCTGAGCAGGCACGTACCGCGGAAGAGACCACCCGGTAGCCGGGGCGGCGGGGTCGGGTCCGGATCGGCAGCAGAGCCCGAACGTCTTCCGACACGCGCAACTCCGAAAAACCGGTGGGACCCGCCGCACCCGCGCGCGTAAGATGTCAGGCCGCTGACGGCCGGGGTGAGAGTGACCACCGCATCGGACGTCCCGCGCCGGGGCCGGCCATCCGCCCGCCGGACACGCGAGCGATCAGCAGATGACCCGATGGGATTCAGCGTGACGGCACTCGACCTCGACCTCGACGCCGACCTGGCCGCCGAACGCACGCACCTCGCCACCTCGCGGACGGCCCTGGCCCAGATGCGGGAACGCGCCGAGGCCCTCTTCTCCACCGGCGACCAGGTGGCCGGCGACGCGTACGCGGCCGAGACGCTGGGGCGCACCCTGGCCCGCCGCGTCGCCGAACTCGCCGACGACCCGACCACGCCGCTCTTCTTCGGCCGCCTCGACTTCGGCCCGGCAGCCGGCGGCGCACCCGGCGAGGCGCCCGTGGGCGGCCGGTCCGGCGGCTGGTCCGGTGCCGCCGACGACCCCTCGGGCGGGTGGCACCACGCGGAGCACGCCGGGCGGCGGTACCACGTCGGCCGACGGCACGTCACCGACGAACGGGGCGAGCCGCTGGTGCTGGACTGGCGGGCCCCGGTCTCCCGGTCGTTCTACCGGGCGAGCGCGAGCGACCCGCAGGGCGTGGCGGTGCGGCGCCGCTTCGGGTTCAGCAACGGGGCGCTGACCAGCTTCGAGGACGAGCGCCTCGACCAGGGCGAGGAACTCGGCACCGCCAGCCGGATCCTGACCGCCGAGATCGAGCGGCCGCGCGTCGGGCCGATGCGTGACATCGTCGCCACCATCCAGCCGGAGCAGGACGAGCTGGTCCGGGCCGACCTGAGCGCCTCGATCTGCGTGCAGGGCGCCCCGGGCACCGGCAAGACGGCGGTCGGCCTGCACCGGGCCGCGTACCTGCTCTACCTGCACCGGGAACGGCTGCGCCGGGCCGGTGTGCTGATCGTGGGGCCGAACCGGGCCTTCCTGTCGTACATCGCGGCCGTGCTGCCGGCACTCGGCGAGGTCGAGGTCGAGCAGGCCACGGTGGAGGACCTGGCCGGCCGGGTGCCGGTGCGGGCCGTCGACGACCCGGCCGGCGCGGCGGTCAAGCACGACGCCCGGATGGCCGAGGTGCTGCGCCGGGCGGTCGCGGCGCACATCGGCGAGCCGCCCGAGCCGATCATGGTTTCGGACGGCTCGTTCCGTTGGCGGATCGGGCTGGAGCCGCTGCACCGGCTGGTGGAGGAGACCCGCCGGGAGCAGCTCCCGTACGCCACCGGGCGGGAACGCGTCCGGGCCCGGGTGGTCGCGCTGCTGCAACGGCAGGCCGAGGCGCGGCGAGCCGAGTCGCCGAGCGACGCCTGGCTGCGCCGGATGGGCAGGGCCACGCCGGTCACCACCTTCCTCGACGCGGTCTGGCCGGCGCTCACCCCGGAAGGGCTGGTGCACGCCCTGCTCACCGACGCCGACCTGCTGGCCGCCGCTGCGGACGGGCTGCTGACCGCCGACGAGCAGGCACGGCTACGCGGGACGGCCGCCCCGGTCGGGACACCCGAGCCGGCGACGGGTGGCGCAGCCGACGTCCCGCGCCCGGCGCGCCGCCCGGCTGCGGCCGGAACAAAGCTCGGGCGGACGCCGAAGGCCACCAGATGGACGGCCGCCGACGCCGTACTCATCGACGAGGCGGCCGGGCTGATCGAACGGCCGGCCGGCTTCGGCCACGTCGTCGTGGACGAGGCGCAGGACCTCTCCCCGATGCAGTGCCGGGTGATCGCCCGGCGCAGCGAGCACGGGTCGGTCACCCTCCTCGGCGACCTGGCCCAGGGCACCGCCCCGTGGGCCGCCGCCGACTGGCGGGAGTCCCTGCGCCACCTGGGCAAGCCGGAGGCGGTCGTGGTGCCGCTGACGGTCGGCTTCCGGGTGCCCGCCGCCGTGGTCGCGTTCGCCAACCGGCTGCTGCCGGCGCTCGCCGTCGACGTGCCCCCGGCCGAGTCGCTCCGCCGCGACGGCGCGCTCGACGTGCGTACCGTCGACGACCTGACCGCCGCGACGGTGGCCGAGGTGCACGCGGCGCTGGCGTTCGACGGCTCGGTGGCGGTGATCGCCGAGGACGCCGCGGTCGACGACCTGCGGGCGGCGCTGGAGACCGCCGGTGTGCCGACCGGGACCGTCGACGACCCGGCCGCCGCGGCGCGCGTCACGGTGGTGCCCGCGACCCTGGTCAAGGGCCTGGAGTACGACCACGTCGTGGTCGTCGAGCCGGCGGCGATCGTGGCCGCCGAACCGCGCGGCCTGCACCGGCTCTACGTGGTGCTCACCCGGGCGGTCTCCCGCCTCACCGTGCTGCACGCACGACCGCTGCCCGCGCCGCTCGGCTGACCCACCGGCTCGGCTGGTGCCGCTGGCGGGGCGCGCCGGGGTCGACGGTTCAGTTGACGTTTCGCCCGAACCGCCCCGGGGCGCGGCGGGTCGGTGCCACGATTCCGGCAGGGCGTGCCGGCGTGGCCGCCCCCAGCCGAGAGGGGTCGACGTGAGCACCGTCCCGCCGGGTACGCCCTGCTGGGCCGACCTCGCCACCCCCGGTCTCGCCGACGCGCGGCGGTTCTATCCCGAACTGTTCGGCTGGACCGGGCGGATCGACCCGGAACCCGAGGCGGGCGGCTACACGGTCTTCCTGCTCGGCGGGCGGGCGGTGGCGGGCGCCGGACCGCCGGCCATCCCCGACCAGGTGCCGATCTGGTCGACGTACCTGGCGACCGACGACGCGGACCTGGTGGCCGGCCGGGTCGAGCGGGCCGGCGGGCAGGTGGTGGTGCCGCCGTTCGAGGTCTTCGACCGGGGACGGATGGCGGTCTTCGCCGACCCCGCCGGGGCCGCCTTCAGCGTCTGGCAGCCGATGGCGATGCCCGGCGCCGAGGTCTTCGACACCCCGGGCGCACTGACCTGGACCGAGCTGGTCACCCCGGACCCGGACGGCGCCAAGGTCTTCTACGAGCTGGTCTTCGGCTGGCACCCGGACGACCAGCGGACGGGGCCGGTCACGTACACGGGCTGGCGGCTCGGCACCCGGATCGTGGCCGGCATGCTGCCGCCGCTGGGTGACGGGTTCCCCGCGGACACGCCCGCGTACTGGTCGGTGTACTTCGGAGTGGCCGACGCCGACGCGGCCGCGGCCCGCGCCGCCGAACTCGGCGGCACCATCCTCGTCCCGCCCCAGGACGCCCCGGCGGGCCGCTACGCCGCCCTCCGCGACCCCCACGGCGCCCTCTTCAACATCCTCACCCGCCCCTGACCCTCATCCCCGCCCGCCCCTGACCCTCGTCCCCGCCCCGCCCCGCCCGCCCCCCGCGCCCGCCCGCCCCCTCGCCCCCTCGCCACGCGATCTTGCACATACTGCCCCGACGAATCGCACATAAGGGGCAGTTCGAGGGCCGAAAGTGCAAGATCGCGGGGGCGAAGACGCGGGGCAGGGGCAGGGCGGGGGGCAGGGCGGGGACGGGGTGGGTCAGCGGGGGCGGGTGGGGACCACCAGGGGGCCGTGGTCGCCGGGGATGACGCGGACGGAGGCGCGGTACCAGGTCGCGAGGAGTTGCTCGGTCAGCACCTCACTCGGGGTGCCGACCGCGACCACCCTGCCGTCGGCGAGCAGCACCATGCGGTCGGCGTACTCGCCGGCGATGGAGAGGTCGTGCATGGTGGCGAGCACGGTCAGGCCGTGCTCGCGGCGCAACCGGTCGACCAGTTCCAGCACCTCCTGCTGGTGGCCGATGTCCAGGGCGCTGGTCGGCTCGTCCAGCAGGAGCAGGGTCGCGCCCTGGGCCAGCGCCCGGGCCAGGAAGACGCGCTGCCGCTCGCCGCCGGAGAGGGTGGCCAGTTCCCGGGTGTGGAACGCGGCCAGGTCCAGCCCGTCGAGCACCTCGTACGCGGCGGCCAGGTCGGCGGCCGACTCCCGGCCCAGCGGCGGGATGTAGGGGGTGCGGCCCAGCAGCACGTAGTCGAGCACCGTCATGCCGGCCGGCACAGCCGGGGACTGCGCCACCGTGGCCACCACCCGGGCCCGGTCGCGACGACGCAGCGCCTCGCTCGGCGTACCGAAGAGGAAGACGGCGCCCGGCGCGGGCAGCAGGCCGCCGACGGCGCGCAGCAGGGTCGACTTCCCGGCGCCGTTCGGGCCGATCACGGTGACCCACTCGCCGGGCGCGACGGTCAGGTCGACGCCGGCCAGGATCGGCGTGCCGTCCAGGCGGACGTGCAGGTCGCGTACCTCGACGGCGGGCGCGCCGAGCCCGGCCTTCCGGACCCCACCGTCCCGTGCCGGCGGGACCGGCGCACGGCGCCCGCTCATTGCATGACCCGGCGGGAGGTACGCAGCACCAGCACGAAGAACGGGCCGCCGAGCAGCGCGGTGACCACGCCGATCGGGATCTCCGACGGGGCGGCGGCGGTGCGGGCGACCACGTCGGTCAGGGCCAGGAAGGCACCACCGAAGAGCAGCGACAGCGGCAGGATCACCCGGTAGCTCGACCCGGCGAGCAGCCGGATGGCGTGCGGCACGATGATGCCGACGAAGCCGATCAGGCCGGAGACGGAGACGGCGGCCGCGGTACCCAGCGACGCGGCGACGATCAGCAGGTAGCGCGAGCGCTGCGGGTGCAGGCCGAGACTCGCGGCCTCGTCGTCGCCCACGGAGAGCACGTCGAGCTCCCGCCGGTGCAGCAGCACCACCAGCGCGGTGAGCAGGAAGTACGGAAGCACCAGCCGGACGTCGTGCCAGCCGGCGGTGGCGAGCCGCCCGAGCAACCAGGAGTAGACCTGCTGGATGCTGTCCGAGTTGCGTTGCAGCAGATAGGTCTGCCCGGCCGAGAGGAACGCGGAGACGGCCACCCCGGCGAGGATCAATGTGGCCGGGGATCGGCCGCGCCCGCCGGAGGCGCCGAGCAGGTACGTCATCAGCACCGCCCCGATCGAGCCCACGAAGGCGGCCAGCGGGATGGTGAGCGGCAGCCCGGTCAGCGCCCCGCCGGCGCCGACCCCGAGGGTGAGCACGGCCGTGACCGCGAGCCCGGCCCCGGCCGCCACGCCGAGCAGGTACGGGTCGGCCAACGGGTTGCGGAACACCCCCTGGTAGCAGCCCCCGGCCAGGGCGAGCAGCCCGCCGACCAGCAGGCCGAGCACCACCCGGGGCAGCCGCAGCTCCGTGACGATGGCGATCTCGCGCTCGGTCAGGCCGCTGTCGACGCGTACCCCGGGGACGAGGTTGAGCAGCTCGGCCGCGACGCTGCCCGGCGGCAGGCTGACCGGGCCGAGCGACACCCCGGCGACCAGGGCGACCAGCACGGCGGCGACCCCGGCGACGAGCCAGCGCGGGCGCAGCCCGGCGGGCCGGTACGCGGGAGGCGTCCCGGCCCGTCGGGTGGTGCGTGCGCTGACGGGCGCCTTGGTCATGGGCGGTCGTTGCTCACGCGGGCACCTTGGCGACCGCGTCGACGACGGCCCGGAGCAGGTCCACCACGCGGGGGCCCCAGCGCGACGCGACGTCGTCGTCGAGCGCGACGATCTGGTTGTTCTTGACCGCGGTGACGCCCGCCCAGCCGGCGCGCGCCTTGACCGTCTCCGCGCTCTGCTGGCAGCACTTGGTGTCGGCGAGGAAGACGAAGTCCGGGTCCGCCTTGACGATGACCTCCTGGGAGAGCTGCGGGTAGCCGCCGCTCTTGCCGTCGGCGTCGGCCGGGTCGGCGATGTTCTCCAGGCCGACCAGCGCGTAGAGCGAGCCGATGAAGGTCTTGCTGGTGGCGGTGTAGAACTCCGGACCCAGCTCGTGGTAGTAGGTCAGCTTCTCGGCGCGCTGCGGCAGGTCGGCGACCAGCTTGGCGATGTCGTCCTTCATCCGCCTGGTCACGTCGGCGGCCTCGTCCGCGTGACCGGTGAGCGCGCCCAGCTCGGTGATCTGCCGGTACGAGTCGTCGAGCGTCTTCGCCGCCGGGGTGAGGTAGACCGGGATCTTCAGCGTGGTCAACTGCTCGACGATCTTGTTGCGGTCGTCCGAGAGCACCACCAGGTCGGGGCTCTTGCCGGCGATCGCCTCGGCGTTCGGGGTGAAGCCCGAGAGGTCGGTCTTCGGCGCGTCCGCCGGGTGGTTCGACTGGTCGTCGACGGCGGTGACCTGCTTGCCGGCGCCGATGGCGAAGAGCATCTCGGTGGCCGACGGGGAGAGTGACACGATCTTCTCGGGCCGCTTCTCCAGCGTCAGCGCGCCCACGGTGACCGGGTAGGTCGCGCCCGCCGAGCTGGCGCCGGCGGCGGGGGTCTCGTCGGCGGTCTTCTCGGCGCACGCGCCGAGGGCGAGCGCGGCCACCGCGAGGGTCGCCGCGAAGAGCCGGGGGGTACGTCTGAGCATCGGTCCTCCTGTCGGTCGAGGAGCGTGGTGCTTCGCCGACAGGGAGCAGAGCGCCCGTCCGCGAGGCGCCCTTCCTCGAGAGCGCGTGTCGCGACCACGGACGCAGGCGACCTGGCTCGTCCCCGCCGCGCCCGACGCTCGGCCGGGGTGGTGGGGCATCACAGTTGCGGGACAGCGCCGGTTTCGCACCGGCTTCGCTGCGCGTGGTCGGTAGAACGGTAGCGCACGCCCCGGACGTGCCAGATCGATCCGGGACGCATCGGCGCTCGTTGATCATCAACGGCGGCGATATGCCCTGGATCGACGACTGTTGGGGAGGTGGTGGGGCCCCGCCGGGGCGGAGCGGGGCCCCACCCGGGTCAGGAACTGGTGATGGTGACGTTGTCCACAGCCGCCTCGACCAGGCTCGCGCCCGAGGCGTCCGCCGCCTCCACCAGGATCCGCACCGACTGGCCGGCGTACGGGGTGAGGTTGGCGTTGGCCACCGCCCAGGCGCCGTTGCGGTTGCTGGCCGCGCCGGCCTGGGTGAACAGGGCCGTGGTGCCGCCGTCGTGCACCACGCTCACCCGGAGGTAGTCGGCCGACGAGGCGTTCGAGCCGTGGGCCAGGTACCAGGCGAGGGAGAGCGTCAGCGTGCCGCTCGCCGGCAGGGTCACGGCCGGCGACCGGGCGCTGGTCACGCCGCCGTCGAGGTCGTAGTCACCCGCCGCCGTGCCGGCCAGCCGGCCGGTGACCAGGTCGTTGGCGCCGGCGTACGGGGCGAGCTGCTTCGCGCCGCTGGAGTTGGTCGCCTGGGCGGCGCCCCGCTCCCACGCCCCGGAGGTCGCGGTGTCGGTGCCGCTGGGGTTGATGGTCCAGCCGGTGGCCGTCTCGAAGGTGTCCGACCAGACCGTGGTGCCGCCGCCACCGCCGCAGTACTGGTCCTGCTTGCCGATGACCCGGTACGGGCAGTCGGCGTACTCGCTGATCAGCAGGACCGCCTCCCGGTTGCGCGAGGTCTGGGCGGGGATCACCTCGTCGGGCGGGTAGAAGCCGCCGCCGCCGGCCGAGCCCGGGTACATCTCGAAGGTGTATGCCCAGATGCCGTGCTGGCCCCACATCCAGTCGATGCTGTCCCCGTCGGTGATGTAGAGGTCGCTGGACTGCTGCGGGGTGTAACCGTTGGTGTTCGCCATCTGCTGGCCCAGGGTGGCGAAGGTGTTGTACTGGTCCGTCGTCATCCCGGGGGCGGTGTTGTTGTACGTGTAGCCGAACGGCCAGAGCACCAGCTCCGAGTAGGTGTGGAAGTCGATGTTGGCCTTGATCTGCTGCGTGCCGCCGACGACCCGGCTGTTCACGAAGTTCCGCAGCGCCGCGGTCTCCGGTGCGGAGAACGCCGACGGGCCCCGGTAGGTGTCCGACGAGGTCGTGCCGGACGAGCCGCCGCAGCAACCCCACTGGTAGGACCAGTTGCGGTTCAGGTCGGTGCCGACGGCCGTCGAGCCGCTGTTCGGCTGCCGGTTCTTGCGCCAGGAGCGGTACGAGCCGGTGGCGATGTCGTACTCGCTGCCGTCCGGGTTGACCGTGGGCACGATCCAGATCTCCCGGCTGTTCACGATGCTGCTGATCCGGGAGTCCGTGCCGTAGCTGTCGGTGAACAGGTTGAGCAGGTAGACCGCCATCTCGACGGTCAGGTGCTCGCGGGCGTGCTGCTGCGAGTTGAACAGGATCTCCGGCTCGTTCTCGTCGGTGGCGACGTTGTCGGAGATCTTCACCGCCATCAGGTCCCGGCCCTCGTACGAGGAACCGATGCTGATCTTCCGGGCGATCGAGGGATGGTCGGCGACCACCTTGTTCACGACGGCGGTCAGCTCCGCGTAGTCGTGGTAGTTGGAGTCGGCGGGCGGGAAGGCCGCCGTGCCGACGTCCCCCTCGGCATGGTCGTGGCCGTGGGCCGACGGGGCGGCAGCCGCCTCCAGCCGGAACCCGAGCCGGGTGATCGCCGCCGCCTCGGCCGGGGTGGCCGAGACGTTCAGCACCCCGTGCTCGACGAAGTCGATGGCGGCGCCGGTGCCGGCCACGGCGGTGCGGTCGGCGACCGTACGTGGGCCGAGCACGCGGTAGGACGTGGCGGCGGAGTCGGCGGCGTGTTCCGGGGCCGGCCGGGCGGTGGCCGGCGCGGCGGCGACCGCGAGCAGGCCGAACCCGGCGGCGACGGCGATCGCCAGGCGACGACGGAGGGCAGTGTTGCGGAAGGCCATGGACAACCTCCTCGGGGGCGGGCAAAGATCCCGCGCGGTGGGGAAACTCCACCACCACTCACATGGTCATATCAACATCCATCGCTGCCTGTTTGCATCTCAGCCGGATCCTCACATCGGCAAGGATTTTCCATCTCTCGACCTCTGGCGAAAGTTCCTTCCGAGCGGGACACTGACCCGCAACGATCGTCCGTCCCTGCGGAGGACTTATGCCCAGACCACGCCTGCGCACGGCCGCGTTCGCGGCCGCCACCGCGCTCACCCTTCTCGGCACCGCGACCCCCGCCGTCGCCGCGCCCGTCGAGGCCCCGGCGACCACCCGGCCGGTGGTCCACGACGAACAGATCACCTTCCAGGAGTGGTCCCGCTACCCCGACTGGCGGAGCGGCACCCACACCGGCACGCGCGCCGTGCCCGGGCTCCGGCCGGGCGTCACCCTGGCCCAGCCGCTCGGCACCACCGACTACGCGGACCCGCACACCGGCGTCACCAAGAGCTGGGAGTACGCGACCTGGACCTCCCCGGTCACCCAGGTCGGGTTCGACGCGACCGAGCTGATCGCCTCGTGGAACGCGAAGACCCCGGCCGGCACCTGGATCCAGGTGGAGATGCAGGGCACGTACAACACCGGCGTCCAGACCAAGTGGTACGTGATGGGCCGGTGGGCCTCCGGCGACGCCGACATCAAGCGCACCAGCGTCAACCGGCAGGGCGACCCCTGGTCGACCATCTGGACCGACACCTTCAGCATCGACGACGCCTCCGTCGGCGTGCTGCTGCGGGCGTACCAGCTGCGGTTGACCCTCTACCGGGCGCCGGGCCAGCAGGCCGCGCCGGTGGTCCACACCCTGGGTGCGATGAGCTCGAACGTCCCCGACCGGTTCACCGTCGAGCCGAGCGCGGGCGGCATCGCCTGGGGCAAGGAACTCTCCGTCCCCCGCTACTCGCAGAACGTCCACGCCGGCCACTACCCCGAGTACGACGGCGGCGGCCAGGCCTGGTGCTCCCCCACGTCCACCACGATGGTGATCGAGTACTGGGGCCGGAAGGCGTCCGAGGAGGACACCTCCTGGGTCGACCCGACCTACCCGGACCCGACGGTCAACCACGCCGCCCGGATGGTCTACGACTACCAGTACGACGGCGCCGGCAACTGGCCCTTCAACACCGCGTACGCCGCCAGCTTCCCGGGCCTGGAGGCACGGGTCACCCGGCTGCACTCGCTGGACGAGGTGGAGCGCTTCATCGCCGCCGGGATCCCGGTCGTGACCAGCCAGTCGTTCCTGGCCAGCGAGCTGGACGACGCGAACTACGGCACCTCCGGGCACCTGTTCGTCATCGTCGGCTTCACCGCCGAGGGCGACGTGATCGTCAACGACCCGGCCTCGTCGAGCAACGACGTGGTGCGCAACGTCTACAAGCGTGAGCAGTTCGAGCAGATCTGGCTGCGGACCAAGCGGATCAACGCCAGCGGCGGGGTGTCCGGCGGCTCCGGCGGCGTCGTCTACCTGATCAAGCCCACGTTGAAGCCGTGGCCGAAGGTGGCCGGCTCCACCAACTGGTGACCTGACACCGACCCGATCGACCGAGGGGTCCGCGTCGCCCGGCTCAGCCCGGCGACCGGGCCCCTCGGCCGTTCCCGGTAACGACGATCATGTGCTCGCCAGGTGTCTACGGGTTCGCCGACTCGCCACGTTAATAGGGCGTGACATTCGAGGAGTACGCGTTCGCCCGCACTTCGGCGCTGGTGCGGCTCGCCCGGTTGCTGACCGGTGACGAGCATCGGGCCGAGGACCTGGTCCAGGACGTCCTCGCCAGGGCGTACGCCCGCTGGGCGCGCATCTCCCGGACGGAACGCCCCGATGCGTACGTCCGCCGGATGCTCGTCAATGCCCACCACTCGTGGTGGCGCCGGCGTAGCAGCCAGGAGATCTCCGTCGCCGTGGTGAACGATCGGCCGGACGCCACGGACGAGGCCGCCGGTGTCGCGGAACGCGACGCGCTCTGGCGGCTCGTCTGCGATCTGCCGATACGTCAACGCACCGTGATCGTGCTCCGCTACTACGAGGATCTTGACGACGCCATGATCGCCGAGATCCTGGACTGTTCGACCGGCACAGTTCGTACCCACGCGAAGCGGGCCCTGTCGGCACTCCGCAAGCGGCAGGAAGCATCCGCATCCGCATCTGCCCGTACAGGAGGAGAGTTCTGATGTCCAGCGACCTCGATCAGCAGCTCGCCACGACGCTCCAGCTCCACGCGGGCGGCGATGTCGACCCCACGCCGATCGTGGAACACGCCCGGCGTCGCGGCCACCGCCTCCGACTGCGCCGCCGGTGGCTGGCCACCGGGGGAACGGCAGCAGCGTGCCTCGTCCTGGCCACGGCGGTCATGGCGGTTCCGTTCGATCGGCCACCCGATGGCGCGACCATGCAGGCCACGGCACTCGTGCTGCCGGACGCGCCGGGCCAGCCCGGCGCCATCGCCCGGCCCGAGGTGGTGGGGGCCGACCCCGGCGTGGTGCACTTCACGACCGACAGCCTGGTCAGCGATGCCACGTCCGCGACCTGGAGCGCCGGCCGTGGCGTCGAGAGCGTCGAGTTCCAGGGCCCGACCGGGCAGGCCCGGTTCGCGTTGGCGCGCAGCGTCGCGACGCTCGACGGGCTGCAGCAGACCATATCGTCGGCGGGGCGACCCCAGCCGCCGGCCGACGTACGCATCGGAGGCCGCCCGGGAATCGCTTGGTTCGATCCGTCCGGCGACACGAAACTGTGGTTCGTCCGTTGGCAACCCGTCGACGGGCTCTGGGCTCAGCTCGACATCTACGCGACCGGCCGCGACGAGGCGACAGACGCCGCTAGTCGGGTCCGGTTCGACGGTGCCCACCGCTGCGTGGTGCCGTTCCGCCTGCGGTCGCTGCCGCCGGGTGGGCGGCTGCTCGGCTGCTCGGTCACGCTGCTCCGGTCGGCGCATGGCTCCTTCAGAGAGGCCTCGCTGGTGGTAGGTGACGAATCCGGTCGCTGGCTGACGGCTCGGGCGCAACCCGTGCCGGGCCGCGATTCGGAGGCCGCCGACCTCGTCGCAGGGCCCTACCGGGCACGCCGGCAGGGCAGCGACGTGCTGGAGATGTTCGTCGAGCCATGCGTCGTCGAGGCGTTCCTCAAGGGTTGGGGGAACGGCTACACCGAGTCGGAAGGCCTGACGGTTCTGAGCGGATACCAGCCGGCCCGCGACCTCGACCGCCCCGACACCTGGTGACAACATCCGACGCCGAGGGAGGCCGTTGGAGCGTCCAACCGTTCGCCCGTCTGCGAGGCGCATGCGGAGTCGGACGGGGCACCGGCAGGGTCGTCGGGGAACTAAACTCGGTGCCCCATCGAGGGAGGCGGATGTGGCGGACTGCTCGAAGTGTGGCCGGTCAAAGAACTACGCGGGCGAGTGCATGTACTGCTGGGGGCGGGAGGCGGGAGACGACATAAATGCCGGGAGAACCATGCGCCTGCCGAACTCCGATTCGCGGCGCGACATACACACCGGGCAGACCTACCACAACCCGAAGAACTCCTCCGGCTGCCTCGTGCTCGCCGTGCTCACACTGTCGTTGTCCGGGCTGATTCCCGGCGTACTGCTGATGTGGCGGCTGGCAAGCTGACCGAGGCGACGCCCGGGCACCCGCCAACAGCAACTGCGCCCGCGGATTCGGGGTGCCGCTGAGATCACCTCACTCGACCCGGACGAGCGCGAGGTCGTCCGGGTCGGGAGTGAAGATGTCCTCGATCACCACGCCGAACACCGCCGCCAAGCGCATCGCTACCTTCAGAGTCGGCTCGTACCTGCCGTTCTCCAGTGAAACCACGGTCTGGCGCGACACGTTGATCCGCTCCGCCAACTCAGCCTGGCTCCACCGGCGTTCCGCGCGCAGCACCGGCAGCCGGTTGCTGATCACTCCCGCTCACCGCCGAAGTGTCCCCACGAGAACGCGATCATCCACACCAGACCGGCCGCCGCAGCCGGAACCGCGGCGGTCATCCGCGGCAGCCCGGCAAAAGCCTCCAGAATCGAGTACGCGAACCCGGCCACCACGATCACCAGCACCGCCACCATCGAAGCTCGCGCCGCGTCCTGACGCTCCACGCCCTCGGTGTCCCCGCGCAGCAACGCCTTCACGGTCGTCCCCACGAGCAGTACCAGCCCGGCGATCGCCACGACGGCCAGCGACCATCCTGCCCAGCGCGGCAACGCGTCGAGCGCGTACAGGACGCCGGCCAGCACTGCACCGGCGAAGAACACCACCGTCCCGGCTGTCACCGCGACCCAATCACGCACACCTAGCGCCTTCATGGGCACGAAAGTACAGCTCGCTTGTCATTATGACAAGCAAGCTTGTCGCGTGATCGTCGACAGTTCAGCAACAGCCGTCCCGGCGTGTCGAATTGCTCAGCCGTCACCGTTCCAGTGAACGGGCGCCACCCTGTTGCTCGTCGCCGCCGGGCTCGTCCTCGCCGGCGAGGGCGGAGCGGAGGCGCTCCTTCTCGTCGCGCCGGCGCTCGGCGGCGGCAGCCATCTCCTCGGCCATCTCGTCCCGCAAGCCCTTGAGCAGGAAGAACGAGAGGGCGGCCGAGAACGCCAGCGCCAGCATCAGCTTGAGGAAGATGTTCATCTCGACCAGCCACAGGGCCGCCAGCACGCCGACGAACAGCCCGATCCGGCCCAGCGTGTACTTGAGCGCCGCGCTCACGTTCCGCACTCCGTTCTCCACCGCCGGGGCCCGGCGGAAGGTTCAGCCCGTCCGGCGGGCGAGCCAGTGGACGCCGTGGAACCAGACCACCGCGTACGCCAGGGTGAAGGTCGCCGCCCCCAGACCGCCGGAGACCAGCGGCGGGAGACCGGCGGCGAGGCCGGCCACCACCAGCCCGGCGACGACCCCCACCGCGGCGGCGGCCAGCGCCGCCACCACCCGGGCCGCGCCGAACTCCCAGGCGCGGAAGTCGTCCCAGAACAGCCAGGCCGGCAGGATGATCGCCAGCCAGCCGTTGGCGCCGCCGAAGTCGCCGGCGCCGATCAGCTCGAACGCCCAGTCGAACAGCGCCACCGCCAGCACGCCGATGACGAGGCCAGCCAGACTCACCCCGAGCAGGTCGCCCAGGGTGAGGATGCGCCCGTCGGCGTCGCGCCGGGGGAACCCGCTCCGCTGCTCGGTCATGGCCTAGGAGATTACGTGCCGGCTCAGGCCCAGACCTGCTGCGGCTCGGCGCGGCGCTCGGCCAGGGACGGGGCGGCGTCGTATTCGCGGACCACCTCGTAGCGGGTGTTCCGCTCGACGGGGCGGAAGCCCGCGTCCCAGATCAGGTGCAGCAGGTCGTCCCGGTGCATCGTGTTCGGGGTGCCGTACGAGTCGGCGTCGTGGGTGATCTTGTATTCGACGACCGAGCCGTCCAGGTCGTCCACGCCGAAGTTGAGCGAGAGCTGGGCGACCGACAGGCCGTGCATCACCCAGAAGCACTTCACGTGCGGGACGTTGTCGAAGAGCAGCCGGGAGACCGCGAACGTCTTCAGCGACTCGGCCGGCGAGGCCATCGTCGTACGCGCCTGGATCCGGTTACGGATCTTGCCGTCCGCCGAGTCGACGAAGTCGTGCTGGTAGCGCAGCGGGATGAAGACCATGAAGCCGCCGGTCTCGTCCTGCAACTCGCGCAACCGCAGCACGTGGTCGACCCGGTGCCGGGGCTCCTCGATGTGCCCGTAGAGCATGGTCGACGGCGTCTTCATGCCCTTGCTGTGCGCCAGGGCGTGGATCCGCGACCAGTCCTCCCAGTGGCAGGCGTGGTCGACGATGTGCTGGCGGACCTCCCAGTCGAAGATCTCCGCCCCGCCGCCGGTCAGCGACTCCAGGCCGGCGGCCATCAGCTCGTCGAGGATCTCGTCGGCGCTCAGGCCGCTGATCTTCTCGAACCACTGCACCTCGGTCGCGGTGAACGCCTTGAGCTTGACGTTGGGCAGCGCCGCCTTCAGCTCGCTGAGCACCTTCGGGTAGTAGCGCCAGGGCAGCGTCGGGTGCAGGCCGTTGACGATGTGCAGCTCGGTGAGCTGCTCGTCCTCCATCTCCTTGGCCTTGCGGACCGCCTCGTCGATGCGCATCGTGTAAGCGTCCTTCTCGCCCGGCTTGCGCTGGAACGAGCAGTACGCGCACGAGGCGGAACAGACGTTGGTCAGGTTGAGGTGCCGGTTGACGTTGAACATCACCCGGTCGCCGTTGAGTTCCGTGCGCCGGTGGTGCGCCAGCCGACCCAGCCACGCGAGGTCGTCACTGTCGTAGAGGGCGATGCCGTCCTCGCGGGTCAGCCGCTCGCCGGCGTACACCTTCGCTTCGAGCTCACGCTTGAGTCCGGCGTCCATCGAAAGCCACGTCCCTTCCACCTGCGGTAGGAATCGAGCCTACGTCGGCCCGTCGACGGCACCGCAGCATGGTCGGCCCCCGTGGGCCGACTCACCCAACTCTCAGCCTCCCGTTACCTGCGACGCATCGACATGGCTGCGTCCGTGCGGTAAGACAGGATGGGACGTTCGCCGCACGCTGGTAGCGTCCTCACGGCCGCGCCCACCCAGCGCGCGGCGTCACACTCCGGACGGGGAGCGGAATGGTCGACAGCGGGCACGGGCGACGGCAGCGACGACGGAGCCCGGTGATCTCGCCCGTGCTGCGGCCGGCGCTCTGGTCCGCACTGCTCGGAGCCATCGTCGCCACGGTCCTCGCCAGCCCGGTCCAGGCCGATCCGGCGCTGCCCACCACCGTGCCCGACACCGGTGCCCGACCGACCGTCAGCGGCCAGATCCAGCTTCCCGGCGGCGCTCCGCTTCCCGGGCTGCCCGGCGGCGGCGTCACCACCCCGCCGCCCGGCAACCTGATCGACGGCCCGCTCGCCGCCCAGATCTACGCCGCCGAGGCCCTGGTCGGGCAGCTCCGCGACGAGTTGCTCCTGCGCCTGCAGCAGCGCACCGAGGCCGAGACCCAGCGGGCCACCGCCGAGCGCGACCTCGGGCTCGCCCGGGAGGCGCTGGCCCGCGCCCAGGAGGGCGCCGACGCCGCCGCCGCGGGAGCGTTCAAGGCCGCCGCCGCCCTGCCGCCCGGCGAGTTCGCCAACGACCTGCACGAGCTGAGCCGGCTGTCCCGGATCATCCGGGGCGAGAAGGCCGAGGGCGGCACCACCGCCGCCGAGGGCGAGCTGTCCCGGGCCCGCACCGGGGAGCAGGCGGCCGGCCAGGCGATGGTGTCGGCCGAGTCCCGACTCAAGATCGCCCAGACGGACTACGCCGCCGGCGAGAAGGCCCTGCGCGACGCCGAGGCCAAGCTCACCAAGATCAACCGCGACAACGCCGCGCAGAAGATCGAGCTGGAGCGCCAGCAGGAGGCCCTCGAACAGCGCCTCGGCGCCGACTACCTCGGCAACGAGACCGCCAACGGCCTGGCCGCCCACCCCACGGCCCTGAAGGCCCTGGCGTACGCCAAGGCGCAGCTCGGCGACCCCTACCTGTGGGCCGCCGAAGGGCCGGACCGGTTCGACTGCTCCGGCCTCATCTACGCCGCCTACCGGTACGCGGGTTACTACGGGCTGCCCCGGGTCTCCCGGGACCAGTACTACGCCACCCGGTCCCGCACCGTGTCCCGCACCGCGCTGCTCCCCGGCGACCTGCTCTTCTTCGCCTCCGGCAGCAGCTGGAAGACGATCCACCACATGGGGATGTACGTCGGCGGCGGCAAGATGATCCACGCGCCGACCACCGGCGACGTCGTCAAGATCTCCACCGTGCGCTGGTCCCGGCTCTACGCGGCCACCCGCGTGATCGGGGCGGTGCCCGCGCCGACCAGCACCCCCTCGCCCACCCCGACGCCGACCAAGCCGCCGTCGCCCACGCCGACGAACAGCCCGACGCCGACCCCGAAGCCCACGTCACCATCGCCGACGCCGAAGCCCACGTCGCCGTCGCCGTCGCCGAAGCCCACGTCGCCATCGCCGACGACCTCGCCGACGCCGACGCCGACGCCGTCCGAGTCGCCCGACGGGTCGGCGTCACCCTCGCCGACGCCGACGCCGGAGGATTCGTCCCCGGCGGCGAGCCGCTCCGCCTCGTCCCCGAGCACCACCCCCGGCAGTGTGGCGCCGACCACGGCGACGGGCAGCGCCTCGGCGAGCACCGGCAGCTGACCGGGCAGCCGTCGGCGCCGGCACCGGTCGAACCGACGCCCCGGTACGCGCTCCGGCTGTGCCGCCGGGCCGGAATATGGCACGGTGACAGTCAGGCACGCCCGGTCCGATGTCGCGGATCCGGGCGCGAGCGTGCGCGGAGGGCGAGCATGGCCGAGCAAGAGGTTCCGGCGAAGCCGGTCGACCACGGGTCCACGCCCGACCGGAGTCCCGCCGCGACGCCGCATCCCGCGGCCACCGTCGGCGCACCCGACGCCGGGACCCCGTCGGGCACCGCCTCCGCCGGCCCGTCGGGGTCGTCGCCCGAGCCACCCGCCGACGACGTACGCCGACAGCCCACTCCCGCGCCGGCCCGGGGCCGGGTGTCCGTCACCACCGCCGCCTCGCCCGACAAGGACGATGCCGTGGCACCGGCCACCCCGAGCGCCAGCACCACCTACCGGGCGGCCGGAGCGGCGTCCCCGGCCGTCGCGCAGGTCCCCGGGCAACGCGGTACGGCCGCACGAGCCAGTGCCGCCGTACCGGGGATGACGCGGGTCTCGGCCGACGAGGCCGGGGCCATCCGCTCCCGGACGGGCGAGGCCAGGATCTACCGGGCGGCGCCGGTCAACCCGGAGCCGCCGGAGCCCGCCCAGCCGCCGGAGCCGGCGCAGCCGCCGACGCCGCCGGTCCCGGAGCCCGAGCCGGCCCCCGCACCGCCGGTCCCGGAGCCCGGGCCCGCCCCCGCACCGCCGGTCCCGGAGCCCGGGCCCGCCCCCGCACCGCCGGTCCCCGGCCCCAACCCGCCGTCACCGACGCCGCCGGTGCCGACCCCGACGCCGCCGGTACCGGGCCCGTACCCGCCCGGGCCTGTGCCGCCCGGCCCCGGACCCAGGCCACCGGCACCGGTGCCGCCCGTGCCGGGACCGCCCGTGCCCCCGCCCGGGCCGCCGGTGCCCGCCCCTCCGCCCCCGCCCGGGCCCGCGCCGGCACCGCCGTTCCCGCCGCCGCCCCTCACGGGCACCGCACCGGTCCCCCCGCCCTCCCCGAGCACGCCGACGTTCTTCGGGCCACCGGCAACCGCAGGGCCAACGTCCGCGCCGCCGGCCAGTGCGCCGCAGGTCCCGGTGCCACCGACCAGCGCGCCACGCGTACCGGTGCCGCCGGCCAGCGCGTCGTTGCCCTCCGTTTCGCCGGCAGCCGCACCGCCGGTGGCCGCGACAGCGGTGGTGCCCGCGCCCGCGCTGCCGGGTTGGCCGCCGTCGACCGAACCGGGTGACCGCCGGCCCGGTGCCGCCGAGCCGGCGGCGCTCCGAGAGTCGCACCGGTCGACCGACCATCCGGGCGGGGCAGCCGCAGGCGGGCCGGCCGCGCGCCCCGGGCAGGCCGGGGCCGCCACCTCGGGCCGCTACGACGGCGGGCCCGATCTGGGCACGATCTACGGCGCCGGCACCGAAGGGCCGGGCTTCAGCACGGTCTCGTTCCCGACCAACGCGGTGGAGAACTCCGGCTCGCTGACCGGGCACATCCTGGCCCAGGGCTGGACGGACACCCCCACGGAGGAACGGTCCAGCACCACCAAGGTGGTGCTCGTGCTGGCCGCCTCGCTGGGCCTGCTGGTCGCGATCAGCGTGCTGGTCGTCCTGCTGGCCAACGACACGGTGGGCGGGCTCGTGGGCGGCCTCCTGAACAAGTGAGTCGCGGGGCGGCGACGACGATGGTGAGCCCGCCCACTACCCGTCCGTTGTCCGGTGGCGGGTTCGCCCGGCAGCCGTACACTGGTACAGATCACTGACCCGGCGCGCGCCGTGCGCGCCCATGGGCGATCTTGCGGGCGATTCGGCGGCGTTCAGCTGCGGCAGGCCATCGCGAAGATGCGCCCCGCTCGAAAGGCATTTCTTGACCACCTCTGCTGAACTCAGCACGCTTTCGCTTTCACCCGCCCTCGACACCGCCGACACGCCCACCTCCGAGCGGGACGTCACCCGGCAGGGCCCGACCACCCCGGTGACTGCCGGCGCCACCGACTTCGCCGCGCTGGGGCTGCCCCAGCCGCTGGTCCAGGCGCTCGCCCGGCAGGGCATCACCACTCCGTTCGAGATCCAGCGCGCCACCATGCCGGACGCGCTCGCCGGCCGGGACGTCCTCGGCCGGGGCCAGACCGGCTCCGGCAAGACCCTGGCCTTCGGCCTGCCCCTGCTGGCACTCGTGGCCGACCGCAACCGGGCCCGGCCGCTGCACCCCCGGGCCCTGGTGCTGGTGCCCACCCGGGAACTCGCGATGCAGGTCAACGACGCGTTGATGCCGCTCGGCAAGGCCGTCGGCGTGTTCCTGAAGACCGCCGTCGGCGGCGTGCCGTACGACCGGCAGATCGACGCCCTGCGGCGCGGTGTGGAGATCATCGTGGCCACCCCGGGTCGGCTGGGCGACCTGATCGCCCGGGGCGTCTGCCGCCTCGACGACGTCGAGATCACCGTCCTCGACGAGGCCGACCAGATGGCCGACATGGGCTTCCTGCCCGAGGTCACCGAACTGCTGGCGAAGACGCCCGCCGACTCCCAGCGGCTGCTCTTCTCGGCCACTCTGGACAACGACGTCGACGCGCTGGTCAAGCGGTTCATGACCGACCCGGTCACGCACTCCACCGCTCCGTCCACCGCGTCCGTGTCCACCATGGACCACCACATGCTGCTGATCCCGCCGCACGACAAGTTCCCGGTGGCCGCGTCCATCGCGGCCCGGGAGGGGCGGACGATGGTCTTCGCCCGTACGCAGCTCGGCGTCGACCGGCTGGTCGAGCAGCTCGCCGCCGTCGGGGTACGGGCCGGTGGGCTGCACGGCGGCAAGACCCAGCGGATGCGTACCCGCACGCTGGCCGAGTTCCGTGAGGGCCGGATGAACGTCCTGGTCGCCACGGATGTGGCGGCCCGGGGCATCCATGTGGACGGTGTCTCGCTGGTGCTGCACGTCGACCCGCCGAAGGACCCGAAGGACTACCTGCACCGTGCGGGGCGTACGGCCCGGGCCGGCGAGTCGGGTGCGGTGGCCACGCTGGTGCTGCCGAAGCAGCGGCGGACCACTCTCGCCATGCTGGAGAAGGCCGGGGTGGCACCGGCCGAGACCCGGGTGCGCGCCGGAGACCCGGCGCTCGCCGAGTTGACCGGCGCCCGCGAGCCGAGCGGTGTCCCGGTCCGCAACGAGCCCGAGGAGCCGCGCCGGAACGGCGATCGACCGGGCGGCCCGCGCCGCTACGGCGACCGGCCGCAGGGCGAGCGGCGCTACGGCGACCGGCCGCAGGGCGAGCGCCGCTACGGTGACCGGCCGCAGGGCGAGCGGCGCTACGGCGACCGCCCCGCCGAGGGCCGGGGCTACGCGGACCGGAGCTTCGCGGACCGTGGCGACCGGCGCTTCGGCGACCGGCCGCGCGGCGAGCACGGGTTCGGCGACCGGCCGCGCGGCGAGCGGACCTTCGGTGACCGGGACGGGCGCGGCGAGGGCCGCTACGGGGACCGGCCGCAGGGCGAGCGCCGCTACGGCGACCGGCCGGCCGAGGGGCGCGGCTACGGGGAGCGGTCCGGCGGCGGACGGGCCTACGGGGACCGTCCCCAGGGGGAGCGGCGCTACGGTGACCGGCCGGCCGAGAGCCGGGGCTACGGCGAGCGCGGCGAGCGGCGCTTCGGCGACCGGGGCGCCTTCCGGCCCGAGAGCCGGGGGCGTGACGACCGGCCGCGCGACGAGCGCCGGGGCTTCGGTGGGCGGCCGCCGGCTCGTACCCACTGATCATCAGCGTCATCCCGGAACGCCGTCGTGGGGCCCGCGCCCCGCGGCGGCGTTTCCGCATCCGCTGCCGGTGTCGGTGTGGTGGCGTAACGTCCGGCTCATGCCGACCATGCCGAAGTCGCTCTTCTGGACCCGGACGGACACCGCCGGCACGGAGCACGCGCTGTTCGACGACAGCCAGGGGCTGACGGCGCGGGGCACGCTCACGGCCGTCGACCCGATCCCCTACACCTGCCGCTACCACCTCACCACCGACCCGGAGTGGGCCAGCAGCCGGCTCGACGTGGAGGCGGAGGGCGCCGGGTGGCTGCGGAGCGTACGCCTGGAGCGGGCCGTCGACCGGTGGCGGGTGACGACCGCCGAGCAGGGTGACCTGGACGCGGCGCTGCGGGCCGCCGGCCACCCGTCCGCCGGGCTGCCCGGCACCGACGACCCCGACCGGCTGGCCGAGGCGCGGGACGTGGACCTCGGCGGCGCGGCGCTCTTCAACGCCCTGCCGGTGCACCGGCTCGGGTTGACCCGCGCGACGGCCGGCAGCCCGCACCGGATCGACGTCGCCTGGGTGCTGGTGCCCAGCCTGACGGTGGTGCCCGCCGAGCAGGTCTACACCCCGCTCGGCCCCGACCGGGTGCGGTTCACCAGCGACACCTTCACTGCCGAGATCGACCTCGACGGCGAGGGTTACGTCACGCGCTACCCCGGGCTGGCCGAACGCGTCGACCCGCGCTGACCGGCTGCGGGTCGCTGACCGGCCGGCCCTGCCGGCTCAGGCGGGCCAGGCCCCGGAGGCGAGGAAACGCTCGACCGTCGCCAGGTGCGGGGCCAGGTCGAGCCCCTGCGCGGCCACCCAGTCGTCGGCGTAGTAGGTGTCGGCGTAGCGGTCGCCGGAGTCGCAGATCAGGGTGACCACCGAGCCGGTGCGGCCCTCGGCGAGCAGCTCCGCGATCAACCCGAAGGCGCCCCACAGGTTGGTGCCGGTCGAGCCGCCCACCTGGCGGCCGAGCACGGCCGAGCCGGCGCGCATGGCGGCCAGCGAGGCGGCGTCGGGCACCTGGACCATCCGGTCCACGACCGACGGCAGGAAGGACGCCTCCACGGTCGGCCGGCCGATCCCCTCGATGCGGGAGCCGCGCCCGGTGCGCACCGACCAGTCGGCCGCCTGCCAGGCGGGATAGAACGCGGAGTTCTCCGGGTCGACCACGCACAGCTTGGTGGGCAGCCGGCGGTAGCGGGCGTACCGGCCGATGGTGGCGCTGGTGCCGCCGGTGCCGGCGCCCACCACGACCCAGGCCGGCACCGGGTGCCGTTCCAGGGCGAGCTGCGCGTAGATCGACTCGGCGATGTTGTTGTTGCCCCGCCAGTCGGTGGCCCGCTCCGCGTAGGTGAACTGGTCCATGAAGCGCCCGCCGGAGTCCTCTGCCAGCCAGCGGGCCTCGACGACCACCTTGGCCGGGTCGTCGACGAGGTGGCAGCGCCCGCCCTGGAACTCGATCTGGGCGATCTTCTCGGGCGAGGTGGAGGCCGGCATGACCGCGATGAACGGCAGCTCCAGCATCCGCGCGAAGTATGCCTCGGAGACCGCCGTCGACCCCGAGGACGCCTCCACGATCGTGGTGTCCGGGCCGATCCAGCCGTTGCACAGCCCGTAGAGGAAGAGCGAGCGGGCCAGGCGGTGCTTGAGCGAGCCGGTCGGGTGCACCGACTCGTCCTTGAGGTAGAGGTCGATCCCCCACGCCCGGGGCAGCGGGAACGGCAGCAGGTGGGTGTCGGCGGAGCGGTTGGCGTCCGCCTCGACGGTGGCGATCGCCTCGGTCACCCAGCGCCGGCTGGCCTCGTCGCACCGGTCGAGATGAGTCACCTTCGCAACCTAGCAAGCCGGTTCAGTCTCCAGCGGCCCCGGCCCGGCGGTGCTGGCGGCGCTGACCGGCCCGGCCGGTCGCGAGGATCAGCGGGGCCAGCCGCACCGCGGCGCCGGGCAGCGCGTCGAGGAGCCGGACCTGCGCGCCGCGCCAGCGCGGGACGCTGACCACCGGGCGGGGCCGCCGGGCCAACCGCGCCGCCCGCCGGGCCACCCGCTCGGGGCTCAGCAGCGTCCCGGTGAAGGACACCGCGGCGCCCGGGTCGTCGAGCCTGTCGTGCAGCATCGGCGTCCAGATCCCGTCCGGGCACAGGCACGACACGTGTACGCCCCGGTGCCCGGCCAGCCGGAGGTCGGCGAGGGTGCCGATGCTGAAGGCGATCAGCGCGTGCTTGCTGGCCGCGTAGACGGTCTCGCCGGGCGCGGCCACCAGGCCGGCCAGCGACACGACGTTGACCACGTGCCCGTGCCCCTGGGCCCGCATGACGGCGAGAGCGGCGAGGGTGCCGTTCATGGCGCCGAGGGTGTTGACCTCGACCACCCGGCGACGGGTCGCGGCGTCGTGCTCCCACGAGGGGCCGGTGACCAGGATCCCGGCGTTGTTGACCCAGAGGCCGAGCCCGCCCCGGCCGGCCGCCTCGGCGGCGACGGCGGCGCAGGCGGCCTCGTCGCGTACGTCCAGGGGCCGGGACCAGCCGCCGAGCGGCGCGGCGGCGCGGGCCGCGTCCCCGGCGTCGAGGTCGGTGAGCAGCACCGGCCAGCCGTCGGCGTGCAGCGCGGCGGCGATGGCCTGGCCGAGGCCGCCGGCGGCACCGGTCACCACCGCGGTTCCGGGCGCTGGCTTCGTCATCGGCGCACGCTATCGCCGCCCGGCTGCCGGGCGCCAGAGCTGGCCGGCTCAGGTGCTGGCCGGGCTGGCCGGGTGCCGGCGGCGGCCGGCTCAGGTGGTGGGCGGCACCGGGGGCTGGGGGCGGTTCTCCCACTTCGTGGAGAGGGCGATGCCCGTCCGGGTGGAGGCGACGCCCGGGGTGCGGTTGAGCCGGACGATCAGTCGTTCCAGCTCCGCGATGGTGCCGACCCGGGCCTTGAGCAGGAACGACTCGACGCCGGCCATGAAGTAGCAGGATTCGATCTCGGGCATCTGCCGGAACGCCTCCAGCACGTCGTCGGTGTCGCCGCCGGAGTCCTCGACGATCCCGATGAGCGCGGTGACGGCGAGGCCGATCGCCTCGGGCTCCACCTCCGCCCGGTACGCCCGGATCACGCCGCCGGATTCCAGCTTGCCGACCCGTTCGTGCACGGCCGGCGCGGAGAGGCCGACCTGCCGGGCCAGCTCGGCGTAGGACAGGCGGGCGTTGCCGCGCAGCAGCTCCACGAGGCTCAGGTCGATGGCGTCCACGGACTGTAGACCCTAGCGGTCGGGGCGTAACGTCGGACACTCGGCACGCGTTGAACATGACACGGTGTAGTTGTTCGCAGACTCACAGTCAGGGGCTCCCTCCACAGGTAATATTTCCTAACTTCCCACTCAGTGCGTTTTTCGCGTTTGGCGGACAGGCCAGGTCGCTGGTGCTGTAATTGCCATACGTCCCTCATGACGGCTCTGGGCTCGCACCGGCCGGGGGCAGTGTGTTCAGCCGAGGGCTTCGTCGACGCGAGGAGGGGGCTGTGGACACTGGAGATCGCCTGCTGACACCGGGTGAAGTTGCCGCGTTGTTTCGGGTAGACCCGAAGACTGTGACGCGTTGGGCAGCGGCGGGCCGGATAGGCAGCATCCGGACTCCAGGCGGGCATCGCCGGTTTCGGGAATCCGAGGTGCGGGCCCTGCTTGAAGGGGAGGGCATGTTGGACGAGGCGGAGGACGTCGGCAAACCGCGCAACGCGGGTCCGGCCGCCTCGACCGGGCCAGGCCCGGCCAACGCCGGCATGTACTGAACGGTGCGGATCGTCGCGCGGACCGGGCATCGGGTCCGGTCCGCGTCGCGGTGGGCGCGGCCCAGGTCACTCCCGCGCCGCGCCCAGCGCACCCGACCAGCGACGGAACAGCGTGTGCGATACGCCGAGGGCGTCCAGCACCTTGCCGGCCACGAAGTCAACGAGTTGCTGGGCGGAGGCCGCCGCCCCGGCGCCGTAGAAGCCGGGGCTCGCCGGTAGCACCACCGCCCCGGCGTCGTGCAGCGCGATGAGGTGCTCCAGGTGGCTGCGGGTCACGGGCGTCTCCCGGGGCACCACCACCACCGGCCGGCGCTCCTTGAGGTTCACCTCGGCCGCCCGCTGCAACAGGTCCTTGGAGAGCCCGATCGCGATACCGGCACAGGCGGCCGTACTCGCGGGGACCACCACCATTCCGCGTACCGGGTAGGAGCCGCTGCTCGGGCCGGCCGCCAGGTCTCCGGCGGGCCAGTGCCGCACGTCGGCGTCCGTGAGGTCGCGGCCCAGCCAGGCGGCGAGGTCCCCGGTCCAGTGCCCGTCCCGGAACGGGTGGCCGGTCTCGTCGAGCACGGTCAGCCGGGCCGCCCGGGAGACGATGAGGTCCACCGGCTCTCCGGCGTCGAGCAGCGCGCGCACGACGGCCGCCGCGTACGGCGTGCCGGACGCGCCGGAGACTCCGACCACCCATGGTTCCCGCATGCCCCCCAGCCTGCCTGGTCGCCGTCTTCGGGCACCACGGCACCCCCTGACGGGTAGCGCCCGCGATGCCGGACTCAGCGCCGATTGTCGTCCGTCGGGAGCTGTGTCGGGGCAGAGATCCGGTCATCCCAGCGACCTGACATGCTGCCGGTGCAATTTGCACGGACGCCGATCGCACGCGGGAGGAATCGGTGACCACCGGCGGCGTCCTCTGGTCGCTACGGTCCGAGTGCCCCATCCCACCCCGGCTCTCGCCGCATGCCGACCGGGTGCAGGAGTGGCTGGTCGAGGACCTGCTGCCGGGCCTCGGCCTCGCACTGGACGGGGTGGCCCTGGAACGGCTGGGCCGCTCCGGCTTGGCCCGGTACGCCGGCCGGCTCCACCCGGACGCCACGGAGGCCGACCTGCGCGTGCTGACCGCCCTGTTCACCTGGTTCTTCCTGGTCGACGACGCCAGCGACGGCCTCGGCCGGCTCGACCCGGGTCAGCTCCGGGCGTTGCGCGCCGGCACGCTCGCCCTCCTGCGGGACGGACCGCGGCTCCGGCACGCCGGCCTGACCGGGCCGCTGCGGCGGCTGCTGGCGTACGCGTGGCGGGAGCCACGCCGCCGGATGCCGGCCCGTTGGCGGCTGCGCTTCACCGACGCCGTCGCCCACCACCTCGCCGGCACCTGGCGGGAGGCGGTCAACAAGACGGCCGGGCACGCCCCCGGCGTCGCCGAGTACGTCGAACTGCGGCGCGCGACCTCGGCCGCGTACGTGTCGTATCCACTCGTGGAGTTCGGCACCGGGCGACCGCTGCCCGACCCGGTGCACCACCACCCGCTGCTGCGCGAGATCGCCGACACCGGCAACGACCTGATCTCCTGGTACAACGACCTCGCCTCACTGGATCGGGACGAGGTCACGTCCGGCGGGCACAACCTGGTGCTGGCCACGGCGGCGGAGCACCGGGTGCCGGTGGAGACCGCGGTCGGGCTGACCGCCGAGCGCTGGCGGGCGTCGATGCGCCGGCTCGTCGAGTTGCGCGCGGCCGTGCCGCCCTTCGGCCCGGCGCTGGACGCGGCGGTCGCCGGCCACCTCGACGGGATCGCCGACGCGGTCCGGGGCACCATCGAGTGGACCCTGGAGAGCACCCGCTACGGCGGTAAGGAAGGGCACCTTGTTAACGCTTCCGGTAGAGGAAGGGCCCCTTCCTAACACCGGAGGGCCCGGCCGCCTCCAGCGACAGCCGGCGCCCGCAGGGCCGGCAACGGGCCGGGTCAGGCGCGCAGGCCGAGGCGGATCACCAGGTCGAGCAGGGCGAACACGAACAGCGCGATGCCGACGAAGCCGTTCGCGGTGAAGAAGGCCCGGTTGACCTTGCTCAGATCCGTCGGGCTGACCACCAGGTGCTGGTAGCCGAAGGCGAACGCGGTCAGCGCCAGCCCGATCCACCAGAGCCAGCCGAAGCCGACCAGCGCCCCGAACCAGATGAACAACGCGAACGTCACCACGTGCGCGACGGTGGAGGCGTGCAGCGCGAACCGCAGCCCGTAGCGGGCCGGCACGCTGTGCACGCCGATCTGCCGGTCGACCTCGGCGTCCTGGCAGGCGTAGATCAGGTCGAAGCCGCCGATCCAGAGGCCGACGGCCACCCCGAGCAGCCAGGCCGGCCAGGAACCGTCGAGCGTGCCGGTGACGCCGAGCCAGGCGCCGACCGGGCCGACCGCCTGGGCGATGGCCAGGATCGCGTGCGGCCAGTTGGTGAACCGCTTGCCGTACGGGTAGACGATCAGCGGCACCACGGCCAGCGGCGCGAGCACCAGGCAGAGCGGGTTGAGCAGGGCGGCGGCGGCCAGGAAGACCACGAGCGCGACCGCCGCGCCGGTCCAGGCCGTCCGCACGCTCACCGCCCCGGTGACCAGCTCCCGGGCGGCGGTACGCGGGTTCCGCGCGTCGATCCGCCGGTCCAGGATCCGGTTGGCGGCCATCGCGAACGTCCGCGCGCCGACCATCGCCACGGTGATCAGCAGCAGGTCCCCCCACCGCACCCGCCCCCCGGAAACCTGCATCGCGGTCAACGCCGACAGGTACGCGAACGGCAACGCGAACACGGAGTGCTCGATCGCCACGAGATCGAGGAAGGCCCGCACCTTCCCCCGCGATCTTGCACTTTCCGCCCCACCAGAGGTGGGCGAACCGGGCGAACCGGGGGCCGAAACTGCAAGATCGCGGGGATCAGGGTTCGTTGGCATCAGATGCCGTATTCCTTCCAGCGCTTGTCGACCAGGGAGACGACCTCGGGGGCCATCGTCATCTCCTCGGGCCAGCCCCGGGTGTAGCCCTCGGCGGGCAGCTTGCGGGTCGCGTCCACGCCCGCCTTGCCGCCCCAGAACTGCTGGTACGAGGCGTGGTCCAGGTGGTCCACCGGGCCCTCGGTGAGCAGCAGGTCGCGGGCGTAGTCGACGTTGCCGAAGGCGCGGAAGGCGACCTCGTTGTAGTCGTGCACGTCGCAGTCCTCGTCGACGATCACGATCAGCTTGGTCAGCGACATCATGTGCGCGCCCCAGATCGCGTTCATGACCTTCTGGGCGTGCTTCGGGTAGCGCTTGCGGATCGACACGATCGCGCAGTTGTGGAAGACCCCGGCGGCCGGCAGGTCGTAGTCGACGATGTCCGGGATCAGGAAGCGCAACAACGGCGCGAAGATCCGCTCGGTGGCCTTGCCGAGGCCGTGGTCCTCCTGCGGCGGCTGCGACGTGACGATCGAGTGGTAGACCGGGTCGCGCTGCATGGTCATGCACTCGATGTGCATCACCGGGAAGGGCTCCACCGGCGTGTAGAAGCCGGTGTGGTCACCGAACGGTCCCTCCGGGAGCCGCTCACCCGGCTCGATGTAGCCCTCCAGGACGACCTGCGCGTGCGCCGGCACCTGCAGCGGGACGGTCAGGCAGTCCACCATCTCGACCCGCTCACCGCGCAGGTACCCGGCGAACAGGTACTCGTCGATGTCGGCGGGGAGTGGCGCGCTGGCCGCGTAGGCGACCGCGGGATCCGCGCCGATGGCGATCGCCACCGGCAGCCGCTGCCCGAGCCGCTCGGCGACCGCGTGGTGCGCCGTGGAGTTCTTGTGGATCTGCCAGTGCATGCCGATGGTGTTCCGCGAGTGCTGCTGCAACCGGTACAACCCCAGGTTGCGCTTGCCGGTCTCCGGGTGCTTGGTGTGGGTCAGCCCGAAGTTGTGGAAGATCCCGCCGTCACCCGGCCAGACCTGCAGCCCCGGCAGCCGGTCCAGGTCGACGTCGTCGCCCCGGTAGACCACCTGCTGGCAGGGGGCGGTCCTGACCTTTTTCGGCGGCATCGACTTGAGCTGCATGACCTTGCCGAGGCCGTCCATCATCCCGGAGAGGCCCATCGGCAGCTCCGGCTTGAGCATGTTGCCGATCCGCTCGCCGACCTCGTCGAGGCTCTCGACGCCGAGCGCCATCGCCATCCGCTTCTCGGTGCCGAAGAGGTTGATCGCCACCGGCATCTCGCCCCGGGTCGGCCGCTCGAAGAGCAGCGCCGGCCCACCCGCGCGGACGGTCCGGGTGACGATCTCGCTGATCTCCAGGGTGGGATCGACCGGGGCACTCACCCGCCGCAACTCGCCCGCGCGCTCCAGCGCAGCGAGGAAGTCCTTCAGATCGTTGTACGGGAAGCCACGAGCCGCCATACCTGCCAGTCTCCCGTACCGGTCGCGGCGGCGACCACGCCGGGTGGTGTGACACCGGCGATCCCGGCGGTACGGCGGCGCGCTCGGTCCGGCCGCCCTCGCCCGGGCGGCGGCCGGGGCCACCCGCCGGGCATCGAGGGTCGACGCGATCGGAATCGACCTTCGGCGTACCGGACCGGGCTGCCCGCGATCACTAGGATCAAAGTTTGCCGATCGAGTCGGTGGTGGTGCCCCACCGCGCGGCTCTGGCTCGGCCCACCCACGAAGGAGATCGATGGATTCTGTGCGCGTTCCGCGCGGCGGCATTCTGCGCGCCCTGACCGTGCTGGCCGTGGTCACGGCGGGGGCGGGCGCGGCGGCCGCTCCCGCCGTCGCCCGGACCGACCCCGGCCAGATCAACGGCTGGTTCAACGACCTCACCGTCGGCGCGCCCGGTGCGCCCGGCCGGACGGCGCCGCTGAGCCTGACCAGCACCGGCGCGACCGACCCCCGGGTCACCGTCGACGTGACCGGCCTCACCGGCGTCGTCACGGCCAGCTTCCCCGACTGGTGTGTCGCCGAGGGCACCTCGGTGACCTGCCCGATGCCGCCGGGGGCGACGCCGGACGAGTACGGCACCGTCAACGGCATCGTGCCGGTGGTGTTCCGCGCCGCGCCCGGCGCCGTCGACGGCGCGACCGGCACGCTGGACTACACGTTGCGGGCCGAGGGACTGGAGCCGCGCACCCAGCAGGCGACCATCAGCGTGCGGTCCGGCCCCGACCTGGTCGACCTGGTCGACGAGTACGTCCCGGGCACCGAGGTCGGCGACGTCCGCGACGTGCCCGTGGTCGTGGTCAACGCCGGTGACCAGCCGGTCGAGGACCTCAGGGTGACCTTCCGCTTCCCGGTGGGCCTGCTCCCCGCCAGCTACCGGAACTGCCGGTACGGCACCGACACCGTGCTCGCCACGGTGGTGGTCTGCACCCTTCGGGGCACCTTCGCGCCAGGGATCCGGCACGAGCTGCGACACGGCTTCACCACCACGGTCGGCCCGGCCGCTCTCGGCGACAAGCGCATCAGCCAGTTCGTGGAGCCGCGGGCCACGGCGGGGCCGCTGCCCGGCAACGTGCGGCTGACCCGCCGGGAGGCCGACCGTGCGCTCCGGCTGCGGCCGGTCGGCGAGCCGCTCGATCCGGTCACCGGCAACGGCGCGGGCGGCGGGACCTACCTGCGCGACATCCGCGGCGCCTTCGACATCGTCGCGGAGGGTGCCACCGTCACCGGTGCCGTCGGTGACACCGTCCGGGTGACCGTGGGGATCCGCAACGACGGTCCGGGCGTGCCGGACGACACCGTTTCCGGCGGCCACGCCGGCGCGTTCATCTTCACCCCGCCGGCCGGAGTGACCGTGCTGGCCAGGCCGACCGGCTGCGGGCCGACCGGCGACGACGAGGGCGGCGCTCCGACGGCCTGGGTCTGCTACCAGGGGACCGTGTTCCCCGCCGGGCAGAGCTTCACGGCTCCGTTCGACCTGCGGATCGACGGGCCGGCGGGCGCCCCCGGCGAGGTCCGGGTGTACTGCGAATACCCGCGTCCGGACGACAACCCGGCCAACAACGCCGCCCCGGTCACCCTCGGCTGACCCGGTCTCCGCCTCCGTCGGGTAGGTAGAGCCCGACGGAGAGGGCCGGCCACCGGGGCCCACCCGGTGGCCGGCCTGCTGGCCCACCGCACTCTCAAACCGGCCCCGGAGGTCGGTCGGTCAGCGATCAGACAGGGCCGGCGGGCTCCCAGGCGTACGCCGCCACGGGCGGGTCGAGCGGCGCGCCGGTGAGCCGGTTGGCGAAGGTCGAGACGGTGTACGTCCCGACGCCGAGCACCACGTCCAGGGCGTGCCGGGGCTCATAGCCGGCCGACAGGAAGGCGGTGATCCCGTCCTCGGGCACCGCGCCCCGGTGGTCGAGCACGGCGACGGTGAACCGCCGCAGCGCCTCCAGCCGGCAGTCGGGCAGGGGCGTGCCGGCGCGCAGCGCGTCGATCAGCTCGGGCGCGGCACCGTGCCGGGTCAGGGTGGCGGTGTGCATCGCGACGCAGAGGTGGCACTCGTTGCGGGTGGCGACCGTCAGCACGACGACCTCCCGCTCGATCGGGGCGAGCCCGCAGCTCTCGAAGATGCCGTTGACGGTGAGGAATCCCTTGAGTAACTCCGGGGACTCGGCCATCAGGCCGACCGCGGCGGGCAGGTGTCCGAGCTTGCGGCGTACCCCCTCGATGGTCGGCCGCGCGGCGGCGGGGGCGGTGTCGACGGTGTGCGCGGTGAACGGGGACACGGGTGACCTGCTCTCGGGGTCGGGAACGGTCGGCGCGGCCCGATCGGCGACGCGCCGTGCGTGACGTAGAATCGTCAACGTGGTTGTCGAAATAGTAAACCAGGTTGTCGAACGTGACAACGGCTGACCCCGACCGTCCCGGCTTCCTGCTGCCCCTGTTGCTGCTGGCCGGCTTCCGTACGCTCATCGACGATCTGCACGCGGAGCTGGCCCGGCAGGGGCACCCGGAGCTGCGGCCACTGCACGGCTTCGTCCTCCAGGCCGTCGGCGGCGAGGGCACCACCGCCACCGAGCTGGGCCAACGACTGGCCGTCTCCAAACAGGCCGCCGGCAAGACGGTGGACCGGCTGGTCGCGCTCGGCTACCTGGAGCGCGCCGACGACCCGCGCGACGCCCGGCGCAAGCTGGTCCGGATGACCCCGCACGGCCTGGACGGCCTGCGCCGCTCGGCGGCCATCTTCGACGGGTTGCGGCACCGGTGGATCGCCACTCTCGGCCCCGACCGGGTGGCCGCGCTGGAGGACGACCTGCGGGCGGTCACTCCGACCGACCCGTTCCGCCTCGACGTGCCCGGCTGGTTCGGCGGCTGACCCGCCCCCGGGGGCCGTGCGCCCCGGGCCGCGCCGATCGCCTCTGACGCCGCGCCGCCACAGGAGGCTGTGCCCGCCAGCCAGGAAAGATCGCCAGCCGGCGACAAATGTCACCGGCTCTGGCGGGCGCTGGTGAACGGGTGCAGGGTCGACGCATGTCGGACGCCTATGTCGTCGGCGACCCGGACGGGCTGTCGCCACTACTGACCGAGCTGCGGGACGCCGTCGCCCGCGAACTGCACGCCCAACTCGCGCTGCGCGCCGAGCGCATCGAGCTGGCCGACGTGCCCGAGGTCGCCTACCAGGTCACCTTGAGAGTCGACGAGACCCTTCGCCTGCGTCGCCCGGGGCCGAGAAAGTAGAACCACAGTTCTTATGAGCGTAGTTCTACGAGGTGCAGGCGACGGTGTTTCAGTCCAGGCCGCCGTACGAGTGCAGGCCCTCGAAGAAGATGTTCACGCCGAACAGGTTCATCAGCATGGTGAGGAAGCCGACGATGGCGAGCCAGGTCGCCACGTTCCGCTTCACGCTCGGGGTGGCCCGGGCGTGGAGGTAGCCGGCGTAGATCACCCAGGAGATGAACGACCAGGTCTCCTTCGGGTCCCAGCCCCAGGGCCGCCCCCAGGCCGCCTCGGCCCAGATCGCCCCGGCGATCACCGCGAAGGTGAAGACCGGGAACGCGAAGGCGTGCAGCACGAAGGTCAGCCGCTCCAGCGCGGCCGCCGCCGGCAGCCGCTTCGCCAGCGTGTACGGGAAGCTCCGCTTGCCCCGCTCGTAGCCGGAACGCATCAGGAACGCCGCCGCCGGCACCGCGCCCAGCAGGAAGATGCCGGAGGCGAAGACGATCGTCGAGACGTGGATGACGAACCAGTACGAGTTGAGCGCCGGCACCAGCGGCACGATCGGCGTGTAGAGCACCAGCTCGGCGATGGCCACCAGCAGCACCATCACCAGCGACAGGAACAGCCCGAGGCGGCGCAGCTGCGGCCGCTTCCAGAGCACCGCCAGCCAGGCGGCGGCACCGATCCAGGTGCCCGTGAGCACGAACTCGTACATGTTGCCCCAGGGCATCCGGTCGGCGGCGATGCCGCGCGTGACCAGCGCACCGAGGTGCAGCAGTACCCCGAGCGCGGTGGCCGCGACGGCCACCAGGCCGGCCAGCCGGGCCCGTCGGGCGGTGCGCTCGGCGGCCGGGTCACCGGTCACGGCCGGCGCCTGCGCGCCCACGCCTCCGGTGGTGCTCGCGCCCCCGCCCACGGCCGCGCCGACCAGTTCCCGCGCGGGCGCCGCGGTGATCCGGCCGCGGGAGTTGCCGAGCGCGTACTCGACGGCGTGACTGATCATCGCGACCAGGTACGCCAGGATCGCGAACGACACCAGCTGGTCGGAGAGTGCGGACATCACTCGACTCCTTCTCGCGCTCCGGCCCCGTCGCCGCCGTCACGATCGACACCGGCCGCACCGGCCGGTCGCCCGTCGCCGCCGATCGCGGCCACGAGCTGCGTGAACTCCTCGGCGAACCCGGGATGGTCGGTGCGCGGCAGGCCACCGGCCTCGACCAAACTACTACCGCCCGTCGGAGATCCACTCGTGGGGTCGGCGGCACCGGCCGGCAGCACCCGGAAGAAGACCCGGCGACGCCGGCCGAAGAGCGAGCCCATCAGCCCGACCAGCAGGACGGCGGAGCTGACCAGCAGCAGCGTCGCGCCGGGGTCGTACCGGACCGACAGCGTGATGTACGGGACGGTACCCAGGAACTCGACAGTGGTGCCGTCGTCCAGCGTCCACGTCTCGCCCTTGCGGAGCAGCTTGGTGCCGACCTCCTTGACCTTGCCGGCCCGCACCTGCCGCTGGTCCAGCTCGTAGACCGAGCCGGGGATGCCGGCGTCCATGCCCAGGTTGCCCCGGTAGGCGACGAGGTTCAGCGCGGGATTGCGCTCCGTCGGGTACTCGGAACGCGCGAACGGCGCGGCGGCGGGCGCGGTCGGCAGGTAGAGGCCGGAGAACGCCATCTGGAGATCCGGGTTCCGGCTGCCGGTGGCCGGGTCGACGTTGACGTCCGGGAAGGCGGCGAGGCCCTCGCTGGTCAGCCCGACGTCGCCGGTGGTCAGGAACGGGAAGTCGCTGGTCTGGCTCTTGCCGAACCGGTCGGTGTAGCGGATCACCGGGGCGTAGCCGTGGCCCAGCAGGTAGACGTTCGCGCCGTCGAGGCGCAGCGGCGAGTTGACCGAGAACTCGGCCGGCCGCCGCGCGCCGTCGGCCTCGTCCACGGTCACCTCGGCGTTGAAGAACTCCGGCTGACCGGACTCCAGGAACCGGGCGTCGAAGTCGTCGAGCTGGATGCAGAAGCCGGGCAGGTCGGCGCTGCTGACCCGGGGGCCGATCTTGCTCTCGGCGTACTGCTGCCGGGTGTTGCAGAACGCGTTGTCCGCGCCGGCCACCAGCAGCTTGTTGCCGCTCCAGCCGTACCACGAGCCGAGCGCGACGCCGACCAGCACGACCACCAGCGAGCTGTGGAAGAGCAGGTTGCCGGTCTCCTTGAGGTAGCCCTTCTCGGCGGAGACCTCGTCGCCGCGAACCACCACCCGCCAGCGTCGCCGGCGCAGCGTCTCCGCGATCGCCGCCGCGCCGCCCTCCGGCGCGGGCAGCACCGCGTGCTGCGGCAGCCGGTCCAGCCGCTTCGGCGCGGCCGGCGGCTTCGACCGCAGCGCCCGCACGTGGTCGCGTAGCCGGGGCGTGATGCAGCCGATCAGCGAGGTGAAGAGCAGCAGGTAGATCGCGGAGAACCAGACCGAGCCGAACGCCTCGAAGGCGCCGATCCGGTCCAGGACCGGGGCCAGGTCGGGGTGCGCGGTGAAGTAGTCCCGTACGTCCTCCGGGTTGACCCCGCGCTGCGGCAGCACCGAGCCGGGGATGGCGGCCACCGCGAGCAGGAAGAGCAGCACCAGGGCCGTACGCATGCTGGTGAGCTGCCGCCACGAGTTGCGCAGCAGGGCGAGCAGGCGGTTGGGCCGGCGGCGGGGCGCCTCGGCCGGCGGTGCCGGACGCTCGTCGACGGCGGTCATCAGATGCTCACCTCGCCCACCCCGACCATGCCCCGCAACCAGATCACGAAGTCCGTCCAGCCGCCGGTGACCAGGGCGAGGCCGATCAGGATCAGCAGCGCGCCACCCACCCCGGTGACCCACCTGCTGTTGCGCCGGACGGCGCGGAACACCCCGAGCAGGCGTTCGAAGCCCAACCCGAAGACGACGAACGGCACCCCCAGCCCCAGGCAGTACGCCAGGGCGAGCACCACGGCCCGGTCGGTCTGCCCGCCGACGGCGGCCATGCCCATCACCGCGCCGAGCGTCGGGCCGGCACAGGGCACCCAGCTGAGCGCGAAGACCGCGCCGAACACCGGCGCGCCCCACAGCCCGGCGGCGGGCAGCCGCTGGATCCGGAACTCCCGCTGCAACCCCGGGACCAGCCCGAGGTAGCTCAGCCCGAGCACGACGATCAACACGCCGACGACGATCTCCAGCGCCCGCCCGTACTCGAAGAAGACCCTGCCGACGCTGGCGAAGAGGATCGCGGTGGCGGTGAAGACGACGCTGAAGCCGCCGATGAACAGCAGCGTGCCGGCCAGCACCCGCCCCTTGACCGAGGCGGCGGCCGGCTCGGCGCGCTCCCGCACCGCCACCCCGCCGCTGCCGCCCTCGGTGTCAGGAAGGGCACCTTCCGCTACCGGATCCGATGGCGGGGGGCCCTTCCTGACCTGCGGGCGGCGGGTTTCGAGGTCCGCGCCGGCGAGGCCGGTGACGTACGACAGGTAGCCGGGCACCAGCGGGAGCACGCACGGGGAGAGGAAGCTGACCAGCCCGGCGAGCGCCGCCGCGCCGATGGCGAGCAGCAGCGGACCCGACTGGGCGAGTTGCTCGAACGTCTCGCCCATCAGCGGGACCTGTTGGGCGCCGGCTGCTCGGCCGCGATCCGCTCGACGATGGGCTGGAGGCCCTCCTGCTTCACCGCCGCGCGGATCACCACGGCGATCCGGCCGTCGCGGTCCAGCACGACGGTGGCCGGGACGGTGTTCGGCGCGATGTCCAGGGCGAGCGCCAGCCGGCTCGGCGGGTCGAAGAGGCTCGGGTAGGTGACGCCGAAGCTCTTCTCGAAGGCGAGCGCCTTGTCCCGCTCGTCCTGGACGTTGATGCCCAGGAAGGTGACCCCGGAGGCCTTCGTGGCCTGGTAGGTGTTCTCCAGGTCGTCCGCCTCGGCCCGGCACGGCGCGCACCACGAGCCCCAGAAGTTGACCACCACGACCTGGCCACGGTCGCTGGCCACGTCGTGGCTGCCGCCGGTGAGCAGCTCACCGGCGAGCTTCGGGGCGGCGGACCGCTGGTCGGGGGCGCACTCGATGATGCCGTCCCGGTTGCCGCAGTCCTCCTCGCGGTCCCGCGACGAGCAGCCGGCCAGCGCCACCGCCGCGACGGCGGCGAGCAGACCCGCGGTCCACCTCCGGGCGGTCATCAGGCCCCCTTGGCGGTCCGGGCCGTCGCCGACAGCGCGATCAGGTGCGCCGCCGGCTCGGAGTAACCGATGCCGACCACCTTCGCGCCGTCGAAGTGGAACGAGGTGAGACTGGCCAGCCCGCACTGGCGACGACGCGGGTCGTGCCAGAGCCGCTTGCGCTCGACGTACCGGCGTAGCGTCCAGATCGGGAGCTGGTGCGAGACCAGCACGGCCTCGCGTCCCTCGGCGGCCACCCGCGCGGCGTGCAGGGCGGCGAACATCCGCTCCGCGATGGCGCGGTACGCCTCGCCCCAGGACGGGGTGACCGGGTCCCGCAGCACCCACCAGTTGCGCGGGTCGCGGAACGAGCCGTCGCCGGGAGAGACCTTCTTGCCCTCGAACCAGTTGGCGCTCTCGATGAGCCGCTCGTCCACGCCGACCGGCAGCCCGAACTGCCCGGCGATCGGCTCGGCCGTCTGCTGGGCGCGTTCCAGCGGGCTGGCCACCACGTGCACGACCTCCCGCTCGGCCAGCCCCTGCGCGGCGGCCTTGGCCATCTGCACGCCCAGCTCGGAGAGCCGGAAACCCGGCAACCGGCCGTAGAGGATGCCGTCCGGGTTGTGCACCTCGCCGTGCCGCAGCACGTGGACCACCGTCTTGCTCACTGCTGCACCCCCTTCGCTCGCGACTGCGGGGCTCGCAAACCCGGCTCACTCCTCGCGCTCACCGCAACGCCCTTCGTTCGCGACTGCGGGGCTCGCAAACCCGGCTCACTCCTCGCACTCACCGCTACCCCCCGTGACCGGCCGATGCCGCCGCGTTGGCCGCCGCCGGCAGTGCGGCGGCGATCTGCTCCAGAGCGGCGTCGTCCAGCGCCGCCGACACGAACCACGCCTCGAACGCGCTCGGCGGAAGGTAGACACCGCTGGCGAGCATCGCGTGGAAGAACGCCTTGAACGCCGGCACCTGCTGGGTGCGGGCGCTGTCGTAGTCGACCACGTCGGCGTCGGTAAAGAAGATCGAGAACATGTTCCCCGCGTACGACAGCCGGTGCGGGACACCGGCGGCGGCGAGCGCGTCGGCGGCGAGCCGGCCCACGACGGCGGCCGTCTCGTCGAGTTTGCGGTAGAGCGCGTCGTCGGCCAGCCGCAGGGTGGCCAGGCCCGCGGCGCAGGCCAGCGGGTTACCGGAGAGGGTGCCGGCCTGGTAGACCGGGCCGGCGGGGGCCAGTCGCTCCATGATCTCCGCGCGCCCGCCGAACGCCGCGGCCGGCAGCCCACCACCCATGACCTTGCCGTACGTCCACAGGTCGGCGTCGGAGGGGTCGAGGCCGTGCCAACCGGCGCGGGAGACCCGGAACCCGGTCATCACCTCGTCGACGATGAGCAGCGCCCCGTGCGCGTGCGCGATCCGGGCGAGCTGGGAGTTGAAGCCGTCGCGCGGGGCCACCACGCCCATGTTGCCGGCGGCGGCCTCGGTGATGATCGCGGCGATGTGCTGACCCTCGGCGGCGAACGCCTGCTCCACGGCGGCGATGTCGTTGTACGGCAGCACGATCGTGTCGCCCGCCGCCGCGCCGGTCACGCCCGGCGAGTCGGGCAGGCCGAGGGTGGCCACCCCCGAGCCGGCGGCGGCCAGGAGGCCGTCGGAGTGCCCGTGGTAGCAACCGGAGAACTTGACGATCCGGGGACGGCCGGTGAACCCACGGGCCAGCCGGATCGCCGACATGGTCGCCTCGGTGCCGGAGTTGACCAGCCGGACCTGCTCCACCGGGGTGCGGTCGACGATCTCGGCCGCCAGCTCGACCTCGCCCGGGGTGGGGGTGCCGAAGCTGGTGCCCCGCGTCGCGGCCGACCTGATCGCCTCCACGACCTCGGGGTGGGCGTGGCCGAGGATCAGCGGGCCCCAGGAGGAGACCAGGTCGACGTAGCGCCGGTCGTCGGCGTCGTAGAGCCAGGGCCCCTCCCCCCGGACCATGAAGCGTGGTGTGCCGCCGACGGCGCGGAAGGCACGCACGGGGGAGTTCACCCCGCCGGGCACGATGGCCTTGGCGCGGTCGAACAGGGCCTCGGAGGCCGGCGCGTCGGCCGCGTAGCGGCCCGACCCGGCGGGAAACATATCGGTCACGATGCCGCCATTGTGTCAGCGTCGGCGGGCGAATCGGCAGGCACCCCGCACTGGGGTTACCAGGCTCACCCGGGCCGGCCTGCTCCGACGTCCCGTACAGGGCGACAGCGGCCCGCCGGGGCCAGCATCGGGCCGGGGATCGACACCCCGGGCGCAGCCCTCACCGGCGCTCACCGGGGCGGCGATTGTGGCGGTGGTGCCGCCAGCACCGCTCGACAGGCCGCGTCACCCAGATCGCGATAGGCTGATCCGGTGGATCGTGCCGAACTGTCCATCACGCTACACCGGGCGGGCGACGAAGCAGTGCTTCGCCTGGCCGGTGAGATCGACATGCTCACGGCCGCCCAACTGTCGACCGTCGTCAACGAGGTGCTCGCCGACCCGCCTCCCCGGATCGTCCTCGACCTCGGCGGGGTCACCTTCTGCGACTCGCAGGGGCTGGGCACCCTCGTCGTACTCAGCCGCAAGGCCAGCCACGCGCAGAGCCTCCTGATGCTGACAAACGTGGGCGACTTCCTGCTCCGCGTACTGGACATCACCGGCCTCCGCAGCGCCCTGATGATCCGCAACGACCAGACCACGGGCTGACCCCTCCCCGCCCTCCCCTCCCCTCCCCGCCGCCCGCGCTTTCTCAGCGTCGATCTTGCACTTTTGGCCCTCTGATTGCCCGTTTGCAGCCGTTTCGCCCGGGCACAAAGTGCAAGATCGACGCCGCCGGGAGGGGGCGGGGAGGGGGGGTTGGGGTTAAGGGGTTGGGGTTAGGGGGTGTTGGTCCAGCGGGCTTGTTCCAGGAGGTGGATGGCGCGGTCGCGGGCGTCCGGGTCGTCGGTGGCCAGCAGCGCGGTGGCCTCGTCGACCGCGTCGGTCAGCACCCGCCACTGGGCGTCGCGTTCCCGCACCAGGTCCGACTGGGCTGCCAGCTGCCGGGTCTTCACCCACAGCTCGACGAAGACCGACACCTTGGCCCGCAGCACCCACGGGTCGAACGGCTTGGTCAGGTAGTCGACCGCGCCGACCGCGTAACCGCGCAACGCGAGCTGGGCGTCCCGGTCGGCGGCGGTCAGGAAGATGATCGGCACGTGCCGGGTACGCTCGCGCCGCTTGATGTGGCTGGCCGTCTCGAAGCCGTCCATGTCGGGCATCTGCGCGTCCAGCAGGATCACCGCGAAGTCGTCGACCAGCAGCTGTTTCAGCGCCGCCTCACCGCTCTCCACGGCGACCGACTGCACCGGCAGGCCCTGGAGGATCGCCTCCAGCGCCATCAGATTTTCCCGGCGGTCGTCCACCAGCAGCGCCTTCGCCATCTGGGTCACGGACTCTCCTCGGTTCGGCGTCCGCTGATCCAGGACGACATGAGCTCGATCAACTCATCCAGGTCGACGGGCTTGGTGATGTAGTCGCTTCCTCCAGCCGCCAGCGCCGACTCGCGGTCGCCGGGCATGGCCTTTGCGGTGAGGAAGACGATGGGCAGGTCGGCGAACCGGTGGTTGCGCCGGATCTGTCGGGTCGTCTCGTAGCCGTCCTGGTCGGGCATCATCGCGTCCATCAAGACGATGTCCACCTCCGGATGCTCGGCCAGCAGGCGGACGCCGTCCGCCCCGTTGTCCGAGTACAACACGGTCAACCCGTGCAGTTCCAACGCACTCGTCAGCGCGAAGACGTTCCGGACGTCGTCGTCGATGATCAACACGGTGGCGCCGTCCAGCAGCCGGGTGGCCGGCGTGGAGGCCGGCTCGGGCAGCTCCGGCGGCGGCATCAGCAGCGAGGACGGCAGCCCGGCCCGGGCCGGCGACGGCGGCAGCGGCGCGACCACCGCGTCCGGGGCGAGCACGTCCGGCACGAAGAGGGTGAACGTGGAGCCCTGGCCGGGCGCCGACGACACCACGATGCTGCCACCCAGCAGCCGGGCCAGGTCCCGGCTGATCGACAGCCCCAGCCCCGTGCCGCCGTACCGGCGGCTGGTGGTGCCGTCGGCCTGCTGGAACGCCTCGAAGATCAGCGACAGCTTGTCGTCCGAGATGCCGATGCCGGTGTCGACCACCGTGAACGCGATGACCTGCCGCGCGTTGGTCAGCGCCGGTACGTCGAAGACCACGGTGTCGGGCGCCGGTGCGATCCGCAGCGTCACCGCGCCGTTGTCGGTGAACTTGACGGCGTTGGAGAGCAGGTTGCGCAGGATCTGCTGGAGGCGCTGGGCGTCGGTGACCAACGCGGCCGGCAGGTCCTTGCTGATCCGCACCTGGAAGTCCAGGTTCTTCTCCTCGGCCTGCGGCGCGAACGCCTGCTCCACGTAGCCACGGATCTCGTCGAACCGGACCTCGGTGGGCTCGACGTCCATCCGGCCCGCCTCGATCTTGGACAGGTCCAGGATGTCGTCGATCAGCGACAGCAGGTCGGAGCCGGCCCCGTGGATCGTCCGGGCGAACTCGATCTGCTTCGGCGTGAGGTTCCGCTCCGAGTTCTCGGCCAGCAGCCGGGCCAGCAGCAGCAGCGAGTTCAACGGCGTACGCAGCTCGTGGCTCATGTTGGCCAGGAACTCCGACTTGTACGCCGACGCCCGGGTGAGCTGCTGGGCCTTGTCCTCCAGGCCGAGCCGGGCCAGCTCGATCTCCCGGTTCTTCGTCTCGATGTTGCCCTTCTGTTCCGAGAGCAGTTGCGCCTTGTCCTCCAGCTCGGCGTTGGTGCGCTGGAGTTCGGCGGACTGCTCCTGCAACTCGTGGGCGAGCCGCTGGGACTGCGCGAGCAGCTCCTCCGTACGCCGGTTGGCCTGGATGGTGTTGACCGCGATGCCGGTGGTCAGCACGAGCCGCTCCAGGAACGACAGGTGCAGCTCGGAGAAGGCCGCCACGCTGGCGAACTCGATGACCCCGAGCAGCTCGCCCTCGAAGAGGACGGGCAGCACGACCAGGTCGGTCGGCGGGGTCTCGGCGAGCCCGGAGCGGAGCATCAGCTTCCCGTCCGGCGCCCCGCCCATCCGGATCGTGCGGCGGGAGAGGGCGGCCTGGCCGACCAGTCCCTCGCCCGGGCCGAAGGTGACCTCGTGGCCACGGGCGACGTAGCCGTACGAGGCGGTCAGTCGCAGCCGCATCACCCCCTCGGAGGTGTCCGCCAGGAAGAACGCGCCGAGCTGCGCGTCGACCAGCGGGGTCACCTCCATCATGATCATGCGGCAGACCTCGCCGAGGTCGCGCTGCCCCTGGAGCAGGCCGCCGATGCGGGCCAGGTTGGAGTCGAGCCAGCCCTGCTCGGCGTTCTTCTTGGTCGTCTCCCGCAGGGTGACGATCATCTGGTTGATGTTGTCCTTCAGCTCGGCGACCTCGCCCTGCGCCTTGACCGCGATCCGCTGGGTCAGGTCGCCCCGGGTCACCGAGGTGGAGACCTGCGCGATGGCGCGCAGCTGGGTGGTGAGGGTCGAGGCGAGCTGGTTCACGTTCTCGGTGAGGTCCCGCCAGGTGCCCGAGACGCCCTTGACCTGGGCCTGACCGCCCAGCTTGCCCTCCGTACCCACCTCGCGCGCGACCCGGGTCACCTCGTCGGCGAACGACGACAGCTGGTCCACCATCGTGTTCACCGTGGACTTCAGCTCCAGGATCTCGCCCTGCGCGTCCACCGTGATCTTCTGCGAGAGATCGCCCTTCGCCACCGCCGTGGTGACCGAGGCGATGTTGCGCACCTGCGACGTCAGGTTCGACGCCATCGAGTTCACGTTGTCGGTCAGGTCCCGCCAGGTGCCCGAGACGCCCTTCACCTGGGCCTGACCGCCCAGCTTGCCCTCCGTACCCACCTCACGGGCCACCCGCGTGACCTCGTCGGCGAACGACGACAACTGGTCCACCATCGTGTTCACCGTGGACTTCAGCTCCAGGATCTCGCCCTGCGCGTCCACCGTGATCTTCTGCGAGAGATCGCCCTTCGCCACGGCGGTCGAGACCTGGGCGATGTTGCGTACCTGGGCCGTCAGGTTCGACGCCATCGAGTTCACGTTGTCGGTCAGGTCCCGCCAGGTGCCGGCGACGCCCCGCACCTGGGCCTGACCGCCCAGCTTGCCCTCCGTACCCACCTCACGGGCCACCCGCGTGACCTCGTCGGCGAACGACGACAACTGGTCCACCATCGTGTTCACCGTGGACTTCAGCTCCAGGATCTCGCCCCGGGCATCCACCGTGATCTTCTGCGACAGGTCACCCTTCGCCACCGCCGTGGTGACCGAGGCGATGTTGCGCACCTGCGACGTCAGGTTCGACGCCATCGAGTTCACGTTGTCGGTCAGGTCCCGCCACGTACCCGAGACGCCCTTCACCTGGGCCTGACCGCCCAGCTTGCCCTCCGTACCCACCTCGCGCGCGACCCGGGTGACCTCGTCGGCGAACGACGACAACTGGTCCACCATCGTGTTGACGGTGTTCTTCAGCTCCAGGATCTCGCCCTGCGCGTCCACCGTGATCTTCTGCGACAGGTCACCCCGGGCCACCGCCGTCGAGACCTGGGAGATGTTGCGGACCTGGCTGGTCAGGTTGCCGGCGAGCTGGTTGACGTTCTCGGTCAGGTCACGCCAGGTGCCGGAGACGCCGCGCACCTGGGCCTGACCGCCCAGCTTGCCCTCGATGCCCACCTCGCGCGCCACCCGAGTGACCTCGTCGGCGAACGACGACAACTGGTCCACCATCGTGTTGACGGTGTCCTTCAGCTCCAGGATCTCGCCCTGCGCCGCCACGGTGATCTTCTGCGACAGGTCGCCCCGGGCCACCGCCGTGGAGACCTGGGCGATGTTGCGCACCTGGGCCGTCAGGTTCGACGCCATCGAGTTGACGCTGTCGGTCAGGTCCTTCCAGGTGCCGGCCACGTTCGGCACCTCGGCCTGGCCGCCCAGCTTGCCCTCGGTGCCCACCTCCCGGGCCACCCGGGTCACCTGCTCGGCGAAGAGCCGCAGGGTGTCGGTGAGGTAGTTCATCGTGTCGGCCAGCTCGGCGACCTCGCCCCGCGCGCCGACCGTGATCTTCTGCGACAGGTCGCCCTTTGCCACCGCCGTCGCCACCTGTGAGATCGACCGCACCTGGCCGGTCAGGTTCGACGCCATGGTGTTCACCGAGTCGGTGAGGTCCTTCCAGGTGCCGGCGACGCCCCGGACGTCGGCCTGGCCGCCCAGCTTGCCCTCGGTGCCCACCTCCCGGGCCACCCGGGTGACCTCGTTGGAGAAGGACGAGAGCTGGTCGACCATGGTGTTGACCGTGCGACCGATCCGCAGGTACTCGCCGCGCAGCGGCCGGCCGTCGATCTCCAGGGCCATGTGCTGGGAGAGGTCGCCGTCGGCGACCGCGACGATGACCCGGGCGATCTCGGTGGTGGGCCGGCCCAGGTCGTCGATCAGCGAGTTGACCGCCCGCTGGCCCTCGGCCCAGGACCCGTCCAGGCCCTCGTCGTCCAGGCGCTCGGTGAGCCGGCCGTCCCGGCCGACGATCCGGCTGATCCGCCGCAGGTCGAGGTACTGCCGCTCCTGGAGCGACACCACCTCGTTGAAGGCGTCCGCGACCTCACCTGCCTGCCCCGCCCGGCGGGGCAGGCGGACCTTGAGGTCACCCCGGCGGACCCGCCGCAACGCCTCGGTGAGTTCACCGAGGAGCGCCTCGTGGTCGGACGCGGAGGGATCCGCGGTCGCCGACTGTTTCGCCGTCATCATTCCTCGCTCAGCTCGGGGTCACCGACTCCTGCCGACGCCGGCCATCCCATCATTGTGCCCGCGTCCGCCTCCACGCCACGAACGCGTGGCCGGTCGCCACGCCCGGGCGATGGCCCGGCCGCCCGTCCCGACCGGCCGTTCCGGCCGCGGGCCACCGCCTCGCCACGGGCCGGAGGTCGACAGCAAGGCCCGGCTCCCTTCGCCCCGTTCATCCGGTTCCGGCGGGCCGGCGCCACGCCCGACGAGCGGCCGGTCCCGGGCATCGGCTTGGCACCCGTACGGACGGCGGTGGAGGATACGGGGGTGTCAGCGGAGGCGGGGCCCGCGGCGACCGGGGGCCGAGACGAGCACGTCCGGCGCGTCCGGCTTCCCGCCGACCGCCGTACGCCAGCCGCGGCACGGGCCCTCGTGCGGTCCGTGCTGACCGAGGCCGACCTGGACGAGCTGGCCAACGAGGCCATGCTGCTGACCACGGAACTCTCGACCAACGCGGTGGAGCACGCCCGCACCGAGCTGGACATCGAGGTGATCGCCGACGCGGGCGGGCTCACCGTCACCGTGTCCGACTTCGCGGGCGGCCCGGTGGAGGAGCTGACCGTCGGCGTCCGCAACGCCGCCACGGACATCAGCGAGGTCTCGGAACGCGGTCGCGGGTTGCTGCTCGTCGACCACTTCGCGAGCCGCTGGGGCACCACCTACCTGCCCACCGGCAAGGGCGTCTGGTTCCGGCTGGACCGGCCCGGCCCGGCGACGGGCGACCGGAACGCGGCGGCCACCCGGCTTGCGCTGCCGGGCGTGGCGACCCCCGGGGGCGGCGCCGCCATGGCCCCGGAAGGTTCCGCGCCGAGCGCCGGGGCGATGAGCGCGCTGATGCAGACCACCCCCGATCCGTACGCCGAGGATCCGCTGCCCGAGTTCGCGACCAGCCTGCTCACCCGGGTGGCGGAGATGGTCGGCGCGGCCGGCGGGCTGGTCCGGCTGGACCGGGGCGACGGACAGGGCATCCAGGTGCTGGCCCGGTACGGTCGCCAGCCCCGGCCCGGCAACGAGCTGCTTCGGGTGCCGCTGGCCGTGCACCGACCGTACGCCGGCGAACTGGAGCTGGACGCGGCCCCCTCGGCGTACGCCCGCCCGCTGGCCGTGCTGACGGCCGAGCGGCTCTCGCTGCACCTGGAGAACGACCGGCTGCGCCGGTCGGACATCCGCCGCCGGGCCTGGCTCACCTTCCTCGCCGAGGCCAGCGAACTGCTCGCGCAGTCGCTGGACGTCGAGTTGACCATGGCGCTCGTCCCGCAGCTCGTGGTGCCCCGACTCGGGCAGTGGTGCGCGGTGCACACGACCGACGAGTGGGGCCGGCTGCGCCTCGCGGCGGCCAGCCACGCCGACGAGTCGGTGCTGCCCCAACTGCACAAGGTGCTCCAGGAGACCGGCCCGGACTCGGTCCAGGCGCGGCTGCGCGAGGTGTCCCGCAACGGCATCCAGACACCGCTCGGCGCGCCGATGGAGGGCTTCGCCCTGCCGCTGATCGCCCGGGGCCAGCGGCTGGGCACCCTGGCCGTCGGCCGGCACCAGCGGCACCGGCACGACCCGGACGAGATCGCGGTGGTGGAGGACGTCGCCCGGCGGGCGGCGCTGGCGATCGAGAACGCCCGGATCCACGCCGAGCGCCGGCGGGTCGCGCACACGCTCCAGCAGTCGCTGCTGCCACCGGCGCTGCCCGTGGTCGAGGGCATCGGCTTCGCCGCCGAGTACGTCCCGACCGGCGGCGACGTCGACGTCGGCGGCGACTTCTACGACGTGGTGCCGCTGCCGGACGGCCGCTGGCTGGTGGTGATCGGCGACGTCTCGGGCAAGGGAGTGCACGCGGCGACGGTCACCGGCCTGGTCCGCGACGTCATCCGGGTGCTGGTGGGCGACGGCAAGCCGCTGCCGGAGGCGCTGGCCCGGGTGAACGAGACGCTGTTCGAGCGGGGTGGTGGGCGCTACTGCACGCTGGCGCTGGCGGCGGTCGGCCCCGGCGACAACGGCCAGCTCGAGGTCTCCCTGCACCTCGCCGGCCACGACCGGCCGGTGCTGGTCTCCGCCGGCGGCCGGGCCCGTTTCGTCGGCACCGGGGGCACCGCGCTCGGCCTGCTCGACTCGATCGCCTCACCGACGGCGGTGGTGCCGCTCGACCCGGGCGACTCGCTGATCTTCTACACCGACGGGGTCACCGAGCGGCGGCGCGGCCGGGAACTGTTCGGCACCGAGCGGCTGCGCGACGCCGCCGCCCCGCTGGCCGGCTACTCGGCCGAGGTGATCGCGGCCCGGCTCCGCTCGACGACGATCGGCTTCTCGGCCGAGGCACCCCGCGACGACATCGCCATCCTGGTGCTCCGCAACGAGGCCACCTGAACGCGCAGACGCTTGACGCCGGTCGTGCTCGCCCTGACCTTCCCGCGCCGCCCACCTCCCGCGATCTTGCACTTTCAGCCCCCGAGTTGAGCGAGATGCCCCATTCGTCCGGGCAAGAAGTGCAAGATCGCGGGGCGCAGGGCGCGCGGGGCGCGGGGCGCGGGGCGCGCGGGGCGCGGGGCGCGGGGCGCGCGGGGCGCGCGGGTGGACCGTCACAGGCCGCCGGGGAGGCGGCCCGGGGCGAGACGGTGGTGCGGGTCGAGGTGCTCCTTCGCGGAGCGCAGCCGGGCGAGCCCGGCCAGCTCGCCCCACAGGTCGACGGCCCGGCGGACGGCCGCCGGCGCGTTGACCACCACGCACCGGCCCTGGCGGGCGAGCAGCACGCCCCGGACGGCGGCCAGGATCGAGGCCACCCGGTCGGCGGGCAGGGCGCCGGGCAGGGCCGCGTGCACCACGCCCAGGCCGGCGGAGCCGCGCACCGGGACGGGGGTGCCGGCGGCGTCGCGCAGCGCGTAGACGGCGGCGTGCAGGTCGGCGATCGGCACCTCGATCCGCAGCGCCGTGTCGCCCGGGCCGAACGGGTAGCGCCGCCACCACTCCGGTGCCGAGTGGCCGGCCTTCGCGCCACCGCCGAGCAGCGTGACGAGCCGGTCCGCGCGCTCGGCGACGTCGGCCGGCCCGCCCTCCAACAGCACCACCAAGCGACCGGCGCCCACCGGGCCGGCGAGGGTGCGCCCCGTCATGGACGGGTGACGCGCCATCGCCTCGGCCCGGGGGCCCTGGCGCGGCCGGGGTCCCGCGCCGGCCGGCAGGTCCAGCTCGACCGCCGCCGGGTCGAGGCGTGCGGCGAGGACGGTGCGGACCAGGTCGTGCACCTCCAGCGGGGTCCAGACCGGTCGGCTGACCCAGACCCGGCTGGCGGGGACGGCCTGCACCCGCAGGGTCGCGGACACCAGCACACCGAGCGCCCCCTGCGACCCGCAGAGCATCCGGGCCAGTTCCGTCCCGGCGGCACCGCCACCGGCCTCGACCAGCTCGCCGTCGGCGTCGAGATAGCGCAGCCGGACGAGCTGGTCGCAGGGGCTGCCGTGGCGGTGCCGCAGGGGCCCCGCCTCGCCGGCCGCGAGCACCCCGCCGAGGGTGGCACCGGGCGAGGGGGCGTCGAGCGCCAGGCGCTGCCCGGTGCGGTCGAGCGTGGCCTGCACGGCGCGCAGGGGGGTGCCCGCTCCCACCTCGGCGGTGGGCGCCCCCACCGGCTCGTGCCCGATCCCGGCGAGCCGGCCGGTGTCGAGCATGATGTCGACCCGGTCGGGGGCGCCGCCCCAGTCGATCTTCGTGCCGGCGCCGCGCGGCACCACCGTCAGGTCGTGCCGGGCGGCCAGCCGCAACACCTCGGCGGCGGCCCGGGTGCCGCCGGGGACGGCGACCCAGCGGGCCGGGCGGCCGGCCACCTCGTCGGCGGGGCCGGCGAAGCGGGCGAAGGGCGGGCCGCAGATGTCCGTCAATCGCCTGGTGATGTCGAGGGCTCCGGGCCGGTCCGTGGAACTCGCTGCAGCCGCCATGCGGTCATCGTACACATGTTCGAAAGGTGCGCTGGCGCGTCGCCGTCGAGGCGGCGCGGCGCGCGGCGGGCGGCCGGTAACGTGGCGCCGTGACCACCGAGACCCCCGCGCCCACGGCGAAGCGGGTGCCCAGCGAGCGCACCCACCACGGCGACACCGTCGTCGACGAGTACGCCTGGCTCACCGCCAAGGACGACCCCGAGACGGTCGCCTACCTGACCGCCGAGAACGACCACACCGATGCCCGCACGGCGCATCTCGAAGGGCTGCGCGGCGAACTGTTCGAGGAGACCCGCCGGCGCACCCAGGAGACCGACCTCTCGGTGCCCGCCCGCAAGGGCGGCTACTGGTACTACGCCCGCACGGTCGAGGGCCAGCAGTACGGCGTGCAGTGCCGCCGGGCGGTCCGGGACGGCGAGACGGAGCCACCGGTCAGCACCGACGGCGCGCCGCTCGACGGCGAGGAGGTGCTGCTCGACGCCAACCTGCTCGCCGAGGGGCACGACTTCTTCGCGCTGGGCGCGCTCGACGTCAGCCCGGACGGGCGGTGGCTGGCCTACTCCACCGACTTCTCCGGCGACGAGCGGTTCACGCTGCGGGTCAAGGACCTGACCACCGGCGAACTGCTGCCCGACGAGTTGCCCGAGGTCTTCTACGGCGCGGCCTGGTCCGCCGACGCCTCGGTGCTGTTCTACGTGACGGTCGACGAGAGCTGGCGGCCCAACCGGGTCTGGCGGCACACCATGGGCACGCCGTCCAGCGAGGACGTGGTGGTCCACCAGGAGGACGACGAGCGGTTCTGGGTCGGCGTCGAGCTGAGCCGCTCGGAGCGGTTCATCCTCATCGACGTGCACAGCAAGATCACCAGCGAGGTCCTGGTGATCCCGGCCGGCAACCCGACAGGCGTGCCCGCGTCCGTGGCGCCCCGGCGGCAGGGTGTGGAATACGCGGTCGAGCACCACGGCCACCGGTTCCTGATCCTGCACAACGACGGCGCGGAGGACTTCGCGCTGGCGTACACCTCGGCGGACGCGCCCGGCGACTGGGTCCCACTGATCGAGCACTCGCCCGGCACCCGGCTGGAGGCGGTGGACGCCTTCGCCGACCACCTGGTCGTCTCGCTGCGCACCAACGGGCTGACCGGGCTCCGGGTGCTGCCCGTCGGCGGCGGCGACGCGTACGACATCGACTTCCCGGAGCCGCTCTACAGCGTCGGTCTGGACGGCAACCCGGAATACCGCACCGGGCAGATCCGGCTCCGCTACACCTCGCTGGTCACCCCCGACTCGGTCTACGACTACGACCTGGTCACCCGCCAGATGGTGCTGCGCCGCCAGAAGCCGGTGAAGCCCGGGCCGGACGGGCGGGCGTACGACCCGGCCGACTACGAGCAGCACCGCGACTGGGCGCTCGCCGACGACGGCACCCGGGTGCCGATCTCGCTGGTCTGCAAGGCCGGCACGCCGAAGGACGGCTCGGCTCCCTGCGTCATCTACGGCTACGGCTCGTACGAGGCCAGCATGGACCCGTGGTTCTCCATCGCCCGGCTGTCCCTGCTGGACCGGGGCGTCATCTTCGCCGTGGCGCACATCCGCGGCGGCGGCGAGCTGGGCCGCCGCTGGTACGAGCAGGGCAAGCTGCTGGCCAAGCGGAACACCTTCACCGACTTCGTCGCCTGCGCCCGGCACCTGGTCAAGGCCGGCTGGACGACGGGCGACCGGCTCGTCGCCCGGGGCGCCTCGGCCGGCGGGCTGCTGATGGGCGCGGTCGCCAACCTCGCCCCGGACGCGTTCGCCGGCATCGTCGCGCAGGTGCCCTTCGTCGACGCGCTCACCTCGATCCTCGACCCGTCGCTGCCGCTGACCGTCACCGAGTGGGAGGAGTGGGGCAACCCGCTCGCCGACCCGGAGGTCTACGCGTACATGAAGTCCTACACGCCGTACGAGAACGTGCGGGCGGTGGACTATCCGGCGATCCTCGCGGTGACCAGCCTCAACGACACCCGCGTGCTCTACCACGAGCCGGCGAAGTGGATCGCCCGGCTGCGGGCGGTCGCCCCGCAGGGCGACTACCTGCTCAAGACCGAGATGGGCGCCGGCCACGGCGGCCCCAGCGGCCGCTACGACTCCTGGCGGGAGGAGGCGTTCATCAACGCCTGGATCCTCGACCGCCTCGGCCGCGCCTGACCCCGCGTCAGGAAGGGCACCTTGTTATCGGATTCTGCATAGGAAGGTGCCCTTCCAAACGCTCTCGGCAGAGCGCGCCCAACACACTCAGCGGAGCACGCCCGCCAGCACCGCCGGGTCCACGTTGCCGCCGGTGACCACGGCGACCGTACGCCCCGGCGGCAGCTCGGCGGCGTGGAACAGCCGGGCGGCCACGGCCACCGCGCCGCTCGGCTCCACGACCAGACGGGCGTCGGAGACCAGCCGGCCCATCGCGGCGCGGATCTCGTCCTCGGTCACCGTGACGATGCGGTCGAGCCGGGCCCGCAGGTGGGCGAGGGTCAGGTCGGACGGCGGCAGGCGCAGCCCGTCGGCCATCGTCCGGTAGGTACGTTCCTCGCCCCAGACGACCACCGCCCCGGCCGCCAGCGACTCCCGGGCGTCGGCGGCGAGTTCCGGCTCGACGCCGATCACGGTCGCCGCGGGCCGCAGCGCCGTGACCGCCGTCGCGACGCCCGAGGAGAGCCCGCCGCCGCCCACCGGCACCAGCACCACGTCGACGTCGGGCAGGTCCTCGACGATCTCCAGCCCGACCGTGCCCTGCCCGGCGACGACGCGCCGGTCGTCGAACGGCGGCACCAGCACCGCGCCCGTCGTCGCGGCGATCCGCTCCGCCTCCGGCCCGCGTTGCGGGGGTGGCACCAGCACCACCTCCACACCCAGCGCCCGGATCCGGTCCACCTTGGCGGCCGGGGCGCCCTCGGGCACCACGATCCGGCACGGCACCCCGGCCGCGCGGGCCGCGTACGCCAGGGCGAGGCCGTGGTTGCCGGAGGAGTGGGTGACCACCCCGCGCGCCCGCTCCTCGGGCGTCAGCCGGGCGACCGCGTGGGTCGCGCCGCGCAGCTTGAACGATCCCACCGGTTGCAGGCTCTCCGGCTTGAGCCACAGCTCCGGATCCCATCCGGTGCGCAACAGCGGGGTACGCGACACGATGCCCGCGATGTCGGCGGCGGCGTTTCGGACGTCGTCGATCGAGACCAGATCCATCGGCCCATCCTGCCCGATCGCGCGGCCGGTCAGTCGAGGCAGAACTCGTTGCCCTCGGGGTCGGCCATGACGATGTGGCCGGCGCCGAGCGGGGGTTCGGGCTCGTGCCGCCGGAGCCGGGTGGCGCCCCGGGAGACGAGCCGCTCGGCCTCGCCCTCCAGGGCCGCCATCCGCGCGTCACCCTCAAGCCCGGGGGCGGCCCGCACATCGAGGTGTACGCGGTTCTTGGCCCGCTTCCCCTCCGGTACCCGTAGGAAGAACAGCCGTGGCCGGGAGCCCTCGGGGTCGACCAGCCCCGAGGCGTCGTTGCGGTTCTCGGGCGGCACGCCCATCGCCTCCAGCGCCTGCTCCCACGACTCGAAGCCCTCGGGCGGGGCCTGCAACCGGTAGCCGAGGACGTCGGCCCAGAACGCCGCCAGCCCGGCCGGGTCGGCGCAGTCGAAAGTTATCTGGACGTCGCGCGCCATCTCAGTTCGCCTCCTGTCGGGTCTGCCCATGAGTGTGCAGGTGGAGGTCGCGCAGCAGGCACACTTCGGACAGGTGGTGGATCAGCTCGCGGTTGATGTGCAGCACCAGCTCCGCCAGGGAACGCTCGGCGTACGGCCCCTCGGCTTCCCCGCAGCGCCGGGCGAGGCCACTCTCGCCGAGGGACTCGACCCCGGCCTGCCAGGTGGCGTACTCCGTGTCGAGCTGGGCCAGCGCCGCTTTCGCGGTCGGGGCGTACTCGAACGACTGGTAGTCGGTGGGCGCGCGACCGAAGTGCGCGGCGTTGCGCACCGCGAGCACGCCGACGATCACGTGCCCGAGTCGCCAGGCGATCGTCGTGATCGGTTCCGGGTCGGGCGCCGGCATCGCGAAGTCGATGGTCATCGCGCCGGCCCCCGCCTGCACCGGCGCGGTGCCGGTGCCGCGCGGGCGCACGTTCCAGCAGTCGGGTACCGGCTCCCAGAAGTACTCGTCGTCGGTGAGCCCGTCGAGGCGATCGCGTAGCTGGTTGGCCCAGTGCCAGTCGAGCTGCTCTCGCAGCAGGGGGTTCCACGTCTGCTCGGTCATGGCCCCAGCCTCCCGTGAATAGCGGACAGGATCGTTCCGTTATCCGTGTAACGATGAACCGGTGACAGTGGAGGCGACGACCGAACGGGTGCTGCGGTTGCTGGCGCTGTTGCAGCGGCGGCCGTCCTGGACCGCCACCGAACTGGCCGCCGAGCTGGGCGTCACCGACCGCTCGGTCCGCCGCGACGTGGAGCGGCTGCGCGCGATCGGCTACCCCGTGCACGCGACGGCGGGCGTCGGCGGCGGCTACCAGCTCGGCGCGGGCAGCCGGCTGCCGCCGCTGCTCCTCGACGACGAGGAGGCCATCGCGACGGCGGTCTCCCTGCGGCTGGCGTCGGGGGGCACGGTCGCCGGGGCCGGCGAGGCGGCACTGCGGGCGCTCGCGAAGCTCGACCAGGTGATGCCGGCCCGGCTGCGCGCCGAGATACGGGCCGTGCACGGCGCCACCGAGACCCTTGTCGGCCCCGGGGTCGAGATCGACGCGGAGCTGCTGGTGACGCTCGCGCGGGCCTGTCGCGACGCCGTACGGGTCCGGTTCCGGTACGCCGGCCGCGACGGCGGGGAACGCGAGCGCACGGTCGAGCCGGTGCGGATGGTCACCACCGGCCGCCGCTGGTACCTGATGGCCTGGGACGTCGACCGCGCCGACTGGCGCACCTTCCGGCTGGACCGGATGCGCGAGGTGACGGCGACGACCTGGCACTTCCGGGCGAGGGAGCATCCGGACCCGGTCGCCTACGTGCACCGCGCCGTGACCGCGGCGCCGTACCGGTATCTCGCCCGGGTGCGACTGCACGCCCGGCCCGAGCAGGTGCGGCAGCTGATCCCGCCCCAGGTGGGGCGCGTCGAGGACGACCGCGACGGGTGGTGCGTGCTCGCCTTCGGCGGGGAGAACCTGGACTGGCTCGCCCTGCACGTGGCCCGGCTGGGGTTCGAGGCGGAGGTGCTGGATCCTCCGGAGCTGCGGGAGGCCGTCGTCCGGCTCGCCCACCGCCTCGCGGCGATGGCCGGGCCGGCCGGCGGGAGCACCTAGACTGCCGAGGTGACCGGGGCCGGCGAGATGGACGACGACGAGCCGGCCGAGGGCGTACCGGCGTCGGGTTGGCGGGCGGCGGCGCGCGACCGGCGGGTCTGGGCGATCCTCGCGGTGGTGGCGTTCCTGCTGGTGTGCTGCTGTTCCGCCGCGGCCGGGACGCTGCTCGCGCTCTCCGCCGGCCTGTTCACCGCCGGCTGACCGCGCCAGCGTCAGAAGGGCGCGCGTCCCCGCGGCCCGACCAGCGCGGCCGCCTCGCCGGTGCGCACCATCCGCTGCCAGCGCAGCCGGTTGCCGACCAGCGCGGTGACCACCGACTGCACCACCACCAGGTACATCACCTGCCGGTAGATCAGCTGTTGGAACGGCAGGCTCCACAGCGGACCGGGACGTTCCCGGTCCAGCCGCAGCGCGTACGCGGCGGTGACCGCCTGTAGCAGCAGCAGCCCCGCCCAGGCCAGCACCAACGTCGACCAGGGCAGGAACAGCAGGCCGTAGACGGCGTAGACGTCCACCGCCGGGGCGGCCAGCGGCAGCACGATCTGGAACACGGTCAGGTACGGCAGGCCGCGCCGACCGAGCCTGCCGCCCGCGCCCCGCTCGCGCAGCGCATGCCGGTGCTTCCACATCGCCTGCATGGTGCCGTAGCACCAGCGGTAGCGCTGCCGCCAGAGCTGCCGCAGCGAGGAGGGCGCCTCGGTCCAGGCGATGGCCGCCTCCTCGTAGACCACCCGCCAGCCGGCCCGCAGCACCTTCATGGTGAGGTCGGTGTCCTCCGCCAGCGTGTCGGAGGGCACCCCGCCGACGGCGAACAGCACCTCGCGGCGGAACGCGCCGATCGCGCCGGGGATGGTCGGCATGCACTCCAGCACGTCGTACATCCGGCGGTCGAGGTTGAAGCCGATCACGTACTCCAGGTGCTGCCAGCGGCCGAGCAGCCGGCGCCGGTTGGCGACCTTGGTGTTGCCGGAGATCGCGCCCACGGTCGGGTCGGCGAAGCTCTGCACCAGCCGGCGCACGGTGTCCGGCTGGAAGACGGTGTCGCCGTCCACCAGCACCAGCAGGTCGGCGCGGGCGGCCCGGATGCCGGTGTTCAGCGCCGCCGGCTTGCCGGCGTTGGCCTGCCGGATGACCCGCACCCCGCGCAGGCGGAGCCGCTCGACGATCCCGGCGGTGTCGTCGTCGGACCCGTCGTCCACGACGATCACCTCCAGCGTGGGGTAGTCGCTGGCCGCCAGCGACCGGACGGTCGCGGCGATGTTCGCGGCCTCGTTGTAGGCCGGCACGATCACCGACACCGGGGCGGTGACCGTCGGCGGCAGCCGCCTCGGCCGGCGTACCCGCCGCACGTGCACCTGGGCGCAGACCACCTGCACGACCAGTCGGGCCACGCCCAGCACCAGCGCGACCCCGAGCAGCAGGTCCATCGCCCCGGCCAGCCAGCCGGCGCCGGCCTGCGCCCACCGGAGGGCGTGGCCGCCGAGCCGGCTGCCCCCACCCGCCGGCACCATGGAGGCCGGCGCGTCGATCCCCTCCGAGACGGTGGTGAACCGGTAGCCCTGCCGGGTCAGGGCGGGCAGCAGCCGGTCGAGGGCGGCCACCGTCTGGGCCCGGTCGCCGCCGCCGTCGTGCATCAGCACCACCGCGCCGCGCCCCTGCCTCGGGGAGGCGGCCTGCACGATGGCCGACACGCCTGGCCGCTGCCAGTCCCTGGTGTCCAGGTCGGCGAGCACGGCGACATGCCCGGTACCGGCGGCGGCGCTCAGTGCGGCGTACTCGGGGCTGGTCAGCGCCGACGGGTGCGACGAGAACGGCGGCCGGAGCAGGGTGACCTCGCGGCCGGCCGCACCGGCGACGGCCTTGCGGGTCAGCGAGAGTTCCAGGTTGCGCCGCCAGTCCGGGGCGGAGCCGAGGTCGGCGTGGGTGAAGCTGTGCGAGCCGATTTCGTGCCCCTCGGCGAGGATCCGGCGGACCAGCGCGGGGTGCTCGTTGACCCGGGCGCCGACCACGAAGAAGGTGGCGTGCGCGCCGTGCCGGCGCAGCGCGTCGAGCACCTGCGGCGTCCATCGCGGGTCGGGTCCGTCGTCGAAGGTCAGCGCGATCGTCCGGTCGGGCATGGCGCGGCTGACCGGCCGATCCTGGTCGAGCCGCAGCACCGGCCCGCCGGTGACGACCTCCTTCGGCACCGCCGGCCCGGCGGACGTGTCGGTCCGTGCCCCGCCGGAGCCACCGGCGAGCCCGGTCACCAGGCCGTTGACGGTGAGCGCCGCCAGCAGCAGCGCCAGCCCGAGCAGGAGCAGGACCCAGTGCGCCCGCGGGTCCGGGCGGGCGATGTGCCGCCCCACCGCTACCTCGGCTTGCCCGGGGACCGGCTGGGCTTCGCGGTGCGCCGCTCGTCGCCTCGGCCCGGCTCGTCCGACCGGCTCGGCCGGGCGGTTGGCACGCCGGTTACCCGGACGTCGCCGACCGTGCGGGTGGGCACCGGAACCGGGGTGCTGGTCTCTGGCGACAGACGGGGGCCGGTCGGCGAGGCGCCGCCCAGCTTGCCGCGGCCGTCCGCCTCGGCTTCGCGTGGTGCCGCCGGGCGGGTGTCCGACCAGCCGGGCACCGACACCGACGAGTCCATGAAGAGGCCGGCGGCCACCAGACCGAAGCTGGTGAGCAGGCCCAGACCCATCGCGATGCCGGCGATCACCGTGAGCCGGCGCCGCCGTCCGGTGCGGTCGACGAACACCGGCGTTCCGCCCGGCTGGTTGTGCATCCACTGACTCCCGCTGCCGCACACGCCGGAGGCCGTTCTGCCCCCGGCCGGCCCGTCGGCCGGGCCTCCACAGCGAACAGCGTGCGCGTGACCGCCGGCGTTACGTCGGCACCGCTCAGGTCGTCCGCAGCTCCTCGACCGTCGCGCCGGCCCGCAGGAACAGCAGGCCGACCCCGACCGTCACGAGCACCGCGGCCAGCGCGCCGCCGCCGAGCGCCGCCAACTGTTCCAGGGGTACGTCGACCGGCACGGTCACCTCCGGCTCCGCGACGATCCGGGTGTACCGCTGCCGCGTGGCCGGATCGGCGCAGAGCTGTGCGGCGGCGTCGCAGACCTCGTGGTACGAGTAGCTGCTCGGCGGCCGGAACATCCCCCGGGCCAGCAGCAGGCCGACGGTGAGCGCGACGGCCACCGCCGGCACGGCCGGCGCCAACGACTGCCAGGCGATGGACCGGCCGAGCGTGCGCCGGGGCACCCCGGTCGCCACCAGGGTCGCGTACGTGCGTCGGCGGGCCGTGATGCCCTCCACCAGCGCGACGGCCAGCCCACCGGCGGCGACCGCCACCGCCACCGCCACCGTCAGGTCCACCAGGTCCATGGTCCGCAGGTAGAAGTCGCCGCCGGCCGACCCGCCGTCAGTCCGTCGGTTGAGCTTGTTCGAGGCGACGAAGTACTCCCGGAGCCCGGCCGCGCCCGCGCCGAGGAGCACCGCCGCCAGCAGGGTGGCGAAGGTGCGGCTGCCCGCCCACGGGTCGGCCATCAGCCGGCGGGCGGCGAGTAGCGCGGCCGGCCCCCGGGCGTGGCGGTGCAGCACCCGGCCGGCGGTCCAGGAGATCCAGCCGGTGCCGACCACCACCCCGACCAGCGCGGCCAGCCCGCCGCCGATCAGCAACGTCGGCACCAGCCAGGACGGCGGGTCGTCCGCGCGCCGGGCGTACCAGTTGGTGACCGGCTCGATGGCGACGAAGGCGGCGAGCCCGACACCGATGAGGAGGCCCGCCCAGGGGCGGGGACCGCGTTCCCGGCGGTGCGTACGCAGCACGCCGAACGGGGTGGCGCTCACCCGGCGCAGCATCAGCGCGGTGGCCAGCGCCGCGACCACCGGGAGCCCGAGCAGCACGGCCGCCAGCGCGCCCGTCGACGGCAGCACGTCGGTGGGTAGGGCGAGCCGGCCGTCCGCGCCGGGCCGGTCCCACAGCTCCCGGCCCGCGAAGTAGACCGACGCGCCGACCAGCGTGCCGAGCAGGCTCGCCAGGCCGGTCTCCAGCACCGCGATCCGGGTCACCTGCCCCGGCGTCGCGCCGGCCAGCCGCAACGCGGCCAGCCGGCGGTCCCGCGCCGGGGCGCCGAGCCGGGCGCACTGCCCGGCCAGCGCCAGCACCGGGATGGTGAGCAGGAGCAGGGCGAAGGCGGTGCCGCCGCGCAGCCCCGGCTCGACGAGCAGCGGGTTGGCGTACTGCTGCGACCAGCGGTTGCCGTTGCTCTCGGTGGCGGGCGGCGTGGGGATCGCCAGCACAGTGAGCGCGGCCAGGCCGACGAGGGTGGCCAGGGTGGCGCTGAGCGCGGTCAGCGCCACCCTGGCGGTGTCCGTACGGGTGCCGGCCAGGGCGAGGCGGATCAGCGTCGACGGCCTCACCGGCGGGCGCCCGGCAGCGGGACGTCGAGGCCGAGCCCGGTGTGGTCCACCATGCCGTCGCGGAGCAAAATCTCGCGGTCGGCGTACGCGGCGATCTGCGGTTCGTGGGTGACCAGGACGACCGTGGTCCGCTGCTCGCGGGCGAGCCGGACCAGCTGGGTGAGCACCTGCTCGCCGGTGAGGGTGTCGAGTGCGCCGGTCGGCTCGTCGGCGAAGAGCACCCGGGGCTCGGTGACCAGGGCCCGCGCCGTGGCGCAGCGCTGTTGCTGCCCGCCGGACATCTCGCCGGGCCGGACGTCGGCCAGCTCGGCCACCCCGAGCCGGTCCATCCAGGACAGCGCCGCCGTCCGCGCCTCCCGCCGCCCCGTGCCGGCGAGAAGCAGCGGAAGGGCGACGTTCTCCGCCGCGGTCAGCTCGGCGACGAGCTGGCCGAACTGGAAGAGCACCCCGAACTCGGTGCGCCGCAGTCGGGACCGTGCCGCCTCGGACCAGGTGTCGATCCGGTGCCCGTGCCAGGTCACCTCGCCGGCGTCGGGGCGGAGGATCCCGGCGAGGCAGTGCAGCAGGGTGGACTTGCCGCAGCCGCTCGGGCCGGTCACGGCGACGATCTCGCCCTCGGCGACGTCGAGGGTGACGCCGCGCAGGGCGGGTGTGCGCCCGTAGGCCTTCACCACGCCGCGAGCCTGGAGTTCCGTCACGAGTGCACCTCCCGGTGCCAGTCGGCGACCCGGTCCAGCGTGGTCCGCAACCACCGCAGGTCGGCGTCGAGATGGGCGATGGCGAAGTCGGCCGCGACGACGTCGTCGAGGCTGGCCGAGGGCGCCGTCTTCACCGCGGTCAGCTCGCGCAGCCGCTCGGTGTGGGCCTGCCGCTGGGCGACGAGGTAGGCCCGGGCCCGGTCCGCGTCGGCCACCAGCAGCGCCACGACCACCTTCGCGAAGAGCGTGCTGGCGACGTACGGCATCGGCGGCTCGACCTCGGCGAGCCACCGGTCCAGCGCGGCCCGGCCGTCACCGGTCAGCGCGTAGGCGGTGCGGTCCGGGCCGGCCTCGCGTTCCTGCCCGGCCGGCGCCACCAGACCGTCCCGCTGCAACCGGCCGAGGGTCGCGTAGACCTGCCCGAACGCCAGTGGCCGGGCCCGGGGCAGGCGTTCGTCGTGGGCCCGCTTGAGCTCGTAGCCGTGCCGGTTGCCGGCGGCGAGGAGCCCGAGCAGAACGTGCGGTGTGGACACCCCGGTCACTATTCATCGAGTGAATAGCTGCTGTCAAGGAGGCCCGCGCGGCGTGGCGCCGCGCGGGCCTCCGGACTGTCCGCTTCAGGCGCCCGCCGACCAGCCGGGGTCCCGACCGGTCAGGGCGAGCAGGCGGTCGATCTCCGGAGCACCCGACGGCGACGTCCCCACCGGCTCCCCGAAGACGCCCGACTCGCGGGCCGCCGCCCCCATCTGCTCGACGAGGTCGTACAGCGGGGGTAGCACCTCCGGCGCGGGCCGGAACGGCTGCCCGGTGGCGACGGCCAGGTCCCAGGCGTGCACCGTCACGTCGAGCAGCACCATGGCGCCGACCGTCTCCTGCGGCAGCCCCATGCCGGGCGAGACGCCCTCCAGCGCTGCCGGATCCGACCACGCCTCGACCAGTTTCGCGGTCTCCGCCTCGAACCGGTCCCGCCAGCCCTCGGCCAGGTGGTCGGGCTTCTCCGCCCACTCCGGCTGCCGCCTGGCGGCGAGGGCCTGGAAGTTGACCACCACGTCGTAGAGGTGGTTGAGCAGGTCACGCACCGCGTACTCGCTGCACGGCGTCGGCAGCTCCAGTTGGTCGTCCGAGACGCGCCGGACCACCGCGACGGCACGGGGCGCCGCGGCTGCCAGCAGCTCGCTAATCTTCGTGGCCATGGGGCCAGCGTAAGAGGGCGGTCTTGAAGAAATGCGACACCAGCCGCGCCGCGACAGCCGGGGAATCCTGGACCCCCACCGGTTGATGCGGGACGTCCGGTTCCGTCGCCGGCTGCCGGCCACCGCGCTGCGGTGCTACGTGGAGCACTACTGGCTCGTCGACTGGGAGCTGACCGGGTCCTTCGCGCAGCAGGTGGTGCCACACCCGGCGGTGAACGTGGTCTTCGCCCGGCACGACGACGCCCTGGAGACCGCCGAGGTCGCCGGCGTCGGGCAACGGCTGTTCTCGATCACATTGGCGGGCACCGGCCGGGTCTGCGGGATCCAGTTCCGCCCCGGCGGTTTCCGGCCGTTCTGGCGCCGGTCGGTCGCCGAGCTGACCGGCGTGCGCCGGCCGCTCACCACGGGGCCGTCCGCCGCCGTCGGGGGCAGCGCCGCCGGCCCCGGCCCGGTCTGCGCGGGTACGGACGACGAGCGCTGCGCCGCCCTGGACGCCGTCCTCACCGCCTGGGCGCCCGAACCGGACCCGGTCGCCGACGAGGTGATCGCGCTGGTCGAGGAGATCCGCGCCGACCGGAGCATCCTGCGGGTGGACGACTTCGCCCGACGCCACGACAGCTCGGTCCGCCGGCTGCAACGACTCTTCCTGGAGTACGTCGGGGTCGGTCCCAAGTGGGTCATCCGGCGCTACCGGCTCCAGGAGGCGATCGAGCAGGCCGCCGACGGGCCGCAGGACTGGGCGGCGCTCGCCTCCGAGCTGGGCTACAGCGACCAGGCCCACCTGGTCCGGGAGTTCACCGCCGTCGCCGGGGTCTCCCCGGCCGCGTACGCCCGCTCGCTCCGCTGACCCGCGCCCCGGCCGCCGAGCGGTTAGGAAGGGCACCTTCCTATGCAGAATCCGTTAACAGGGTGCCCTTCCTTACACCTCAGCGGCGGCGGAGGGCGACCACGGCCACGTCGTCGTGGATCTCCGGCGGGGCGAGTTCGACCAGGAGCCGCGCGCAGAACCGGTCCAGGTCGTCGTCGACCCGGGCGGCGGCCGTGGCCAGGGCGGCCAGCCCGTCGTCGATCGTGGCGTCCCGCCGCTCGATCAGGCCGTCGGTGTAGAAGACCAGGGTCGCCCCGGGCGGCAGCACGAACTCCAGGTCGGGCGGCCGGGGTGCCCGGACCCCGAGCAGCGGGGCCGAGTGCTGCACGAACTCCACCTTGCCGTCCAGGCTGAGCACCGGCGGCAGGTGGCCGGCGCTGGCCAACCGGATCCGGCCGGTGGGCGGGTGCAGCAGCAGCAGGCAGATCGTGGCCAGCTCGGCGGGGAGCAGGGTACGCATCAGCTCGTTGACCCGGTGCAGGATCTCGCCCGGCGGATGCCCCTCCACCGCGTACGCCCGCACCGCGTGCCGCAGCTCGGCCATCACCGTCGCGGCGTGCAGCGAGTGGCCGGCCACGTCGCCGATCGCCAGCAGCAGGTGGCCGTCGAGCACCACCAGCTCGTAGAAGTCGCCACCCACCTCGGTCTGCGCGCTCGCCGGCTCGTAGCGGACGGCCAGGTCGAGCCCGTTGATCTCCGGTAGCCGGCGTGGCAGCAGGCTGCGCTGGAGGGTGACCGCGATCCGGTGCTCCTCGTCGAAGGAGCGTTGCGCCTCCACCGCCGCCGCCACCGCCTGGGCGAGCTGTCGCAGCACGGGGGTGCGGGCGGTCTGCGTGGCGGTGGGCACGACGACGTAGAGCGGCGGGCGGTCCTCCCGCAGCCGGGCGGCGGCCACCGTGACCGGGCCACCCGCCGGCCAGTCCACCAGCCCCCAGGCGGCCGGCTCGTCCACCCGGACCGTCGTCCCGGGCGGCACCCCGGTGTCGTCGACGACCCAGGGGACGATCGTCGCCGTGGCGTCGGGACCGCCCGCGACGCCGGCGACGCAGTCGCCGTCGAACGTCTCGGCGACCACCGCGGCCGGGCTCTTGAAGATCTGCGCGGCACCGGACGCCGCCGCCTCCAGCAGGCCCGCGAGGTTCGGGGCGGAGTGCACCGCCATGGTGGTGTCGGCCAGCCCGAGCAGCCGCTCGGCGAGCAGTTCCGCACGCTGCCGGGCCCGGTAGTACCGCAGCACGGCGTGGGAGGTGGCGACCAGTTCCTCCGGCTCGATCGGCTCCGCCAGGTACGCGTCCGCGCCCCGGGTCAGCCCCTGCGCCCGGTCCACCACGTCCACCGCGTGCGCGGACACGTGGATCACGGGCATCGCCGGATGCGCCGCCTTGATCCGTTCGCAGACCTCGAACCCGTTGATGTCGGGCAGCCGCACGTCGAGCACCACGAGGTCGATCGGATCGACCCCGACCCGGGTCAGCGCCTCGCCGCCGGTCTCCGCCTCCAGCACCGTGAAGCCCGCCCGGGAGAGCCAGCTCACCAGGAGGTAGCGCTTGGTGGGGCTGTCGTCGACCACCAGCACTGTCGCCGGGCCGCCCTCCACCGTCACGCACCACCCACCGGCAGGGTGACCGTGAACGTGCTGCCGCGGCCGGGCTCGCTGGACACCACCAGGCTGCCGCCGAGCAGGGTCACCAGCCGTCGCGCGTACGGCAGGCCGAGGCCGGTGCCGCCGACCCGCGTCGGGCCCGGCACCTGGTAGAACTCCTCGAAGATCCGCTCGTGCAGCTCCGGAGGGATGCCCGCGCCGGTGTCGGAGACCGACAGCAACCAGTGGTCGCCCCGCCGTTCCGCCCGCAGCCGCACCTCCCCACGCTCGGTGAACTTGAGCCCGTTGTGCAGCAGGTTGCGCAGCACCTGGGCGAGCAGCACCTCGTCGCTGCGCAACGTCGCCGGGGCCGGCGGCTCCTCCACCACCAGCTCCACCTCGGGCCGGGTGGCCAGGGCCCGCAGCGTGCCGCGCAACTGACCGAAGACCGGCCGCAGGTCGACCTCGGTCCACTCCGGCTCGATCCGGCCCGACTCGGCCTTCGCCAGGTCGAGCAGCTCGTTTACCAGCGTGAGCAGGTCGCTCGCCGAGGAACGGATGAGCCCGACCTGCCGGGACTGCTCGGCGGTGAGCGGGTCGGAGGCGGAGTCGCCCAGCAGCCGGCCGAGCCCGATGATCGCGGTGACCGGCGCCCGCAGCTCGTGGCTGACGTTCGCCAGGAACCGGCTCTTCGACTCGCTCGCCGCGCGGAGCTGGGCGGACTTCTCGTCCAGCTCGGCGTAGAGGGCCACCACGCCGAGGTTGGTCGCCTCCAGTTCCTCGGTGAGCTGGTTGTAGAGCGCCATCACGCCCCGGTTGGTCTCGGCCAGTTCGTCGTTCAGCACGGCCAGCTCGTCACGCTGGCTGCGTACCTCGTCGAGGGCGGCGATCAGTTGGGTGTTCTGGGCGGCCAACTCGTCCAGGGCGCTGCCCGGGGCCTTCCCGCCGAGCTCGGTGCGTAGCTCGGCGAGACGCTCGGGGGTCAGCGCCGCTGCGGCGACCGGGACACGACGGGACATCCTTACGACCGTATCCCCCTCCCCGGCCACAACGCCCAACTTGTCCACCAACCGTGCCACCGCGCCCGACTGCGGCTCGTACCGCCCGTCCGGCAGCGGGCGCGCCGGGACGAGGTCCACCTGCAGGTGGCGCCTGTTGCCGGCGGGATCATCGACGACGGCGAACGTCACGTCCGCCCCGCCGGCCGCGCGCAGCAGATCCCGGGCCACCTCGCTGAGGGCCGTGGCCATGCGTACCTGGTCCTGGTGCTCCAGGCCCACCGCGGCGGCGACCTCGCGGCCCCGCTGCCGGACCAGGAAAATGTCGTTTTCGACCCGCAGCGCCATCCGCAGCAGCGGCGTCGGATCGGCGGGCCTGGTCACGACCACGCCCGGGCGGCCACGACGCAGGCGTCGTCGCGACGGATGCCGGCGTCCCGCAGCAGCGTCGCGGCCACCACCAGGGGCGACCGGTCGGCGAGACCCGGGTAGTCGGCGAGCTTCCAGCGATCGACCACCCCGTCACTGTGCATCACCAGCAGAGCGCCGGCGTCGAAGGGGTAGTCGTACTCGCGGACCGCAGGTCGCTGGTGCCCCGCGATGCCGGGCAGCGAGACCAGGCCCCGCCGCTTGCCGTCCGCGCCGATCACGGCGGCGGAGATGTTGCCCAGCCCGGAGTAGCGCAGCACCCCGGCCGACGGGTCCGGCTCGGCCACGGCCAGTGCCGCGCCCCGGGTGTGCGACATCGAGCGGTGCAGGTGCTGGACCACTGCCGCCGGCGGCCCCGCCGGCGCCCTGCGGAACGCGTCGAGCGCGGCGTCGGTGGCGGCGGCGGCGAGCGGCCCGTGCCCCAGGCCGTCGCAGGCCAGCACCTGCCGCCGGCCCTCGACGATCCGCCACGCGTACCCGTCGCCGCTGACCGACTCCCCCGCCAGCGGCCGGGTGAGCGCGCCGACCCAGGGCCGTTCGTCCGCGCCCCGGCGGTCCGGCCAGATCTGGACGGCGAGGACCGTGCCGCGGTCCGGCCGGGAGTAGCCGTCGAACCAGGTCGCCTGTCGGACGATCGCGCCGAGGCCGATGCCGAGCGTGCCGGTGGTGGAGTGCCCGTCCTGCGAGGAGACGGCCAGGTCGACCATCCCCGGCCCGGCGTCCACGGCGACCAGCTCCACGCCGGCCTCCCCGTCGCACCGCACCGGCCGCAGCAGCAGGATGCCGTCCTCGGCGTGCTTGACCAGGTTGCTGGTCAGCTCGGCGGCGACGATGGCCAGGTCGGCGGTGCGGGCGTCACCCAGGTCGAGCTGGACGCCGAGCCGCCCGGCGGCCCGCCGCACCGCGCTGGCCGCGCTGCCGCTCTCGACCCGGAACCAGACCCCGCGGTCGGAGACCACGTCGTCGTTCATCGGGACCACTTGGTGACCGTGATCCGGGTGCCCTCTCCGACGGCGGTCTGGATGTCGAACTCGTCGACCAGTCGGCGTGCCCCGCTCAGCCCGAGGCCGAGCCCGCCACCGGTGGTGTAGCCGTCGGTCAGCGCCAGGTCGAGGTCGGCGATGCCCGGACCGGAGTCGGCGAAGACGATCCGCACGCCCCGTCGCCGGCCGTTGTCCACCGTTGCCACCTCGACCGAGCCGCCGCCGCCGTAGACCAGCGTGTTGCGGGCCAGCTCGCTCGCCGCGGTGACCAGCTTGGTCTGGTCGACCAGCGAGAGCTTGACCGCCACGGCCACCGTACGCACCAACTGCCGGACTCGTACGACGTCCTCGTCACTGCGGATCGCCTGCGCCTGCGGTTGGCCCAGGTCGACGCCCGCCGTCACGACGACGCCGTCGTCTCGGCGTCCGGTTCGTCGTCCAGCACGAACTCGTCCTCGTCGACGTGGGCCACCGCGATCAGCTCCATGCCCCGCTCGACGTTGAGCGCGGTCCGGATGCCGTTGAGCGACAGGCCCAGCTCCACCAGGGTGATGGCGACGGCGGGCCGCATCCCGACCACGACCGTCTCCGCGTCGAGCACCTTGGAGATCGAGGCGATGGTCGACAGCATCCGCCCGACGAAGGAGTCGACGATGTCCAGGGCGGTGATGTCGATGATCACGCCGTGGCAGCCGGTGGCGACGATCCGCTCCGCGAGGTCCTCCTGGAGCTGGACCGCCGTCTGGTCGGACATGTCGACCTGGATGGAGACCAGCAGGATGTCGCCGATCTTGAGAATCGGCACCCGCTCCATCACGCCTCCCGGCGCTGGCGGCGGGTCTCGGCCCCGGTGAGTCGGAGGACGTGCCGCAGCGCGTCGGCGAGGCTGGCCTTGGTGGCGATGTCGCCGAACTCGATGCCCAGGGCCACGATGGTCTGCGCGATCTGCGGCCGGATGCCGGAGATGATGCAGTCGGCGCCCATCAGCCGGGCGGCCACCACGGTCTTGAGGATGTGCTGGGCAACCTGGGTGTCCACCGCCGGTACACCGGTGATGTCGATGATCGCGTACGGCGAGCCGGTGTCGACCAGGGTCTGGAGCAGCCGCTCCATCACCACCTGGGCCCGGGCCGAGTCGAGGGTGCCGACCAGCGGCACGGCGACCACGCCCTCCCAGAGCTTCACCACGGGAGTGGACAGCTCCAGCAGCTGCTCCGCCTGGTCGGCGATGAGGCTCTCCCGGGTGCGTACGTAGGCCTCGAAGGTGAACAGGCCCATCTGGTCGATCAGCCCGGAGAAGGCGACGTAGTCGCGGAGCGCGTCGGGGCCGCCCTCGACCTCGAGCAGCTCCAGCAACGCCTGCTTGAGCGCGAACACGCTGATCGCGGTCTCGGAGGCGGAGAAGCCCTGGCGGGCGCGGCCCCGGGACAGCTCCGAGAGCACCGCGCGCAGCTCCGTGGCCTGCTCGGAGTCGAGGTCGACGGCACCCTCGCTGGCCGCGACAATGCTGCCGTGCAGCTCCTGCACCTGCCGGCGCAGCTCCGCCTGGCTGAGTCGCCCGCGCAGGGACGTGGCGACGATCTCCGTCCAGCGCTGCGTGATCTGTTTGGCGTGACCCGTCAGCAGATTCGCCAACCGGGTGCTCTCGTCGGCGCTCAGCGCCATGGCAAACCCCTCTCGACCTGGACGGCGGACTCTATCACCGGAGGTCCGCGCACTAGTTGCCGCACGGCAAACGAATGCCGGGTATCACGGGACACCCGATCCTGTTCTGCGTACCCCCCCGATCGTGGGATACCGTTTCCCCGATAACAGGAGGTCTGGCGAATGTCCTTGACGGTGCACACGGAACAACGTGGCGACGTGGTGGTCGTATCGGTCGCGGGCGAGCTGGACATGGCGACCGCGCCGCAGTTGCAGGACCAGATCACCGATCTGCTCGACAAGGGCCGCAGCCGGCTGGTCTTCGACCTGGCGAACGTCTCGTTCTGCGACTCCACGGGCCTGTCGGTGTTCGTCCGTGCCAAGAACAGCTGCGACGAGGCCGGCGGCGTGGTGCGGCTGGCCGCCCCCCAGCGGGGCGTGCTCCGCATCCTCGAGGTGAGCGGCCTCGTCGAGGTGCTGCACACCTACCCGACGGTCGAGCAGGCCGTGGCCGGCGAACCGACACCGGCCTCCTCCTGACGGTCCCGCGTCACGCCTCGTCCTCGATGTGCCGGGGACGGGCGATCACCATGCCCGCCCCGGTCTGCACGGCGAGCGCCACCAGCAGGAACCCGATCGGGGCGGTCCACCCGCCGGTCGTCTCGTAGAGGACGCCCACCAGCAACGGCCCCAGGGCCGCGATGAGGTAGCCGACGCTCTGGCTGAACGCGGACAGCGCCACCGTCCCCTCCGTGGTCCGGGCGCGCAGCCCGATGGTGGCCAACACCAGCGGGAAGGCGCTCTGCCCGATCGCGAGCAGCACCATCCAGACCAGCGCCCCGGCGTGCGGCGCGGCGGCCAGCCCGGCGTAGGCCACCACCATCGCGGCGGAGAGTGTCAGCACCAACGGGCGCAGCGAGCGCAGCCGGCCGGCCAGGGTCGGCATCAGCAGCGCGATCGGCACGCCCAGCGCGGTCACCCCGGCGAGCAGCAGGCCGGCGTCCTGCGGCCGGTAGCCGGCATCGCGGAAGAGCTGGGCCAGCCAGCCCATGATCGCGTAGGCGCCCAGCGACTGCGTGCCGAAGTACACCGCCATCGCCCAGCCGAGCCGGGTCCGTCCCGGCCGGATCCGGCTCGGGCGGGCCGCCGCCACCGCCCGGGTTTCCGCCCGCCGGGCCGCGCGCGCCCGCAGCGCCAGCGGCACCCACGGGAGTACGGCCACCAGGGCCAGCCCGGCCCAGACGGCGAGCCCGGCCCGCCAGGAGCCGAACAGGTGGGCCACCGGCACCGCCGCCGCGGCGGCCACCGTCGAGCCCACGGTCAACGTCATCGAGTACGCCCCGGTGACCAGCCCCACGCGGTGCGGGAAGTACTGCTTGACCAGCAGCGGGAGCAGGACGTTCGCCACCGCGATCCCGGCCAGCGCGAGGGCGCTGCCGGCGATGAAGACCAGCGGGGAACCCGTGGCGACGCGGACGAGCTGCCCGGCGGCGAGGATCAGCATCGCCACCACCAGCACGCGGGCCGGGGAGTGCCGGCGGACCAGCCGGGGGGTGAGCGCCCCGAAGGCGGCGAAGGCCAGCGCGGGCAGGGTGGTGACGAACCCGGCGAGCGCGCCGGAGAGCGCGAGGCCGCCGCGCACCTCGTCGAGCAGGGCACCCAGGCTGGTGATCGCGGCCCGCAGGTTCAGCGCCACGAGCAGCATGCCGACGAGCACGAGCAGGCCGCCGGTGACCGGGTTGGCGGCGCGGGGGGACCGCACGTCCGCACCCGCCACGGCGCCGGAGTCGACGGGGGCGGCCGGGGCGGCGATGGGTGGCGGGGTCATGAGTCCGAACCTACAATCATGGGATGAATTTCGGGCAGGTGATGTAACCAGTGCCACCGCCGGTTGATTCCGCCACCGCGCCGCCCCGGGGGCACCGGGTGCGGCAGACCATCGCGCAGCTCAGGGAGCGGATCCTCGGCGGCGAGTGGCCGGTGGGCGGGCGGATCCCCACCGAGCCGCAGCTCGTCGCGGCGCTCGGCGTGGGGCGCAACACGGTCCGCGAGGCGGTCCGGGCGCTGGTGCACGCCGGGGTGCTGGAGTGCCGGCAGGGCTCCGGCACGTACGTCGTCTCGACCGACGAGCTGGCCCCGGTGGTGGCCCGCCGGCTCACCGACGACCGGATGGCCGAGGTGGTCGAGGTGCGCCGCGCCTTCGAGGTCGAGGCCGCCCGGCTCGCCGCGCTGAGGCGTACGACCGAGGACCTGGCGGCCCTGGACGACGCGCTCGCCGCCCGCGAGGCGGCCTGGCGCGGCGGCCGGGTCGACGAGTTCGTGGAGGCCGACGCCGCGCTGCACACCGCCGTGGTCGCGGCGGCGCACAACGGCATGCTCGCCGAGCTGTACGCCTCGGTCGGGGCGGCGCTGCGCAGCACGATCACCCAGTCGATGGGTGACGCGCTGGAGCCGGAGCGCTACGTCGACCACTCCCGGCTGGTCGAGGCGATCCGGGCCGGCGACCCGGGCCGGGCGGCGATCGAGGCCGGCGCTTTTCTGGAGCCCTCGCCCGGGGCATAGGTTGTGCCGGACGGAAGACCGGACACCTCGGGAGTACGGATGCTCAAGGGCTTCAAAGACTTCATCATGCGCGGGAACGTCGTCGACCTGGCGGTCGGTGTCGTCATCGGCGCCGCGTTCACGGGCGTGGTCACCCAGCTCACCAAGTCGTTCCTGGAACCGTTCGTCCGGGTGCTCATCGCCCTGCTCACCGGCAGCGAGAACGGCCTCGCCGGCTCGACGCCGACCTTCCGGAACATCCCGTTCGACTGGGTGGCGTTCGTCAACGCGTTGATCACCTTCCTGCTCACCGCGGCGGCGCTCTACTTCCTCGTGGTGTTCCCGATGAACAAGCTGGCCGAGCGGCGCAAGCGGGGCGAGGAGCCGCCGCCGAAGGCGCCGAGCGAGGAGGTCCGGCTGCTCACCGAGATCCGGGACGCCCTGGTGGCCGCCGGCCACACCGCCCCCGGGCAGCAGCGGAGCGCGCTCGACGACGTGCTCCGGCGCCGGGAGGAACCGCCCACTGGGCGCTGAACCCGGCACACGCACATCGGCCCCTGCGGGAATCCCGCAGGGGCCCGCTTTTTTCGTACGCATGTTCGATAGAGTCCCCGCCATGGAGCAGCGAAAGCACTGGTGGAACGGGAAATGGGGCCGACTGGCCCGGCGGGACGTCTTCCTCCGGGTGGACGCCGACCGGTGGCACGTCGAGCAGCGTGCCGGCGGCTCCGAGGGCGTCTCCCGGTTCTACGAGTACGACACCGCCGAGGACGCCGAGGAGACCGTCCGGGCGCTGCTCCACGGCACCGACACGTGGCGCGAACTCTCCCCCCGCCCCCCGACCGCCTGGTCCCCGGAGCCGTGACTCACCGCCAGCACGAGATCTTGGACAGTTGCCGTTCGGCCCGAGCGACAACTGTCCATGATCTCGACGATGGTTTAGCCGGAGCAGGGGCCGGGAACCGCCCCGGGATGGAGCAGCAGGGCACCGAGCGGCAGGCGACAGTTTCCCGGGTCACCACGGGCATGCGGGTGATCGACGTCGACGGCACCGAGGTGGGCACCGTCGACCTCGTCCAGCGGGGCGACCCCAACGCGGTGACCGTGCAGGCGACGACCGCCGACCCGGGCAGCAGCCTGGACGAGCTGATCGAGTCGACGGCGGTCGAGGAGCCGGACGTGCCGGCCGACCTGGCCGCCCGCCTGCTGCACAGCGGCTACCTGAAGGTCACCACCGACCTGGTCCGCACGGGCGCGGTCTACGTGCTCGCCGAACAGATCGCCACCGTCGCCGACGGCCGGGTACGCCTCGACGTCCCCGCCGGGAACCTAGCGCCGGAGGAGTGAGCCCTGCCGCTCGGTCGGAGCCGGCGCGGGCTCGGGCGCGGGCCCGGCGGAGCGGTCGCGGAAGAGCAGGAGCATCAGCGCTCCGGCGACCAGGCCCCAGAACGCGCCGCCCACGCCGGCCAGGGTCACCCCGGAGGCGGTCACCACGAAGGTGACCACCGCGGCCTCCCGGGCGGCCGGCTCCGCCAGCGCCGAGGTGAGCGCGGTGGCCAGCGCGCCCAGCAGGGCCAAACCGGCCACCGCCTCGATCAGCACCGGCGGGGCGAGGGCGACCAGCGCTGTGGCCGCCCCGGCGCCCAGCCCCAGCAGGGCCAGCCCGATCCCGGCGGTGACCGAGGCGATCCACCGGCGGTCCGGATCCGGGTGGGCGTCCGGGCCGGCGGCCAGCGCGGCGGTGATCGCGGCGAGGTTGACCGCGTGGCCCCCGGCGGGAGCGGCGGCCATGCTGGTCAGCCCCGTGGCCCGCAGCGCGGCGCCGAGCGGCGGCCGGTAGCCGTAGCCGACCAGCACCGCCGTCCCGGGCACGTTCTGCGCGGCCATGGTGACCAGGAAGAGCGGCAGGGCCAGGCCGACGATGGCGGAGACGCTCCAGGCCGGGGTGGTCAGCTCGACCGTGGGCAGCAGCCGCGCTCCGCCGAGGCCGGTGACCGGGGTGGTCGACGCGATCGCCGCCACCGCGACGGCCAGCGCGCCCGGCACCGCCCACCGCCGGGCGAACCGGTGCAGCAGCAGCCAGGCCAGCACCACGGGAACGGCCAGCCGGGGCACCTCGACCAGGGCGCGGACGGGCGCGGTGCAGAGCGGCAGCAGGACCCCGGCGAGCATCGCGCCCGCGATCGGCCGGGGAATCGCCGCGACGGCCCGCCCGAGCGCCGGGAACAGCCCGGCGGCCACGATCAGCACACCCGAGACGAGGAACGCGCCGACGGCGACGGGCCACCCGCCGGGAACGGTGCCGGTGGCGGCGAGCAGCGCCGCCCCCGGGGTGGACCAGGCGACGCTCATCGGGATCCGGTGCCGCAGGCCAAGCCAGACGGCGGAGACCCCGGAGGCCAGGCACACCGCGAGCAGCCCGGAGGCGGCCTGCGCGTCGGAGGCGCCGACGGCCCGCAGGCCGGCCAGCACCACAGTGAACGAGCTGGCGAATCCCACCAGCGCGGTCACCACGCCCGCCAGCACCGGTTGCGACAGTCCTGCCATCCCCGCCCCCGATCGTTCCGTTTACGGAACACAAACCTGTAGCACCATAGCGGGGTGCCGCAGACGTCACCAGTCCACCGTTCGGCCCCCGACCCGGGTGCCGGGGCCGTCGGCCGCCGGGTCCGCGCCCTGCGCGAGGAACGGGGGATGTCGCTGTCCACCCTGGCCCGGCTGGCCGGGGTGGGAAAGGCGACCCTCTCCGGGCTGGAGAACGGCACCCGCAACCCGACCCTGGAGACGCTCTACGCGATCACCGCGCAGCTCGGCGTACCGCTGACGGCCGTGCTCTCCGGCCCGGCCGCCGGCCCGACCGTCCGCGGCGCGGCGGTGAGCGCCACGCTGCTGGAGGTCTTCGAGGACGCCGACGCCACCTACGAGCTGTACCGGATGCTTGTCGCGCCCGGCCCGGAGCAGCTCTCCCCCGCGCACCAGCGGGGCGTCACCGAGCACGTCACCGTCTTCGCGGGCGTGCTGCGGGCCGGCCCGGCCGACGCGCCGCTGACCGCGGCCGCCGGCGGGCACCTGCGCTGGACCTCCGACGTGCCGCACGTGTACGCCGCCGTCGGCGACGAGCAGGTCGCCGCCAGCCTCCTGCTCCGCTACCCCCGGCGGTGACGCCAGGTGTAAGGAAGGGCCCCTTGCTAACGCATAGCGTTAGCAAGGGGCCCTTCCTTACACCTCAACCGGGCGGGCGGGTGCTCAGCCGTCGACAGGCGTCGACACCGGCAGCCGCCGCTGCACAGCCCAGATCGCCGCCTCGGTACGCGACGCCGACCCGGTCTTGCGCAGCAGGTTGGACACGTGCACGGTGACCGTACGCACCGAGATGCCCAGCGCCCGCGCCGCCTGCTTGTTGGACATCCCGGCGACCAGGCAGTCCAGCACCTCGATCTCCCGCCCGGTCAGCTCGGCGTCGACCGGGTCGGCCGGGCGACGCGGCGCCACCACCGGCGGGTGCGGAGCCGGTGCCGGCCGGAGCAGCGCCTCCGGGCCCCGGCCGGCGTGCGCGGCGAGCAGCTCGGTCAGCGCGTACGGGTTGCCGCCGGTGCGTCGCCAGACGGCGCGCACCAGCCGGCCGGACGGGCGCGGGTCCGCGTACACCTGGGTCAGCACCTCGGCCACCTCGGCCGGGACCAACGGTCCGAGATGTTGGCGGACGGCGCCCCGGACGCCACAGAACCGGGCCAGGGCGCGGACCGCGAGGTCCGGTGCGACCGCGTCCTCGGCGGGCCGGCTGGCCACCACCAGCAACGCCGGCAGGTCGGTGGCCGTGGCCAGCTCGCCGACCAGGTTGAGGCTGGCCGGATCGAGGGCGTGCAGGTCCTCCACCACCAGCACGGCCGGGCCGGAGCCGACCAGCAGCCGGACGACGCGCACCGCGAGCCGGAGCAGGGTGCCCGGCGCGTAGCGCTCGCGCGGCGCGGTCGGCTGCTGGGCGAGCCAGGCCAGCGCGTCCGGCGGAAGGTCGAGCCGGCTCGTGTCCCGGCCGGTGAGGACGGCGGCGAGCCAGTCGTACGGGGCGGGGCTGTGCACCCGGGCGGCGCCGGAGAGCACCACCGCCGGCCGGGGGGCGAACGCGTCCAGGGCGGCCGCGACCAGCAGGGACTTGCCCACTCCGGCGGCACCGGTGATCACCGCGACGGTCGGCGCGGGCCGCCGGGCGGCGACCACGGTGGACCACGCCCGGTCGAGCTCGGCCAGCTCACCGGCGCGTCCGACCATCGACACCGGCATCATTCCCCAACCCTACGCAGTAGTGCGTAGAGACGGCGGGAGGGTGTTCTTGGCAAGCTTGACCCCATGACGCTGATCCTCCGCTCGGCCATCCTCAACGACATCGGCCTGGTTCGCGCCAACAACGAGGACTCCGCCCTCGCCGGTGACCGCCTCGTCGCGGTCGCGGACGGCATGGGCGGCCTGCCCGCGGGCGAGGTGGCGAGCGAGATCGTCATCCGCATCCTGGACGAGCTGAGCCCGCCGACCACCCCCAACGAGGCGGCCGACGCGCTGCGGGCCGTGGTGAGCACCGCCAACCAGCGCATCCACGCCGCCATCACCGTCGACCCGGCACGCGACGGCATGGGTACGACGCTGACCGCCGCCCTGCTGGCCGGTGACGCGCTGGTGCTGGCCCAGGTCGGCGACTCCCGCTGTTACCTGCTGCGCGGCGGGGAGCTGACCCAGCTCACCCGGGACGACACCTTCGTCCAGGCGCTTGTCGACCAGGGTGCCCTCTCGCCCGAGCAGGCGCGGCACCACCCGCAGCGGTCGCTGGTGACCCGGGCGGTGCAGGGCTCGGACACGCCCCCGGCGGTCGGGGTGCTCACTGTCGTCGCCGGCGACCGGCTGCTGCTGTGCAGCGACGGCCTCTCCGACTATGTCGAGGACGCCGCGATCGCCGCCGCGCTCACCACGTACGGCGACCGCCAGCAGTGCGGCGAACAGCTCGTCAAGCTGGCCCACCAGGCCGGCGCGCCGGACAACGTCACAGTCGTGGTCTCCGACGTCACGGCCGTCTGAGCCGGATCGCCGGGGATTGCGGTTGCGAGGACCGCCGGGGCGGGATGGGATGGGCGGATGAGCGTCCGCCAGGTGACCGCCGAGGAACGACTGACCACCAGTTTCGCGCTCGGCGCGTACGCCTTCGAGGCGTCGCCGCGCAGCGCGGCGCGGGCGGAGGAGTTCCGTGGTTACCTGCCCTACAACAAGGGCAACCGGACGCTTGTCGTCGAGGAGGGCGGCACCACGCTGGCCGCCGCCTCGGCCATCCCGATGCGGCAGAACCTGCGCGGCGAGGTGCTGCCGATGGCGGGCGTCGCCGGGGTGTCCAGCCACCCGCTGGCCCGCCGGCAGGGGCACGTACGCACGCTGCTGCACCAGCTCCTCGACGAGATGCGCGACGAGGGACACCAGCTCAGCGCGCTCTACCCGTTCCGGCCGTCGTTCTACGCCCGGTTCGGCTACGTGGGGCTGCCGAAGCCGCGTACGGTCGCGTTCTCGCCGGCCGACCTGGGCGAGCTGCTCGCCGCCGACCTGCCCGGCGAGGTGGGTTGGGGGCGGATCGGCGACGGCTACCAGGGGTGGCGTGCGTTCACCGAGCGGTGCCTGAACGAGCGGCACGGCTTCGCGATCTTCCCCAGCTACCGGGACGTGGGGCTGCGCGACCGGGACGAGCACTGGCTGCTCACGGCCCGCTCCGGCGGCAAGGTCACCGGCGCGGTCCTCTACCGGATCGACGACCACGGCGGCACGCTCGTCGCCGACGACCTGCTCGCCACCGACCCGGTCGCCCGGATGCTGATGTTGCAGTTCTTCGGCCGGCACGTCGACCAGGTGGAGCGGATCACCGTCCAGGTGGCCGCCGACGAGCTGCCCGAGCTGTGGCTCACCGACCTTGCCGTGCACGTCGAGGCGCGGGTGGCCCGGCCGAGTGCCGCCGCGCCGATGGCCCGGCTGCTCTCGGTCGACGCGCTGGCGGGGCTGCCCGCCGGGCCCGGCCGGGTGCGGGTGGAGCTGACCGGTGACCGCTGGCTGGCCGGGTCGTACCTGCTGGACGGCACGACCGGCACGCTGGAGCTGATCGGCGGCACCGCCGCCACCGCAGGCTCGCCGCCGGCCGCCACGCTGACCGCCGCCGGTGTCTCCGCCCTGGCGTACGGGGTGCTGGACCCGGTGGAGGTGGGCCTGCGCGGGCTGGGCGAGGTGCCGGCCGACGCCGCGACGGAGCTGCGCCGCCTCTTCCCCCGCCAGGTCCCCTACGTCGTCGCCGACTTCTGACCGCGCCCGTCCGGGGGCCTTGAGACCACGGCCGGCGGCTCAGTAGGGATTGCCGTGGCCGACGCTGCGGGCACGGAGCGCGACGGCGGGGCGGCCGGGGCGCTCGGCGGTCGCCGACATCGGCGGGCTGGCCGTGTGCGCCCCCTCGGCCATGCCGGCGAAGAGTTCCTTCAACGCGCTCACCGCGTCGTGGCGCGGGCGCCAGCCCAGCTCCGTCTCGGCGCGCTCGCTCGACATCAGCGGCGCGTGCAGCGCCAGCCGCACCCAGCCGGCGTCGATCGGTTGCAGCCGCGCCCGCCAGGTCAGCGCGGCGGCGGCGCGCAGCACCGGGGCGGCCACCGGCACCGTCCAGCCGTGGAAGTGCCGGGCCACCAGCTCCGGGGTCAGCACCGGGTCCGCCGCGACGTTGAACGCGCCGCGCGCGTCACCGAGGACCGCCCGGGCGTACGCGTCGGCGACGTCGTCGGTGTGCACCGCCTGCATCCGCAGCCGCCGGTTCGCCGGCACCAGCGGGATCCGGCCGAAGCGGAGCAGCCGGGTCGGCACGAACGGGCCGAGGAAGTAGCGGGAGATCTCGGTGGCCGCCGCCCGCTGGAAGTTCAGGCCGGGCCGCAGCCGCACCACCCGCAGCCCCGGGTGCTCCCGCTCGGCCCGGTCGAGCAGCGCCTCCACCTCGGCCTTGTGCACGCTGTACGACGAGCCGGGCACCCCGGTCGCCGGCCAGCGCTCCGAGACCGGCTGGTCCTTCGGGCCGGACGCGTAGGTGCCGACCGACGACGCGTACACCAGGGCCGGCACACCCGCGAGGACCGTCGCCTCGATCACCGCCGTGCTGCCGCCCACGTTGGTCCGGCGCAGCACCCGCTGGTCGTGGCTGGGCTGGATCTGCCAGGCCAGGTGCACCACCGCGTCGGCGCCGGCGAGGATCTCGGCGAGCTGGCCGGGCGCGCCGGGCAGCCCGATGTCGCAGGAGTGCCACTCCACCTGGTCGTACGGCTCGCCGCAGTCCGGGCCGGGCAGCCGGCGGGCCACCCCGACGAGTTCCACCCCGCGCTCCCGGCGCAGCCGGCGCAACAGGGCGGTACCAGCGTTGCCGGTCGCCCCCACCACCACGATCCGCATGCCCGCCCCGTACCCGGTCAGCCGCGAGTCAATCGCGCCCCGGCTCGGCGGTGCTCACCCACCCCGGACCAGCAGCGCGGCGATCAGGCAGGCGAACGCGGCCACCGAGGAGAGCGTGCGGACGAGGTTCCACCGCACCCAGGCCCGCTCGAACCAGCCCCGCACCTCGGCCAGGTCGGTGATCCGGTCCACCGGGCCGGCGGCCTCCAGTCGATCGTTGAGCGGCACGTTGAGCCGCATGGTGACCCCGAAGGTGACCAGGTAGCAGACCAGCGCGGCGACGATCCAGAACAGGACCGGGCCACCCCGGCCCAGGTGCGCGGCGCCGGCCACGACGAGCAGCAACAGCGCCCCGATGAAGGCGCCCAGGAACCAACCGTTGAGGATCTTCCTGTTGATCGACTGCATGGTCCCGACCAGCGTCCGGTCGTCGGTCGCGGCCAGACCCGGCATCACCGAGCAGGTGTACGCGAAAAACAGCCCCGCCACCAACCCGGTGGTCAGGGTCGCCCCGGCCAGGGCAGCGATACGGACAATCTCGATCACGATGACCTCCCCACCGCCATCTCACCACCCCCGCCCCACCCCCGCCCCACCCCCGTTCCCCGCTCCCCACGCCGGGCCGATCCGTCGACCATGCACTTTCGACCCTCCCCCGTTCCGCGATCATGGACTTTCGGCCTCTCCGTTCCGCGATCATGGAGTTTCGGCCCCCCAAAAGTGCGCTTTGCTCCTTTTGTCGGGGCCAGAACTGCATGATCGCTGGCGAGAGGGGGCGGGGGGCGGGGGGCGGGGCGGGCGGGGCGGGGCGGGTTAGGGAGCGTTGGGGCGGGCCCAGGCGGTGAAGCGGTCGGCGAGGTCGAGGTGGGGGCGGGGGCCGTCCAGTTCGGCCAGTTGGCCGGCGGCCTCCTCCTGGAGAGTCGCCAGGTAGACCAGCAGTGCGGTCCGGTCGGTGCGGTACTCGCCCAGCAGACGCAGCTTCGCCGCCGAGCAGGGCCAGGCGATCCCGCAGACCGCACACCGCCAGGTGGGACGGGACGGCAGATGGTCGCGCCGCCGGGTCATCGCGCCGGCCCCCGCGCCACCGTCGCCCGGTCCACGCGGACGGAGGCGTACCGCTCGCGCGGCCGGAGCGTGCCGTCCGGGGCGAACTCCCGACCGCGCAGCTCGACCCACTCCGCGCCCTCGAACGGCTCGGCTTCGAGGACCTCGATGACGTACATCGTCAGGGTCCCGATGCCGAACCGGTAGGAGTCCTCCGGTACGCGGACGACCTCACCCGGCACGATCGCCCGCGCCCCACCTGGCCTGTCGACCACCACGTCCAGCTCCCACCCGCCGGCCCGCCACTCCTGGAAGGGGCCGCCCGCCGGACGCTCGCCCGGGCGGCCCCGCGAGGGCGCCCCCGGCCAGCGCTCCACGGACACCCCTCGCTGGTGACACTCTGCTGTGGAGGCGACTACGCTCGGAAGGCTGTGTGCGCGTCCGGGCCGAGCTGGCCGAGTCCAGGCCCGACCGGAGGCGCCATGAGTAGTCGATCTTCAAATCGGGAGGCCCTGAATGGCCGACGTACCGAGTCCGCTGGCCGCCTTCGTCGTGGCCGAGATCCGCCGCGCCCGGGGTGCCGCCGGCATGACGCAGGAGACCTTCGGCAGGGGCTCGGGTTTCAGCGCCTCGCACGTCAGCGCCGTCGAGAGCGGCACCCGGGCGCTGACGATGGACTTCATCAAGGGCGCCGATCGGGCCCTGAAGACCGGCGGGCTGTTCGAACGGCTCATCGCCAGCGTCGGCGCTCCGTCCTGGTTCCTGCCCTGGCTCGACGCCGAACGCGCCGCCACCCAACTCCGCTACTTCGAGCCGAACCTGATCCCGGGTCTACTCCAGACCGAGGACTACGCCCGCACTGTGCTGCGCTCCGTCGACATCCTCACCAGCGACGAGGTGGAGCAACGCCTCTCGGCTCGCATGGAGCGCCAGAAGATCCTGACAGGCGACCGGCCACCGCAGTTCGTCGCGGTGTTGGACGAGGCAGCGCTGCGCCGCTCGGGCAATGACATCGGCGGGACCATGGCACAACAGATCGCGCACCTGATCGCCCGAGCCGAGCTGCCGCACGTTCATGTGCATGTGATCCCAGCGGGGAGCGGCCTACACGTCGGCTTGTCGGGACCGTTCGCCCTGGCCCGCTCCGGCGAGGGTGTCTGGGTCGGACACCTTGAGAACCAGCTTGCCGGTGTTGTGATCGACAAGGACGATGACGTAGCTACGCTTCAAGCCCGGTGGGAAAGCGTGCGGAACGAGGCTCTGCCTCGCCGGCAGTCCATCGACCTACTCAAGGAAGTAGAGAGTCATCATGGACCTCAATAACGCCCGGTGGCGCAAGTCCACCCGCAGCGGCGCGAGCGGTGGAAACTGCGTCGAGGTGGCCGACAATCTGCCCGGCGTGGTCGCCGTCCGCGACTCGAAGGACCCGTCCGGCCCGGCCCTCACCTTCGCCCCCACGGCCTGGCGCGCGTTCGTCGCCCGCGCCGCCGGCCGGGCCTGACCGACTCCCGTACCCCCGGATCCGTCGTGGAGGGCGGGTGTCCCCGCCCTCCACGACGGGCGACTACCGGGCGATCAGCAGCAGCAGTGCCCGCCCACCCAGGCCGTACGTGGTGGCGGCGCCACCGATCAGGGCCTCGCTGCCGGGGCTGGCCACCTGGTTGGGTCCTTCGGCCCAGGTGGAGGTGTCGGTGACCCGGTACCACTGCTTGCCCGGCGGCGGGGCGGGCAGGGTGAAGGTCACGTTGCCGGACCAGCCGTTGTAGGCGACGTAGAGACCCGAGTCGCCGAACTCGCTGCCGTCGATGCGCCAGGCCAGCGCGTGGTTGTTCGCGTTGCCCCAGTACGCACCGTCCGGTGCCGTGCCCGCCGGGGTGAACCATTCGAGCTGGCCCAGTCCGTTGCCGTTGGTGTCGGCGGCGGTGTAGAAGTTCGCCGGTCGCAGGGCGGGGTGTGCCTTGCGGAAGGCGAGCAGCCGGCTGGTGAAGGCGGCGAAGGTCGTCTGGTCGGCGTCGGGGGTCCAGTCCAGCCAGTTCGCGCTGGAGTCCAGGTTGTAGGGGTTGTTGTTGCAACCGGTGGTGCGCAGGTACTCGTCGCCGCCGGTCATCATCGGGGTGCCCGCCGACAGCATGAGGAACGCGTGACCGTTGCGGGCCGCCCTGCGTTGGTCGGCGGCCACGCCGCCCTGGTCCCAGGAGATGTTGTCGTCGGATCCGCCGTCGGACGGACCGTACGGCCATGGTTGGTTGTTGTTCTTGCTGTTACAGGCGTAGAGGTCCCGCAGCGTGAACCCGTCGTGGGCGACCACGAAGTTCACCGAGTTCCAGGGGCGCCTGCCGTCGTCGCCGTAGAGGTCGGACGAGCCGGCGAACCGGTCGGCGAGGGTGGCGGGCGTGACCGCGTCGACGCCCATCTTGTTCTGGTCGCGGCGGAGGGTGTCGCGGTAGATACCGTTCCATTCCGACCAGCCGGTCGGGAAGTTGCCGACCTGGTAGGTGTTTCCGCCGATGGCCCACGGTTCGGCGATCCAGTCGACGCCGGCCCCACCGCCGGCAGGGCGCGCGGACATCTCGGCGACCAGGCGGTTCAGTGCGGTGCCGGGGTCGGTACGGCTGTAGTTGAAGCAGCCGTGCTGGCAGGTGTTGCCCAGCACGGACGCCAGGTCGAACCGGAAGCCGTCGACGCCGAGCGTGTCCTTCCAGTAGGCGACGGAGTCGACGATGAGGTTCTGCGCGGCGGGGTTGAAGGTGTTGTAGTTGCCGCCGACACCGGTGTTGTCCCAGGGGCTCTGCCGGTCGCCGGTCAGCGAGTAGTAGGTGGGGTTGTCCAGGCCGCGCCAGGAGAACAGGTTGTAGGTGAACTTGTCGCCCTGCGGCCCCTCCTCGCCGGTGTGGTTGTAGACCACGTCCACGAGCACCTTGATCCCGGCGTCGTGGAACGCCTTCACCATGGCCTTGAACTCGGCCGTGGGACCGCCGGGAGACTTGTCGTAGGCGTAGCGCCGGTCGGGGGCGAAGTAGTTGAGGGTCATGTAACCCCAGTAGTTGTCGCCGGCGGTGCTGGTCGGGTCGACGTCGTGGGTGTCGTTCTGCGTCTCCTGGAGGGGCAGGAACTCCACCGCCGTCACACCCAGCGACGCGAGGTAGGCGGCCTTGAGCCCGGCGCCCCGGTAGGTGCCGCGGTACGCCGACGCGATCGTGGGGTCGTTCTTGGTGAGTCCGCGTACGTGCACCTCGTACACGATGTCGTCCTTGAGCGCCCGGGTGGGCTTGGTGCCGAATCCGCCGGCCGTGGGCGTGAGGACGATGCCCTTGGGGGCGAACGTGCCGGTGTCGACCGCGCGGTTGGCACCGCTGCGGTAGCCGGCCACGTCGGGACGGCTCGGCGTCTGCGGGTCGTGGCTGATCTCCCGCGCGTACGGGTCGATCAGCAGCTTGTTGGGGTTGAACCGGTTGCCGGCGGCGTCGACGTCGGAGACGAATCCCGCCGTCGATCCCTTCGTCCAGCTTGTGTGGTACGGCCAGTTCGGTCCCCAGGCGCGGTAGCCGTAGTAGACCGTGCCGGTGATGCCGAGGCGGTTCAACTCGGCGACGGTTACCGTCTTGGCGAAGATGCCGCTGTTGCCGGTCAGCACGTAGCTGACCCGTTCCTGCGCCCCGGTGGCGGCGCTGTAGAGGTAGAGCGCGATCCGGGTGGCCGTCGCCGAGCGGACGCGGAAGGTGATCTCGCTGGCGGCCCCGTTGTAGCGCGCGCCCAGCGACTGCCCGTCGATCGCGGCCTGGGCCACCGGTGCGGTGACCAGGCCCGAGGGCAGTACGCCGGTCAGGCCGACAAGCATCGCGACGAGCAGGGCGAGACGTCGTGGTGCGGGTCGGGTGGTCGTCCTCGGCTCCGGGGCCGCGGTGAGCGGCGTGGAGCGCGATTGGGGGTTCATGCGAAAGACCTCCTCGCGGGGGGCGGGGTGTGGGGCGAGGAGGTCGGCAGCGGGCCCGTCCACCGACCATCGAACGATGCAAGTCCTTGCAATGTTTCCAGGACGCTACCATCCAGGATCATCAAAGTGAACATGCTCGATGTGAGTCAGAGGGCTGGAACGGGCCAGCGAGGTGTCACGCCGCCTGGAAGGTGTTGCACAGCCAGCAAGAACTCGGCGCGCCGGAGACGCCCGCCCACCGTGGGCAGGCGTCTCCGGCGGCGGTTGCCCGCGCCCGGCCGGCCCTCACCCGACGACACCCGTGTCACGTCGGCCAGGGGTCTCCAGCCGCGAACTGATCGTCGTGAAGCCCCCACCCGCCCGGGCGCCGGCGGCGATGGCTGTGAGCACCTCGAGGACGTGGAGCCCCCGGGTCGCCGAGGCCAGCGCGGGCCGGCCCGCCAGGATGGCCCTGGCCATCTGGACCAGGCCCATCCCCATGAATCCGTCGGACTCGCGCGGGTCGGGAAGCACCTCGACGAAGTCGGTACCGCCCGATCCCCTGAGCAGCACGGGGCCACCCCACGAGTTGGCCTGCGCCGCGACGATCGTGCCCTCGGTGCCGTGGATCTCGAGGTGCGGCGTACGCGTCGCCACGACGTCGAAGCTGGTCACCAGCGTGCCCAGGGCGCCGCTGGCGAACTCCAGGACGCTGGTGAGGTGGGTGGGTGTCCGCACGCTGAAGGTCGACCCCGCGCGGGGTCCGGTCAACACGACACGCTCGGTACGCGCGGTCGCGCCCAGCGCCCCCACCCGGACGACGGAACCCATGAGTTCGGTCAGCACCGTGAGGTAGTACGGACCGATGTCGAACAGGGGCCCGGCACCCTCCTGGTAGAGGAACTCCGGCTCGGGGTGGAACCGTTCCGGTCCGGCGTTCATCATGGCGGCGTTCACCGAGGTCGGGGTGCCGATCGCGCCGTCGGCGAGCAGTGCCGCGCAGGTCCGCGCCCCGACTCCCAGGAAGGTGTCCGGCGCGGTACCGACCTGCAACGACCGTGCCCGGGCGGCCTCGACGATGCGGTGACCGTCGGCCATGGTGGTCGCCAGGGGCTTCTCCGTGTAGACGTGCTTGCCGTGCTCCAGGGCGCGCAGGGTCACCTCGGCGTGCGCCCTGGGTGGGGTCAGGTTGAGAACCAGGTCGACGTCCGGATGAGCCAGCAGGTCGTCGACCGGGTGCACCGCCGGCACCGCGTGGGCGGCGCCGAGCGCCCGCGCACGCGCCGGGTCGGCGTCGGCGCAGGCGACGACGGTGACCGCCGGTTCTCCGGCGAGGTTGGTCAGGTAGCGGGAACTGACGTTTCCGCACCCCACGACCCCCACCCGCACGACCCCTCCGTCGTGGACCATGTCAGGAGAGCCTGATCTCGTGGCCGGCCCGCGCCGACTCGTAGATCCCGTCGAGCATGCGCATGACCTCCGTGCCGTGGGAGACGGGGGCCATCTGCTCGGCCTCGCCCAGGCACAGCGCGACGAAGTGCGCGATCTCGTTGGCGAACCCCTCGGCGAAGTCGAAGCTGAGGTGGTCGATCTGCGGTCCCACGTTGAGGACGGTGTCGTGCATCTCGGTGGCGATCCGAAGCTTCGGTTCGAGTTCCGCGCCACCGCGCTCGCCGAAGACCGCCACTTCGAGGCGGTCCTCGAGTGCGTGCAGGGAGTAGCTGGTCTCCAACGTCAGGGACGCCCCGTTGTCGAACCGGATGAGGGCGACGGCGAAGTCCTCGACGTCGCTCTGCGTCGGGTCGTAGTCCGCGACCTTGTACCGCGACAACGACGTGACGTTCGCCCGGTTGCCCAGCCGGGCGTGGGTGACCGCGCTGACCGTAACGGCCTTCGGGGTGCCCATGAAGTACCAGCAGAGGTCCAGGACGTGCACGCCGATGTCGATGAGCGGTCCCCCGCCGGACCGCTTGTGGTCCGCGAACCAGCCACCGGGGTTGCCGAGCCGTCGGATGTTCGTCGCGCGCGCGTGGTAGACGTCGCCCAGCAGCCCGCTGTCGACGAACGACTTGAGGACCTTGGCGTTCGCGCCGAAGCGCCGGACGAAGCCGACCTCCAGGTGCCGGCCGCTGCGCTCGACAGCCGCGACGAGCGCCTCGGCCTCGCCGGCCGTACGACTCAACGGCTTCTCCACCAGGACGTGCTTGCCGGCGTCGAGCGCCGCCGTGGCGATCTCCGCGTGGCTGTCGTTCCACGTGCAGATGCTCACCGCGTCGATCTCGGAGTCGGCGAGCAGGCTGTCGAGCGTCGGGTGCACGCGGGTCACGCCGAAGGTCTCGGCCTTCTGCGCGCTCCGCTCCTGGTTGACGTCGAACACCCCGACGAGGTCGACGTCCGGGTTGGCGGCGTACGCGCCCAGGTGCATCTCCGCGATGCTCCCGACGCCGATCACGCCCACGCCGAGCCGGCTCACTTCGCCGCCTCCGCCTCGGCGAAGAGCCGCTTCGCGTTGGCCAGACCGATCGGGTTGGCCATCAGGCACTCCTCGATGCCCTCGAACTCGATGGACACGAAGCCGTCGTAGCCGGCGTCGACGATGCCCCGCACGATCCTGCGCATGTCGAGGTCGCCGTAGCCGACGATGGAGCCGAGCAGGTAGTTGCCGCCGGGGGTGTGGTGCCAGCCGTCGCCGGGGTACTGCGAGCGGACGTAGAAGTCCTTCAGGTGCACGATGCTGGCGTACGGGGCGTTCTCGGCGACCGACACCACCGGGTTGTCGTCCACCGACATGAAGTTGCCGACGTCGAGGGTGGTCTTGAAGTTCGGCTCGTCGACGAGGTGGATGAGCCGGCGTACGCGCTCACCGCCGTTCATCAGCAGCCCGTGGTTCTCCACGCTGGTGGTGATGCCGTACGGGGCGGCGTACCGGGCGATCTCCTTGCACGCCTCCACCATGCGGGGCAGCAGCGCCTCGAACTCGGCGATGTCCTTCGCCCGGTGCGCCCACTTGGCGACGTCGTGGCGGAAGAGCTTGATGTCCAGCGCGGCGGCCACCTCGATGTGCCGCTTGACCCGCTGCATGTTCTTCTCGGCGTTCTCGCCGAGCAGGTCGGCCGGGACGACGAGGTTGGACAGGGTGACGCCCTGGTCCGCCGCGCGGGTCTTGATCTCCTGGACGAATCCGGGGTCCTGGTCGAGCGTGGAGGTGTCGTTGGAGATCTCCGGGGAGAGCGACACCGTCGCGATCTCCATGTGGGTGGCGTCGCTGGCGCCGATCCAGTCGATGACCTCCAGGAGGCTCATCCGGTTGGTGCGCAGGTGCTGGTAGAAGGAGTAGGAACTGAAGCCGAACTGCACGGGTACTTCCTTTGCTCGGATTGCAGGGGTCAGGAGGAGAGCGCGGCGTACTGGCGGCGGCGTTCCGCCTGCCGTGCCGGGTCAGGGATGGGCGACGCCATGAGCAGCCGATTCGTGTACGGGTGGCGCGGCCGCGACGTGACGGTGTCACCGTCGCCGGTCTCCACGATCCGGCCCTTGAACATGACCGCGACCCGGTGGCAGATGTAGCGGACCACCGACAGATCGTGGGAGATGAACAGGTACGCGACGCCGGTCTGCTCCTGGATGTCGATGAGCAGGTCGAGGATGCGCGCCTGGGTGGAGAGGTCGAGGGCGCTGACCGGTTCGTCACAGACGATGAGTCGGGGCCTCAGCGCGAGGGCGCGGGCGATGGCGATCCGCTGCCGTTGCCCGCCGGAGAACTCACGGGGGTACCGTCGCCCGGCGTCGGCCTCCAGGCCGATCTGGCCCAACAGCTGACCGATCCGCGCGGAGGCTTCGGCACCGGGCACCCCCTGCGCCCTGAGCGGCTCGGCGAGGATGCTCTCGACGGACATCGCCGGATTGAGCGACGAGTACGGGTCCTGGAAGACTACCTGGATGTCCTGGCTCAGGGCCCGCCGGGCGCGCCGGTTCGCCCGGGTGATGTCGGTGCCGTCGAACGTGACCGTGCCGGCGCTGATCGGGGCGAGCCCCAGCAACGCGCGGCCCAGGGTCGTCTTTCCCGAGCCGGACTCGCCGACCAGGCCGACGGTTTCTCCCGCCCGGATCTGCATCGAGACGTCGTGCAGCGCGTGGAAGGACGGACTGCGCCACCGGGACCCGCGATAGACGACGTTGACGTCGCGGACGTCGAGCAGCGGGGCGCCGGAATCGTCGCGGGTGCTCATGACTGCGCCTCCTGAAGGTCGTCGCGCGACCGGCGGGGAGGGGCGTCCTCCAGGGTCGCGTCCAAGAGCATGCGGGTGTACTCGTGCTGGGGGTTGGCGAAGAGTTCGGCGACCGGCTGCTGCTCGACGACGAGGCCGTCCCGCATCACCGCGACCCGGTCACAGAGGTCGGCGACCACACCCAGGTTGTGGGTGACCAGGATGAGGCCCATGTTGCGCTCCCGTTGCAGGTCGCGGAGGAGTTCGAGGACCTCCGCCTGGACCGTGACGTCGAGGGCGGTGGTCGGCTCGTCCGCGATGAGCAGCTCGGGATCGCAGGAGACGGCGCCCGCGATGAGCACCCGCTGTGCCATTCCTCCGCTGAGCTGATGGGGGTAGGCGGCGAGCGTGCGGGCGGGGTCGGGAATGCCGACGCGTTCGAGCAGGTGCAGGGCCCGCTCGGTCGCGGCCTTCCTGGACAGGTTGAGCTTGCGCCGCATCGGCTTCGTGAGCTGGGCGCCGATGGTGAAGGACGGGTCCAGGTTCGACATCGGCTCCTGCGGTACGTAGGCCATCTGCGGCCCGCGCAGCTTCTGCAACTCGCCCTCGCGCAGCCCGATCAGGGACCGACCGTCGAGGGAGAGATGCCGGGCGGAAACGGAGGCGTCGGGTGGCAGGAGTCCGAGAATCGCGAAGGACGTCTGGGACTTTCCGGAGCCGGACTCCCCGACCAGACCGAGCACCTCTCCTCGCGCGACGTGCAAGGACACGCCCCGTACCACGTCCTTGGCGGCCCCGTCCTCGGCCACGTACCGCACCGACAGGTCCTCGACGCGGAGCAGGGTGTCCGCGGGGAGGGCGGTCGCGGGCGTACGGTCGGCATCGCCCTGGACGACCGTCGGGTCGTCCCGGCGGGCGGACCGCGCGGCCCGCTTGGCCTTCGGCTTGCGGCTGACCCCCAGCGAATCCGCCAGGGCCGTGCCGAAGAGCACGAGTGCCATGACCGTGCAGCCGATGGCGACGCCGGGTGCGATGACCAGCTCGGGCGCCCGGTGGAAGTTCTGGAAGGCGTTGCTGAGCTCGCCACCCCAGCTGGGGCGCTGCGGGTCGCCGAAACCGAGGAACTCCAGGCCGGACTGGACGATGATCGCCATGCCGAAGATGAACGAGGACCGTACGAGGACCGGCCCCAGCACCACGGAGAGGACGTGGCGGAAGATGATGCGCAGGTCGGACAGCCCCGCGACGCGGGCGGCGTCGAGGTAGAGCTCCTCGCGCACCGCGATCACGGCGCTCCGGGTCAGCCGGAAGATGTCCGGCGACGCCAGCACGCCAAGGGTGATCATCGTCGGGGCGAGGCCGCTGCCGAGGGAGGCGATCACCACGATGATGATGAGGATCTCCGGCAGGGACATCAGCATGTTGAAGATCCAGCTCGACACCCCGTCGAACCGCTTCGCGTGGTAGCCGGCGAGCAGACCTGCGGGAATGCCGCACAGGAGAGCGACGGCGACCATGATCGTGCCCGCCTGGAGGCTCACCCGGCCGCCCCAGAGGAGACGGCTGAGGATGTCCCGCCCGTTTCCGTCCGTGCCGAGCGGGTGGTCGCCGCTCGGCGGTCGGAGCGCCTCCGAGAGCACCACCAGGTTCGGGTCCTGTGGGGCGAGCAGCGGCGCGAGGATGCTCGCCGCGACGATGGCCAGCAGGACACCGCCCGCCACCACGCCCATCGGGTTACGCAGGAAGGAGCGGAATCTCCTGGCTGTCAGGCCCGCGCGGGCCGTCACGTCGGCGCTCATGCGTTCCGTACCTTCGGGTTCAGTGCGGCGTAGAAGATGTCGACCGCGAGATTGACGAGCACGACGACGAGCACGGTGAAGAGCAGGACGCCCATGATCACGGGGATGTCACTGTTGCCCGAGGCGTTGATGGCGACGGCGCCGATGCCCTGGAGGCCGAACACCCGCTCGATGATGGCGGCGCCGCTCATCGCCGCGATGAACTGCAGGGAGAGCATCGTCAGCGCCGGCGGAGCCGCGTTGCGCAGGACGTGGGTGAGCAGGATCTCGCGCTGCGAGAGACCCCGGCTGCGCAGCGTACGGACGTAGTCCTGGCTGTTGACGGTGATCACGGAGTTCCGTAGCTGCTGGGCGATGGCGGCGATCGAACCGATCGACAGCGCGACGATCGGCAGGGTGATGGACAGGAGCCAACCGCCGGGTGAGTCGTTCAGGTGGACGTAGCCCGTGGCCGGGAACCAGCCCAGTCGCACGGCGAAGACCAGGGCCAGGATGATCGCGACCCAGAAGTTCGGCAGGCTGAAGCCGAGCACCATGAACACCTGGAGTACGCGGTCGAACGTTCCGGGCCGGGTCGCCGCGAGCAGCCCGAGCACGACGCCGAGGACCGCGGCCACCAGGACGGCACCCAACGCGAGGGAGACGGTGACCGGCAGCCGCGACACGATGAGGTCGCTCACCTCGGCGTTCTGCGCGGACGAGACCCCCAGGTCACCGCGTACGACCCCGCCCAGCCAGCTCAGGTACTGCTCGACGAGCGACCGGTCGAGGCCGAGTTGCTCCCGCTTTACCGCGACCTGTTCCTCCGTGGCGTAGAGACCGAGCGCGCCCCGGGCCGGGTCGGAGCCGGTGAGCATGAGGAAGAAGAACATCCCCGTCACGACGGAGAACGCCAGCAGCAGGCCCGTGGCCAACCGCCGACCGATGAAGCCCAGCATGCCTGCTACCTCCCAGATGACCTGTAGTGATCCACCGGATGGGCCGGCCGGTTGTCCGGCCCATCCGGGGTTGATCGGCGGTTACTTCGCCGGGGCGAAGAAGCGGAGACTCGGCATGAGCTGCGCCTGCTGCATGGTCACGTCGATGTCCGACTTGAACAGGTAGACGTTCTCCTGCGTGACGATCGGCGCGAACCAGGCCTGCTCGACGAGGTGGGTGTTCAGCTCCTTGAAGAGGGCGGCCTGCTTGTCACCCTGCGCGGCCGGGATCTCCTTGAGCAGCCGGGTGACGGTCTCGTCGGTGTACTTGAAGTTGTTCCACAGCGACGTCGGGGTGAGCTTGTTCAGCACGTCCGTCCAGGCCGGGATGTTCGTGGAGAACGAGAGCATGAACGCCGGCTGACCCTTCAGGGTCTCCAGGCCGCCGTTGGCGAAGCCGTTGACCGGCACCTGCTCGACCGTGATGCCCACGTCGCCCAGGTACTGGCTGACGATCGGCACCAGCGGAGACATGAAACCCTCGCTGTACGAAATCTTGATCTTGAAGCCGCTGCCGTAGCCCGCCGCGGCCAGCAACTCGCGCGCCTTCGCCGGGTCGTACGGGTATCGCGCGTTCAGCTCCGGGACCCACGCCTCGCTGGACGGGTTGAAAGTCTGCGTGGAGACCTGGCCGAAGCCGCCGTAGTGGGTCTCGAGGATGGCCTTGCGGTCGAGCGCGTGGTTGATCGCCTGCCGCACCCGCACGTCGCCGAGTGCCGCCGACGCCTTGCCGGCGCGGTCCTGGAGGATGATGCCCTGCCACTCGCCGGGCACCGTCTTGACGGTGAGCCCGTCGGTCTTGGCCTTCGGCACCATGTCGGAGGTGCCGTACATGAACTGGATCTGGCCGGTGGCGAGCGCGTTGTACCGGGCGGTGAACTCCTCGTACGGGCGGATCACGACGGTCTCGAAGGGGAACGCCTCGCGGTTCCAGTAGCCGTCGCGCGCCTTGAACGTGTACTTGACGCCCTTCTCCGAAGCGCCCGCGTCGTACGTGTAGGGCCCGGAGCCCACCGGGTTCGAGGCGATGTTGCCCGCGCCGAGCGCCGTGGGGCTCACCATGTACCCCGTGTACGTCGCCAGGGCGGCCAACAGGCCGGGGCTGGGTTCGCTGAGGTGCAGGCGCGCCGTGGCCTTGTCCACGACCTCGACGCGTTCGATCGCACGGGCCCCCTCGGAGGCGCTGCCCGCCCCCTTCTTGCGCGCCTCGAGGTTGACCTTCACCACGTCGGCGTCGAAGGCGGCGCCATCACTGAAGGTGACGCCGTCGCGCAGCTTCAGGGTGAGCTCGGTGAGGTCGGCGTTGTACTCGTAGGAGGTGGCCAGGTTGCCCTCGATCTTCGACTCGGGCGTCTTGCGGAGCAGCGGGTCGTAGACGGCCTCCGCGTAGTGGATGACCGCGCCTTCCTTCATCTCGGCGGGGTCCCAGGTCAGCAGGTCGCCGTTGTTGCCCAGGACGAGCTGGGACGAGCCTGCTTCACTCGCCTGCCCGCCACCGCTACAACCGGCGAGGGCGAGAGCGACTACGGCAAACGCTGCCGTCAGCGTGCGTGTTAGTTGCACCGTGTTCCCTTCTATTGTTGCAAGCCAGCGCCGGTCGGCGTCGCTCTGAGTGACGGGGATCGGATCAGCGGATCAGGCGATCCCGAGTTGTTGACTCATGACCATGGCGGTCGCGCCGCGCAGGACGATGTCGTCGCCGAGCTCCGAGAGCCGCAGGACGATGTCGCCGTGGACCTCTGTCAGGGCGCGCTGCCGGATGGTTTCCATCGCCGCGGCGGCCAGTGGTCCTTCCAGCACCCGGTGCGGCCCGCTGAGGACGATTTCCGAGACGTTGAGGGCGGCCACGATCGGGGCCAGCACGGAACCGAGTGCCTCGCCCGCAGCGGCAAGGACCCGGGTGTGCTCCGCATCGGTACGAGCTTCCGAGAGGTCTTCCTGGATGCGCCGGGTCGACAGCCAGGTCTCGAGGCAGCCGAGCTTTCCGCAGACACAGGCCCGCTCGCTGCCGGTGTCCACGACCACGTGGCCGATCTCGCCGGCCGCGAACCTGCTGCCCAGGACGGGCGTACCGCCGAGCAGCAGACCCGCCCCCACGCCGACACCGACCCGGACGAGGAGGGTGTCCGCCGCGCTCTCGCCGTAGCTGCGCTCGGCGAGCGCGGTGGCGTTGGCATCGTTCGACACGACCACGGGGCAGCCGAACTGCTCGGTCAGCACCGACCGGAGGTTGAGGTCCTTCCATCCCAGGTTGGGTGCGCTGAGGACGACGCCACCGAGGTCCACGATCCCCGGGGTGCCGATGCCGATGCCGAGCAGCGGCGCTGTCGCCTGTTCGCGCAACGCCCCGACGAGGCCGACGACCTTCGTCAACGCGTCGGCTCCGGTGCTGCCCTCGATCTCGACCTGCTGACGAGCCACCACCGATCCGCCGAGGTCGAGCACGGCCCCCCGGTAGAGCGTCGAGTGGCTCAGGTCCACGGCGACCGCCTGGTAGGCGTGCTCGTTGAACTCGAGCATCATGGCCGGCTTCCCGGGCCGCGTCCCCGCCCGCGTACCCACCTCGACCACGAGGTCGTCCGCGAGCAGGTCGCTCACGACGTCCGAGACCGAGACCCTTGTCAGCCCCGTGCGTCGCGCCAGATCCGCCCGGCTGTGCGGCCCTTCCCGGTAGAGCATGCGCAGCAGCAACTCGCGGTTGTGCACGCGGGCCTGCTCCGGGAGCACCTTCTCGCCGGAGCGGACCCGGGCCGGAACCCGGTCTCGCCGCAGGGTCCCCACCGCGCGGTCCTGCGGCTCCGGCGGCGTGGTACCCGTGTCATCAATGCAGGTCACCCGGTTAGTACAGGCGGCTAACAAACTGCGGACAAGAACGCGGCTCGCGTTGTTCCCAAGTTGTTACATTCCCATGGCGCGGCTTTCCCAGGCAGCCCCGAACAGCCAAAGTGCCTGGTAGAGCCGCTGATCACGACGCCGGGCGACCCCCCAGACAGGCCGACAGGACGGCACTGCCACGATCGGGGACACCTCGGGCGTCAGCCCTCCGGTAGGGTCCGACCGGAGTCCGGCTTGCCTTCCCCGGGATCGACCGCCGGGCCATGTCGCCCCAGCCCGTCAAGATCAAAAGGGCCTCAGGGTCACAGCCGGAAGCGCAGTGGCGTCTCCGCGCCGTCCGGCCTGACTTTCCTGTACGCGCGTCGTGGACAGGATGGCGAGGTCCACGCCTTCCCGGAGCTGCCGGTTCTTCCGACGGCACGGAAGCCGAGAGCCGCAACCGGCCGCCTTCCGGTAACCTGAGCGCGCGGGCCGCTAGCTCAATGGCAGAGCTGTGGACTTTTAATCCATAGGTTCAGGGTTCGAGTCCCTGGCGGCCCACTCCTCCGCAGGTCACAGGCCCTTCGTGGGGTCGTTTGGGCCGTGATCTCGGCCCGTACAGCAGCGAAGTACAGCAGTAGGCCGTTCACCGGTCGAGTGCGCTGCCGAGCCGCTTGAGCGCGTCGCGGGTGGCCGCCGACGACACCACCGTGTAGATCTCCATCGTGATGGCGAACTGCGCGTGCCGGAGGATCTGCATCGCCACCCGGGGGTGGACGTCCAGGTCCGCCAGGAGCGAGGCGCAGGTCCGCCGGGCGTCCCGAACGGTGATCCGCCGGACTCCGGCAGTGCCGCAGCGCCGGTCCCAGAAACGGTTGAAGTTCCGTGGCTCGACCGGCCGGCCGTAGCGGGTGGTGAAGATCAGGTCGGAGGGGTGCCAGGCCGGGCCGGCGGCGTCCCGGGCGGTGGTCTGGGCGGCGCGGCGACGGTCGAGCGCCACGGTGCAGATGTCCGGCAGCGGCAGGGTGGCGTCCGAGGCGGCCGTCTTCGTCTCCCGGTGCAGCAGTTCGGCACCGACCCGTTGGAGCTGCCGATCGATGGTCAGCTCCCCCGTGTCGAGGTCAACGTCAGCCCAGGTGAGCCCCAGCATCTCGCCCTTGCGCAGGCCGAGCACCAGGACCAGGACGTACGCGGCGTAGAGCGGGTCGTCGTCGGCGCGGGCCGACTCCAGGAAGCGGCGGGCCTCGTCGCTCGTCCACGCCTTCCGCTTGCGCTTCCGTACCGGCGGCAGCTTCACCAGGGACGCGACGTTACGGGTGATCAGCCCTTCGGTGATCGCGCGGGACAGCAGCGTCCGGAGCACGGTCCGCAGGTGGGTGACGCTCGTTGCGGACGGCAGATCCCGGCAGCAGCGGCCGAGGGCACAGCAGCGACGCTGGGCGGGTTTGCGCCGTTCGTCCTTGCCCTGGGCACAGCACTGGCAGGTCCGCCCGACCTCGTTGATCCACGTCTGGACGTCGCTGACCCGGAGCTTGTCGAGGCGCTTCCGGCCGAGCCCTGGCACGAGGTAGAGCCGGACCACCACCTCGTAGGTGACGTAGCTGCCGGGGGCGAGGTTCGGCTTGACGATCTCGCGCAGCCAGTAGCCGGCGTACTCGCCGACGGTCGGGGAGCGCGTCGCTACCGGGCCGGCTTTGGCCTGCCCGTGCAGCTTGATCCACTTGTCGTGGACCTCCTCGCGGCTCTTGCCGTAGACCCACTTCCGGCCCCGCTTGCCGTCGGGCTTCTCCACCCAGACGTACGCGGCGAAGCCGTTGCGGTACGGGAAGATCGAGCCTTCGCCGTTGGCCCGACTACGTCCGGGCATCAGGCCGCCTCCTGCCGCTCGACCTGGTCACGGATGTAGTCGTCGACCCATTCCGGGAGGATCCGGCGGTACTTGCCGTCCTTGATGGAGCGCAGCTCGCCGGTGGCGATCTTTATCTTGACCTTGGAGATGCCGAAGCCGAGCAGGACGGCAACCTCGGCGGGTGAGTACCAGCGCGGGGCGAGGTTCTGGCTCATGCGGCGGCCCCGACGAGCCAGGCTTCGTGGGCGAGTTCTTCCCTCCCGATGCGTCTGGCCTGCCGGCGCTGGGCGGCGGCGGTGTTGGCCAGGAGCGCATCGCCTTCGGTGAGCCACCCGGAGCCGGCGTAGGTAAGAAGGCCAACCGTCACGGTGTCGGTGGGGCCGTCGTCCTCGGTGCGGCGGTAGGTCGCGCGGGTGTCCCGCAGCAGGCCGAAGGTGACGGAGTAGCGGCGGGCCTTGGTGAGGAAGTGACCGCCGAAGCCGAGCATGTGCGCCCAGCGGCGCAGCCCAGCGTAGGCGTTCGGTCTGGTGTCAAGGCTGCCTTGACGGTCGCCGGCCGTTGCGGCGCCGCTGGCGGTGTCGGTGCCACTGGGCCGTCCGAGGTGCCAGCAGGCGTCGATGAGGCGGGCGACGTGGTCGCCTTCCGGATCGGCGTAGTCGTCGACGGTGGCGGGGGTGAGGCGGGTGGACTGGTGGCCGGTGGCTTCGGTCGCCTTAGTGGCGTACTTGGCGAGGTAGGCGGCCACTTTGCCGTCGGTCAGTTCGCCGCTGGCGCTGTTGATGCGTCGAACAGCACCTCACCAGTGCGGGGCCGATACTTCCCGAACCGATCGGTGAACTGCTTGCCGTTGTCAGTGATGATCTCCTCCGGGACCCCGAACCGGGCCGGTGCCTCCGCCAGGGCCAGACACACCGCCCGGCCGGTGGCCCGCTCGACGACCTTCGCGATCACGCAATACCGGGAATGGTCGTCAACGGCAGTGACGAGCTTCGCCTCCCGCAGCACACCGGTGGCCGGGTTGACCAGCTGCACTCCACCGACGATGTCCACCTGCCACAACTGCATCGGCGCGGGCCGTTCCCACCGCTTATACGAGTCCCTCGGCCGCTTCCGGGGCCGGACCCGCAGCAGACCCTGCCGCTGCAGAATCCGATCTATCGTCCGCTCCGACGGCACCGCCAGATCCTCAACCACCCACGGGCCGGACTTGCGCAGCATCTCCAACCGGATCCGCCGCGATCCCCACCGAGGATGCTCTCGACGCATCTCCGCCACAGCGACCACGACTGCCTCCGCCACCTGCCCCGGCGAAGAGTGCGGCCGATGCGACCGGTCGACAAACCCGGCCAACTGCTCAGTCAGATACCGGCCCACCCACCGATGCACCGTCGACCGATGCACCCCCAGGCCCGCGGCTACCTCCGTCACATCCGACCCGGCCAGCACCGCACGAACCGCATCCAACCGCTGCTCGACAACCGACAAGACAACCAGCGCCAATCCCGGCCTCCCCGAGTCCCGACGCCCCGCGGAGACGTCGGGCCCAGAGTGCCGAAACCGACCACCGTCGCAGATCACCTGGCGGACGCGTGTCGCACATCAGCCGACGGAGGACACCGACTGCCGGGCCGGTGTGGGAGAACTTTCTGTACGTCTATCAAGGCGGCCCGGCAAGCGGGCCGCACGCGCCGCCGCCAGGGCGCGCGGCCCGGCCCCTCTGCGTTGCGACAGGCCGGACCACGCCAACGCCCGGCGGCTGGCGCGGAAGCGGGATCCCGAGCGGGCCGCAGCAGAACGACAGATGGTTGACGGGTGAGGGATGGTCCGGCAGCCGGCCGGGCCGCGCGGCCACGAGCCCGCGCGGCGTAGGGGAGGGCACGCCGGCCGCGTTGGCGAGCCGGCAGCGCTCGCGGGGTAGCGGCTACTGCGCCTCCGGCCGGGGCGGTCCAGTTCCAGGAAGGCCGGGGCATCGTCGGCGGGTCGCGGTGCGTGGTGGTTACGGTAGCCTTCCCCTCTGCCAGCGACCCGGGCAAGCCGAGTAGACCGCCGCCCGACCCGCCAGCGCCCGAACCAGCGTCAAGGTCCGCTTGACATGGCGGGCCGGGCGGTGACCCGCTTTCCAGGAGGGCGGGTCGACGGCAGACGGGATGAGGATTCGCAACCGGCTGGAGATGAGCCTGAGACAGATCCGTCAAGCACCGGGACGGCAAGAGGGGCCGGGCAGGAGCTGCCGGTAGTCTTCATCGGCGAGGGTGGAGAACCGTCACGTGAGCACGGGGAACTTTAACGGTCCGCTGCTCGCCCAACTACGGTCGTTCCGAATAGGCTCGCTACGTGGAAAGTGAGAGGGAAGTGTCGGAGGCGCCGGTTGAGAGAAAGTTGCCGGAGGCGGTGCCTAGTCGCATCCGATCGACGTCACCGCTTCACGAACCACGATCATTGACGGCTGCGGAGCGATCCCGATTTCGGGAGTCAGCCCGTAGAGCGAGAGAGGCCAAGGCCGCCGCCCTCAGAGGCGAAGGCCTAGCACCGCTCCACCCGATCAACATACCCGCGCTTGATACGAATGACCTAATGCCGGCGATTTCGTCTACCGGCCTACGATCCCTATCACTGTTCAGTGGCGGCGGAGGTCTAGACCTCGGCTTCGAACGTGCCGGGTTCGACCACGTCGCGTCTTACGAGATCATGGAAGATGCGGCGGCCACGATCGTCAAGGCCCGGCCAGATTGGCAGGTATTTGGCGGCGAGGACGGCGACGTTCGGAACGTTGACTGGAAGAAATGGCGCAGGAAAGTCGACGTTCTGCACGGGGGTCCTCCGTGTCAGCCATTTTCCCACGCTGGACGTCAGCGCGGTGCGCTTGATCCGCGTGACATGTGGCCCCAGTTCGTCCGCGCGACCCTCGAAATCATGCCGGCCGCGTTCGTCGGCGAGAACGTGTCAGCTCTGGCTGACTCCAAGTTCTCAGAATATGTAACTGCAAATATTCTCGCCCCACTGAGTGAGCGGTACACGATAGCTCCGGTTACGGTGCTGCACGCTGGAGACTTTGGAGTACCACAGGTTCGCCGGCGAGTCTTCTTTGTCGGATTCCGTTCGAAGGTTACGGCGCGTAGGTACAGGTCTCCCGAGCCGACTCATTGCCGGCCGAACTCGCCCTCAGGCGACGGGCGTCGAAGAGGGCTCGGAGTGAGGGCTGCGCTTGGTTTACCCGACATCGGTTTCGACGATCTCAGCCCCACGATCCGGAGCACGCTCAACGGACCCCGCAACACGACGTCCATTCTCAACAGCGTCTCCGCGAAAAAGAAGTTTGAGCAGCTAGCGATCTGGCCCAACGGTGTCGCCATGACCAGAGAGATGGCCCATCGATTCGTCGCGCAGAACGGACACTTTCGTCTGTCGGTACCCGACGTCGCGTTGATCCAAGGATTTCCGGACGGTTGGCCTTTCGTGGGTGCGACCTACATGATGTTGGGTCAGATTGGGAACGCGGTGCCGCCGCCTCTCGGCTACCAAGTGGCTAGAGCCGTCGCTGCAGCCTTGGCCAAGGCTGCCTAGCTCGACTTCCCATGGTCACGAGACTGCCTGGCCCGCAGCCGGTTAGCGAAGCCGTACGCAAGCGTTTCCAACGCCAGCGGACAAGGGACACGCGGCCGGAAATACTACTGCGAAGGCTCCTACATCGTCGTGGTCTACGCTACCGTGTAGATTCTCCGCTTCCTGGCCAGCGTCGACGCGCCGATTTGCTCTTCTCGAAGGCAAAGGTGGCGGTGTTCGTAGATGGCTGCTTCTGGCACCGCTGCCCGGAGCATGGCACTTTTCCGAAAAACAATGGCCCCTGGTGGCATCAGAAACTGGAGAGGAACGTTGCCAGGGACCGGGAAGTTGACTCGGTACTGGTCAGCCAGGGGTGGCTCGTCATAAGGATCTGGGAACACGAGGATCCGCCGTTGGCAGCCGAGAAGGTATATCAGGCCGTGCGTTCGCGATGGAAGCCTGCTGTCAGCAGCAAAGAAAGTTAGATTAGCCCCATCCGTTCTCCTCTGCCCACGCCTCCTCGACCGCGGCATAGAAGTTCGCCGACCAGCGGGGGCCCACGATTTCCACGCAGTTCTCTTTGACGTAGCGGGCTGTGATTTTCCGGTTATTCACGGTCCCGCCCCTGGCGAGTAGGTAGTGGACTCGCTCCCGCACAGCAAATTCCGCTACCTCCCGACTGTACAGACAATCCGCCGCGCGCCTGCCTCGGCGAATATCGGCATTCTCTAGGTAGAGATTGGGCCGCCCCGATATCTGGTCCGCATCCCATTGAGCCTTTAGTAGCACCCTCAATTCCTCGTAAGTATAGACATCCTTGTCTCCCAGGATGTGGGTGACGGCCTCACTGTCGATCGTGGCGGGGACATAGTGAAGCAACTCCAGATCCGGAATCAGATATGCCTGCTCCCTATCATTCCAGGCTCGCATCATGCCGGGCGATCCGTACCAGAGTCGCTGTGGCTGATTGTCCCGCGGCTCGAACCAGCCGAAGACGAAGTGCATATCCGCCCACCGCTGTAGCTGCCGCAAGCCAGTGTCTCTTCCGGTGCCGAAATCCTTATTGTGGGGAGCTGACTTGCATTCGAACAGTAGGCGGTGCAAGCGTCCACCGCTGTCGAGATCGAGGTGGGCGTCGTATCCGTGCCGCGCCCGGTCCGGCGGCTGCTCAAGGTTGAGCGCGGCAACCATGGCTCTCTCGCGGCCATCATCCTGATTGAAGGGCACCTGTACATCCTGCCCTACATGAGTCCACAGTGCCCCGACGGGTGGGCCGGGGCGAGAGCCTTCCGGGCGGCCGGTGGCGGGATCTGGCGACTTACCGCTGGCTGACGGGGAGCAGCCACTCAGGGCTGTCTAGCCAGGGTGCCAGCTACTGCTGAGGCTGGCCTCAGCGGTACCCAGGCGATGGAACGCGCGCTGTCAGCTAACGATCGGCCTTGCAGCGCGGCCCGATGCGAACGGACACGCCCTGGAGCGGATGGCGGAACTCGGCCTGACGAAACTCCACCCGAGCGGCGTAGAAGACGTCGCTCGGGTGGAGCCCTCGCCCTGTTATGGGTGCTCTGCCCCCGGCTGCTCATCATGATCAATTATGACGATACGGGGTTGAGGTGACCGCTCCTCAGGGCGAAGCTTGTCGAGGACCTGCAGTGCAGCTCTGTGAACCTGAGAGACGTACTCGGTCGTTCTCTCGCGGTATGCTGGCGGGATGTCAAATGTGACAGATTTGAGGTCGAGCAACTCTGTGACCATCCGTGCCAGCGCTAGGTTCGCCTTGATCGCGCGTTCTTCTGCCTTTGCTAGGATTTCTGGTGCCGCTAGCTGCGCACGGGCGTCTTGCTCCTGAATCCTCAGCGCTATCCGCGCCTTGATTAGCTCCTCGTCTTCAATGGCTTTCGCGGCCGCCTTGAGGTGTCGACTCCGCGACTTGGACCGATGGGTCAGCGCTTGGCGCAGCTCCGGATCACTTAGCAGAGACTCGGCCTTCTCAACCTTCTCGCGGATTCGGGCACTCAGGCCATCGTCTGTCTCGTCATTCAATAGCAGGCTGAGTCGGTTCGGACGAGACGCGTATCGAGAGTGCTTGGCGTGAGAGATGTCCGGGATCCGCATGCCCGAGGGCCACTTCTCGGAAGTCCGGTGGCAGTCCTTGAGTAGGCTCAATGAAAGGCCAGTTGCAGCAGAGAACTCTTTCAATTTCTCTTGTACCGCTGACCTCTCGGCCCTTGTTTTGCCGGGTGGAATTGCCTCAATCGCCAAGTCGCCGATGGCCCAACGGTCGAGGCGGTTCGACTCATGCATTCGTTTCGCCTCGACCACAAGGGCCTCCCACGAGCGGGAGGTCATGCGCATTTAGCCCTTCGACGATCCCGACGAGATGGCCTTCGTGCTTCTTGTCGCCCCACCAGTGAGGGCAGCCAGATCCGGACTCGCCACCTGCATCAGGCGACCGACTGCTGTTGTGACGCTGATCCCGAGTTCCCGCTTCATGCGTTCATTGATGCCTTCGAACGTCATGCCGACCATGGTGCAGTCGTCACGCACACCCCCGCTGACTCGGACGAGCTGGTCCCCGCGAGGCCGGATGTAGTACTCGACAATCAGGTCCTGGTCGTCCGTCGCGGCCTTGACGACGACCTGCACGCCCTCCCGGACTGCTTTAGCCTCGATGAGCAGAAGGCTTTTTTGAACGAGGAGCGCTTGCACCGCCCCGGACCGGCTCGTCTTCCCCATCGTGCCCCAGAGAAGGGTGCCAACCTCGTTGACCGCTGCGTTTCGCTCTTCGAGGTCTGGGTGATCCTTGGGATTCTTCTTGAGGAGTAGCCGCTCCTCGTCGTTTAGCTGGTGCTTTTCCCTGAACCCTGGAAGGACCTTGTCGAGCAACTCCGGTTTCGTCAACCCAACCTGAAAGAGTCTGCTCTTCTTGTCGAGCACGTCGTCGTTCGAGGCTCTCACGGGGGTCCGGAGGAAGACATCCCTCAGGGAACTCGCCAAGGTGTCTTGGTGGAGAGTCCTGGTTTCCTCGTCGTAGTAGCCCTGCACTGCAAGGGCGTTGAGGGCCAGCTCATTGTCGCGCCAACTCATGTCAATCCTATCCCTCGTGCGGGTCGACTCCCCAGTGGAGTGTTGCCGGTCAGAGGCCGTTGACGGTACGTGACGATGCTGGGTCGCTGCAACCCTGCTTGGGCCTCCTTCAGGGTCGTCGGGTCGGATGGACTTCCCATCGGAGCGTTGAAGTTCGGTGACCAGGCAATGTGCTGGCGCGGAACCAGCAGTTCGTCGATGTGGGCTGGCGGTCGATACCAGTACCTGGAAGGCGTCAAGTGCTCCTCCGCTGACGTCCGCGAGGTCCAGCGGCGGGCTCGTCCTCCGCTGATCTCGACGGTGCCGTCGGGGAGCTTGCGCCATTGGATCTGGCCGACTATGACGAGGTAAGTTTCGGTGTCGTACGCGTGAGCAACCTCGTTGAAGGTCAGCTCGACCTTGTCTGCCAGTCCTGACGAGCCCTTGACCTCGATGTGCAGCTCCTCGACCCCGCGGGTCGCCCGAACGTCGTAGCTCTCGCGGGCGCCGACATTTTCCACGGCGTATTTTTCGACATCGTGGTAGTGGTTGAGGACGATCTGCACGGCATGACTTCAATCACGGCAGCGTCCACTTTGCGAGGCCTGACGTCGACATTGCCGGAACAGTCTCTTTAGGATCAAGGCGCCGCGCAAGCGCGGCGCGCTCGCTCGCGTTCGGCCTGCTGGCGGCCTCCGGCCGGCATCGGCCGACGCGGCGGGCAGGCATCCTCATCATGGGTGTACAACTACGCCGTGGATGCTGCGGTGCTCAGGCAGGCGCTAGACGACGTTTTCGACCAAGCGCTGGTGTACCACGGGTTTACCGACTACATGCGTGACTACGAGGTCATCGTGTATGCCACTGCGGACCCTGACACCGGGATCCAGCCTGCCTACCTCCGTTACCTGTTCCGGTACTGCGTCGAGGCAAGCTGCCAAACGACTGTAGCGCCGCCGACCTGGCGCGAGTCCCTGGACGATCGCCTCATCGACCATGAGACCGGCGTCGACCTGGACGGCTATGTATGGGGCGTGAAGTGGCACTCCCTCTACCCAGGCGCGCAGGTGGTGGACGAATCGCCTTCGGCGCACAGTTGGGCCGAAGCGGTCGGCATCGAGTTCCATGAGGTGCGGATCGAGACCAACGCTCACGCCCTCACCGTGATCTTCTCCGACTTGCAGGTCAGCGAACTGCCGCACGGATACAGCCCGTTCGTGGCCGGAGAGGACGTCTAGCCAACGGCGGCCCCGGCGATTGAAGCCTACGGCCGTTGCCGAGCGGCACCCATGCGTGTGGATCCCGAGACTTTGTCCGGAGCCCGTGCCCGCGGGCGCAGCCGGAACGCGCGATGCCGTGACGATCGCGTGGGTAGTCGGCTGTCGCTGCACCTGGGGCGATCGACTGCCGCGCCGCTTCGCGGCTTGCCATCGGATACCGGGGTCCAGGCGCGCGGAGAGCTGGCGACACGGCAAGCCGCCCCCGGCCCGAAGGCCAGGGGCGGTGAGCCGCGCCGCCAGACAGCCGCGCACCCCATCGCGCAGCCGTGCCACCCATGTGCCCGTAGCCGGTGTCCCAAACGGTCAGCAGCGGTCATGATCGGGCACCACGGCACCGTCAGTGACCAGGTACAACGGACAGACCGGGACAGCCGGAAACGATCTTTTAAACTGCGGTTGCCGGAAGACGACTGCATGCGTGTCGACTCGTCAGCGGCCCGGGAGAGAATCGTCCAGTGACGACCGTCGAGCCGCCGCAGGTAGTTGCCGAGCAGGCCGTCTTGCAGCTCCTGCACTTGGCCTTCCTGGAGATCCGGTTCTACACGGCTCCGGTGGACGACGAGTCGCTGGAGACCTTGCTGAAGCGGCGTGAGCAGATCAATGAACTTGCCGACCTCTGCCATGGGCTACCCGGCTGTGTCGCCCCGGAGCGACGGCACCTGCTGGGCAAAAACTGAGGTACCTGTGGCGTACCTCCTCTGTCCGGAGGCAACGATGGATGCGTTCTCACTGGGATCATCTTGGCTACGACCACCGCTGGCTCACGGACTCGGATGCACCTCGTCGGGCGGACGCAGCAGCCCAAGACGCCGGACCGGGGGCCGTGCAGAGTACGTGCAATGATCTTGGACGACCGCGTAGGTGACTGAGCCATTCGGCCAGGTCAAGGACATGCTCACCAACCCGCCGCAGTCGCCTTCCTAAACCGTGTGTCGTAGGCGAGCAACCAACAGAGCAGCCAAGCCGACGACCAACGGCGGACCGCAGGCGGGGGGGGGGGACACGGACTAGGACCACGCTGGCGAGCAGGCCGCGAGACTCGTAACGCGTAGGTCGCCAGTTGCACGCCGCGAGGTCCGCTTGGCGGCAGCCCACCCTTCAGAGTCCTCGAAGTAAGGTGCGTCTGTGCGCCAGTTCCCCCCTGGATACCCGGATGACCTTCGGTCTGAGCGGAAGCGCCTCCGAGACTGGTCGAGCTATGAAGGCGACTTTGAGGGTGCCGCCGCCCGAGTAGTAGCCCGGCTCACGGGTGAGTACGTGGTGCTTCAAGATGACGGCAGTGCCGACGGTATGCCGGATCTCCGGATCGAGTATCGGGACGGTCGAACCGCGTACGGTGAGATCACTCAGGACCTAGACGAGGCCTACGCCGCTCTCGGCAGCGAAGTGCTCAAGCGTCAGTTCCAAATGGCCGCCCCAACCCTGGGAAGGGTCTGGTGGGTCACTCTGGCGGCAACAGCCCGAGTCGGCAGGTTGGAACGATCATTACCACCGATCCTCGAAAAGCTCGATGCAAGCGGCGACACCTTCGAGATCGCCGTGTTCGACCAACGCCTCGAACAACACCGCAACGTCGATGTTCGCCTGCTCGCCGCGGCGGGCGTGGTACGGCTGGCGTCGCGGAGCATCCGGGCAGCGGAGACGCCGGTGATCCACATTGCCGCCCATGGGATAGGTGGTCCGGCGGAGTTGGACTGGGCCTTTTTTGGCGACTATCTTGCCTCGTTCGTGCGCGATGAGCGACGGCTCGATGTCCGGCGCAAGCTGGCGACTACGGGATCCGACGAACGACACGCCTTCATAGGCTTCTCGTTCAGCACGCCATGGCCCGCCTGGCATGCACTGGACGAGGGCTACAGCGAGCTGCCGACGGAGCCTCCGCACCTACCGAGAGAGATCACGCACCTGTGGGTGTGGGCCTACCCGCTCGGGCGATGCATCGCGTGGTTCCCCGACCTTGGATGGTTCGCCCCACGTAGCCGCTGGGCTACGCAGTAATCGGGGCCGATTTCCCCAGCGGTGCTGACCGCGAGGCGGCCCGCCACCAGGTGGAAGCGACCGATAGTTCACGTCCGCATCCTCAAGCGGGGCCGACCTGGGGCGCTGACGGAACGGCTGTCGACAGCAACGCTGACAGCAACCGCGCCGGACGGCAGCACGCTGAGGCGCGCTGGCACGGACTAACCTCCGAGCGTGCAGCCCTTCCCGGACGAGGGCGGACGCGACGCACAGAGCTTGTAAGCGAGACGTCGCGCCCTTCAGAGGGCGACCGGGGCTTACCTGGGAAGCGGGTTGGCGATGTAGACGCCCTTGCCTTGCCGGCCGTCGATCAGGCCCTCGGCCTTGAGCAGGAGCATGGCGGCGCGGATGACGGTATTGCTGACCTCGTAGTGCTCACAAAGGGCGGCGAACGAGGGCAGCTTGTCGCCCGGCTTCAACTGGCCGGAGCTGACCTGCTCTCGGATCTCCCGGGCGACCTGTAGGTAGGCAGCTTCAGACATAGGTGGTGCTCCCAGCTTGGCGGCTGGTGCAAGCAGACCACACCTCTGGCTCGACTTACAACGCTATGTGTCGTAGCTGTTGACCCTGCGCACATTGCGTCTTAAGTTGCTCGTGGGGCTACCCAGCTTGGCGGCCGGGTCGTCCTGCCGTGGGTGCCCTGTCTCCGGACACGGCTGACCGGGTGCCCACGGGATCCCAAGCGTCGGCGGGAGGTGTGATGACCAGACCGAACGATGCAACTGGTTCGACCGCAGGTGGCGTGCGGGATACCGGCTACCACCAGAGGCAGGACAACAGCCGGCGGCGCGTGTCCTACGACGAGTACGTCCTGGCTGCGGCGCTGACCCTCGCCCGCCGGCACCGACCCGTCTGGTCATGGCAGCACTGGCGGCGCATCTGCCGCTGTGGCGGCGACCTGCCCTGCCGAAGCCGTCATCCCATCCCGATCAACCGCGGCCACTGGCCGAGCCAGGATGCGCCGCGATGACGACGCACCTCCCGATCACACCAGCTTGGACATGCGACGGATGCGGTGCCGACTGGCCCTGCCAGACCCGAAGGCGCGAGCTACGAGCGGAGTACGACCGCGCCCCGGTGTCGCTAGCCCTCTACCTGGCCGCCCAGCTCGTCGACGCCGCACAGGACCTGGCCCACGTTCACGCCGGCCACCTGCACCACCGATTCCTCGGCTGGACCCGATGAGCATCCTGCGACCCGGCGACGAGAAGTTCCACTACAGCGACGGCTCCCACAAGTGGATCCCACCCGACCCCGACTACGACCAAGAGGCCTGGAACGAGCAGGTCCGCCAGCACAAGGAAGGCCACCTGAGAAACGAGCAGCCCAAGGTCCGCATCCAGCGCCTCATCTGACGCCAGCAGTACAGCAGCGAAGTACAGCAACCGTGCCAGCCGAACCGGACCGAGATACCCGTCTACAGGCCGGATGACCTCGAACAACACCCGGATCCAACCGGTTCGCCGGCAATCCATAGGTTCAGGGTTCGAGTCCCTGGCGGCCCACCACATACCGCCCCTGAGCTGCCGAAACGTCGGACGCCGATCATCGGACACAACCAGGGCACAACTCAGCTCCAATCCTGGTCTGCGCGAGGTGCTCCAGTTGACGCGTGACGGATTGAGGTCAAATGATGGCGACATGTCCGGCTAGACGATCTTGTAGCCGTCGGCTAGGGCATCGATACGGCGCGTGGCCAGCCTCCAAGGTGCGGGAACTGGCGTAGGTAGCGTTCGCATCTCATGACAAACGCACCCTGGCCGCGTGGCAGGCGAGTCGCCGTGACGACGTGGCGGGGGTCTGTGTGGCCGGGGCGCAGCATTTGAATCTGCTCGTCGATGAACTCTCCACCCGCGAGGTCGGCGACGGCCAGAGCCATGGCCGTCGCTACCACAACGCTCACACACGTGCGGTAGGGACTGAAGACGGCTCCGACATCGCCGCCGGCCCCTGGAGCATGGTCCATGAGCATCAGCCAGACGCCGTCCTTGCTGTCCGAGATGTCGATTTCATAGTGGATCGAGCCAGGCGAACCGTTGGACTTGGGGTCGATGGGGCTGCCGATGGCGGTGGACACCAATTCCGCGCTACCAAGCCGCCGACTCGCAGCGATGCGACGCCCCTGCTCGTAACGTCGGTCAACGACCACGTGCAACTCGGGTGTCTCGTCCATGCCGAGAAGTTCCGCCAGGGTGCTCCGTGCGGCAGCCATCACGGCGGCGAACGGGACGGGTCTCGGCAAGAACGCCTCAAGGTCAATCGACACGGGGAAACCGTAGCGCCCGGCCGCGTCGACTCCGTCAATGCCGTCACGCATCAAGTGAAGCCACCGTTTAACGCATCATCCAGAGTCGGACAGGTGGCCGGAGCGTAGTGTGCTCGGACATTCTTTACTTGTCCAGTGGGCACATGGTCTGCCGCTAGACCGTGAATGCCTGAAGCGTGTCGTGCTGGCCCGCCAGCTGCCATCGGAGGGCGCAGGATGCCGATGAGCACGGCGCCCCACGCCTGTACTGGAACACTGAGGTCGACGCGACGATCGCGAGCTATACGACAAGATCGCCGTTCATAGGGGCTATATCGTGTACAACTACTCATGGTCTGCGACTACCACCGTGACGTGAACCGGATGATCTCATCGGCCACGCCGACCCCGCTACTCGACAATAGAGTGTTCGCGAGTCTTTCCCGGAATTGAGAACCACTGACCACAGCGACCAGATGGACGCCCTTGATCTTCCGGGGCGGTTCAGGGGAAACCCTGTGGTCGGGGCTGCCGGGAAGGAGAAGGATCGACCAGCATGACGAAGCAACTGGCATCAGGCGTACGCCGCTGCATCCGGCAGACGTACGGCACCGCCATGTGGCGCAAGCTCGGTGTGGCGGTGGTCGCGGTGCCGTCCGCCATGCGGGCCATCGCGTCCCGCCGGTTCGTGTCCGGCGTACTCGCGCTGCCGTTCGCGGCGGCGGCCACCGCCGTCACGGCCGTGCTCGCCGGACTGATGTTGGTCAACGTCGGCTACCCGCTGCGGCCCCTCCTCGGCCTGGTTGCTCACGACGGCAGCGTCTGGGCCAGCACGTACTACGACGCCTGGGGCGGCCCCACGCTGGCAGGCGCCTGGGCGGTGCACGGCATCGGCGTGCTGTTGTTCGTCTTCCCGCTGCTGGGCTGGGCGGTGCGCGGACTGCTGCGGGTGCAGGCCGCCCTCACCGGCACGGGGCCGGCACAGACCGGGGCAAAGAACGCGGTTTCGGTGCCCGCCCGGGTCCCGGCGGCCGGCTTCGCCACGTGCCGGGACGACGCGACCCGCCGGGACGACGCGACCCGCCAGAACGATACGACCTGCCAGGACCATGCGAGGGGCCGAGGCGATACGGCGCCGGGTCGGCGTGACCGCAGCGGCGCTTTTGTCGGCGTACGGCTTGGCGCTGCGCGCCCACGCGGCGGGGATCGGTGACAACGTGCTCTGGTTGCCGCGCGACTTCCGCAGTGGGCTGGCACTGGTCGTCGTACTCGCACCCGTCGTTGTCGCCGCCCTGACGGTCCGAGCCTGGTGGTGCCAACCGCCCGGCACCGTCCGGGCGCAGTAGGAGGTCGCGGAAGTCCCCTGTCCCACCCTCGCCGTCGTGGATCTGCACCCGGTGGTGTGCCGTGCCCTGTGCGCCGTCACCTGTGTGCTGTGCTGGGCGTGCGGTGTGTGCGGGGAGTCGAACCCCTGCGCCTGCCCTCGGCGCGCCAGGAGTGAGCCGGATTACCCGCCGGCTCTCGGGTTCGTGCACGCCTCCACGTCGGCTACCTGCTCCGCAACTCCTCAGTCCAGCAGCTCGACCTCCCAGTTCGTACGCTGGATCAGCGTGTCGACCTCGCGCAGTTGCCGGGCGAGATCGTCGGCCTGCCTGCGCAGCTCCGCCACCGGCAGTGCCGGGATCATCTTCAGCTCCGACCGCAGCTGCCGGTACGCGCGCTGGCCCTCGCCGGCCGCGGCGTCCGCCGCCGACGTGACCACGTTGTGGCGCAGACGGAGCACGTCGCGGCGCGCGAGTGCGTCGGTGAGCGTGCCACCCTCCAACCTGGTGGCGGCGTTGGTGCGGTTGATCCGCCGGATCAGCGATTCCAGTTCGCCGAGCGCCTCGCCCGCCTCCGCGAGGAGAGCCGAGGCGTCCTCAGCGGGTGCCTCGCCCTCCTGGTAGCGGGCGCTGGCGGTGATGCGGGCGCGGAGTTGCTCGGCGCGGCGCGCCGCATCCGCGCGCAGCGCAAGTGCCTCAGCCAGCTTCATGGACACCAGTATGGCCACCGAAGATCAGCATCGCTCGCCCATTTTCCGCCCTGCCGATACGCCCGTCGGCACATTTCGACGGCACGTTGGTAGTGCCGGAATGGAGAGCAGCACCATCACGCAGGTGCCGTGTATCAGAGGGTGATGACGACTTTCGCCCGGGCGTGTTCGCCTTCGAGGTAGCGGATGGCCTGGGGCACCTCGTGCAGCGGATAGGTCCGGTCGATGACCGGGGTGAGGCGGCCGGCCTCGGCGTGGGCGCGGAGCGTTTCGAGGTGTTGACGGCTGGGCGCCGTCGTGAGGGTGACGATGCGCTGCCGTACGAAGGGGGCCAGCAGCCGCCCGCGCGTGAGGAGCCAGACCGGTCCGACGAGGCTGCCGCCCCGGTACACGCCGCCGCCGGAGAGCACCAGCGTCCCGTTCGGAGTCAGGGCCCGCCGGAGCGCGGCGAGTGAGCGGTTGCCGACCAGGTCGAACACGACGTCGTGCCGGCGGGCGTCGCGGGTGAAGTCGTCGCGGGTGTAGTCGACGACGTGGTCGGCGCCGAGGGAGCGGACCAGGTCGACGTTGCGGGTGCTGCACACGCCGGTCACGGTCGCGCCGAGCGCCTTGGCCAGTTGGACGGCCAGGGTGCCGACGCCGCCGGAGGCGCCGTTGACGAGGACCCGCTGGCCGGGCTCGACCTGCCCGACGTCGCGCAGCCCCATGAGCGCGGTGACACCGGCCAGTGGCAGGGCGGCGGCCTGCTGCGGGGTCAGGTTCGCCGGCTTCGGCGCGATCATGGTGGCGGGCAGGCACACGTACTCGGCGAACGCGCCGTTGGCGTCGCCGAGGTCGCCGAAGACGGCGTCGCCCGGGCGTACCTCTCGCACGTCGGCGCCGACGGCCTCCACCCGGCCGGCGAAGTCGCGGCCGCGGATGCGCGCCCGGGGCCGCGACCGCCCCATGGCCAACCGCGCCATCCGGGGATCGCCACGCATGGCATGCCAGTCGTACGCGTTGAGCGCGGCGGCCTCGACCCGCACGAGCACCTCGCCGGCGGCGGGCACGGGCGCGTCGACATCCGCGAGCTTGAGCGTCTCCGGCGGGCCGTACCGGTCCTGGACTATCGCTTTCATCTTTCCCTCCCTCTGGGTGTACGCCGTACACTCAATGTAGGTGTACGGCGTACACCCGTCAAGGCGGTTATGGTTTCAACCGCCGCCGACGACGACGAGGACCGAGATGGCTGAGCAGGCTGAGACGCTGCGCCGGACCCCGCTGAGCAGGGACCGGGTCCTGCGGGCCGCCGTCGCGCTCGCCGACGGGGCTGGAATCGAGTCCCTCAGCATGCGCAACCTCGCCCAGGATCTCGGCGTCGTGCCGATGGCCCTCTACAAGCACGTGGCCAACAAGGACGAACTGCTCGACGGCATGATCGACGTCGTCGTCGGCGAGATCGACCCGCCGGTGCCCGATGCCGGCTGGAAGCACACGATCCGCAGCCGCATCCTCTCGGCGCGGCAGGTGCTGCGGCGCCACCCCTGGGCGCCGCTCGCGATCGAGACGCGGAGCATGGCGACGCCGGCCGTCCTCGCCTACCTCGACTCGATGGTCGGGACGTTCCGGGCCGGGGGGTTCTCCGCCAACCTCGCCCACCACGTGATGCACGCGATGGGCAGCAGGATCCTGGGCTTCAGCCAGGAGCTCTTCGACGCCTCCCGGCAGGCCGGCCGGTCCGGCGCGACCGAGCCGGAGCCGCCGGCGGCCCTACCGCCGGAGGTCGCGGCCCGGTTCCCCCACCTCGCGGAGATCTCCACGGCGGCGTCCCACGACGACGCGTCGGTCGTGGGGCAGGGCTGCGACGACCAGTTCGAGTTCGAGTTCGCACTGGACCTGCTGCTGGACGGCATCGAACGGCTGCAACAGCAGGACTGGACGTCGTCGCGCCGCCCCCGTTAGGACGGTCAGCGGGCGCGGCCCGCCGCTCGTTGCCGGGCCGCCTCGTACAACACGACAGTCGCCGCCGAAGCCGCGTTCAGGGAGCTGGCCGCCCCGACGATCGGGATCCGCACCATCCGGTCGCAGGACTCCCGCCAGGCGGCGCTGAGCCCATGCGTCTCGTTCCCCACCGCGATGATCTTCGGCCCGCAGAGGTCGTGCTCGGCGATGTCCACGTCGCCGTGTTCGTCGGTCCCGACGACCTCGACGGGCAGCCCGGCGGCGCGCAGCGAGCCGGCCCAGTCCAGCACCTCGCGATGGCTCGGCACCCGGACCACCGGAACCGCGAACAGCGAACCGGTGCTGGCCCGCACCGCCTTGGGGTCGTAGGGGTCGGCCGCGTGCCCGGTGATGACCACGCCGGAGGCTCCGAAGGCGTCCGCCGATCTGACCAGCGTGCCGATGTTGCCCGGAGTGGTCGGCCGGTCGAAGACCATCAGCAGCATGTCGGCGGTACGGGGTACACGTTGCAGATCGTCCTCCGGCAGCCCGACCACCGCGAGCAGCTCGGGCGATTCCTCGTCCTTGCCTCCGAGCTCGCGCAGCAGCTCCGGCGCCAGCGCCACCCGGCTGGCGCCGCCGACCCGTTCGAGGACGCCCCGGGCCCACCCGGAGAGGGCCCGCCCGTCGGCGTACAGCAGTGCGCGGATGGCCCAGCCGTGCTCGACCGCGAGGGTGATGGGCCGGACCCCCTGGACCAGGAACTCGCCCGCCCGCTGGCGCTTGGTGCGGTTGGTCAGCAGCGCCTGCCACTGCTGGAAGGTCGCGTTCCGCGTGGTGATCTTCAGTGTTCTCGCCACGAGTTCAGTAGTCTACGTCCGGGGAAGCGGTTGGTTCGTCACGAGAGGCCGGTCACCTGTCGGCACTCAACGCGTCGGCCCGGGCCTGGAACAGATCGCGGGTCCGGGCGTTGCCGCTCATCCGGGCCGCCCGCTCGAACTCCGCACGGGCCTCCGCGTCACGACCGAGCCGGGCCAGCAGGTCCGCGCGTACGGCCGGGAGCAGCGGGTAGTGCGGCAGGACCAGCCCATCGACGATCTCCAGCCCATGGGCCGCGCCGTACGCGTGGCCGACCGCCACCGCCCGGTTGAGCTCCACGACCGGGGACGGCGAGACGTGGGCCAGTACGGCGTAGAGCGCGGCGATCCGTTCCCAGTCGGTCTGCTCGTTGCTGCGCGCACGGGCGTGGCAGGCCGCGATCTCGGCCTGCAGGACGTACGGCCCGAAGGTGCCTTCGGCGTGCGCGAGTGCCGCCAGTCCCCGCCGGATGAGCAGGCGGTCCCAGCGCCCCCGGTCCTGGTCCTGCAACAGGATCGGGTTGCCGCGCGGATCCGTCCGGGCGGGCGTCCGCGACGCCTGCAACTCCATGAGCGCGACAAGGCCGTGCACCTCCGGCTCCCGAGGAGCCAGGGCGGCGAGGATCCGGCCGAGCCGTAACGCCTCCTCGCAGAGCGCGGGCCGCAGCCAGTCCGTGCCGGCCGTCGCCGCGTACCCCTCGTTGAAGATCAGATAGACGGCCTCCAGCACCGAGGCGAGCCGCTCGCCGGCCTCGGCCGGCGGCGGCAGTTCGAAGGGCACCCGTTTCTCGGCGAGGGTGCGTTTGGCCCGGCTGATGCGCTGGCCGACCGTGGCCTCCGGGACCAGGTAGGCCCGCGCGATCTCACCGGTGGTGAGCCCGCCCAGCAGCCGGAGGGTCAGCGCGACCCGGGACTCGGTCGACAGCACCGGGTGGCAGGTGGTGAAGATGAGTCGCAGGACGTCGTCGCCGACGTAGTCGTCGAGTGCGCCGGCCAGGTCGGGCTCCTCCGCCTCCGGCGTCGCCCTGCCGATCTCCTCAAGTTTCCGCTGGTAGGTGCCGCTACGCCGGAGCGCGTCGATGGCGCGGTGTTTGGCGGTGGCCATGAGCCAGGCACCGGGCTGGTCCGGCACCCCGTCGACCGGCCACCGCTCCAACGCGATGACCAACGCGTCCTGGGCCAACTCCTCGGCCAGGCCGACGTCGCGGACGATGCGGGCCAGCCCGGCGACGATCCGGGCGGACTCGATACGCCACACCGCCTCCACGGCCCGGCGGGGATCGGTAGCCGCCACCGCTACCGGTCCCCGCTTCTCGCCGTCGGCCGCCGGGCCGCCGCCCGCCCCGACCAGGCGGGCGGTGCCGGGCGGGCGGGCGTCACGCCGGGGGCGGGAAATCCTCCGGGCCGAAGACCTTCAGCACCTCGACCTCGCCCTCCCAGCCCTCCCACATGTCGCGGTGCAGCTTCATGAACCGGGAAGCCCACTCCACCGCCTCCTCCCTGGTCCGCACCTGGTAGAGCGCGTAGCTGATGGTCTCCTTCGCCTCGGCGAACGGGCCGTCGGTGACGCTCAGCCTGCCACCGTAGAGGCCGACCCGGGCTCCGGCGGAGCTGGGTGCCAGGCCCGCGGTGTCCAGCAGCGCGCCGGACGCGGCTGCCTCGGCCCCGAGCTTCGCGATCGCATCCATGAGGCCGGGCGGCGGCGGGGTCGGCGGCTGGGCACTCTTCAGCAGGGTCAGGTAGCGCATGATCGGATTCTCCTTCGGTCTCGTGGACGGGGCCAATCAGTCGAACAGGGATGATCAGGCGGTGGCGCGGTAGTAGTGCGCCGACAACACGGCCAGCCAGGCGCAGACGGTCACCACACCCGCGACGAACACGAGGACGGCCGGGCCGCCGGCGCCGCTGGCGAGACCGGCGAACGACGCGACGAAGAACACGCCCGTGCCGCGGGAGAACCATGCCAGGCCGCGGCGGCCCTCCCGGGACAGGCGGTTGGCCAGGACGAGGCAGGCCGCGCTCAGGCAGAGGAAGCCGACGCCCGCGACGGCCAGGTGCAGCATGCCGTGCCAGCTGGGCGTCACCGTTTCCGGGGCGCCGACGGGAAAGCCCGACCCGGGGTCCGCGCGGAAGATGCCGGCTCCCACCAGGCTGACGCCGTACGCGCCGATCAGGTACGGCCCCCAGGTGGCGCCCCGGCCGGGCGCCAGTGCCCGACGCAGGCCGACCGCCGCCGCCACGGTCATCAGCCCGGTGAGTACGAGGTTGACGATCTGGATCCAGCCGAAGTCGCCGTTGGCGAGCATACTCCAGGCGTGCCGCCGCAGGTCGAAGCCGTCGCGGGTCAGCGCCTGGGCCAGGGCGACGGCCACGTAGAACGGGCCGGCGATGACGCCGTAGCCGAGCAGGGACGTGATTGGGCCGGCGGGGGTGCAGTCGGTCTTCATGTCTGGCCTTCCTGTCGTTCGAGGTCTCTACTCGTGCCTCGAACGGGACGACCGGATTTCGACAACACCCTCCAAAGTTTTTTCGCTGACCCACAACGGGCCCGTACGCAGGCAGGATGCCGTTCATTTCCAGGGTGGGTCAGTGGCCCACGCCGAGCCGGCCGGCGAGGGTGCCGTGGATGCGGGCGCTGGGGGTGTTCAACTCGATGATCTCGACGGTCTTGCCGCGGGCGGCGTACTTGGTGGTGATCGCGTCGAGGGCCGCCACGGAGGAGGCGTCCCAGACGTGGGCGTGCGTCATGTCGATGACCACCGTGTCGGGGTCGTTCGCGTAGTCGAACTGGCCGACGAGGTCGTTGCTGGAGGCGAAGAACAGCTCGCCGTGCACCGAGTAGACCCGGCTCGTCCCGTCGGGGTCGAGGACGCTTGTCACCGCCACCAGGCGGGCGACCCGGCGGGCGAAGACGACCATCGCGGTGAGCACGCCGACGATGACGCCGATGGCGAGATTGTGGCTGGCCAGGGTGGTGCCGACGGTGGTCAGCATGACGACGGTCTCGCCGAACGGCATCCGCCGGAGCGTGGCTGGGGCGACCGAGTGCCAGTCGAACGACGACACCGCGACCATGATCATGACGGCGACCAGTGCCGCCATCGGGATCAGCGCCACCACGTCACCGAGCGCTACCACCAGGAACAACAGGAAGGCACCGGCCAGGAACGTCGACAGTCGGGTGCGGGCGCCGGACACCTTCACGTTGATCATCGTCTGGCCGATCATCGCGCAGCCGCCCATCCCGCCGAAGAACCCGGTGACGATGTTCGCCACGCCCTGCCCCCACGCCTCCCGCGTCTTGCTGGACGGGGTGTCGGTGATGTCGTCGACCAGTTTCGCCGTCAGCAGCGACTCCATCAGCCCGACCAGGGCGATCCCCAGGGCGTACGGGGCGATCAGGGTCAGCGTGTCCGTCGTCCACGGGATCTGCGGTATGCCGAGCGTGGGCAGGCTGTCCGGCAGCGCCCCCTCGTCACCCACCGTCGGGACCGCGACGTGGGCGACCACCGTGACCACGGTCAGCACCACGATGGTGACCAGCGGCGCCGGTACGAGCCGGGTGACCCTGGGCAGCCCCACCATGATCACCAATCCGACCGCCACCAGCGGATACACCAGCCACGGCACGCCGAGCAGATGCGGGACCTGGGCGGCGAAGACCAGGATGGCCAGGGCGTTGACGAAGCCGACCAGCACGCTGCGCGGGATGAACCGCATCAGCTTCGCCACCCCGAGCACCGCCAGCAGGATCTGGATCACGCCGCCGAGGATCACCGCCGCCACGAGGTGGTCGAGGCCGTGTTCCCTGGCGAGGGGAGCGACCACCAGGGCGACCGCGCCGGTGGCGGCGGAGATCATCGCCGGCCGGCCGCCGCAGATCGCGATCGTCACCGCCATGGTGAACGAGGCGAAGATCCCCACCCGGGGGTCGACCCCGGCGAGGATCGAGAAGGAGATCGCCTCCGGGATCAACGCCAGGGCGACGACCAGACCCGCGAGGGCCTCGGTCCGGAAGACCTTCGGCGACAGCCAGGACGGCCGGGGCAGGCGCGGGCGTGGGGCCGCGGACAGCACAGACGACATACAGCCATTTCCGCTCGGGGAGCACGTCGACAGGCGTGCACCACCCCCTCGACCGGGGGCGGGTCAGTCAGGGTCACATCGCGTACGGACCCGACCACCGGGGTCGTCCAGGCGTCGTTGCCCAGGTCCACGCGGGCTGCGGTCGCGCAGGACGACGGCCCACCGGACCCTACTCTTCCGGGGCGGTGGAGGCCCCGCCCGCATGGCGATCGTCACGACCGGGAGGGCGTCCCCGGACGGCCGAGGATGGGGACGGTCTCCCCGCATCCCCGCCCACACGGCCGGCGGTCAGGTCGGCTCGGTGCCCGGCGCCGGGACCGCCTTCTCGGCGGCGCGACTCACCTCTTCCCAGCCGGCCCAGGTGTCCATGCGTCGCTTCGAGATGTCGAAGGCGAGGTCGTAGACCATGCTGCCGAGCAGCAGCCGCAGCGGCGGATCGTCACTGGCGACCAGCGTCATCAGCGCCTCCGCGGCGAGCCGGGGTTCGCTGTCGACCGACCCCTCCGCCCACTGCTGCTCCAGCTCCGCCCGCAGCGGGTCGTAGGCGGGGTTCGGGGTGGCCGCCGTGCTGCTGGTGTAGAGATCCGTCCAGTAGCCGCCCGGCTGGACGATGGTGACCTTGACGCCGAACCGGGCGGCCTCCGCGGCAAGCGCCTCGCTCATGCCCTCCAGCGCGAACTTGCTCGCGCTGTAGAGCCCCGTGCTGGGGAAGCCGCCGAGCGCGCCGATGCTGGAGACCTGCACGATGTGCCCGCCCCCCTGGGCCCGCAGGTGCGGCAGGACGGCCTGGCTGACCCAGAGCGCGCCGAAGAAGTTGAGGTCCAGTTGGGCGCGGGCCTCGGCCTCGGTGAACTCCTCGACCATGCCCATGAAGAGCGCCCCGGCGTTGTTCACGACCACGTCGAGCCGGCCGAAGTGCCGCACCGCCCGGGCCACGACGTCGAAGACCGCGGGGCGGTCCGTGACGTCGAGGCGCAGCGCCAGCAGACGGCCGGGGTGTCGGGCGGCGAGGTCGTCGAGTGGCGAGACGTCCCGGGCCACGCCGACGACCCGGTCTCCGGCGGCGAGTGCGGCCGCCGCGAAGGCACGCCCGAGACCGCGGCTGGCCCCGGTGATGAACCAGACCCGCGATGTGGCAGAGGTTTCCATGAGGTTCCCTTCCTCAGGCGAGACGGACCGTCTCGTCTTGTCGAGGTGGCCGACACTACCCGATCAACTCCTCTTGTCAAGACGGACCGTCTCGTCTCATCTCTTGCTAGAGTGCGCCCGTGCCCACGCCGAAGGTCGCCCCCGACTCCAGCCGCCGCAGCGAGACGGCGCGGCGGGCCATCCTCGCCGCGGCCTTCGACCTCGTCGGGGAGGTGGGCTACGCGAAGCTGAGCATCGAGGGCATCGCCGCGGCCGCCGGCGTCGGCAAGCAGACGATCTACCGCTGGTGGCCCTCGAAGGGCGCCCTGCTGTTCGACGCCTTCCTCGCGCTCACCACCGACGGCGGACAGGACGGCCAGCAGGCAGCCCTGCCCGACACCGGCGACCTGGCGGCCGACCTGAAGCTGGTCCTGCGGGCCATCGTCGACGAGCTGAACGACCCGCGCTACGACCAGCCGATGCGCGCCCTGCACACCGAGATCGTCCACGATCCCGCCCTGGCCGCCGACTACACGAAACGGCTGGACGGGCCCATGCGGGAGCTGAAGAAGGAGCGCCTGCGCGCCGCCCGGCGCGCGGGGCAACTGGCTGAGGACATCGACCTGGAGGTGGCCGTCGACATACTGTTCGGGCCGGTCCTCAACCGGTGGCTCCAGCGCACCGGCCCCCTGACCCACGGGTACGCCGACCAGGTGGTGGACGCCGCACTGCGCGGCCTGCGCCCCCGCCACCCGTAGGCGCCGAGGTGGCGCGGGTCGGTGAGAGTCGCCGGGTAGCGGTCGGCGGGCGCTGTCGTTGATCCGGTTGAGCCTGCCCGCCACCTGCTCGGACGGTGGGGGCACCGACCGTGGAGGAGGCACCGCCGATGACCAGTCAGCGCGAGACCGTGGAGGTCGACCCGGTCCTGTTCCGCGCCGTCTACGACTCCCCCGCCTCACTGCCCGGCGAGCACCGGTGGACCACGCCCGAGTCGGACGTGCGGCGGATCGAGAAGCTGCTCGGCATGCCGCTGCGCAGCATCGGCGCCCCACTGTGGGTCAGCGGGGACCAGCCGGACTGCCCGAAGTGCGGTCGCCGGGTGAACTGGTACGACATCGTCTCCTCGGCGCTCTCCGGCGTACACGACCGGATGATGATCGCGACGGTCATCCTCGGCGACCGCAGGTACGTCAACACCGAGGTCCCGGACGCGATCGCCGGGGTGCGCTGCTCCGACTGCCGCACCACCATCGAGGGGCTGCGCAGTTTCAAGTGCCACAACTGGGCGTACGCCTTCGAGGCGCTGGAGGCCGTCCGGCAGCGGATGTCCGGCGTGTCAGTCGTCGGCCGTCAACTCGCGGACGAGCCGCAGACCGGGACGCCCGTCGAGTGACACCGCGCCGACGGGCGTGAACCCGGTGCGCCGCAGCACGGCGAGCGAGCCCGCGTTGTCCAGGGTCGTCTCGGCGGTCAGCCGACGCAGCCCGTACGCCTGACGGGCCAGCACGACGACGCGGCGTACGGCATCGGTCGCCACCCCGCGCCCGGCGGCCCGCTCGGCCACCCGGTAGCCCAGCTCGGCCTCGCCGTCGGCGACGTCGACCAGGTTGAACCTGCCCAGCACCGCCCCCTCGGCGTCGACCAGGACGTGGAAGTGGCAGGCCCCGGTTGCCTGTTCGGCGAGCAGGCCGGCGTGCCGCGCGTCGAAGTCGGCGAAGTACGCGTCGCCCCGGTCCGGCACCGACCGCGCGAACCACTCCCGGTTCTCCCGCTCGAAGCGCAGCAGCTCGGCGGCGTGGTGGGCGGCGAGCCGCTGGAGATCGAGCACCGCGCCACCCTACCCAGGTGTAAGGAAGGGCCCCTTCCTATCGCGTACGCGATAGGAAGGGGCCCTTCCTTACACCTCAGCGGTGGGTGGGGCGGCGGCCGGGCGGGGCGGGCGGCTCCGGCCCCGGGTCGGGCACCTCGGGCATCGGCCGGGTCACCGGCCCCGCGCCGGTGACCCGGATCGGCTCGCCGTGGTGCCACACCTCGATCCCGGTTCCGGGGTCGGCATCCGGCAGCTCGTAGCGGGCCTCGTTCCGGGTCAGGGTGACCAGCAGCCGGTGGCCGTGCCAGCGCAGGCCGAAGGCCACCCGGTCGACCGCCGCCGGCAGCCGGGGGTCGAAGGAGAGCACCCCCCGGTCGTCGCGCATCCCGCCGAAGCCCTGCACCAGCGCCAGCCAGGCCCCGGCCAGCGACGCCAGGTGCAGCCCGTCGCCGGTCTTGTCGCCCAGGTCGGCCAGGTCCTGCAGCACCGACTCGGCGAAGAGGTCGTACGCCAGGTCGAGGTGCCCGACCTCGGCGGCGAGCACGGCCTGCGGGGACGCCGACAGCGACGAGTCCCGGACGGTCCGCGCCTCGTAGTAGGCGAAGTTGCGGGCCTTCTCGTCGGCCGTGAACTCCCCCGGGCAGCGCTGCATGGCGAGCACCAGGTCGGCCTGCTTGACCACCTGCTTGCGGTACAGCTCCAGGTAGGGGAAGTGCAGCAGCAGCGGATAGTCGTCGTCGGAGGTGTGCGCGAAGTCCCACTCCGGCTGCTCGGTGAAGCCGGCCGCCTGCTGGTGCACGCCGCGCTTGCGGTCGTACGGGATGAAGACCGCGTCCGCCGCGGCCCGCCAGGCCGACACCTCGGCCGCGTCGACGCCGAGCCGGGCCGCCGCCCCGGGATGCTGCTCGGCAGCGTCGGCGGCGCCTTGCAGGTTGCGCCGGGCCATCAGGTTGGTGAAGAGGTTGTCGTCGACCAGGGCGGCGTACTCGTCCGGGCCCGTCACGCCGTGCAGGTGGAAGGTGCCGGTGTCGGACCAGTGGCCGAAGCCGTGCCAGAGCCGGGCCGTCTCCACCAGCAGTTCCAGCCCGGTGTCGAGGAGGAACTCCCCGTCGCCCGTGGCGGCGACGTAGCGCAGCACCGCGTCGGCGATGTCGGCGTTGACGTGCAGGCCGGCGGTGCCGGCCGGCCAGTAGCCGGAGCACTCCCGCCCGCCGATGGTCCGCCAGGGGAAGGTCGCTCCGGCCAGCCGCAGTTCCGCCGCGCGTTCGCGGGCCTCCGGCAGGTGGGCGTGCCGCCAGCGCAGCGCCGACCGGGCCACCTGCGGGGCGAGGTAGGTCAGCACGGGCAGCACGTAGCCCTCGGTGTCCCAGAGCACGTGCCCGTCGTAGCCGTTGCCGGTGAGCCCTTTCGCCGGGATGGTCCGGTCGCCGTCCGGCCGGCCCGCCTGGAGCAGGTGGAACACCGAGAAGCGGATGGCCTGCTGGAGCTCGGGGTCGCCGTCGAGCTGCACGTCGGCGGTCTGCCAGGCGGCGTCCAGCACCGCGCGCTGGTCGGCGAGCAGGGCCTCGAAGCCCTCCGCGCGGGCCGCGCCGGCCTCGCCGACGACGAGGCGGGCCAGCTCGTCCGGGGGCGCGGCGTCGACCAGGTCGCACTCGTACGCGGCGAACCTGGTCACCTGGAGTCGCTCGCCGGCGGGCAGCGTCCCGGTCAGCGTGAGGCGCAGCCGGTCCGGGGTGCAGTCGACGCCGCTGCCGAAGCCGTCCGGGATCGCCAGCTCGTGTGCGACGGCCACGGCGACCCGCTGGCCGCTGCGCTCGGTGCGGTGGACGAGGACGCCGTCGTGCCCGTCGGAGTGGCGGTGCTCGGCGGTCAGGGGGTCGGTGATCACCGAGGCGGCGCGGGGGTCGTCGGAGCGCTCGGGCACCCGCTCGTTGGCGAGCAGGTCGGCGCAGACCCGCACCTCGACCGCGCCGTCCAGCGGCTCGACGGCCCACCGGACGGCGGCCACCGCGTGCCGCGACAGCGAGACCAGCCGGGTGCTGCGGACGCGGACGCCGTGCCCACCCGGTGACACCCACTCGGTGTGCCGCTCGACAACTCCGGCGCGCAGATCGAGCACCCGCTCGTGCGTACGCAGGGTGCCGGTGCGCACGTCCAGCGGCTCGCCGTCGACCCACAGGCGGATCAGGGCGGCGTTCGGGGCGCTGACGACCGTGTCGCTGAGCTGCGGGAAGGCGTACCCGTCCTCGGGGTAGGTCAGCTCACGCCGTTCGTGGAAGCCGTTGAGGTAGCTGCCGGGCATGCCGTAGGGCGTGCCCTCGTCCAGGTTGCCGCGCCAGCCGACCCAGCCGTTGCTCAACGCGAAGATCGATTCGGTCTCGGCGAGGCGGTTCAGGTCGGCCTCCGTACGCCGGATCCGCCAGGCCTCGTCCTCCCCCACGGTCCCCCCGGTCGGCAGCCGGTCGGGGGTCGGGGTGTCCTGCACGGCGCCTCCAGAAAAGTCCGACTTACCCGGCCAATCCAAGCAGACCGGCCTGAGAGGTCGCTGAGACAAAAGTCAGGGTCGCCACCCGACCAACGCACACTGCGTCCGACTTCCAGGTGTTCCAGGGTTGTCTGCGAGGTAAACACGGTATGAACGATGGGTGAGGTGAAACATGATTGATGCGGACGCGCCGGGTGTGCCCGAGATCAGTGTCGAGTGGTACCAGGACATCGTCGACTTCGCCGCCGACACCCCGCAACCGCTGCAGTGGTTCGCCGAGCACTTCACCGAGGGCGCGATCCTGCTGCTCGGGGCACTGTGGCTGGTCGCGGCCGTGTCCCGGCTCCGAGGCGGGCCGCTCGACCGGGCGTACGCCCTGGTGTCGCCGCTGCCGGTGGTGCTCGCGTACGGGCTGAGCGAGTTGCTGAAGACCGTGGTGGACCAGGAGCGTCCGTGCCGGGTGGTCGTCACCGAACTCGCCATCGTCGCGGGCGAGTGTCCGCCGACGGGCGACTGGTCGTTCCCCAGCAACCACTCGACGATCGCGGGCGGGCTGGCGGTGGCGACCCTGCTGCTGTCCCGCCGGGTCGGCCTGGTCGCGTTGCCGCTGGCGGCACTGGCCGCGTTCTCCCGCACCTTCGTCGGCGTGCACTACCCGCACGACGTGGTCGCTGGCGTCCTGCTCGGGGCGCTGGTCGCCGCGCTGCTCACCCCGCTGCTCGCCCGCGCCGTCGCCCGCCTGCTGACCCGCCACACCCACCCCACCGAACACCCCACCCGCAACCCCGCCACCCCGACCTCCCCCCGCTGACCACCCCGCCCGTCGCCCCGTCGCCCCGTCGCCCCGTCGCCCCGTCGCCCCGTCGCCCCGTCGCCCCGTCGCCCCGTCGCCCCGTCGCCCCGTCGCCCGCGATCTTGCACAATGTGCCCTGACAAAACGGCCCAAACTCACATTTCAAGGGCCCAAAGTGCAAGATCGCGAGTGAATGGGCCAGAAGTGCAAGATCGCGGGGTGGGGTGGGGTGGGGTGGGGCGGGGTGGGCGGGGTGGGGGCGCGAGGCGGGGGCGGGGCAGGAGCACGGAGGGTGGGGACGCAAGGAGCGGGGACGGAAGCGGGGGTCAGATCAAGAGGAGGGTGGCGAGGGTGGCTAAGGCCAGGAAGGGGCCGAAGGGAAGGTCACTGCGCCAGCCGACGCGACGGGTGATCAGGAGCACGATGCCGACCAACCCGGAGAGCATCAGGGCGATCACCAGACCGGCCACCGGGACGACCCAGCCGTACCAGCCCAGCAGGGCACCGGCGCCGAGCGCCAACTTGGCGTCGCCGAGGCCGAACCCGCGCCGGCCGAGCAGCAGTGTGGTGGTGGCGAAGAAGAGTGCCAGGGCGATGCCGGCCCCGGTCGCGCGCAGCCACGGCTCCGAGCCGGCACCGGCAAGGGCGGCCGTACCGAGCAGCAGCCAGGTCCCGGCCGCGGCCGGCCAGGTGAGCCGGTCGGGCAGCCGGTGCACGGCCGCGTCGACGAAGACCAGCGGAATCGCCCAGCCGAGCCACCAGGCGGTGGCGGCCAGCACAACGGCGGGTGTCCCGATCAGCACCAGCACCCCGAGCGCCGCCGCGACGGCGAGTTCCACCGTGCCGGGCGGCGGGCCGACGCGCGTTCGGCAGCGCCCGCACCGGGCCGCCGGGCTCAGCGCCGGCCAGGGGCTGGCCAGCCCGATCGGGGCGCCGCACGCGTCGCACCCGGTCCGGGTCGCCACCCCCGGCGGTACGGCGTACCGAAGCACTGCGAGCCGGAGCACCGGTGCGAGCGCGAGAACGGCCAGCAGCCGCGCCCCTCGCGAGGCGACCAGCGGTGCGGGCGGCGCCACCGCCACCGGCGGAAGGACCGACTCGGCCACCGGCCGGAGAAGCGGCTCCACCACCAACGAAGGAGCGGGCTCCACCACCGGCGAAGGAGCCGGCTCCACCACCGACGGAGGAGCGGGCTCCACCACCGACGGAAGGACCGGCTCCACCGGCACAGGCGGCTCCGCCATCTCGGCCGGCTCGATCGGCTCCGCCGTCTGTGGGCGGCACTCGCCCCGCGCCGGCATCCCCACCGGCTTCTCGGTCAGCGCCACGATCGCCCCCCGAACTGAAGGCCAGGCCTGGCTACGGAGAGTGTTTTCTCTGATCGCTCTTCGTAGCCGCCCGAGCGGCCCGCGACGCTTCCGCGGAAATCGCGGCAACGTACATGGGAATTGCGCACCCACATAGGCGGGAATCCCGATCGGACACATTTGCGCCCCATCCAGACAGGGGACGGATCGGACCTGTCGCCACGACCGGGACACGTGCCGGACGTCGCGACGGAAGCCTGCCCGGCCGGCGCACTTCGCACACCACCACATCCCCGGCCAGCTCGCCCATCACCCCCGCACGGCCCGTCCAGACCAGGCGCGACCACCCGCTGCCACCACCAATCACTACCCAGAGTGTTCAGATGAATTGCCACTGTTGCATCGGCGGACGTCAGCCTATGCTCGCCCCTTGGGTGCGGTGCAACCCCCCGACGAAAAGCACGGCGACACGGGATGGTTGATATTTAGAGATCCACAACGGCAAATGCGACGACGCTCTTCGACAGGGTCGGACAACACCGTCCGGTCGCGCCGTCGCATGCCCGGAGGCTGCCACGGCGGCCGCCGGGTGGCCACCGAGGAGGCACGACGTGCGCAGATGGCGGTTCAGCCGAGGGGCGATCTGCCTGCTCGTCATCGCGGCGGCCGGCTCGGCTTCCGCCTGCGGCACCGAGCCCGGTACGAACACTCGGGCCACGACCGCTGACAGCGCCCCGAGCCCCACCCACCGGCCTGCCGACGAGCAGGCGGCGAAGCAGGCGGCGCTGGCCGCGTACGCCGGATATCTGGCCGCGTCCCGTACGGCGAGCGGACGCAGCGACCCGCACCACCCGGCATTGTCCCGATATCTCGCCGATCCGCTGCTGACCCGGGTCCGGGTGTCCATCCGCGAGGCGAAGGAGCATGGCGCTGTGCGTACCGGCAGGTTGGTCTCCGACCCCACGGTGACCTCGGTGAGTCTGGATTCGAGTCCGCCCGCCGTCGAGATCCAGGACTGCCTGGACGCCACGGGCTACCGGCTGGTTTACGCCAGGGACCGGCGGGTCGTGCCCGGCACCGGCGGAACGCGGCACCTGGCCACCGCCACCGCCACCCGCTACCCGGACGGCCGCTGGCTGATCAGCGCCGGTGCCGCCCACGAGGACCTGCCGTGCTGACCCGGACGGCACGGGACACGTCGACCGTCGCACCGACCGGGCCTGGGGTGAGCAGCCGTACCGCCGGGGTGCCTCGCCAGCGTACTGGCGACGGCGTCGGGGCCGGGACGGCCCGGCGGTCGCTCGTGGGCGCCGCACTGGTCCTGCTGCTGGCGTTCGGGGCGGCCGTGCCCGCGGTCGGCGCGGGACGCGCGGGCCCCGGCGCGGAGTGTCCGCCGGGGCAGAGCGACTGCAGCGTCTGGGACGACGATCCCGGCACCCCCGGAAACCCGGGCGGCGGGGACGACGGCGGTGGCGGCGACCCTGGTGGCGGCGGGGGCGGCGGCAAGTGCCAGTGGAACGGCCGCACCGTCAAGTGCTACGACGAGTTCCTCGGCTGGTTCAACAACGAAGACGGCTGCTACTACAAGCTCGCCCAACCGCAGCCCGAGGCCCCCGAGGGCAAACAGTGGTACACGCGCACCTGCAATGGCGGCGAACTCGGCAGCGACACCAACGTGCTGCTCGACAGCCCGCCGCCCGGCTTCGGCGCGCCACCCGACCCGGAGGAACTCGCCCGCCGGGCACTCGCCAAGATCACCATCGCGACACCCCGGATCGCGGTCGCTCCGCGCCGCAGCAACGGTCCCGGCCTGGTCGGGCTGCCGGTCTGGATGTGGGCCCAGAGCGACGATCCGAAGTACTTCGGGCCGACCCAGGAGGCGTCCGAGACCGATCGGGGCCTGACCGTGCGGATCGAGGCCAGGTTCGACCGGATCGTCTGGGACATGGGCAACGGCAGCAAGGTCACCTGCGATGGCGCCGGCACCCGGTACACGGCCAGCGGCCCGCGCGCCGGCAGGCCCTCCCCCGACTGCGGTTACGACAGCGGCTACCCGAAGGCCGGCGACTACCAGGTATGGGCCAGAACGCACTGGACGGTGACCTGGTGGGGCGGCGGCGAGAGCGGCGTCATCCCCCAAACCCGGACCACGGGGACGATCCCGGTCCGGATCAACGAACTACAGGTGGTGGCCCAGTGAGCGCGAGGAGTGAGCCGGGTTTGCGAGCCCCGCAGTCGCGAACGGAGATGTCACGGTGAGCGCGAGGAGTGAGCCGGTCTTGCGAGCCCCGCAGTCGCGAACGGAGATGTCGCGGTGAGTGTGGCGACCCGGAACGGAACCGGGCCGGTGGACGCGCCGGTCGCCCCGCCCAGGGTGGTCCGGCAACGCCGGATGCGGCCCGGGCTGCTCGGCCTGGCCGTACTGCTGATCGCCCTCGGCGGCCTGGGGGCGGCGTTCGCGGTCACCTCCGTCCGCGCCACCGGAAGTTATCTGGCCGTGGCCCGGGCGGTCGAGGTCGGCCGGCAGATCAGCGCCGACGACCTGGTCCCGGTGCAGGTGGCCGGCGGCCAGGGGCTGTCGCCGGTGCCCGCCGGGCGGCTCGACGAGGTGGTCGGCAAGCGGGCCGCCGTATCGCTGACCCCCGGCACGCTGCTGACCATGGCCCAGCTCACCGACGACCCGCTGCTCGGGCCCGGCCAGCAGCAGCTCGCGCTGGGCCTGGACCCCGCCGAGGTGCCCGCCCGCAGGCTGCATCCCGGCGACAAGATCCTGCTGGTGAGCACGCCGGCCGACGACGACGGCCCGGCGGGTGCCGCCGCCCGGTTCGAGGCGACCGTCATCGACGCCGTCACCTCCGACGACGATGACGAGGTGGTGGTCTACCTGGCGCTCGCCGTCCGGGACGTGCCGGCCGTGGTCGCGTTGTCCAGTCAGGAGCGGCTCGCCGTCGTGCTGACCGAGGCGGCCTGAGCATGGCGATCATCGCGCTGGTGTCGGCGAAGGGCTCCCCGGGCGTCACCACCTCCGCCCTGGCCTGTGCCCTGACCTGGCACCGGCGGCTGGTGCTCGCCGAGTGCGACCCGGCCGGCGGGTCGATTCTCGCCGGCTACCTGGGCGGTGCGCTCGACGGGCCCCGGGGCATCGGCGAGTTGGCGGTCGGCGAGTTGCGCGCCGGCAATCTGGAGGCGGCCTTCTGGTCGCAACTGGTGGACCTGGACGCGCCGAAGCGGGAACGACTGCTGCTGCCCGGCGTCGTCGACCCCGCCCAGGCCGGCAGCGTCACCCCCCTCTGGCAGCGGTTCGCCGACTTCTTCGGCAGCCTCGACGGCGGCGAACCCCCGTACGACGTGGTCGTGGACTGTGGCCGGCTGCACGTCGTCGGCCCGCCGTGGCCGATCCTGCGGGCCGCCTCGATGGTGCTGCTGGTCAGCCGGGCCCGACTGCCGGACCTCTCCGGTGCCCGGGCCGCGGCGAAGGCGATCGAGCGGGACTTCGCCGAGCACCGGGTGCCGCCGGGCACCCTGCGGCTGCTGCTGGTGGGCGACGGCCACGGCAGCGGCGAGGTCAGCAAGGCGCTGCGGCTTCCGGTGATCGCCCGGTTGCCGGACGACCCGCGTACGGCGGACGTGCTCGGCCTGGGCGGCACCGTGCGGGCCGGTCGGCCGCTGATGCGCGCGGCCGGGGCCCTGGAGGTGCCGGTCGGGGCGCTTCTGGACCGCAGGCGCGCCCGACTGGCCTGGCCCGTGTCGCAGGGAGCGTCGGATGCGGTTTGAGCCGGTCTCCGCCGACCCGCGCCGGCAGCCGCCCGGCGCGACCTCCACCGCGCCGCCGCTGGCCCCGCCCAACGGTCGGCACCACCATGCGGCTCTGCCGCCGGTACCGGTGGCCGACGGGCCGCGACCGGAGCCGCCGCCCCACCCACGGGTCGACTTCCAGGTGGTACGCGAGCTGCGCCGGGAACTCAGCGAGCGGCTCGCCCTGTGGCAGCGCGGCCGGGAGTTCACCGTCGACGAGGAGGACACCGAGCGCGCCCGGCTCGCGGTGACGGTGGTGGCCGAGTACGCCGACGCGGTACGTCGGGCCGGCACCCCGATGGCGGCCGGCGAGGAGCGGCTCCTGCTCGACCAGGTGACCGCCGAGCTGGCCGGGCTCGGCCGCCTCCAGACGCTGCTGGTCGACGACACCATCGAGGAGGTGCACATCCTCGGCTGCGACCAGGTCCGCGTCACCCGGCACGGCGGCGGGGTCGACTGGGTGGAGCCAATCGCCGACAGCGACGACGAGCTGGTGGAGATCCTCCAGGCGGCGGCCCGCCGGGCCGGGGCCACCGAGCGGTCGCTGTCGACCTCCAAGCCGACGCTCGACCTGCAACTGCCCGACGGCAGCCGGCTCGCCGCGGTGTTCCTGGTCAGCCACCGGCCGTACGCGGTGATCCGCAAGCACAACACGCTCGACGTCAGCCTCGACGACCTGGCCGGCGGCCGGGGCGACCTGGACGAGATGATCGACCCGCTGGTGCGCGACTTCCTCCGCGCCTCCCTGCGCGCCGGGCTGAACATCATGGTCGCCGGCCTCGCCGGGGCCGGGAAGACCACCGTCATCCGGGCACTGATGGACGAGATCCCGGCCGACGAGCCGTACGTGCTGCTGGAGGAGAGCCGGGAGCTGCTGCCGGCACGCCGCCGGCTCAAGCACCGGGCGGTGATGAGTTTCGAGGCCCGGGAGGGGCACGGCGAACGTGGGCCGGACGGCCGCCCGGCCGGTGAGGTGAGCATCGCCGACCTGATCCCGGTCTCGCTGCGGATGGGCGTGCTGCGGATCATCGTCGGCGAGGTCCGGTCCCGGGAGATCGTCCCGATGCTCCAGGCCATGACCACGAGCCGCGGCTCCATGTGCACCATCCACGCGCGTACGCCCGCCGGGGTGAGCGAACGGATCATCGAGCTGGCGCTCGCGCACGGCCGGGAGATGACCGTCGACCAGGCCCGCCGGATGGCCGGCAACGCGCTCGACCTGATCGTCTACGTCACCGTCGAGGACGAGACCGCGATCGGCGGGCGCAAGCACCGCTTCGTCTCGCACGTCGAGGAGGTGATCGGGGTCGGTGACGGCAGCAGAATCATCACCACCCAGGTGTTCGGTCCCGGGCCGGACGGCCGGGCCGTACCCCGGCACCTGCCGGAGCGGATCCGCGCCCAGCTCCTCCGGGTCGGCTACGACGCCCGGCTGCTCAGCCGGTGGATCGAGGCCGGCGCCGGCGCGTGGCGGCGGCCCCGGCAGACCCGCCTCGGGCGGCGGTGACACGGGTGCTGGACAACGTCGAACTCATCGCGGTGGCCTCGGGGGCCGCCTGCGTGGCCGGGCTGCTGCTGGCGGTCGTCGCGCTGGTCGGCACCCGCCGTCCTCCCGGCAGGCCCGGCGCGGGCCGAGGGCTCGACCGGTTGTGGAAGGGCTCGGGCGCCACCGCCCGCGAGCAGCGGGCCCACCAGGCCCTGCTGGTCGGCGCCCTGGTCGCGGGCGCGCTGGCGTTCCTGGTCACCGGCCTGCCGGTGGTCGGTCTGCTGGTCGCGGTGGCCGTCCCCGGTACCCCGTGGCTGTTCTCCGTCGGCAGGGCCGAACAGCGGGCCATCGCGCGGATCGAGGCGGTCGGCGAGTGGACCCGCCGGCTCAAGGACGTCTCGGCCACCGGCCAGGGCCTCCAGCAGACGATCATCGGGACGGTCGCCACCGCCCCCGACGAGATCCAGGAGGAGGTACGGCTGCTCGCCGCCCGCCTCCAGGCCGGCTGGCTGGCCCGCTCCGCGCTGCTCGCCTTCGCCGACGAGATCGGTGATCCGGTCTGCGACCAGGTGGTGGCGGCGCTGATCCTGCACGTGACCGACCGGGGCGAACGCCTCGGCGACGTGCTCGGCTCGATCGCCGGGGCGGCGGCGGCCGAGGTGGCCACCCGCCGGGAGATCGAGGCGAAGCGCACCCAGCCCCGGTTCGCGGTTCGCTTCCTCACCGGGATGACCCTCGCCACGGTCGCGTACGGGCTGCTCAACACCGAGTACATCAGCCCGTACGGCACGCCCTTCGGGCAGCTCGTGATGGCCACGCTCGGTGCGGCCTTCGTCGGCCTGCTGGCCTGGGTGCGGTCGATGAGCCAGCCCCGCCGACCCGCGCGCTTCCTGCCGTCCCCCGACCCGCAGGAGGTGCTGGCGTGAGCGCGAGGAGTGAGCTTGCGAGCCCCGCAGTCGCGAACGAAAGGCCAGCCCCGTGAGTGTGGTCATCCTCAACTGGCAGCTCGCGGTCGCGGTCTGCGGCGGGGCGGCCGTCGGGCTGGGCGCGTTCCTGGTGATCCGCGAGCTGGTGCCGGCCACCCCGGCGCTCGGGCCCGCGCTGCGTCGGCTGCACCAGCCGCCGGGCGGGCAACTCGCCGCCTCCGCCGGCCGGCGGCTGGAGTGGCTCACCGACCTGTCCCGCTGGCTGCGGCCACCGCACCGGCAGCTCGCCCTCATCGACCAGAGCCCCGAGCAGTACGCGTGGTCGATGTTGCTCTCCGCGCTGGTCGGGCTCGCCGCGCCGACGCTGCTCAGCGCCACCCTGTTCACCGTCGGCGTGCGGCTTCCGGTGGTCGTACCCGTGCTCGGGAGCCTCGGGCTGGCACTGCTCTGCGCCCTGATCGCGCACCGGTCGGTGCTCGACCGGGCGGACAAGGCCCGCGACGAGTTCCGGCAGGCGATCTGCACCTACCTCGACCTGGTCGCGTTACAGCTCTCCGCCGCCCACGGGCCGGTGCAGTCGCTGGAACGGGCGGCGGCGGTCTGCGACGGCTGGGTCTTCGACCGCATCTCGGAGGCCCTACGGATCGCCCAGATGCAGATGCACTCGCCCTGGGACGAGCTGCGCGACCTCTCCGAACGCATCGGCATCCCGGAACTCGGCGACGTCGGGGCGATCATGCGCTCCTCCGGCAGCGAGGGCGCGCAGGTGCACGAGACCCTGCGCAGCCGTGCCGACTCGCTGCGCGACCAGATCCGCACCGACAACCTGGCCCGGGCCGAGGGGGTGACCAGCCGTCTCGACATCCCCGGGGCGTTGCTCGTCTTCGTCCTGCTCGGCTTCGCCGTCTATCCGTTCATCGCCCGCCTGTGATCCGTCCCCGACAGAAGGAGCACCCATGTCCGTCATCAACTACCTGCACGTCGTGCTGAGGACGCGCCTCGCCGAGCTACGGAGGGACGGCGAGCGGGGCGACAGCCCCGTACCCACCGCCGTGATCATCTTCGGCCTGGTCGCCGTCGCGATGGCGGTCACCGCCGCCGCCCTCGGCGCGGCCAACGACTGGATGAGCAACATCCCGAAGCACCAGGACCCGAAGTAGCCCTGGTCCGTGAGCCGCGCAGACTCCTCGCCGGGGCGCCGGGCCGTCGCCCGGTGCCCCGCCCGGCCGCCCGCACCAGCCGCCGTTCGCTGCGGCATGGCCGCCGCCCGCCGTCCCTGGCTGGCCGTGGCCCGGCGGCTGGCGGCCGGCGGCGCCGACCGGGGGGCCAACCCGGTCGAGTTGGCGGTGGCGATGCCGGCGATCCTGCTGCTGCTCTTCGCCTCGATCCAGACCGCGGCCTGGTTCGTCGCCCGTTCCACCGCGCTGAACGCCGCGCAGAGCGCGGTCAACGCGCAACGGCTGTACCAGGCGCCGCCCGGGGCCGGCGAGGCCCGGGCCACCCGCTTCCTCCGGGCCGCCGGCGGCTGGCTCGTCGACTGGGACAAGCCCGGCCCGAGCTGCGAGAGCAGCACGACCGAGGTGACCTGCACGGTGCGCGGGCGCTCCCTCTCGGTCGTCCCCGGGGTCAGCTTCCCGGTGCGCCAGACCGCCCACGGGACGGTGGAACGGTGGACCACGCCGTGAGCCGTACCGCCGAGCGGGGCTCGGTCTCGATCGAGGTGGCGGTCCTCGCCCCGGCCTTCATAGCGCTGATCGTGCTGGCCGGCGTCGCCGGGCGTACCGCCGTGGCGGCCGAGGCCATCGACGCCGCCGCCCACGACGCCGCCCGCGCAGCCTCGATCTCCCGGGACGCCCGTACCGCCCGCGCGGCGGCCCGGGACGCGGCCCGCCGGCAGCTCGACTGGCGCGGCCTGGAGTGCACCGGCACCCCGGAGGTGACCTTCAGCGGCGCGGTGCGCGGCACCCCGACCAGCTTCGACGCGGCCTTCCGCAGCCCGGCCGGCCGGGACGCCTCGGTCACCGTCCGGATCGCCTGCACCGTGTCCTACCGGGACCTGCGCCTGTCCGCCCTGCCGGGAATGCCCGCCGGCAGCCGGGTGTCGGCGAGCTTCACCTCGCCGCTGGACCGCTACCGGAGCCGGGGATGAGCGGCGACCAGGGCGGGCCGGGGCGGCGCGGCGGGCGGGACGAGGGCCGCGTGAGCGTCTTCCTCGCCGTGGCCATGGTCGGCGTCCTCGCCGTCATCGGCATGGCCTTCGACGGCGCGGGTCAGCTACGCACGTTGCAGCGCGCCGACAACCTCGCGGCCGAGGCCGCCCGTGCCGGCGGCCAGGCCATCGACCGGGCCACCGCCATCGCGGGCGGGCCGACCCGGATCAACCGCCCCCAGGCGCGCCGGGCCGTCGCCGCCTACCTCGCCGCGGCCGGCGCCACCGGCCACACCGTCAGCTTTCCGGTCGTCGACGGGGAGACCCGGGTCCGGGTACGCGTCACCGTCACCCACCACAGATCCATGCTCGGCCTGTTCGGCTTCGACGAGACCGTCACCGTCTCCGGCGAGGCGACCGCGCGGCCGCTCACCGGGGCACCGTAGGAAGGAAGGCAGCCATGGCCGCATCGGGGCGTTCCGCCGTACGGCGGGTCGGACACATCCTGACCGGGTTCGGCGCGCTCGTCGTGCTCTGCGCGGTGCTGGTCGGCGCGCCCGTGGCGCTGCTCGCCCTCGCCGGCAACCCGCTGCCCGACCACCTGCCCACCGTCGCGGAGATCGGCGCGACGCTGACCAGCCGCGACGACGGGCGGCTCTTCCTGCGGGCGCTGGCGCTGGCCGGCTGGTTCGGCTGGGCGACTTTCGCCTTCTCCGTGCTGGTGGAACTCTGCGCGCAGGCGCTGCGCCGGCCGGCGCCCCGGCTGCCGGGGATGAGCCGTCAGCAGCGGGCCGCCGCCGCACTCGTCGGTTCGGTCGCGCTGATCCTGGCGGCCAGCCCGGCGGCGAGCGCGGCGGCGACGGTCACCGGCCCGTACGCCCTGCCGGCGACGGCCACGCCGACGACCAGCCTGGCCTCCGCCGCCCGGCCCGCCCCCATTCCGGCCGCCGCCGACGACGGGGTGGCGGTCTACCGGGTGGCCCGGGGCGATCACCTCGGCACCGTGGCCGAGCGCTACCTGGACGAGTTCGCCGACTACCGGGAGCTGGCGAAGCTGAACCGACTCGGCGACCCCGACCGGATCCACCCGGGCCAACTGCTGAAGCTGCCCTCACAGGCCGATGACCAGGGTGCCCGGCGGCACGCGACCGGCCGCCTCGTCGCGCGCCCGGCCCCGCCCGCGCCCGGCCGCCCGGCCCCCGCACCCGCGCCGGAGCGGGCCGCGCCGACACAGCCCACGCCGGAGCAGGCGGCGCCGAAGCCGACCGCGCCGGAGCAGGCTACGCCCGGTCGAAACGCGTCACCGTCACCGGCGACCGAGGCTCCGGCCCCGCCACGAACGGACGCGGGTGGCGGCGACACCCCGACGGTGACGGTGGGAGCCGCCCGGGCCGGCGAGCCCGACCGGGTGAACCGACCGCTCGCGGTCTCCGCCGTCCTGGCGGTGGCCAGCATCGTCGGCGCGCAGATCGGCGCGGTCCTGGGCCTGCGCCGCCGCCCGACCCAGGTGCCGGCCGGCGACATCCCGATCGGCCGCCACCGGCGTCCCTGACCTGCGGCCGGGAAGCTCGGCGAACCGGCGGGGGCCGATCAGGGCAGCCGGGTCTCCAGGACGCCGTTGACGACCCGGGTCGGCAGGGTCTGCTGGTCGTTGCCGGACGGCCCGTGCACGACCTCGCCGCCGTTGAGCCGGAACGCGCTGCCGTGCCACGGGCAGACCACGCACGCGTGCCCGTCGATCTCCTGCACCTCGCCCTTGCCCAGCGGGCCGCTCTGGTGCGGGCAGCGCTCAAGCATGACGGTGACGTCGTCGCCGTGCCGGTAGAGGATCACCGAGACGTCGTCGACCTCCCGGGTGATCAGCTTCCGCTGCGGCAGGGCGGACATGTCCGCCAGCGCGTGCCAGCCGTCGCTCATCCGGTGCAGCTCGGAGATGCTCTGGTTGACCTGCGCACCCTGCTTGTACGCCAGGTGCCCGCCGAGGTACGCCCCCATGCCGGCGGCGCCGAGCCCGAGGAAGCCGAGCGTACGGCCGAGGTTGTGCCGGCCGGCCATCCGGGCGGCGACCGAGCCGGCGTAGAACGTCAGGCCGACGCCGTTGGCGGCGGCGTGCACCAGGCCGACCCGGCGCTGGTCGCGGGCGAGGGCCGCCCAGTCGTTGAGCCCGGCGATCGCGGCGGGCAGCGCACTGACCGTGCCGACGGCGCACAGGGTCGCGGCGGCCCGGCGCTGCCCCGGCCTCAGGTCCAGCACCGCCGTGCTGAGCCACGCGCCGACCGGCACCTGCACGAGCGCCGGGTGCAGCGGATGGCCCAGCCAGACGCCGTGCAGCAGGTCGCGGACCCGCCGCGGGCGGAGGGTGGCCTGGACGGCACGCTGCAACCGGTCGCCGACCCTGTCCAGGCCGGACGCCTGCTCGATCTTCGTCAGTAGTGCTCGCACCCGTACCGACTTCCCGGCAGGAGCGACCGCAAACCGGTCGCCGGTGACGGATCCGCAGCGGCACGTGACGAGGGCCGTGCCGGCCCCGAACCGGACGCGCCCGGCGGCGGCTGGGCGGCGTCCGGAGAGGACGGGCGGGCATGGAAATCCGGTCGCGGGCAGCGCCGCGTGCGGCCAGTGTGTTCCGGGTGTACGCACTCTCCTCCAGCCCCGTGCCGGCCGGCCGACCGGCGCCCCGGCTGATCGTCGCGCTCGGCCGGCCCGAAGCCGTGCCGCCGCCGCTGCTGATGCTGCTGGGCATGCTGTCCACCCAGGTCGGGGCGGCCGTCGCCAAGCAACTGTTCGGCAACACCAGCGCCGGCGGTACGACCACGCTGCGGCTCGGCTTCGCCGCACTCATCCTGCTGGTGCTGGCCCGGCCAGGGCTGCGCCTGGGCTGGCGTACCGCCGGCCTGGTCGGGGCGTTCGGGCTGACCCTGGCGATGATGAACCTCGCCTTCTACGCGGCCCTGGAACGGGTGCCGCTCGGCGTCGCGGTCACCATCGGTTTCGCCGGTCCGCTGCTGGTCTCGCTCGCCGGCAGCCGCCGGCTCGCCGACGTGGCGTGGGCGGCGCTGGCCGGCGGCGGGGTGCTGCTGCTCAGCGGGCTCGGCGGCACCGGGGTGGACCGGCTGGGGCTGCTGTTCTGCGTCGCCATCGCGGTCGGCTGGGCCGGCTACGTGCTGCTGGGCAAGGCGGTCAGCGCCCGGGTGCCGGGCAGCCGGGGTCTCGCGCTGGGCATGGCGGTCGCCGCGCTGGCCGTGCTGCCGTTCGGGGTCGCCGGTAGCGGCACGGCGCTGCTCGACCCGTGGACCCTCGCGCTGGGTGCCGCGGTGGCGCTGCTGTCGTCGGTGCTGCCGTACTCGGCGGAGCTGGCCGCGCTCCGCCGGATGCCCGCCCGGGTCTTCGCGATCCTGCTCAGCCTGGAGCCGGCGATCGGCGCGCTCGTCGGGCTCGTCCTGCTGGGCGAGGTGCTGGCCTGGTCGCAGGCGGCCGGGGTGGCCTGCGTGGTCGGCGCGGCGCTGGGCGCCACCCTGGTCCGCCCGCAGCGGCCCGACCGGCTCTGACGCCACTGGCGCCGCCGGCGCCCTCGGGGGGATGCTGTCCCGATGGGGGTACGCGTCGAACGCGCCGCGGCGGTGACCACGGTGATCCTGGACCGGCCGGCGGCCCGCAACGCGGTCGACGGGCCGACGGCACGGGCGCTGGCCGACGCGTTCCGCGCCTTCGAGGCCGACCCGGAGGCGGCGGTGGCCGTGCTCTGGGGTGCCGGCGGCACGTTCTGTGCCGGGGCCGACCTGAAGGCCATCGGCACCCCGAGCGGCAACCGGGTCGAGGCGCAGGGCGACGGCCCGATGGGTCCGACCCGGATGACACTCAGCAAGCCGGTGATCGCCGCGATCTCCGGTCACGCGGTGGCCGGCGGGCTGGAGCTGGCGCTCTGGTGCGACCTGCGGGTGGCCGAGGCCGACGCGGTGCTCGGGGTGTTCTGCCGGCGCTGGGGGGTGCCGCTGATCGACGGGGGCACGGTCCGGCTGCCCCGGCTGATCGGCGAGAGCCGGGCGATGGACCTGATCCTCACGGGGCGGCCGGTGCCGGCCGAGGAGGCGTACGCCATGGGGCTGGTGAACCGGCTGGTCGCGCCGGGTGAGTCCCGGGCGGCGGCCGAGCGGCTGGCGGCCGAGATCGCCCGGCATCCGCAGACCTGCCTGCGCAACGACCGGGCCGCCGTGCTCGCTGGGGCCGGCCTGCCGGAGCCGGCGGCGCTGGAGGTGGAGTTGGCGTACGGGATGGAGTCGCTGGCCGCCAACGCGCTGGCCGGGGCGGCCCGCTTCGCCGCCGGCGAGAGGTAAGGAAGGGCCCCTTCCTAACGCATAGCGTTAGGAAGGGGCCCTTCCTTACACAAGGTGGGTCAGTTGCGGTTGATGGTGAACGTCGAGGTGGTGTTCTGGATGTCCACCGCGTTGTTGCTCAGCCGCAGGTTGTTGAAGGTGACCGACCCGACGGCCGGCCCCTGTCCCGCCTCCGGCATCGGGTTGGCCCAGATGCCGAAGCCGGACTTCGCGTCGTACGCGTCTCCGCTCTTGCGGGCTCCGCTGATGGAGACGTTGGTGAAGACCGTGTCGGTGACGGGGAACTGCGGCTGCCCGCCGACGTAGTTGGTCTGGAACATGATGCCGCTGTAGGTCGGGTCGACGATGTCGACGTCGCTGACCCGGATGCCCTGGAACACCTTCGAGGCGGAGAAGACCCAGATCGCCGGGAAGGTCTGCGCGCCCCAGAAGTGCCCGCCGGCCCGGACGATCGAGATGTTCTCGAACCGGGTGGGCGGGTCGGCGCCGAAGCCGTTCATCGGGTAGCCGAAGTCGAGCGAGCTGATGGTGATGCCGGAGTAGACGAGCGTGTCCGCGATGTAGATGTTGCGGAACGTGTTGCCGTAGCCGCCGTAGACGGCGACGCCGGCGGCCCGCCAGGTCAGCGTCGAGGTCAGGTTCTCGTAGACGTTGTCCTTCATGTCGGCGCCGCCCGCGTCGATCGCCGAGAACAGCGCGAAGCTGTCGTCGCCGGTGGCCCGGGCGTCGTTGTTGCTGACCAGGTTGTTGGTGCTCCCGTTGGTCATGTTGATGCCGTCGGCGAACATGTTCCGGATCCGGGAGTTCTTGATCGTCATGTAGTCGGTGTTCGCGCCCCAGTAGAGGCACACCATGTGCTCGTTCCAGATGTTGTCGATCACGATGTTCGACACGTTGGAGAAGTCGAACACCTTGCCCGGCCCGTCGATCCGCGAGGTGTAGTTGCCGAAGTAGGCAAAGTTCGCGAAGGACGATCCGGCCGCCGAGTTCTCGGCCCGGAAGCCGATGTCGGTGTTGTCCTGGCCGGACGGGGCGTTGAACCGGGTGTACCAGGGCCCGGCGCCGGTCACCTTCACCGCCTTGCCGTACACCTGGAACTTCGACGCCGTGGAGTAGCTGCCGGCGGGCAGGTACACCCCGACGAGGTTGCCGGTGGCGTCCATCCGCACCCGGTCCAGGGCGTTCTGCACATCCTGGTGGGTGAAGCCGGTCGGCGTGGCGTAGCGCGCCGGGTCCGGGTTGGCGATCGGCGAGACCTGCTCGGTGTTCATGAAGTCGATCGCGTACGTGGTGGTGTTGGCCGGGTCCTTCTGCAGGCGGATCCTGCTACCCGCCGGCACGGTCGAGTTGAGCATGACGTTGGCCTCGTCGTAGATGTGCCGCGGTCCGCCCGCACTCGGCGAGTTGCCCGGGCTGGCCTCGTTGCCGTAGAGCCAGGCGTACCGGGACGTCAGGTCGATGGCCTTGTGGAACGTGCCGTTGACGTAGACGTTCAGCGTCGAGTTGATGCCGCCCCCGCCCGGGGCGTCGGGGATGGAGAAGCGGGTGACGAGCGTGTTGGTGCTGGCCCGGGTGGTCCACTCGACGTAGCTGCCGGTCGAGTTGAGGGTCACCGCCCGCCGGCCGGACGCCTCACCGGCGAGGTCGCCGACGGTCCGGTTCGGCCCGACGACGCTGGCGCCGCCGCCGACCACGCCGTCCTCGGCCTCGTACATGTCGTACGGCATGTTGGCGCCGCGCCCCACGAAGAGCGGGCGCTCGCTGGTGTTGTTGCCCTGCTTGACCGGCAGCTCGTTGCCGTCGGCGGCGAGCACCACCCGGACGGTGTACCGGCCGTTCGCGGCGGTCCAGGTGCCCAGGTTGACCGGGCCCACGGTGGCCCCGGCGTTGATCACCCCGGAGTACGAGCCGGTCAGGGTACGCACGGCCGTGCCCGCCTCGTTGAGCACGGTGAGCGTGATGCCGTGCGCGCCGGAGGCCGACGCCACGCTGCCGGCGTTACGGATCGACACCGAGAAGCTGACCGTGCTGCCGGCCGCCGGGTTGCCCGGCGACCAGGCGACCGCCGAGGCGACCAGGTCGGAGCTGGCGACCGGGCTGACCACCAGCGGGCTCGGGTTGGTGTAGCTGTTGTTGGTGTCGTCCTGCTCGACGACGGTGTTCGACTCGTCGACCTTCGCGCTGAGCGGGTAGCTGCCCGCGTCCCGGGTGCCGATGTTCGCCGAGACCGTGGTCGACGCGCCGGCCGCCAGGCCACCGACCGACGCGGTGCCGACCCGGTTGGTGCCCAGGTAGAAGTTGACGTTGGTGGCGCCGGAGGCCGCCGTGCCGGCGTTGCGCACGGTGGCCGAGAGCGTGACGGCGCTCGTCTCCACGGGCGCGGACGGGCTGAACGACATGCCGGTCACGGTCAGGTCGGGATTCGGCGCGGGGGTGCCGATGACCTGGAACTCGGCGACCTGACCGGCCGGGGCACCGGTGTTCGAGGCGATCGAGAGCCGCACGTCGGCCGCCGCGCCGGAGACCGGGATGGTCACCGTGTTGCCGCTGGCCGGGTTGAAGCCGTAGTTCGCCGCGCCGACCAGCGTGGTGAAGGTCGAGGAGCCCTGGTCCCGGCCGAGCACGGTGATGTTCTGCGTACGCGCCCCCCACGCCGAGTCGGGGTTCAGCTTCAGCACGACCTGGCTGAGGCTGGCGTTGGCGCCGAGCTGCACGGTCAGCGTGCTCGGGTTGCCGTTGCCCTCCCAGTAGGTGGCCACGTTGTTGTCGTTGGCGTTTGTCGCCACGAACGTGTGCACGTGCCCGGAGGCGGCGATCGGCTTGCCGACCGCCAGGTTGCTGCCGACCGGCGGGTTGCCGGTGCCGGTCCGGGTCACGGTGTTGCTGTTCGCCGACTGGTTGCCGGCCGCGTCCTTGGCCCGGACGTAGTAGGAGACCGTGGCGCTGTCCGGCTGGCTGTCGGTGTACGTCAGCGTGGAACCGTTGACGCTGCCGCGCAGCCCGCCGTTGGCGTACACGTCGTAGCCGGTCACGCCGACGTTGTCGGTGGACGCGGACCAGGTGAGCCGGATCTGCCCACTGGCGGGCTGGGTGTACGCCAGGTTCCCGGGGACGCTGGGGGCCTGGGTGTCCGGGTTGCCGGCGGCGCCGTAGACCTCGACCTCGGAGAACTGGCCGGCCGGCCAGCCGGTGTTGCCGGTGACCTGCACCCGCACGTACCGGGTGCTGGCCGCGGTGAAGCTGACGGTCGCGGTGTTGCCGGTGGCCGGGTTGAAGGTGTAGGTGCCGGATGCCTTCAGGGTGGTGAACGACGAGCCGTTGGTGGAGCCGAGCACCGACAGCGTCTGGGTGCGGGTCTGCCAGTCCGACGTCGGCGGCAGTTTGAGCACCACCCGGTCGACGGTGACGGTGGCGCCGAGGTCGGCCTGGATCCACTGCGGGAACGCGTTGTTGGCGCTCTCCCAGTAGGTGGCCGCGTTGCCGTCGTTCGCGTTGCTCGCCACGTAGTTCTGGTTGTGGCTGCTGGCGCTCATGGTGGCGGCGAGCCCGGCGAGCAGGGCCGCGCGGGCGGCAGCCGCCGACGGGTCCGCCGCCGGTGCGGCGGCCGCCGGGGTCACGGCGGGAACGGCGGTGAGGAGCAGCCCGGCGAGCACGCCGGCGAGCAGCCGCCGGTGGGCCGGCCGCCGCGCCGACCGGGTCGACCGTGGGGCGGGATCGGGCGCGCCGATCGGCGGACTGCCCTGTCTGGTGCCGTTTCTGGACATGGGGTGGCTACACCTCTTTCGGGGGTGGGGTGTGGGTGCGTTGCCCGGCTACGGGTGCAGGGGTACGCCCGCCGTGCCGCGACAGGGTGGGGGAGGTGCGGGACGGATCAGTCGGACCGGGCCACGCTGCGCCGGGCCGCCCGTGCCGGGGTGCCCCCGCCCGGGATGGGCGGGGGCACCCGACCTAGCTGGCGTAGACCTCGAACTCGCTGAGCTGGCCGGCGGGCCAGCCGCTGTTTCCCGTGAACGTCAGCCGCAGGTACCGCTGGCTGGTCGCCGCGAAGGTCACGGTGACCGTGTTGGCGCTGGCCGGGTTGAAGGTGTAGCCGGCCGACGCCTTGAGAGTGGTGAACGACGAGCCGTCGGTGGAGCCGAGCACGGACAGCGTCTGGGTCCGGGTCTGCCAGGCCCACGACGGCGGGAGCTTCAGCACGACGCGGGACACCGACCGGTTGGCGCCCAGATCGACCGTCACCGACTGCGGGAAGGCGTTGTTCGCGCTCTCCCAGTAGGTGTTGGCGTTGCCGTCCACGGCGTTCGGGGCGGCGTACACGTCGGAGTGGCTGGTTTCGGTGATCGGCCGCCCGGCTGCCAGGTTCCCGGTGGCCGGCGGCGGGGTCGTCGGCGGCGGTGTGGTGGGCGGCGGGGTGGTCGGGGGCGGCGTGGTGCCGCCGCCGTAGACCTCGAACTCGGAGAGCTGTGCCGCCGACCACCCGGTGTTGCCGGTGACCGTCAACCGGACGAACCGGCGTCCGCCGGACGGAAGCGGGATCGACACGGCGTTGCCGGCGGCCGGGTCGAAGGTGCGTCCGGCCGATCCGGCGAGCGTGGCCCACGACGAGCCGTCCGTGGAGCCGAGCACCGACAGGGTCTGGGTCCGTCGCTCCCAGCCGGCGGGCAGTTTGAGCACCACCCGGTCGACGGTGCGCGCCGCGCCCAAATCGACGGTCAGCGACTGCGGGAAGGCGTTGTTCGCGCTCTCCCAGTAGCTGGCCGCGTTGCCGTCCACCGCGTTCGCCGGCACGTAGTTCTGGTTGACGCTGGACGCGGTCACCGGCCGGCCCTGCGCCAGGTTCCCGCCGGTCGGGGGCGGCGTGGTCGGCGGGGGCGTGGTCGGCGGCGGGGTGGTCGGGGGCGGGGTCGTCGGGGGCGGGCTGGTCGGGCCGCCACCCCACTGCGGCTGCGGCCAGGGCCCGCAGTACGGCGTCGGCGTGTACCAGCCGGAGTTGCCGGTGCCCTGGGTGATCTGGAAGCCGCTGCCGACGCAGTTGTGCATCGGGTTGGCCTGGGCGATCCCGGTGGCCCGGACGTTGGTGAACGACACCTGGCTGGGCGCCTGCACCTGGAGGGCGTACGTGCCCGCGCCGTCGATCCGTACGTTGTTGAAGCTGATCCCGCTGGTCTGCCCCTCGATCCAGTGCAGCGCCGCGTACGAGCTGTCCAGGATGTCGGTGTCGGTGACGTTGATCGACGCGCCCTGGATCGGTTCGTTGAGCGCGGAGAACCAGATCGCGCCGACGCCGAACTGCCAGTTGTAGTCCGAGTTGCCGTTGCGGATCAGGGTGTTGCGGGCGACGGTGATCGTCCCGGAGACGGCGGTGGGGCCGGTCACGCCGGGATAGCGGTTGGCGACGTGGATGCCGCCGCCGTTGGTGACCGAGTCGGCCGTGACGTTGTCGGTGATCTTGATGTCCCGCCCGCCGTAGGTGACCAGGTGGTTGGCGAGGATGGTCACGCCGATCGTGTTGCGGGTGAAGGAGTTGTTCACGTTCGGGACGCTCTGCGCCCACATCGCGAGGGCGTCGTCGCCGGTGTTGCGCACGAACGTGTTGGTCACCGTGGAGTTGGTGACGCCCCAGTGGAAGTTCACCCCGTCGGCGGTCTGGTCGAGGATCCGGCTGTTGCGGATGGTGAAGTTGTCCATCGGGCCGTCCATCCAGGCCCCGACCTTGGTGTGCTGCATCCAGACGTTGTCGACCACCGAGTTCGACATCGCCCCGCCGATGGCGTTGACCTGGTCGTCGTCGATCCGCTCCCGGATGTCGCCGATGATGGCGAAGTCGCGCAGCGTGACGTTGCGGCTGGGGCCGCCGGCCTCGTGCGGCCGGATCTCGCCGCTGTAGCCGCCGCCGGGCACGTACTTGCCGTAGATGCCGGCGGCCCGCTTGCGGTCGGTCGGGTGCCGCCCGCCGAGCACCGAGTACCACGGGCCCGCCCCGCGCAGCGTCACCCCGTCGACGACGACGTGGTCCCAGAGGGTGAAGGTGCCCGTCGGGATCCAGACCTCCCGGCCCTGCGCCCTGCCGGCGTCCACCGCCGCCTGGAACTTCGCGGTGGAGTCGGTCGCCCCGGTCGGGTCCGCGCCGAAGTCGGTGACCACGTCGAGCGCTCCGGCCGGCTTGGCGATCGCGTTGCCCACCAGCTCGAAGTCGGCCAGGTCGATGGTGAAGGTCGGCGACTGGGCGGTCGAGGAGACCTGGAGGCGGATCTTCGTACCGGCCGGGTACGTGGTGCCGAACATCGTCCGGGTCTCGTCGTAGAAGTGGTGCGGGTTGGTGTCGCCCGGGTTGTTGTTGAACGGGTACCCGCCGTAGTACCAGCCGTACCGCGAGGTCACCGGCACCGCCTTGACCAGGGTGCCGTTGGCCCGCAGGTCGATGCTGGCGTCCCGGCCGGTGCCGGCGGCGTTGTCGGGCAGGCTGTACCGGAAGGTGACCGCGTTGGCCGGCGCGGTCAGGGTGAACTCGACGTACTCGCCGACCGCGTCGAGGGTGACCGCCTCGCGGCCGGAGGCCTCGGACGGCAGCGTGCCGTAGCGCCGGTCCGGGCCGATCCTGGTGCCCGTGTGCGCGACCTCCTCCGCCTCCTGCTCGACGAACGGGACGGTGGCGCCCCGGCCGGGAATGTCGAACGGGGAGAGCCCCGCCGCCTGGGCGGGAGTGGCGGTGCTGGTCAACGCGATGACGGTGAGCGAGGTCGCGGTGAGGGCGACGCCGGCGAGGGCGGCGATGCCCGCCCGGGTCCTGACTCCTGGGGGCGCGTGCGGGGTGGCGGTGGCGTGGTCGGGCATCGGTAGAGCTCTCCCTTTTCTCGGTGGTCCAGGTCCCCCGTGCGTTACGGCGTGGCGCTGGAGCGACGTACCTCCTTCTCGGGATCGGGGTGGCGCGGTGCCGGCGGCCGGGACGGGCCGCCGGCACCGCGCGAGGGGTCAGGCTGGCCCGGCCCCGGCCGGTTCGGCGGTACGCAGCCAGACGGCGGTGTCCGGCGGAAGCAGGTCGTCGTCGAGCGGCCCGCTGACGAGCAGTCGATCGGTGTGCGGCGGCAGCGGCACCGCGACGTCGGAGAGGTTGACCAGGCAGGTGAAGCCGGGTCGACGGTAGTAGGCGAGCACCCCGTCCGGGGCGGGCAGCCAGGTCATCGACCCGTCGCCGAGAGCCGGCTCGGCCCGCCGGATCCGGATCGCCGCCCGGTACAGCTCGAGCATCGAGGACGCGTCGCCGGTCTGCGCCCGGACGGTCTGGTCCTTCCACCCGGCCGGCTGGGGCAGCCAGGGCGCGGCGGCGCCGTCCGGGCTGAACCCGAACGGCGGTTCGTCACCGGCCCAGGGCAGCGGCACCCGGCAGCCGTCCCGGCCCGGGTCGATCCGGCCCGAGCGCTCCCACATCGGGTCCTGGCGCAGCGCGAACGGGATGTCCTCGACCTCCCAGAGGCCCAGCTCCTCGCCCTGGTAGACGTAGGCGGCGCCGGGCAGCGACAGCGACAGCAGCACGGCGGCCCGGGCCCGGCGGGTGCCCAGCTCCAGGTCGGTGGGCGTGCCCTCGCGCTTCGCCGCGAAGCTGAACGTGGTGTCCTCACGGCCGTAGCGGGTGACGTGCCGCGTGACGTCGTGGTTGGAGAGCACCCAGGTTGCCGGCGCGCCGATCGGCGCGTGGGCGCTCAGGGTGCCGTCGATGCTGTCGCGCAGCGCCGTGGCGTCCCAGGCGCAGCCGAGGAAGTCGAAGTTGAACGCGGCGTGCAACTCGTCCGGGCGCAGGTAGTTGGCGAACCGCTGCCGGTCCGGCATCCACACCTCACCGATAAGTGCCCGGTCGCCGGGGTACTCGTCGGCGATCCGCCGCCAGGCACGGTAGATCTCGTGCACGCCGTCCAGGTCGCGGAACGGGTGCGGCCGGTCCGGCAGGGTCTCGGGCAGCGTCCCGTCCTTGACCAGCAGCCCGGCCGAGTCGATCCGGATGCCGGCCACCCCCCGGTCGAACCAGAACCGCAGGATGTCCTCGAACTCCGCCCGCACCCTGGGGTGGTCCCAGTTAAAGTCCGGCTGCTCGGCCGTGAACAGGTGCAGGTACCAGTCGCCGGGTGTGCCGTCCGGGTTGGTGGTCCGGGTCCAGGTCTCGCCGCCGAACTCGCCGACCCAGTCGGTGGGCCGCTGGTCTCCGTTCGGGCCCCGGCCGGGCCGGAACCAGAACAGCTCCCGCTCGGGCGCGTCCGGCCCGCCGGCGAGGGCCGCCTGGAACCAGGGGTGCGCGTCGGAGCAGTGGTTCGGCACCACGTCGACGATGGTCCGCATGCCGAGCGCGTGGGCCTCCGCGATCAGCGCCTCGGCCTCGGCCAGGGTGCCGAAGACCGGGTCGATGTCGCGGTAGTCGGAGACGTCGTAGCCGGCGTCGGCCATCGGGGAGGGGTACCAGGGACTGAACCAGATCGCGTCGACGCCGAGCGCGGCCAGGTGATCGAGCCGGGACCGGATGCCGGCGATGTCGCCTATGCCGTCGCCGTCACCGTCGGCGAAGCTACGTGGGTACACCTGGTAGATCACCGCTCCACGCCACCACGGACTGTTGTCTGCTGTGGACACGGACACCTGCTTTCTGCGTCGGCACGTCGGCGTGACCGCCGGCCTGGATGTGTTGTCGGGCGAACGGTCGTTGGTCGCCGACGGGGGTCTCGGTGGTGGTGATGTGGTGTTGCGCCGGTGCGGCCGGCCCTATCCCTTGAGGCTTCCGGTGGTCAGGCCGGACATGATGTTGCGTTGGAAGATCAGGAAGACGATGACGGTCGGGATCGCGGCGATGACCGACGCGGCGACCACCACGTTCATGGGCGTGCCGCCCGCGAAGGCGTAGATGCCGACGCTGACCGTGCGGGTCTCGGGCGACGGCATGACCAGCTTCGGCCAGAGGAAGTCCTTCCAGACCGCGGTGACGGCGAAGATCGAGACCACCCCGAGGATGGGGCGCGACATCGGCAGGACGATCGACCAGAGCGTGCGCAGCGGCGTCGCCCCGTCCATCAGGGCGGCCGACATCAGGTCCTCCGGGATCGAGTCGAAGAACCGTTTCAGCAGGAAGATGTTGAACGCGTTCGCGACCAGGGGCAGCCAGATCGCGAACGGCGAGTCGAGCAGGTTGATGTGCAGGATCGGCAGGTCGATCACGGTCACGTACTGCGGGACGATGAGGACCATCGCCGGGATCATCAGCGTCGCCAGCATCAGGCCGAGGATCGCGTTGCCGAAGATCGGCCGGAGCTTCGACAGGGAGTACGCCGCGGCGGTGTCGAAGACGAGTTGGAACAGCACCGCGCCGGCCGCGTAGTAGAACGTGTTGAACAGCAGCTTGGCGAGATCCAGGTTGTTCCACGCGTCGACGTAGTTCTGCGGCTGCGGATCCTTCGGGAACAGCGACGGCGGGGTCTGCGCGATCTCCTGGCCGGACTTGAGCGCGCCGGTGACCATCCAGTAGAGCGGCCCGAGGAAGACGAGCGTGAACACCGCGACGACGACGGCGAGCAGCGTCCAGTAGACGACCTTGCCGCGCCCCCGCCGGAGCTGGGCGTGGGAGATGAGGGTCCGGGTGCCGGAATCCTGTGCCATTCCTCGTCCGTCCTAGTCCTGTTTCGCAGTCAGCCGCACGTAGACGGCGGAGAACCCGGCCAGCACCACGAGCATGATCACGCCGAGCGCCGCGGCGCCGTTGAGGTCGTTCTGGAAGAAGCCGTGCTGGTAGATGAGGTACGCGACCGAGGTCGCCGAGTCCTCCGCACCCGCGCCGTTGGCGAGGATCAGCGGCTCGATGAACAGCTGCATGGTGGCGACGATCTGAAGCATCGCCAACAGGGCGAGGATCAGCCGGGTCTGCGGGATGGTCACGTGCCGGATCCGCCGCCAGACCCCGGCGCCGTCCAGCTCGGCCGCCTCGTAGAGCTCGCCGGGGATGTTCTGCAGCGCCGCCAGGTAGATCAGCACCGCGCTGCCCATGTTCATCCAGGTCGACGCGAGGACCATCGCCGGCATCGTCATGTCGGGCGACTGCATCCACTGCGACGTCGGCAGGTGCAGCGCCTTGAGGATCGCGTTGAACAGCCCCGCCTCGCTGGGGTCGTACGCGTAGAACTTGAAGAGGAAGAGCGCCGAGGCCGGCGGCAGCATCACCGGCAGGTAGACCAGGATCCGCAGGTACCCCTTGGCGTGGCGGAACTCGTTGAGCAGGATCGCCACGAAGAACGGCACCACGTACCCGAGGACGAGCGCGAGGACCGTGAAGTAGAAGGTGTTCTTCCAGGCGGTCCAGAAGCTCGGGTCGTCGAGAATGCGGGCGTAGTTGTCCCAGCCCACCCAGGTCGTCTCGCCGCGCCGGGTGCGCTGGAAGCTCATCACGACGCCGCGGATCATCGGGTACCAGGAGAAGACGACGAAGCAGAGCACCGCACCGATCAGGAACGCGTGCCCGGTGAGGTTGTCCCGTACCTTGCGGCCGAGGCTCGTACGCCGCGGCCCTGCCGGGGACGGCGGTGCGGGGCGGGCCGTCTCGCTGACGGCCCCCGGGGCGGAGATGATCGCCAAGGCAACTCCTGGTGAGTCGGTGACCGGAGGGTGCGGTGCGGTGCGGATCGGGTGGGGACGGGCCGCCCCCACCCGATCGGGATCACTTTCCTGCGGCGAGAAGCTGGTTGACCTTGTCTTCGGCCGTCTTGAGGAGCGCGTCGACGTTCGCGTTCGGGTTCGTCAGCACCCCGGACATCGCCGCGTCGAGCACCGCGTAGACCGCCTGTGCGTTACGCGGTTCGCCCTTGATCGGGACCGGGGTCGCCTCGAAGAGCGTGAAGTTCGCGGTGTCGACGTTCGCGTTCGCCTTGCGCAGTTCGAGTTCCTGCTTCTGCGCGTCGCTGCCGTTGGCGAAGAGCAGCGGCTGGGGCAGGCCGACCGGGTAGTTCTGCGGCTTGGCCCGCACGTAGTCGAACTGGCCCTTGCCCGGCGTCAGCTTCTGGTACGCGATCCACTTCAGACCGGCCTTGACCTGCTCGGGAGAGAGCCCCTTCTTGAAGAAGTAGCCCTCGCCGCCGCCGAGCGTGCCCTTCGCCGACCCGTCCTGGCCGGGCAGCGGAGCCATCGCCCAGTCCTGGAACTTGCCCTGGAACTGGCTGACGATCGCCTGGGTGCTGTCCGGCGCGCCGATGAACATGCCCACCTTGCCGGCGGCGGCGTTGGTGAGCAGGTCGCCCCACTGGAGCAGCTGGCGGCTGCCCATGCTGTTGTCGCCGTACCGCATGTCCTTGAGGTTCTGCAGGACCTGCTTGCCCATCGCGTTGTTGAAGTCGGCCTTCTTGCCGTCCGCCGTCAGCACCTGGCCGCCCTGCGAGTAGAGCAGCGAGGTGAAGTGCCAGCCGCCGGTGTTGCCGGCGCTGTACTCCGAGTAGCCGGCGATTCCGTTGCCGAGCGCGGCGATCTTCTTGGCGGCGTCCCGCACCTCGGGCCAGGTCTTGGGCGGGTTGTTCACGTCGAGCCCCGCCTGCTGGAACAGGACCTTGTTGTAGACCAGGCCCATCGAGTAGTTCTTCACCGGGACGGCGTAGAGCTTGCCGCCGTCGCTGAAGACCTCCTTGAGCGCCGGGTCGACGCTGTCCCAGGTCGGCACGGTGTCCTTGTTGGCGTACTCGCCGATGTCCATCGCCTGACCGGAGTCCAGCACCTGCTGGAGGTCGGTCATGTACCCGTAGAACACGTCGGTCACGGTGCCGCCGGCCAGGCGGGCGGTGAAGTCCGGCGGGTTGTTGCACTGCTCGCCGACGCTCACGCTCTTGATGACGATGTCCGGGTTCTGCCGCTGGAACTCGGCGACATCGTCGTTCCAGTTCTGCAACAGCTCCTTCTGGGAGCCAACCGGCTGGCAGTCGACCGTGATGGTGACCTTGCCGCCTGCGGTCGAGTCGTCGTCGCTCTTCGTGGAGCATGCCGTGAGGCTGAGCCCCAGGCCGGCCACGAGCGCTAACGCCGCAGCCTTCCGGTACTGCGGTACGGACATCTGTCCATCCCTTCGGGAACGGGTGTCTCCATGACCTTCGCTGACCTGCGGTGATCGTCACCGCGGCGATGCTCTCTGCTGTTTTGTGTCCGTGCGACCCGGTCCCCGCGACTTCCTGGGGGCCGGGCCAGGGTGGAGTCACTGTAACGAGGCCGACTCATTCCAGCAAGGTTTCGATCGTGGTCTGAAAGAACACGACTTGGTGACGAGATATCCCGACAGGAACGTGTGAATCGTGCAGAATCTGCCACTTCGTGCCTATTTTGGCGCCCACAATCGGGACTTCGACGCCGATGGATCAGGGCCGCGTCACTCGCGCGGGCACGACAGAACGGCTACCGGAACGACGAAACCGGCCGCCGACCGCGAGCAGGCGGTCGACGGCCGGAGCGTCGTTCGGCGGCCGGTTTGCGGCCGGGTCAGTGGGCGGAAGCCGAGCCGGGTCAGCGGCCGGGTGCGGGCCGGGTCAGCGGCTGGGTGCGGGCCGGGTCAGCGGCCGGGTGCGGGTGCGGTGGAGCCGCGCACCACCAGCTCGGGCTCGAACAGCAACTCGTCGTGCAGCACCCCGGCACCCTCGATCTGGGTGACCAGCAGGTCCACCGCGGCCTGCCCCATCGTCTCGATCGGCTGCCGCACCGTGGTCAACGGCGGGTCGGTGCAGGTCATGAAGGCGGAGTCGTCGAAACCCACCACCGACACGTCGGTCGGCACCGCGCGCCCCAGCCGCCGGGCGGCCCGGATGGTGCCCAGGGCCAGCACGTCGCTGGCGCAGATGATGCCGGTCACGCCACGCTCGACCAGCTTGGTCGCCGCGACCCGCGCCCCCTCCATGGAGAAGTTGGAGCGCTCGACGTACTCGGTGTCGTCGGTCCAGCCCGCGACCTGCACCATCGCGTCCAGCTTGCGCCGGGACGGCACGTGCCCCTCCGGGCCGAGCACCATGCCGATCCGCTCGTGCCCGAGCGAGCGCAGGTGCCCGTACGCCTGCTCGACCGCCACCGCGTCGTCGCTGGACACCCTCGGGAAGCCCAACTCGTCGACGCCCGCGTTGACCAGCACCACCGGCAGCCCCCGGTCGGTCAGCCGCCGGTAGTGCTCGTGCGAGGCGTCGACCAATGCGTACGACCCGCCGGCGAAGATGACCCCGGAGACCTGGTGGTCCAGCAGCATCTCCACGTAGTCCGACTCGGAGACCCCGCCGATGGTCCGGGCGCAGAGTGCGGGGGTGAACCCGCGCTGGGCCAGCGAGCCGGTGACCACCTCGGCGAGCGCCGGGAAGATCGGGTTCTGCAACTCGGGGAGCACCAGCCCGACCAGCCGGGCCCGCTCGCCCCGCAGCTTGGTCGGGCGCTCGTAGCCGAGCACGTCCAGCGCGGTGAGCACCGCGGTCCGGGTCGCCTCGGAGACGCCACCGCGCCCGTTGAGCACCCGGCTCACGGTGGCCTCACTGACGCCCGCCTTGCGGGCCACCTCGGTCAGCCGTTTCGTCACGGCCGCAATCCTACGTCGTGCGGCTGCAAGAAATGAACAGGGATCTGCCGCCGGACGTCAGGACGGCGACGTCAGGTTGCGCAACGCCTCCTGGACGGCGCGGTGGAAGGTCGGGTACGCGTAGATCATGTGGCGGAGCTGGGTCAGCGGCACGGCCGCGTGCACCGCCACCGCCAGCCCGGAGAGCACCTCGCCACCGGCCGGCCCCACCGAGGTCGCGCCGACGAGCACGCCCTGGTCCGCGTCCGCGACCAGCTTGACGAAGCCCTCGTTGCCGCTCTTGTGGATCCAGCCGCGGGTCGACGACGGCAACTCGGCGAGGCCGACCTGCACGTTGACGCCCCGCTCCCGGGCCTGCCGCTCGGTGAGGCCGACCGCGCCCACCTCGGGGTCGGTGAAGGTGACCCGGGGCAGCGCCCGGTAGTCGGCGCGCGGCACCGAGCCGGCGGAACCGCTCGACCCGGTCGCGCCGAGCGCGCTGGCCACGCCGGCCGCGCCGCCCACCACGCTGGCGGTGCCGCTGGGATCGGCCCCGCCGTCGGCGCGCCGCGCGTGGTCGAGCACGTCGGCGACGACGATGCCCGCCTGGTACATCGCGACGTGGGTGAACGCGCCCTCGCCGGTGACGTCGCCGACCGCCCAGATCCCCTCGGCGACGTGCATCCGGTCGTCGACGGCCAGGTAGCGCCGGCCGGCGTCCAGCCCGACGGTGTCCAGGCCCAGCTCGTCCAGGTGGGCGCGGCGGCCGGTCACCACCAGCAGCCGCTCGGCGGTGAGCGCCGTCCCGCCGGTCGCGTGCAGGGTGAAGCCGTCCGCGTCGTGGCTCACCCGTTCCGCCCGTACCCCGGTGTGGATCTCCACCCCGTCGGCGCGCAGCGCGGCGGCGGCCAGCTCGGACGCCTCCGGTTCCTCGACGGCGAGCACCCGGTCCAGGGCCTCGACCACGGTGACCCGGACGCCGAACCGGGCGAAGACCTGGGCCAGTTCCAGCCCGATCGCCCCGCCGCCCAGCACCAGCAGCGACGCCGGCAGCTCCTCGACCTCGATCGCCTGGCGGTTGGTCCAGTACGGCGTGTCGGCCAGGCCCTCGACCGGCGGCACGGACGGCCTGGTGCCGGTGCCGAGCACGATGCCCTGCCGGGCCTCGAAGACCCGCTCGCCGACCCGGACCCGGCCGGGCCCGTCGAGGCGGGCGCTGCCCCGGACGAACCGCCCGCCCTTGCCGGTGAACCGCTCCACCGCGGCCGTGTCGTCCCAGGTGTCGGTGGCCTCCTCGCGGATCCGCCTCGCCACCGGCGCCCAGTCGGGCCGGACCTCGGCGGAGCCGGCGAGGCCGTCGACGCGGCGGGCCTCGGCGATCACGTTGGCCGCCCGGATCATCATCTTGCTCGGGATGCAGCCCCAGTACGGGCACTCCCCGCCGACGAGGTCACGCTCGACGCCGACGACGGTCAGCCCCGCCTCGGCGAGTCGCCCGGCCACCTCCTCGCCGCCGACACCGAGCCCGATCACGACCACGTCCACAAGTTCCGGATCCGCCATCCCGCCAGCATCGCGCACCGCCCGGCGGTGGGCCAGCCGGTCGCCGGGAAACCCGCGACCGGGTCGACGCGCACCGGCCGATCCCTCACGGGCGGTGGCCGGCGGGTCCGAGGGGCTCCCGCACGATCGGGCCGACGGCCGGCCCGGGAATCACCACCGGGGTGCCGGCCGGAACGAGCAGGGCGCGGGCGGCCACCGCCAGCCGGCGACTGCGCGGCACCAGCGCCCGGGCGGCGAAGACGTCGTAGTCCTGGGCGGCCACCTCGTCCAGGATGCCGCCGTACAGCGCGTACGCCGTGCGCATACAGGCCTGGGAGGCGGGCGAGAGCAGGGTTATCCCGGGGGCCGCGGCGGCGTAGTGCGCCTGGGCGCGGGCCACCTCGTACGCGATGAGCTGCCGGATCCGGGGCGAGGCGCGGTGCCGGGCGCGCGCCTCGGCCAGCTCCTCGCGGGTGACGCCGAACAGGGCCAGGTCCTCGTCGGGCAGGTAGGTGCGCCCCCGGTCGAGGTCCTCGGCCACGTCCCGGACGAAGTTGGTGAGCTGGAAGGCGAAGCCGAGCTGCCGGGCCGGTTCCCGGGCCGCCACCGGGTCCGAGCTGCCCAGGATCGGCAGCATCATGGTGCCGATCACCGCCGCCGAGCCCTCCATGTAGCCGAGCAGGTGGTCGTAGGTGCGGTACGAGGTGACCGTCAGGTCCATCGCCATGCTCTTGAGGAACGACGCGAAGTCGTCCTGGTCGAGACCGAAGACGGCGATCGTGTGCAGCACGGCGGGCAGCAGCGGATCGTCGACCGGCTCGCCGTGCAGCCCGGCGACGAAACGGCCGGCCCAGTCGTCGAGTCGCGCGGCGCGGTCGGCCGGCGGCAGCTCCTCGGTCCGGTCGACGATCTCGTCGGCGTAGCGCGTGAATCCGTACAGGGCGTGCACATGCCGTCGTTTCCAAGCGGGGAGCAGCCGCGTGGCGAGATAGTAGGTACGGCCGTGTCGGCGGTGCAGCTCACGGCAGCGGTCATAGGCAGCGGTGAGATCCGTGTCCACCCGGCCCTCCTCCGAAATCGACTCACCAATCGACGCAACTCGTAACCCTAGGGTACGCTCGGCCGCATGGCCAACGACGCAGTTGCGGGTGGCGCGCTCCAGGTGGCCGGCCCGGCCGATGGGGACGACCCGGTCCGCGTGGTCCTGGCCGCGTACACGAAGGACCTGGTCGACGCCGTGGAGGACACCCTCGGCACCTTCCTCGCCGCCGAGGTCGACGCGCTGACCGAGATCGACGCGGCGATGGGTGGATTCGCCGCCACGGCGCGTGACTGCGTACTGGCCGGCGGCAAGCGGGTCCGCCCCACGTTCGCCTACTGGGGATGGCGTGGCGCGCTGGGCTCCGCGGGCGCACTGCGGCCGGTGCTGCCGGCGTTCGCCGCCCTGGAACTGCTGCACACCTTCGCCCTCGTGCAGGACGACGTGATGGACGCCTCCACCACCCGGCGGGGCCGGCCGACCGCGCACGTGGCGCTGGCCGCCCGGCACACCGAAGCAGGCCACCGGGGCGACCCGCGCCGGTTCGGCGAGGCGGTGGCGGTGCTGATCGGCGACCTCTGCATGGTCTGGGCCGACCGGCTCCTCGCGCACGCCGCCCTGCCGCCGGACCGCCTGCTCGACGTCCGGCGCTGCTACGACCAGATGCGCGTGGAGACCGTGGCCGGGCAGTTCCTCGACGTGCTCGGCGAGAACGACGCGGCGAACTGGTCGGTCGACCGCGCGCTGCGGGTCGCCCGCTACAAGACCGCGAGCTACACCGTGCAGCGACCGCTGCTCTTCGGCGCCCGGCTGGCCGGCGTCGGGGCCGACGCACCGCTGACCGCCGCCTACACCCGCTACGGGATCGCGGTCGGCGAGGCGTTCCAGCTCCGCGACGACCTGCTCGGTGTCTACGGCGACCCGGCGGCCACCGGCAAGCCCGCCGGCGACGACCTGCGCACCGGCAAGCCGACCGTGCTGCTCATGCTGGCCCGGCAGCTCGCCACGCCGGCCCAGCGACGCGCGCTGGACCGGGCCGGCCAGGGCGTCGGGGCCGGGGACACGGCCCGGCTCGCCGAGTTGGTCGCCGACACCGGGGCGGTCGACCAGGTCGAGCTGATGATCTCCGGCCGGGTCACCGAGGCGCTGACCGCGCTCGACACGGCGTCGATCGACGAGACGGCGCGCACCGCGCTCGCCGGCCTCGCCACCGCCGCCACCAGCCGACAGGCATGATGGGCAACTTCGCACAAGGAGGTGGTCGCGTGCGCACCGTTGGCGGGCGTACGGACCGGGTGGTCGTCGTCGGTGCCGGGCTGGGCGGGCTGGCCTGCGCGCTGCACCTGGCCGGCAGCGGTCGACAGGTGACCGTGCTGGAACGCGAGCCGGTGCCCGGCGGCCGGGCCGGCCGGCTCGGCGTCGACGGCTACGAGTTCGACACCGGCCCCACGGTGCTCACCATGCCGGAGCTGATCGCCGAGGCGCTCGCCGCGGTCGGCGAGGAGCTGGACGACTGGCTCGACCTCACCCCGCTCGACCCGGCCTACCGCGCGTACTACCCGGACGGCTCGACACTCGACGTCATCACCGACACCACCCGGATGGCCGCCGAGATCGCCCGGGTCTGTGGTCCCCGGGAGGCCGACGGCTACCTGCGCTTCGTCGACTACGCCCGCAGGCTCTGGCAGTGGGAGCGCGCCGACTTCATCGAGCGCAACCTGGACGCGCCCACCGACCTGCTCACGGGCAACCTCGTGAAGCTGCTGGCGGGCGGTGCCTTCCGGCGACTCCAGACGAAGATCAACCAGTTCTTCCGGGACCCGCGTACCCAGCGGATCTTCTCCTTCCAGGCGATGTACGCCGGCCTCGCGCCGCACGACGCGCTGGCCATCTACGCGGTCATCGCGTACCTCGACTCGGTGGCCGGGGTCTACTTCCCGCGCGGCGGCATCCACGCGGTCTCCCGGGGCATGGCCGGCGCCGCCGAGAAGCACGGCGTCGAGATCCGGTACGGCACGACGGTGACCCGGGTGGAGACCGCGAACGGTCGGGCCACCGGCGTGCTCACCGCCGACGGCGAGCTGATCCCGGCCGACGTGGTCGTGCTCAACCCCGACCTGCCCGTCGCCTACCGCGACCTGCTGCCGGCAACCCGCCAGCGCCGGCTCACCTACTCGCCGTCCTGCGTGGTCCTGCACGTCGGTTCGCGGCAGGGATATGGGAAGATCGCCCACCACAACATCCACTTCGGACGGTCGTGGAAGGGCACCTTCGATGAGGTCATCCGGCGGGGCGAGCTGATGAGCGATCCGTCGCTGCTGGTCACCAACCCGAGCCGGACCGACCCGTCGGTGGCGCCCGCCGGGCGACACAGCTACTACGTGCTGGCCCCGGTGCCCAACCTCGACCGGGCGCCGTTCGACTGGCGGGGCGACCTCACCGACCGCTACGCCGACCAGCTCGTCAGGACCCTGGAGGAACGCGGCTACGTCGGTTTCGGCGCGGGCGTCGAGGTGCTGCGGGCCGTCACCCCGGCCGAGTGGGCGGAGCAGGGCATGGCCGCCGGCACCCCGTTCGCCGCCGCCCACACCTTTTCCCAGACCGGCCCGTTCCGCCCGTCGAACCTGCACCGGACGCTGTCGAACGTCGTCTTCGTCGGCTCGGGCACCCAGCCGGGGGTCGGTGTGCCCATGGTGCTCATCTCTGGCAAGCTCGCCGCCAGCCGCGTCACCGGAAGATCCTGATGACCCCTTCCCGCCGACCCGAGAGGCACCTGCCGTGACCACCCGCGAGAAGCACCTCGTCGAGCTCGTCGACGAGGCCGGGCGGCCCCGGGGCGAGACCACCGTGTCCGCCGCGCACCAGCCGCCGGGTCAGCTCCACCGCGCCTTCTCGGTGCTGCTCGTCGACCCGGGCGGCCGGGTGCTGCTGCAACGGCGGGCCCCGGTCAAGACCCGCTTCCCGCTGCGCTGGGCCAACTCGTGCTGCGGCCACCCGGGGCCGGGCGAATCCCTGGTCGAGGCCGCCAACCGCCGGCTCCGCGAGGAGCTCGGCGCCGGCCCGGTCGAGCTGACCGAGGTCGGGGTGTACGTCTACCACGCCGAGGACCCGACCACCGGCCGGGTCGAGTTCGAGTACGACCACGTCCTGCGGGGCGACTTCCGGCCCGGCGCCCCGCTGCTGCCGGACCCCGACGAGGTGGCCGAGTTGCGCTGGGTCGACCCCGCCGCGCTGGCGGCCGACCTCGACGCCGACCCCCACGCGTACGCACCGTGGCTGGGCGGCGTGGTCGACCAGCTGCTGCGCGCCCCGGGGCCGGCAGGCAGCCCGACCAGCCCGGCAGGCAACCCGACCGACCCGGCCACCACCCCGGCCGGTCCGGCGACGGACGACGCGGCGGAGCGGCCAGGTGGCCGATGAGGCGCTGAGCGCGGGAGCCGTCGCCCGCCGCCTGGGGGTCGCGGTGACCACCCTGCGCACCTGGCACCAGCGCTACGGGCTCGGGCCCAGCGAACACGTCTCCGGGCAGCACCGGCGCTACACCCCGGCCGATCTCGCTCGGCTGGAGATCATGAGGCGGCTCACGGGTCAGGGCGTCGCCCCGGCCGAGGCCGCCCGCTGGGCCTGCCGCGCCCCGGAAGCCGCGCCCACCGACGTACGCCCGCCAGCGGGGGCCACCGGCGGGCGGGACGGCGGCGGGCTGACCATCCCGGTCGGCCGGGCCGGGCCGGCGGCCCGTGGGCTGGCCCGCGCCGCCATGCGGCTCGACTCGGTGGCCATCAGCGCGACGATCGCCGAGGCCGTCGAGGCGCACGGGGTGATCGCCACCTGGGACGGGCTGCTGCGCCCGGTGCTCGTCGGCATCGGGGACCGGCACGCCGCCACGGGTGCCCTGATCGAGGTCGAGCACCTGGTGTCACGCTGCGTCTCGGAGGCGTTCGCGGCGGTCGCCCGGGGCGGCACACCCGCCGGGCCGCCGCACGTCCTGCTGGCCTGCGCCGACGAGGAGCAGCACAGCCTGCCGCTGGAGGCGTTCGCCGCCGCGCTCGCCGAGGCCGGGGTCGGCTACCGGATGCTCGGCGCGCGGGTGCCGACGCCCGCGCTGGCCGAGGCCGTCAACCGGACCGGGCCGGCCGCCGTGATGATCTGGTCGCACACCCGGGAGACCGCCGATCCCGCCCAGCTCGACGCCCTGCTCCGCGCGCCCCGCCGGCCGCCGCTGGTGCTCGCCGCCGCCGGGCCGGGCTGGCAGGCGGACACGCTGCCCGCCGGGGTGGTGCGCCCGGTCGACCTCACGGAGGCCGTCTCGCTGGCGCTGGCCGTACGCGACTTCGCTGGACCGGGCGCCGGACTGACCGGGGAGCCGGCGGACTGACCGGGGGTGCCGGGGCGGCACGCCGTCCACTAGCGTCGGGAGGTCCGCCGACCCCGACCCTCCGGGAGCGAACGATGCGCCCACGCGCTGTGCTGGCCTCCGGTCTGTGCCTGGCCCTCCTGCTCGGCGGCTGCGGCGACAGCACCACGAGCGATCGGAAGAACGCCGGCCCCAGCCCCGTCGCCTCGGCCCCGCTGCCGGCCGAGCCGTCTCCCGCCACCCCCGCGCCGACCCGCAGCCTCGACCCCAGGCGTCCGGTCCGCCCGTTACCGCCCAAACTGCCGGCGGGCCTGCACCGCACGACCGGCGTACGGGCGGTGGCGTTGACCTTCGACGACGGGCCGGATCCGGTCTGGACGCCGAAGGTGCTCGACCGGCTCCGGGCAGCCCGGGTCACCGCCACCTTCTGTGTGGTGGGCACCCAGGCCCGACGCCACCCCGACCTGGTCCGGCGGATCGTGCGGGAGGGCCACCAGCTCTGCAACCACAGCTGGCACCACGACATGGATCTCGCCCGGCGGCCGGCCGCCGAGATCCGGCGCGACCTCGCCCGCACCAACACGGCGATCCGGGCGGCCGTGCCCGGCGCCAAGGTGCCCTTCTACCGGCAGCCGGGCGGCCGGTGGACGCGCGAGGTGGTGACGGTCGCCAAGCAGCTCGGCATGCGGTCGCTGCACTGGAACGTCGACCCGCAGGACTGGGGCAAGCCGACCGCCCCGACGATCACCAAGCGGGTACGCGCCGCTGCCCGGCCCGGCTCGGTCGTGCTGCTGCACGACGGAGGCGGTAATCGGGCCGCCACGCTGGCCGCCTGCCCGCACCTGATCACCGACCTGAAGCGCCGCTACGGCGTCACCCGACTCCGCTAGACCCCCGCTGACCTGGGGATTTGTGGGCGGTTGTGGCCAGGGCCATACCGGTTTGGTCCAGGGACCGACCATCACGTAAGCTATCGAAGCCTCCGGCGGGGCCGGATGGGAGCAAGTCCGCTTGAAGTTGCAAGTGTGCAATGATGGCGGGGCCGCCCTCATCGTCTAGCGGCCCAGGACGCCGCCCTTTCAAGGCGGTAGCACGGGTTCGAATCCCGTTGGGGGCACGATCCGGCTTCGGCCGGAGGCAACAAAGCTAGGTCCTGTGGAGCAGTTGGAGTGCTCGCCGCCCTGTCAAGGCGGAGGTCGCGGGTTCAAGTCCCGTCAGGACCGCCAGCGCTGACGCCGCGCCCACCACGCGCGGCGTTCTGCGTATCGGAGCGTGTGACCCTCCCGGCGGGCAATCCGTCGTGCGGGTAGCATGAACCGAGCAACACGGCCAGGTAGCTCAGTTGGTACGAGCGTCCGACTGAAAATCGGAAGGTCGGCGGTTCGACCCCGCCCCTGGCCACATAGCCTTTCGCCGGGCTAAAGAGGTCCCCACCAGCGGAAACGCCGGTGGGGATCTTCTTGTGTGCCCTCCTGACGCAATCATCGGCGTTGCCCGTGGTTGACCGTCCTTGACGCCCTGAACGCCGCCGCTCCTTGCACCTTCTGGGCCAGTAAGCAGATCCTCGACGCCGCCAAGCCGACCTCTCGCCGTAATCACCTACTGCTGGACAACGAGAAACCAGTGGAACGGGCTCAAGGAACCCGACGCGGGCCCTCGCTCCGGAGCAGGACGTGCCAGGCCATCGCGGTCACGGCGAAGAACAGTGCCAACCCGAACAGGGCGCGCCCCAGCAGGTGAGGCATGGGAACGAGAAACGGTGCCTGCTGGAACAGCAGACACGCGCCGACCAACGCCTGGCCGCCGCCGATCCGAACGGGCTGGGACCGCTGCTTCCGCGGCAGTCGCACGGCCCGCACCCAGCGCGCGGGAAACCGTCGCGACACGGCGACGCGTACGCCGACGCCGATCATGCCGAGGTTGACGACCACGATCACGAGACGCAGGGCGATCCACACCGGCTCCGGGTCAGTCACGCTCATGCGGCCCATCATCGAGGAGAGTTTCAAGGCCGCAATCGCCCGGCGACCTCCCGCGCCACTCTGAACTGCGAAATGTGGTGCCTGATGAATCGGAGGGCCAACGGTTCGACCCCGCCCCTGGCCCCTGGTCACTCACCCCCACGCCGTGCTCGCGTGTCGTACCTCGCTCAACCTCCAAGATCGTGCTCGATCCTGGATCCAGTGGCCATTCTGGCGATTGGATGCCACTGGATCCAGGATCTAGTGCGATCTTGTATGCCCTGGTGCTGCGCGAGGCCGGCGTGTTCGACTCCGAACGTCGCCGGACGTGGGTCTGGTCCGCGCTCCCGGTCGCCGCGCCTGCCGGACGTCCCGTCGCCAGCGCCCATCTCAGGCTGACGGTGTCAGTGCCGCTGCTGACGATGTTGGGCCATTCCGCCCTGAATCGCCTCCCAGACGCTCCGTCCGGCCTGCCGCAGCGTCTCCCCCGCCTGCTCGGCGAGCTGGGCCGCGCTCTGCGCCCCGCCGGAGGTCTCGGCCGACCGGCCCGCCCCGCCCTCGGACGGGCCGCCCGACGGCGCACGCTTCCCGGCCTCCGGCCCGCCAGCGCCACGACCAGCGCCGACTTCTCCAGGCGTGGCGCCCCCGCCAGGCCCACCGACCCGCTCACCGCCCGGTTGCCGCGCGCTCTGCTCCGCGCGCCCCGGCTGCTGCCCGCCGCCCTCACCACCCGGGCGCTCCCCGCCACGCTCACCACCCGAGCGCTCCCCGCCACGCTCACCACCCGGACGCTCCCCGCCACGCTCACCACCCGGACGCTGCCCACCGCCCGGCTGCCCACCGCCCTCACCACCCGGCCGCTGCCCGCCGCCCTCACCACTCGGACGCTCCCCACCACGCTCACCACCCGGCCGCTGCCCGCCACGCTCCTCGCCGCCCGGCCGCTGCCCGCCCTGCCCCGGGGCGGCCTGGCCGGGCTCCCGCGTCTCGGGTCCGCCCTGCCCCCGCGGGGGCCGGTCGGCGACCGCACCGATCGCGCCCACCTGCTGACCGAGATCATCGGTCGCGCCGCCGGCCCGCTCCACCGGGGCCGTGAGCGGCGCCGGCGTGGCCACCGGTGGCGTCACCCGGTTCACGTCGGCGGGCACCGCCGTCGCCGTACGCGACAGTGCCTCGATGACCTGCGGGTTACGGTCGATGGTGGTGAGTGCCCGGTCGAGGATGTCCACCAGCTTCTCCAGCCGCACCTTGAGCAGCGCCTCGGCGTGCACGCCCGTGATGTCCAGCTCGACGCCCTTCAGGTGCACCCGGATCCCGGCGTCGAGTTCGAGGAGGTTGGCCAGCCGGGTCCGTAGCGACACGTCGGCGTCCAGCCCGTCCACGGCGAGCCGGATCGAGTCGACCGACACCTTCGGGATGTCCAACAGGACGTCCGGATCCCGCTCCTGCGCGTTCTCGCTCATGCTCCCCGCTCCGCATCCGCCGCCCGGGCCGGCCGGCACCGTCCGGCCCGCGTACCCGCTATCCGGCCGAACATCCCGCCGCACCGGCGTGCTGCCCCGTCAGCGGCGATTCCGGCCCGCACAAGGAGGTGTGAAGGGTCCGGAAAAGGACGTGGTTACGAAGCTGCGCACCTGGGCATCGGGCGGTATGGTCCGGGCCTATGGGACAGGAGATGGGTGATCCGGCCGACATCCGGCAGGAGCCCGATCAGTTCTCGCTGCGCAGCGTCCTCCTGGTCCCCGCCTCCGCAGAGCGGGCGTTCGAGGTGTTCACCGGATCTCTGATGCAGTGGTGGGTGGTGGAATACACCTGGTCCGGGCCGGAGAAGCTGGTCGAGCTGGGAATGGAACCGCGCGCCGGTGGGATGCTCTACGAGATCGGCCCGCATGGCTTCCGCTGCGACTGGGGCCGGGTGCTGACCTGGGATCCGCCCGAGCGGTTGGTCTTCACCTGGCAGATCGGGGCGGACCGGGCGCCGGTGCCGGATCCGGCGCGTGCGAGCGAGGTGGAGGTGCTCTTCCACCCGGACGGGCCGGAGCGGACCCGGGTGGAGGTCGCACACCGGTACTTCGACCGGCACGGCGAGGCCGCGGAGGGTTACCGGCAGGCGCTGACCGCCGGCTGGCACGAGCTGCTCAGCCGCTACGCGGCCAGGGTGGTCGGCCGCGTCGCCGGCTGACCGCCCCGCACCACTGACCGACGCCGACCACCCGCCGCGCCGACCGCCGGCCCGGGCGGTCAACCGGTCAGCGACCGATGCCGGGACGCCCGCCCGGCGCGGTGTCGACACCCCGGCCACCGAGATCGGCACGGCGACCCGCCTCCGCGCCCGAGCCGAAGCCGCCACCGGCCAGCCGACGCGGCGCGGCGGTGCGCAGTCGTGGGTACACCTCGGCGACGCGGTGCTGGACCCGGTGCGACCGGTCGGCCAGGACCAGCGCCATCGACCCGGTGCCCGCCTCGGCGACCGCCCCGGCCTCCGCCGCCCGCAGCCGTACGCCGACGACCTGGGCGAAGCCGGCCAGCCAGGAGCGCCGGAAGGCAGCGGGGTGCGCCCCCGTCGGCACCTCGGCACCGGCAAGCCCGTGCGCGGCCTGTACCAGCAGCGACGTGAAGAGCAGCTCGACCCGGGCCAGGTCGCTGGCGAAGCCGAACAGGTGCATGGTGAAGCCGGCGCCCTGCCGGCGGCGGACGCAGCGGCAGCGCAGCGGGTCGGCGACCGCGGCCAGCAGGCCGGCCTTGTCCCGGGCGTACGGGGCGACGACCTCGACCACCCGGTCGCCCACCGGGTCGGTGGCCGGGTCACGGGCGGCCAGCAGCGCCCGGTCCACGCCGTAGCGCGCGATCAACTCGGTCGCCTTGGCCGTGAACGCGGCCGACTCGGCGGGGGTGCAGGCCGGGTCCTCGGCCTGGGCCAGCAGTTTGCGCACCTTGCTGAGCATGGCGTCGGACATGCCCCTCAGCCTGTCACGGCGGGCCGACCCCGCCACGGCGCGACCTGCCCTCCCGCGCCGGCCGCAGGGCAGCACGTCAGCCGGCCGGGACGTCAGCCGGCCGGGCCGGGACGGTCAGCTGGCCCGGCTCCGCAGCGTCGCCACGGTCGAGCCGGCGAGGGTGAGCAGGCACTCCGGCAGCAGCCCGTCGGCCGCCGCCGCACCGAACAGCGCCTCGCCGGTGTCGGCGTCGGCGTTGGCGTACGCGCTGACGAAACGCGCCACCCAGCGGGTGTCGTAGTTCGCCTCGTCGATCCCGGGGAAGTCCAACGCGCAGGTGCCGGTCGGCACCCGCTCGCCGACCATCGTCGCGGCGAGGCACCAGGCCACCCCGTACGCACCGGCCAGGCCGGACCGGTCGACGACCGCGTCGAACGCCCCCACCACGGCATCGCCGTCCCCGGCCAGCGCCGAGCGGAGCACGGCGGTCGCGTCGTCGAGGGTCTGCTGTGGTGAGTCGGTCACCCACAGCACGGTAGAGGAAAGGGTCAAGACGTGCACGCCCGACCACTCTCCGTAGCCGGCGCTGGCTACCTGCGGATTGAGCCGCCTCCGTGGCCCCGCCGTACGCCCCGGCACGCTAATGTGCGCAGCGGACCTTCGCCGGAGGAAGGACGACCATGTTCAAGTCACGCCGCGTCTCGCGGGCGGCCACCCTTGCCGCCTGTACGACGTTCCTGCTCGCCGCAGGCGCCTGCGGGACCGAGGAGCCCGAGGAGGCGACCACCCACCAGGCGCGCCTCTACGGCACCGACGGCAACATGCTCAACTCGTACCCCGCCGAGCTGAAGGACCGCGCCGGCCTGGTCGACGGCATGAAGGGCACCACGCCGCTGACGCCGCTGCCCGAGGACTTCAAGAACCGGCTGAAGTCCGTCGACCCGGCGCTGGGCGACTTCCTCTACGCCGCCGAGGCGTACGACGCGGTGGTGATCAGCGCGATCGCCGCCCAGCTCGCGGGCACGACGGAGCCGGCGGCGATCGCCAAGCAGATCGTCGGGGTGACCAACGGCGGGCAGCGCTGCGAGGACCCGGCGGAATGCCTGGCGCTCGCCCGCGCGGGGCAGGACGTGGAGTACCGCAGCGTCTCGCTGACCCGGGCCGGTTTCACCGACGCCGGCGAGCCGTCCACCGCCAGCTACGCCACCCTGCACTTCGACGGGCAGCAGCTCAACGACGGCAAGACGGAGTTCGTCGGGGCCGGAGACGAGTCGTCGGCGAGCACCAAGGCCCCACCGAAGCCCAGCAAGCAGCGCGGGGGCCGGTCCGACCGCAGCGACGGCTCCCCGCTGGTCATCGGCGGCCTGATGCCGCAGACCGGTGACCTGGCGCTCGCGTACCCGCCGATGTCCGCCGGCACCCGGCTGGCGATCAAGGAGATCAACGCGGCCGGCGGGGTGCTCGGCGAGCCGGTGGTCTGGATCGACGGCGACGACGGCACGAGCCCGGCGGTCGCCAAGGCCACCGTTGCCAAGCACGTCGGGCAGAACGTGCACGTCATCATCGGCGCCGGCGCCTCCGGGATCTCCCGCGAGGTGCTTGCCGACGTGGTGGCGGCCGGGAAGGTGCTGTTCTCCCCGTCGAACACCGACGCCAGCCTGACCGAGCTGGACGACAAGGGCCTCTACTTCCGCACCGCCCCGCCGGACAGCCTCCAGGGCCGGGCGCTGGCCGACGTGATCCTCCGCGACGGGCCGCAGAAGATCGCCATCGTGGCCCGCAAGGACTCGTACGGCACGGGCCTGCAGGAGACCGTCCGGGCCGAGTTGGAACGCGCCGGCATCGCGGGCGACCGGCTCAAGCTGCTGACCTACGATCCGCCGGCCGACGCCAAGGCGAACCCGGTGAACTTCACCGCCGGGGCACAGGAGATCAAGGACTTCGGCGCCGAGGCCGTACTGATCATCGGCTTCGCGGAGTCCGCGCCGGTGATCCGGGCGCTCGCGGACGCCGGCGTCCAGATCCGGCACTGAACCGCCGACCCCTCCGGCCCTGACGGCCGCACCGGTGACCGGTGCGGCCGTCGTCGTTGCGGGCTCAGCGGGGGCGTCGCCGCTCCAGGAAGTCGGTCATCCGCCGGTGCTTCTCCTCGTCCTCGAAGAGCACCGCCTGGCTGACCAGGTCGAGGTGCGGGTGGGCGGCGGCCGGCGCGTCGACCGCCAGCTTGGTCAGCCGCAGCGCCAGCGCGGATCCCTTCGCCATCTCGTCCAGCAGCCCGTGGGCCGTGGGCAGCAGCTCGGCGGGCTCGGCCACCACCCGGTTGACCAGCCCGATCCGCAGCGCCTCCTCGGCGTCGACCCGCCGGCCGGTGAAGAGCAGCTCCTTGGCGCGGGCCTCCCCGACCAGCGCCGGCAGCCGGTGGGTCGCGCCCGCCCCGGCCAGGATCCCCAACCGCACCTCCGGCTGGCCGAACACGGCCCGCGCCGTGCAGACCCGCAGATCGCAGGCGTACGCCAGCTCGGCGCCGCCGCCCAGCGCGGGCCCGTCCACGGCCGCGACGGTCGGCATCGGCAGTGCCCTGATCCGGGCGAAAGCCGCCGAGTTGATGGCCGCGAGGGCATCCAGCCGACCCCGCTCACGCAACTGACCGATGTCCGCCCCGCCGGCGAAGATCCCCTCGGTGCCGCCGGTGAGCAGCAGCAGGCGGGGGTGCGCCTCCAGGTCCGCGCAGACCGCGTGCAGCTCGGCGATCAGGTCGGCGTCGATGGCGTTGCGCTTCTCCGGCCGGTCGAGGGTGACCACCAGCCGGTCCGGGTGCTCCTCGATCCGCAGCCCGCTCATGAGGGAACGCCGCCTTCCCAGCGGTAGAAGCCCTGGCCGGACTTCTTGCCCAGACGGCCGGCGGCCACCATCTCCACCAGCAGCTCAGGCGGCGCGAACCGGTCCCCGTACGCGGCCTGCAGGGTGCGCGCGATGTCCAGCCGCACGTCCAGGCCGACGATGTCGGTCAGCTCCAGCGGGCCGACGGGGTGCCGGTAGCCGAGCACCATCGCCTTGTCGATGTCGGCGGGGCTGGCCACCCCGTCGGCGACCATCCGGATCGCCTCCAGCCCGAGGGTGACCCCGAGCCGGGAGGTCGCGAAGCCGGGCATGTCGCGTACGACGACGGGGTCCTTGCCCAGCCGGCCGGCGAGCGCGACGGCCGCCGCGGCGGTCTCCTCGGCGGTGGCCGGGCCGACCACGATCTCGAGCAGCGCCATCGCCCAGACCGGATTGAAGAAGTGCAGCCCGAGGAAGCGTTCCGGCCGGGCCAGGCCCTCGGACAGCTCGGCGATCGGGATGCTGGAGGTGTTGCTGCCCAGCAGCGCCGGTCGCAGCGTCTCGGCCTCGCGCAGCACCGCGCGCTTCAGGTCCGGCCGCTCCGGTACGGCCTCCACCACCACGGCCGGCTCCTCGGCGACCTCGGCGAGCGCCGCCCGCAGCGTCACCCGCTCCTGGTTCGCGGCGGCCTGGTCGGCGCTCAGCTTGCCGCGCGCCACCGCCCTGTCCCACAGCTCCCCGAGCCGCTCGACGGCCGCCGCGCCCCGTGCCCGGTCCACCTCGACCAACTCGACGGTGTGCCCGGTCCCGGCCGCCACGTACGCGATGCCGAGCCCCATCGTGCCGGCCCCGACGACGACAAAGCGGTCGCTCATGACGCCTCCCTGTCTCCGGTGGCGGGCCGGGGTTGACCCGTGCCCCGCCGCCCGCTCCACTCGCTCATGGGCCGACCCTATGCAGCGACGATCTCCCCGGCATGCGTGGGGGCGCGGCGGATCGGGTAACAACGGCCGTCAACCGAGGGAAGGACGGGTCAGATGAGCCAGGCACCGGAGACCGCGCACAGCGCGGACACGGCGGAGACCGTGGAGACGCGCGGGGACGAGCGGGTCGACCTGTTGCGGGCCGACACCAACAACGACGGCCGCACCGACGTCTGGATTGCCGACACCGACGGTGACGGCAAGCCCGACCTGTTCCAGTTCGACACGAACGGTGACGGCAAGGTGGACATCACGATGGTCGACCTCGACGAGGACGGCACCCCGGACGAGGTGGTCGACGGCGACGGCGGCCTGCCGCCCGAGCAGCTTCCCCCGACCGTCCAGGTCTGAGACTCCGCCCGGGCCCCGCCCGCAGGCCGCACTGAGCCGTTAGAAAGGGCACCTTCCTCTACCGGAAGCGCTAGGAAGGTGCCCTTCCTAACCGGCCAGGCGCAGGGTGGCCAGGTAGTACGGCGCGTCCCGGTCGTCCACGTCGGCCAGTCGCCACGCGGTGCCCCGGACCAGCTCCGCCAGCTCGTCCGGCGAGCAGACCAGGTAGTCGAACCACTCGGTGCCCAGCTCCCGGTAGCGCAGTCGGAGCCGGAGCTGCCCGCCGAGCCGGCCCCGGCGCCGGTTGCGCTCGTGATATCCCGTGTGCACCGGGTCCCGGGTGCCGTACGGGTCGGTGCCCTGCGCGATGACCTGCGCCCCCGGCCGGGCCAGCGCGGCGAGGGCGGCCAGCAGGACCGGCGCCCGGTCCCGCCCCTCCAACAGGCCGACGTTGTTGCCGAGCAGCAGGAAGGTGTCGTAGCGGCGGCCGTCCGCGACGTGCTCGTCGACCGTGCCGTGCACCAGGTCGCGTACGCCCCGGCGCCGGCACACGGCCAGCGCCCCGGCCGAGGTGTCCAGCCCGGTCACCGGCACGCCCCGTTCCTGGAGCAGCAACGCGATCCGTCCCGCCCCGACCCCGACATCCAGGGTCGCGCCCCGGGCCCGGTCCACGGCCCGGTGGTCGTACGGCTGCCAGTCCGCCGGCCCGTCCAGGTAGTGCGCGGCGGGTGCGCCGTTGACCAGCCCGTCGTCGCGTTCGATGATCTCGATGACCGGTCGCGGCAGCCGCCCGCCGGCCAGCGGCCGGGGGCCGACCCCGGTGGCCACGGCGAGCGCGTCGCGCAGCACCTCGCCGAACACGTCACCGATCCGTGGCTCCACCGTCACGGGCTTCACGCTATCCGGCCGCTCAGTCAGCCGCACCGGCCTTATCCTTGCGGAATGACCACCCTGGACCGCCTCACGGCGGAGAAGTACATCCTGCTCACGACCTTCCGCAAGGACGGTCGTGCGGTGCCGACCCCGGTCTGGGCGGTGCGCGACGGCGACGCGCTGGCGGTGTGGTCGGCGGCGGACGCCGGAAAGGTGAAGCGGATCCGGCGCAGCGGCGACGTGACGGTGGCGCCGTGCGACGTCCGGGGCCGGCCGCACGGCGAGGCGGTCGCCGCCCACGCGACCCTGTACGACGCGGCCGACACCCGGCGGGTGCGCGAGCTGCTCAAGCAGAAGTACCGGCTGCTCGGGCGGCTCACCCTGCTCGGCAGCCGGCTGCGTCGCGGCGAGGGCGGCACGATCGGCATCCGGGTCGCCCTGACGGACCAGCCGCCGGCCGGCGCCTGATCCCGCCCGGGCTCCACACACGACGAGGGGCGACGGACCTGGTCCGTCGCCCCTCGTGGTCACACCTCTTGACTACCCGTTGGTCAGTCCCCTTGGCGCTGCTGGGGGATCTGTCCCTGTAGCAGGGCCCTGACCTCCGACTCACGGTACCGGCGGTGGCCACCCAGCGTGCGGATGGCGCTGAGCTTGCCTGCCTTGGCCCACCGGGTCACCGTTTTCGGGTCGACACGGAACATCGACGCCACCTCGGCCGGTGTGAGTAGCGGCTCTGGTTCGTGCGTTCGCGATGCCATCGGTCACTCCTCCACATGTATAGACATCGGCCGGGGTCCCGCCGGCCGACGCGTCTCCCATGGTCCGGCTAGTCCCCGATGTCCGACATGGGCCGAACGGCCGAACGTCCCTAGACGGACGGATGAACCATGCCCGATTTATGCAACTTTAATATGGCAGAAAGTACCTTATTCGGACTCATGATCACGGTTCGTGAAGCGTCAACTACGAGCGCATCTCGACTTCGGGGCGCTCTCTGGGGGATTTCGGTCAATTGCACCGTTCCAGTAGCTGCACCGCGCGCCACCGGGCCACCAACGTGTCGTACGCCGTCGAGGCCTCCTCGGCCTCGCCCCGGGACAGCCCGGCGAGCCCCTTCGCCACCAGTTCGGGCGAGTCGTCGGCGGTCAGCTTCTCGTCCGGGAGCAGGTCGACCAGGCCCCCGTAGTCCAGCTCCACCATCGACCGCGGGTGGAACTCCTCGAGCCAGCGGGCGGCCTCCTCGACCGCCTCCGTGATCGGCGCGTCGCCGACCGACTTGCGCAGCACCGACAGGGCGCGCGAGGAACGGCGTCGCGCCTTGGAGATTTCCGTCCGGTAGCGCAGCGCCCGCCGCCCGGGGTGGGTCACGTGGTGCCGCTCCTCCGCGTCGAAGAGCACGAACCAGCGCAGTGGAACGCCCCACGTGGCGATCTGCTCGTGCACCCGCGGCACGCCGTGCTCCAGCACCCGGGCCCCGCTGCGCCAGTCCTCCACCACGGCCTTGGCCTGACCGGCGAGCACCGGCGGCACGAAGGCGTCGGCGAGCACCGGCGGTACGCCGTCACGCGCGTTCAACGCCGCCTCGGCCACCCGGATCCGCAGGTTCCACGGGCAGACCAGCAGCGTCTCGTCGGTCTCCAGGACGTACGCCTCGTCCGGCAGGTCGGGCAGCCGGGTCCAGCCCGCCCCGAGCGCCTCGATCACCGACGTCCGTTGCCGGCCCGGCCCCTCGACCGGTGCCACCGCCCGCCCCTGATCGACGTAGCGCCGCCAGTACGACTGGCGGTCCCGGTCGAAGGCGGTCAGCGGCTCGTACACGCGCAGGTATGAAGCGAAGAGCGACGGCACGGCGCGATCCTCCCACGAATTGGAACCCGGCCGTCGTCGCGCCGCGAGCACGCAGGCCGTGGCCGGTCGGACGGCGTCGGCCGATACTAGGCTCAGCGGCACCGGCAGCATCCCGCCGGCGTCCACCGGTCCGCGTCCCACAAGGATGCACCCACACCAGGAGCGAGTCATGGGCGTATTCGCCAGCAACGACGACCCGGGATCCAGCGGCCACGAGCAGGTCGTGTTCTGCCAGGACAAGCAGTCCGGCCTGAAGGCGATCATCGGCATCTACTCCACCGCGCTCGGCCCCGCCCTCGGCGGCACCAGGTTCTACCCGTACGCCAGCGAGTCCGACGCCCTCGCGGACGTGCTCGACCTGTCCCGGGGCATGGCCTACAAGAACGCCCTGGCCGGGCTGGACCTCGGCGGCGGCAAGGCGGTCATCTGGGGTGACCCCGAGCGGATCAAGAGCGAGGCGCTGCTGCGCGCGTACGGCCGCTTCGTGGAGTCCCTCGCCGGGCGCTACTACACCGCCTGCGACGTCGGGACCTACGTCGCCGACATGGACGTGATCGCCCGCGAGACCTCCTACGTCACCGGCCGCAGTGTCGAGCACGGCGGCGCCGGTGACTCCTCGATCCTCACCGCGTGGGGCGTGTTCCAGGGCATGCGGGCGGCGGCCGAGCACGTCTGGGGCGCCCCGACCCTCGCCGGCCGGCGGGTCGGTGTGGCCGGCCTGGGCAAGGTCGGCAAGTACCTCGTCGGTCACCTGCTCGACGACGGCGCCGAGGTGGTGGCCACCGACGTCAGCCCGAGGGCCCTGGAGTGGGTACGCGACAACCACCCGCAGGTCGCGCTGGTCGACGACACCGCCGCGCTGGTCGCCAGCGACATCGACGTGTACGCCCCGTGCGCGCTGGGCGGCGCGCTCGACGACGACACGGTGCCGGTGCTGCGTGCCCGGGTGGTCGCCGGCGCGGCCAACAACCAGCTCGCCCACTCGGGCATCGAGAAGATCCTGGCCGACCGGGGCATCCTCTACGCGCCGGACTACGTGGTGAACGCCGGCGGCGTGATCCAGGTGGCGGACGAGATCGAGGGCTTCAACTTCGAGCGGGCCAAGCTGCGCGCGACCCGGATCTACGACACCACCCGGGAGATCCTGCGGCTGGCCGACGCCGAGGGCGTTCCGCCGGCGGTGGCGGCCGACCGGTTGGCGGAGCGGCGGATGGCCGACGTCGGCCGGCTGCGCACGATCCACCTGCGCTGAGCGCTCCGGGGGCGGAGCGGACGTTTCGCCCCCGGCCCCGGCGAGCGGCGCGTCCCGTTAAGCTGGATTCGCGGGGCTATGCCCGGTGTCACGGGCGCCTCCCAATACCGCTCCTTACCGGGTACAATCGGTGACGGCCGGTTGACCGCGACGCGCGGTGCCGGCCGACGGTAACCCGAGGTGCCGAACGGTGGCATCCCCATGTACCGTAAGAGCCACGAGAGATGCCTGACGTCATCGGGGCCCGCCTTCGGGCTGCCCCGCATTCTGTGCGAGGGGGTCGAGCCATGGGGCGCGGCCGTGCTAAGGCCAAGCAGACGAAGGTGGCCCGGGAGTTGAAGTACCACTCCCCGAACACCGACCTCACCGCCTTGCAGCGCGAGTTGGCGGGTGCTGGTAAGTCTGAGCACAACTTCGACGACGACTACAAAGAGTACGTCGAAGACGATGATGAGGATCACGCGGACGAAGACCCGGATCCCTGGGTACGTCCGACCCGCTGACCTCCGGTAGCAGCTGAGCACGCGGTCATCGCCCGCGTGCTCACGCATGTGCTCATCGAAGCGGCGCCACAACCACGATTAGGGACCTGACCCCTGCCGGAGACTCCTCCGGCCCGTGGTCGGGTCCCTGATCGTGGTGTGTCTCAGCGGGGACGGTTGTTCCAGTTGTAGAACGTCGGGATGTTCTCGAAGTGGTTCCAGGCGCAGACGGCGCTGGCACCGTCGCCGCCCGCCACCTCCGCCCGCAGTCGCCGCGCGACCTCGGCCTCGTGGAGCAGTGCGGTGAGCCCCGGCGCGGCGTCCCGCACCCGGTCGGCGACCTCGTCCGGGGCGGCGTGCGCCCTCTGGTCAGGCTGCCGGTCAACGGTGGTCTCGGGCATGCTCCAACACTCCCTCCAGTAAGTGGATCTTGCTGTTGCGGCAGTGCGTGGTCTGCGTACCGTCGAAACGCCCCTGCTCGAAGTAACGGTTGGCCGCGTGGCCGCCGCCACAGAAGCCGAAGTAGGGACAGGACGAGCGGCACGCCTCGACGCCGGCGAGGAACTCGCCGACCCAGGGCGTCCGGTCCGCCTGGACGAGGATCTCAGCCAACGGGGTGGCCAGCACGTTACCGCTGCTGAAGTCGCCGTACCGGGCGTCGGTGAAGCCCGCCAGCTCGGGCGAGAGCACGGTGACCGAGCCGTCGTGACCGACGGTCGGGATCGGGTCCAGCCGCCGGGGCAGCAGCTGGTCGGCGGTGCCGTCCAGCACCGCCGCGGCGTACCGCAGCGACCACTCCACCTCACGCAGGTGGATCCGGGGGTCCCGGCGCCAGGCCGCCAGCAGCTCCGCCCAGAAGGCGGTCACCTGCCGGTCGTCGTGGGAGTTGTCCCGGACGTTGACCCCCTCGGTCTCCTCGATGTTGACGCCGAGCACGTCACACCCCAGACCGAGGAAGTAGTCGTACAACTCGGCGGCGCGGCCCGGCTCGGGGCGTCCCACCACCGCCAACGCCGAGAACGGCAGGCCGTGTCGGCGCAGGGCCGTCACGCCGCGCATGATCCGGTCGTACGCGGGCCGCCCGCCCCGGGTGACCCGCTCGCCGTTGCGCTCGCGCGGGCCGTCCACGCTCACGCTCACCCGCACCCCGTGCTCGACGAAGAACGCGCACCAGGCGTCGTCGATCAGCGTGGCGTTGGTCTGCACGTGGTGCTCGACCTCGGGCCCGAAGGGCGCGATCAGCGCGGCCAGGTGCTCCCGGCCGGCGGCCAGCGGCTCGCCACCGTGCCAGACGACGGAAAACCGGCCCGCCGCCGCCCACGGGTTCACCGAGGCGGCCACCGCCTCGGCGACCGCCACCGACATCCGTCGATCGGCTTGCCGGAACGGCAGGTAGCAGTAGGCGCAGTCCAGGTTGCACAGGGTGGTGGGCTGCATGACCACGTACGAGGGGACGGCGGCCAGGCCGCGCATCCCGCTGAACGACTGTCCACGGGCAGCCATTGCCCTCCTCAGCGCCTGAAGGACTGCCGGGGAATCCGGGCGGATCGCCCCGACAGGTTGAGGGTGCCCTTCAGGCTAGGCGGCGACGGCCACTCGGGTGAAGCCCTGATCAGGTGTCCGTATGATCACCTGAGCGTGATCATCCCCGGGTGTGCTGGCCGATCATCTGCACGTTGCCGGAGCCCTCGATGATCTCGCCGGCCTGCCACGCGTCGACGCCCCGGCCGGTCAGGGTGGCCAGCGCGCGGTCCGCGTCCTCGGCGGAGACGATCGCGAACATGCCGACACCCATGTTGAAGGTCGCCTCCATCTCCGGGTCCTCGATCCGCCCCTTGGACTGGATCAGGTCGAAGATCGGCTGCGGCTTCCAGGTGGAGCGGTTGACCACCGCGTCGACGTGCTCGGGGAGCACCCGGACGAGGTTGCCGGGGATGCCGCCGCCCGTGACGTGGGCGATCGAGCGCACCTCGGCCTCGGCGATCAGCTTGAGGCAGTCCTGCGCGTAGATCTTGGTCGGCGTGAGCAGCTCCTCGCCGAGGGTGCGCTGCCGGCCGAAGTCGTCGATCACCACGTCGAGCCGCATCCGACCGGCGCCCAGCAGCACGTGCCGCACCAGCGAGTAGCCGTTGGAGTGCAGGCCGGAGGAACGCATCGCGATGACCACGTCGCCCACCTCGACCCGGTCCGGGCTGAGGATGTCGCTCTCCTCCACCACGCCGACACCGGTGGCGGAGATGTCGTACTCGTCCGGACGGAGCACACCCGGGTGCTCGGCCGTCTCGCCGCCCAGCAGGGCGCAGCCGGCGTACCGGCAGCCGTCGGCGATGCCGGCGCCGATCTCGGCGACCTTGTCCGGCACGACCTCGCCGGTGGCGATGTAGTCGAGCAGGAAGAGCGGCTCCGCGCCGCAGGCGACCAGGTCGTCGACGACCATCGCGACCAGGTCGATGCCGACCGTGTCGTGGATGTCCATCTGCTGGGCGATCACCAGCTTGGTGCCCACGCCGTCCGTGGACGAGGCCAGGATCGGGTTCTTGTACTTCTTCGTGTCCAGCCGGAACAGGCCGGCGAAACCGCCCAGATCGCCCATCACCTCGGGGCGCCGGGTCTGCTTCACCTTCGACTTCAGCAGCTCGACCGCGCGGTCACCCGCCTCGATCGAGACGCCCGCGTCCGCGTACGAGACCGAGCGTTTGCGCGCCTGGCGACCGGTGCCCGCTGTCCAGGGCTGGCGGTCGCCGCCAGCGCCGGTCGGGCTGCTTCCTGCGCCGCTGCGCTCGGACACGTGCGTCACGGTTCTCCCCTTTGTGGTTCTGGCGTCGCGTCGGCGGTGACCGACCACGCCGGGCGGTGCTACGGGCGGTGTGTGGTTACGCCGCCCGGAGTGGCGACGAGCGGAGGAACGGGGTGCTCAGCGGTCTCGGGCGCCTCCGCGACGACCCGCCGGCCCACCCCTTCGAGCACGTGCTTGCCGATCATGTTGCCGGCGGGCAGCTCGATCGGGTACTCCCCGTCGAAGCACGCGCGGCACAGCCGGGTCTTCGGCTGCTCGGTGGCGGCGATCAGGCCGGGAAGCGACACGTAGCCGAGCGTGTCCGCCCCGATCGAACGCCGGATGCCGTCGTTGTCCAGCCCGTTGGCCAGCAGCTCGGCCCGGGTGGCGAAGTCGATGCCGTAGAAGCACGGCCAGTTGACCGGCGGCGAGGAGATGCGTACGTGCACCTCCAGCGCGCCGGCCTCGCGCAGCATCCGCACGATCGCCCGCTGGGTGTTGCCGCGCACGATCGAGTCGTCGACCACGACCAGCCGCTTGCCCCGGACGTTCTCCCGCAGCGGGTTGAGCTTGAGCCGGATGCCGAGCTGGCGCAGCGTCTGCGACGGCTGGATGAAGGTGCGCCCGACGTACGGGTTCTTCATCAGGCCGGCGCCGTAGGTGATTCCGGACTCCTCGGCGTAGCCGATCGCGGCCGGGGTGCCGGACTCCGGCACCGGGATCACCAGGTCTGCCTCGACCGGGTGCTCCCTGGCCAGCTGGCGGCCGATCTGCACCCGGGCGGCGTGCACGTTCCGGCCGGCGATGGTGGCGTCCGGGCGGGCGATGTAGACGTACTCGAAGAGGCAGCCCTTCGGCTCCGGGGCGGCGAACCGGCTGGAGCGGAGACCGTCCTCGTCGATCGCGATCAGCTCGCCGGGCTCGACCTCACGGACCACGCTCGCGCCGACGATGTCCAGCGCGGCGGTCTCGCTGGCCACCACCCAGCCGCGCTCCAGCCGACCCAGCACCAGCGGGCGTACGCCGTGCGCGTCCCGGGCCGCGTAGAGGGTCGACTCGTCCATGAACACGAAGCTGAACGCGCCACGAAGCTGCGGCAGCACCTCCAGCGCCGCCGCCTCGACCGACAGGTCCGGACGGCTGGCCAGCAGCATCGTCACCAGGGAGGTGTCGTTTGTCGAACCGTCGGCCTCCAGGCCCCGCTCGGCGACCTCGCGCTGGAGCTCGGCGGTGTTGACCAGGTTGCCGTTGTGCGCCAGCGCGATGGTGATGCCGGACGTGGTGGACCGGATCGTCGGCTGGGCGTTTTCCCAGGTCGAGCCGCCGGTGGTGGAGTAACGGACGTGGCCGATCGCCAGGTGCCCGCGCAGGCTCGCCAGGGTCGGCTCGTCGAAGACCTGGGCGACCAGGCCGAGATCCTTGTAGACCACCACGCCCGAACCGTCGCTGACGGCTATGCCGGCGGCCTCCTGGCCCCGGTGTTGCAGGGCGTAGAGACCGAAGTAGGTCAGGTTGGCGACCTCCTCCCCGGGCGCCCAGACGCCGAAGACGCCGCACTCGTCCTGTGGGCCTGGTTGTTGGGGATCAAGGTCGTGGCTCAGCCGGCCGTCGCCTCGGGGCACCTGCGCTCCCTCATGCTGATCTGGACCGGCCTTGCGGAGCCTCGCGGGAAGGGAATCCGCACTTCTCGGCCGGGACCACCGTCGTCGCCTGACAGTGTACGCGAATCGCTGTCGACACAGAAAGTCACGATCCGGCTCCGATCCGTCATCGGTCGATGGCCATCGGCGCAGCTAGAGCGGCAGATGCGCGGAGAGATCTGCCCGGATTCCACTCATCCGTACGCGACCCTGGGTGACTGCGACGGCCCATTCGAGCCGCCCGGTGGCCACCGCCAGCCAGGTCTCCGGATCCATCTCGACGACGTTCGACGGGGTGCCACGGGTGTGTCGGGGGCCGGTAATGCACTGAACTGCGCCGTAAGGTGGGACACGCACCTCCACCGATCGGCCGGGGGCGCGCTCCGCGAGGACGGTCAACAGGGCACGTACCGCCTCCCGGAGAACCGGTCGATCCGGGGCCCGCCCCTCGTCAAGCGCCGACAACGCCGCCGCGACCGCGGCGGACTTAATGTGCGGAGAGGACACGACGGGACGATACGGCCCCGACGCAACACGTCTCACGCTGGCCCTGGGTCGCGCTGATCCGGTCAGACAAGGCATAGTTGCCGACGGCGTATTCGTACCGTGATGATCCCCGGCCCGGCGCCCCGCCGGTCGAGGGAAGTCAGTCCGGAAGGCGGTGGACGTGTCAACACACCGACGTGCCTGGAAGCAGCGGGCCGGTGTGGTCGTGGCGCTGGTTGTCGGCGCCCTGCTCGCCGCCCCTGCCACACCAGCCCTAGCTGCCGACGTTACCGTGTCGCCCGGCTCGGTCACCCTCAACGCCGGCAGCGACGCCGCCGTCACTGTTCTGGTAAGACCAGGCAACGGTGACGACAAGGCTCGAATCAGCCTCGCTGGCCTACCGGGTGGCGTGAGCTGCTCTGGCGGCTGCGGGGATATCGACTTCAACAACGGCCAGCCAAAGCCCCATCTGCTGCGAATCAGGGCCAACGACAACGCCGGGGACGCGAACGTCACCGTGACGGTTGCGGTCGAGGCCAACTCTGGCCCGGGCACCGCCCCCCTTCAGCTAACCGTGAAGGGCCGGGCGCAGCCGACCCAGGCGCAGCCGCAGACCGTCAAGTCGGTCTCCGGCAAGGTGGTCGCCCAGGCCAACGGCAAGGCCGTGCCGAACGCCGTGGTGATGCTCCAGGACGGTGCCGGCAAGAAGATCGACACGGTCAGCGACGACGACGGCAACTTCCGCTTCAACGGCACGACGGACCGGCCGATCGCGCCGGGCCGACTCGCCGTCGGCGCCAGCGTCGGTGAGGTGTACGCCACCAAGAGCTTCGACGCCGCCGCCGGGCAGTCGATCACCGGCCAGCGCATCACGCTGGCGATCAAGGTCGAGACCACCCCGAGCCCGACCCCGTCGACCTCCGAGGAAGCCGTTCCCACCGAGGAACCCCTCGAGGAGACCCCCACGGAGAGCGCCGACGCGGCCCCGGGCGCGGCGGCCAACACCAGCAACGAGGACTCCGGCGGGATGGGGTCCTGGCTGATCATCCTGCTTGGCGGCCTGCTCGTCGCCGCCGGTGTCGGCACCATCGTGCTGCTGTGGATGCGGCGCAAGGAGAACGGCGACGAGACCGACGACGCCCCGGCGGGTGCCGCGGCCGGCGCGATCCCGGCGGCGCGCGGTGGGTTCCGTGGTTCGGACGACCAGACCCGGGTGGTCAACCGGGTCGGCGCCGGGCCGGATCCGACGATGGTCGGCGGTGCCGCGCTCAGCGACGCCCCGACGATGATGCAGCGCCCCGTGGTCGACGACGTGCCGCCGGACCCGTACGGCGCTCCCCCGCAGCCCTACGGCGCAGCGGGCGGCCAACAGGGCTGGGGCGGCAACAGCGGCTACGGCGACGAGCCGTCCGGTTCGGGTGGCTACGGCGGCTACGGCAACGCGCCGTCGTCCGGCAGCGGCGGCTACGGCAACGCGCCGTCCTCCGGCAGCGGCTACGGCAACTCCGGCGGCGGCTACGGCAACGCCCCCGCCTCGGGTGGCGGCTACGGCGCCGACGACTACGGCTCGGCGGGTGCTGGCGGCGGCCGGGGTTACGGCGAGCGGTACGACGAGCCGACCGGCCGCTACACCGGCGACGCCACCCAGTACCCGGCTCCGGCCGACCCGTACGCGACCGGCGTCTACCAGCCCGACCAGGGCCAGGGCTACGGCCAGTCCGACAGCGGGGCGTACCGCCGGGGCGGGGAGCCGACCGGTGGCTACGAGCGCGGCGGCTACGACCAGCAGGGCGGTGGCTACGGCGGCCAGCAGGGCGGCGGCTACGGGCAGGAGCCCGCGCAGCGCGGCGGCTACGACGACCGGGGCGGCTACGGCGGCCAGCAGGGCGGCGGCTACGGCCAAAGCGGCGGCTACGACCAGCCCACCTCGTACGACAACCAGGGCGGCTACGGCGGCCAGCAGGGCGGCTACGGGCAGGAGCCCTCGCAGCGCGGCTACGACGACCGGGGCGGCTACGGCCAGGGCGGATACGGCCAGCAGGGCGGATACGACGAGCAGGCCGGTCGTGGGCGCGCGGACGGCCCGCCGCAGCAGGACCGGGGCGGTCGCCGGCTCGACTGGCTGGACGACTGACCCACTCGGGGCACAGGCCTCGAAGCCCAGCGACCACACGGCGAGGGCCGTCCGGAGCGATCCGGGCGGCCCTCGCCACTGTGCGGGTGAGCTGGCTGGACCGACGCGTGGCCGGCGGGATCGAGCGCACGGACCGCTCCGAGACGCGGGGCTGGCCGGGCGGAATCGCGTCGGGCGGCATCGAGTCAGGCGGCGGAGAAGACGCCCTGACGCAGGACCGGGACCACGTCCGAGACGCCGACCCGGACGGCGACCTCCACGTCCCCGGCGAAGCCGCCCTCGACGAGCTCACGGCCGGACACGCAGCCGCGTACGGCAGCGGGGACGTCGGGGGTGCTGGCGAGCGCGGCGAGGGCCATGGCCGCCTCCACGGAGAGACCGCCGGGCACACCGGAGAGGGCATCCAGCACGCCGGCCGCCCCGAGCTGATCCTCGACGGACGGGCGCAGCGACCCGTCCGGCCAGCGTTCGCCGGCGGCTATCACGCCGATCGGGGCGTTCGTCGAGCCGTACCCCTGCTGGCGCAGCCACCGGCCGACGGCGCCCGCGTTGCGCAGGCAGGCCGCGACCACCGGCAGCCCGGTGGCACTGGCCGCCGCGCTGATCGCCGAGCCGTTCGGCGAGGGCAGCACCAGGTCGGCCACGACCGGCGCGGTGGTCAGCGCCGCCGGCGAGAGCGACCACGGGTGGTCCGGGGCCGTCTGCCGGCGGCCCACCGCCGCGACGGCGCCGACCCGCCGCGCGTACTCGGCCGCCTGTGCGCCCCACGGGAACGGGTGCACCCGCATGCCGCGCCCGACCGCGACGTCCACGGCGGTGGTGAACGAGAGCACGTCCACCACCACCAGCACCGCGCAGACCCGGCCGAGTTCGGCCGCCCCGGTCAGCCCCCAGTCGAACCGGGCGCCGGAACCGGGTTGGGTCTGGACGGCCGCCGCCAACGCCTCAGCGCTGGCCGGGCTCGGTGTCACCGGTTTCGGGGGCGGGCGTCCCGCCGGTCTCGGCCGGCCCGTCGGCGGGATCGGCCGCCGGCTGCGGACCTGACCCGGCCGCGTCCGCCGGGGTCACCGGCTCGACGGCACCGGTCGTCGGAGCCGGCGCGGCCGACGCGATCGGCTCGGCCGCGACCTCCGCCGGGTCCACCGGTGCCGCCTCGGACGGCTCGGCGACGGGCAGCGGCACGGCCTCGACCGCACCCGCCACACCGGCGGCCGGAGCGGGCACGTCGACGACGCCCGCGCCCCCGAAGAGGCGCGGCAGCGTCTCGCCGTGCGCGGCGCGCAGCTCGTCCAGGTCGATCCGGAACTGGCCGTGCACGTCCAGGGCACCGCCGGCCGGATCGGTGACGCCGATCAGCTCGAACGGCACCCCGCGCTCGGCGCACAGGGCCGTGAACGCCTTCTCATGGCCGCGCGCCACCGAGACCAGGACCCGCCCGGCGGACTCGCTGAACAGATAGACGAACGGCATCGAACCGCCGTCGAACCGCTCCGGCACCGCGATCCGGGCACCGACGCCGCGCCGCAGGCAGGACTCCACCAGGCCCTGCGCGAGACCGCCGTCGGAGAGGTCGTGCGCGGAGCTGAGGTGCCCGACGCGCGCGGCCTCCGCCATGAGGTCGGCCAGCAGCCGCTCACGGTCGAGGTCGACCTGCGGGGGTACGCCACCGAGGTGCTCGTGGGTCACCCAGGCCCACTCGGAGCCGGAGAGTTCCACGTGCGTCTCGCCGAGCAGGAAGATCTGGTCGGGCTCGCCGCCCGGCCGGGGCGCGAAGCCCATCGGCACCCGGTCGGCCACGTTGTCGAGCACGCCGAGCACGCCGACCACCGGGGTCGGGTGGATCGGCGCCGCGCCGGTCTGGTTGTAGAAGCTGACGTTGCCGCCGGTGACCGGGATCCCCAGCTCGGCGCAGCCGTCGGCCAGACCACGGACGGCCTCGGCGAACTGCCACATCACGCCCGGGTCCTCCGGCGAGCCGAAGTTCAGGCAGTTGGTGACGGCGATCGGCTTCGCGCCCGTGACGGCGACGTTCCGGTACGCCTCGGCCAGCGCGAGCTTGGTGCCATGGTAGGGGTCGAGCCGCGCGTACCGACCGTTGCCGTCCACCGAGAGCGCCACGCCGAGCCCGGTCCGCTCGTCGATCCGGATCACGCCGGAGTCCTCCGGCTGGGCGAGCACGGTGTTGCCCAGCACGTACCGGTCGTACTGCTCGGTGACCCAGGTCTTGTCGGCCAGGTTGGGCGACGCGATCATGCGCAGCACGGTCTCGCGCAGCGCCTCGGGGGTGGCCGGCCGGGGCAGCGTCTCCGCGCGGTCGGCCTGGAGCAGGATCAGGTCGGCCGGCTCACGCATCGGGCGGGCGTAGACCGGACCGTCGTCGACAAGCGAGCCCGGCGGCACGTCGACCACCAACTGGTCCCGCCAGGTGATCAGCAGCCGGCCCGGCCGGCCGTCCGGCTCGGGCGGCGTGACCTCGCCGATGGCGGTGGCCCAGACGCCCCACTTGTCGGCGGTCTTGAGCACCGCGTCGAGCTTCTCCGGCTCGACCACCAGCAGCATCCGCTCCTGGGACTCGCTGGCCAGGATCTCGTGCGGCTCCATCGAGGGCTCGCGCAGCGGCACCAGCTCCAGCCGGACCCGCATGCCGGTGCCGGCCGCCGCGGCGGTCTCGGTCAGCGCACAGGTCAGGCCGGCGCCGCCGAGGTCCTGGATGCCGACGACGAGCTGGGCGTCGTAGAGCTCCAGGCAGGCCTCGATGAGCAGCTTCTCCATGAACGGGTCGCCCACCTGCACCGACGGGCGGCGCTTCTCGCTGCCCTCGTCGAAGGTGGCGCTGGCCAGCACCGACACGCCGCCGATGCCGTCCCGGCCCGTCTTGGCGCCCATCAGCACGACGACGTTGCCCGGGCCGGCCGCCGCCTTGTTCTGCAGCCGGTTGACCGGCAGTACGCCGAGGCAGAGCGCGTTGACCAGCGGGTTGCCCTGGTAGCAGGGGTCGAAGACGACCTCGCCGCCGATGTTCGGCAGGCCGAGGCAGTTGCCGTAGCCACCGACGCCGGCGACCACGCCGGGCAGCACCCGGGCGGTGTCGGGGTGGTCGGCGGCGCCGAAGCGCAGCGGGTCCATCACCGCGACCGGGCGGGCGCCCATGGCCAGGATGTCGCGGACGATGCCGCCGACGCCGGTGGCGGCGCCCTGGTAGGGCTCGACGAAGCTCGGGTGGTTGTGCGACTCGACCTTGAAGGTCACCGCCAGCTCGTCGGAGATCTGCACCACGCCGGCGTTCTCGCCGATGCCGGCGAGCAGCCGGTCGCTCGGCGGGGCCTTCTCGCCGAACTGGCGCAGGTGGACCTTGCTCGACTTGTAGGAGCAGTGCTCGCTCCACATGATCGAGTACATCGCCAGCTCGGCCTGGGTGGGCCGGCGGCCGAGGATCTGCCGGATCCGGTCGTACTCGTCGTCGCGGAGGCCGAGTTCGGCGTACGGCTGGAGTTCGTCGGGGGTGCCCCCGGCGAGCGGCACCGTGTCCAGGCCGGGGGCCCAGTCGGCGGTCGCCGGCCCGGTCCGCCCGACCGGCGGCACGATGTCGGCCGGACGCGGCTCCACCGGCTGCGCCGGGGCGGCCGGGAAGGCCTCCGGGTTCTCCCGTACCTCGTCCGGGTGGGTGCTCATGACCTCTCCTCGCTGCGCTCGCGCCCGCCGGACGGGCGGGTGAGCCGACCGATGATGCCGCGCACGGTCACGCCGGCGCCCCCACCAGGTGCTTGAGCACCGAGGTGAAGAAGCCGAGCCCGTCCAGGGAGGGGCCGGTGAGCGCCTCCACCGCGTGCTCGGGGTGCGGCATGATGCCGACCACGTTGCCGGCAGGGTTCGTGATCGCGGCGATGTCGCGCTGCGACCCGTTGGGGTTGCCGCCGACGTAGCGGGCGACCACCCGGCCCTCGGCTTCGAGCTGGTCCAGCGTCGCGGTGTCGGCGACGTAGCAGCCCTCGCCGTTCTTGACCGGGATCAGCACCTCCTGGCCGGGCTGGAAGGCGTTCGTCCACGCGGTGCCGACCGACTCGACGCGCAGGATCTGGTCGCGGTTGCGGAAGTGCAGGTGCTGGTTGCGGGTGAGCGCCCCGGGCAGCAGGTGCGCCTCGCAGAGGATCTGGAAGCCGTTGCAGATGCCGAGCACGGGCAGGCCGCCCCGGGCGGCGTCCACGATCGTCTCCATCACGGGGGCGAACCGGGCGATGGCCCCGCAGCGCAGGTAGTCGCCGTAGGAGAAGCCGCCGGGCAGGACGACGGCGTCCACCCCGTGCAGCCGCGGGTCACCGTGCCAGAGACGGACCGGTTCGGCGCCCGCGATCCGGACGGCCCGGGCCGCGTCCCCGTCGTCGAGCGAGCCGGGGAAGGTGACCACACCGACCCGGGCGGTCACGAGCGGGCGTCCACGGTCTCGTCGGCCTCGACCAGACGGACCGTGAAGTCCTCGATGACCGGGTTGGCGAGCAGCTTGTCGGCGATTTCCCGGGCCCGGTCCAGATCCGGTTCGCCGGTGAACTCGATCTCGATCCGCCTGCCGATCCGAACCGAGGCGACGTCGCTGACGCCGAGCCGGGGCAGCGCGTTTGCGACGGCCTGGCCCTGGGGATCGAGGATCTCGGGCTTGAGCATGACGTCGACGACGACGCGAGGCACTGGGGCACTCCTGACTGTGTACGCAGTTGGGTGCCGACCCACAACGGGCGAGCGCAGCCAGCCTACCTGGCAGATAACGCCCCGGACGCACCGGCCGGAGCAGTTCAGGCAGTGATTGGCGGCACCGTCGCCGGGCCCGGGAGACCGATACGGGTTCGTTGCGATCTCGATGCGTGTCCGTTGCCGATCGATCCGTTTCGCCCCGCTCCGCGGACCGCCGGCCCGCCCGGCCCGCCATACCAGGCGATCCATAACCCTCGATGGATATCTTGTGAGCCACCCCTCCGGGGCCCTACCGTACATCGTCGTACGTCGATCAGAGTAGGTGGCCGCCGGGCCCCCGCCCGCCGGCCGACAGTTCGCCCCGGTGAAACCCGGGCCCCGCCCCGAAGGAGCCCCCATGCGCATCCGATCCATGATCGCGGTGCTGGCCACCGCAGCGGCCGGCCTGCTCGGCGCCAGCTCCGGCGCCCTCGCCGCCCCGGCCGGTCCGCAGCCCATCATCGGCGGCGGCACCGTCTCGTCGGCCCCGTGGGCCGCCGCCGTGCTCAGCAACGGCTCGTTCACCTGCTCCGGCACCATCATCGCGCCGGACTGGGTGCTCACCGCCCGGCACTGCGTCAGCGGCACGATGTCCGTCCGGGTCGGCAGCGTCAACCGCACCTCCGGCGGCCAGACCCGCACGGTCAGCGCCACCTACAGCCGGTACGACCTGGCCCTGATGCGGCTGTCCAGCTCCGTCAGCACCTCGTACGTCACGCTGGCCAACAGCAACCCGCCGCTCAACTCCACCAACTCGATCTACGGCTGGGGCATGACCTGCTACAGCGGCTGCTCGGCGTCCACCCAGCTCAAGACGGCCACCGTCCGGGTGACCAGCAACAGCGCCACCGACGCCTACGGCGGCCAGGCCATCCGGAGCACCCGGATCAACGGCAACGCGTGGCGGGGCGACTCGGGCGGCCCGCAGTTCTACAACGGGGCCCAGGTCGGCGTCGCCTCCACCGCCGACGGCCAGAGCATCCAGAACTACGGCAGTGTCGCGTACAACCGGGCCTGGATCACCCAGACGGCCGGTGTCTGACGGTTAGCGCCCCGGGCGGCGCGGATGGCCGGCGAGGTGCCGGCCGTCCGCGCCGCGCCGTTTTGCAGCATCCGATCAGGTGACCAGGGCCGCCGATCGGGCGCCGGTCACCCTGACAGCATCGGAAACGTGCTGGTCGTGACGACGGAGCAACTACCCGGGTACGAGATCCGCCAGATCCTCGGCGAAGTGGTGTCATCGATGGCCAGGACGCGGAACCCGTACCGCGAGGGGGTCAAGAACCTGCGCGGTGGCGCGTACGACCCGATGGCCCCGGACAACCTGACCCGGTGGCGTACGGACTCGGTGGCCCGGCTCGGCGAGGAGGCCCGCCGCCTCGGCGCGAACGCCGTGGTGGGGATGCGCTTCGACAGTCGCGACTGCGGCGAGATGTGGATGGAGATCTGCGCGTACGGCACGGCCGTGATCGCGGTCGCCAAGGTGCCCGACGTCATGCCGCACGACCAGCCGCTGGTCGCCGCGGAGACAGCGCAGGACCCCGCCTTCGCCGACTCCCCGGGCGGCATCGCCGAACCCGCGAGCGCCCCCAACCTCCGCTCGGCGGCCGAAACCCCCACCCGCGACGCCTAACCCGCCCGACCCCGCCCTCTCCCCCTCCGTCCCCGCCCTGACCCCGTTGATCATGAGGTTAGCGGCGGTTTCTGAGATCAACTTCGCCGCCAACCTCATGATCAACGGGATCTTGGCCGGGGGGAGGGGAGAGGGGGAGGGGTTAGAGGATGGGGGGTGGGGTGTAGGTGGCTGCGGTGGGGTGGGCGTTCAGCACCGCGGCGACGCGGCGGGCCACCGCCTCGACCTGGGCCGGGGCGGCGCCGACGAAGGCGGAGCGGTCGGCGACCAGGGCGTCGATCTCGGCGCGGGTCAGGCCCAGGCGGCCGTCCGCCGCGAGGCGGTCGAAGAGGTCGTTCTCGGCGGCGCCCTTCTCGCGCATGGCCAGGGCCACCGCGACCGCGTGCTCCTTGATCACCTCGTGGGCGACCTCACGCCCCACGCCGCGCCGGACCGCCGCCACCAGGATCTTGGTGGTGGCCAGGAACGGCAGGAAGCGCTCCAGCTCGCGGTTGATCACCGCCGGGTACGCGCCGAACTCGTCGAGCACGGTCAGGAAGGTCTGGAACAGCCCGTCGGCGGCGAAGAACGCGTCCGGCAGGGCGACCCGGCGGACCACCGAGCAAGAGACGTCCCCCTCGTTCCACTGGTCACCGGCCAACTCCCCGACCATCGACAGGTAGCCCCGGATGATCACCGCGAAGCCGTTCACCCGCTCGCTCGACCGGGTGTTCATCTTGTGCGGCATCGCGCTGGAGCCCACCTGGCCCGGCTTGAAGCCCTCGGTGGCCAACTCCTGGCCGACCATCAGCCGGATCGTGGTCGCCAGCGACGACGGCGCGGCGGCGATCTGGGCGAGCGCGGAGAGCACCGCCAGGTCGATCGAGCGCGGGTAGACCTGGCCGACGCTGTCGAGCACCCGACTGAAGCCCAGGTGCCCGGCCACCCGGCGTTCCAGCTCGGCCACCCGGTCGGCGTCGCCGTCGAAGAGGTCGAGCTGGTCGGCGGCGGTGCCCACCGGACCCTTGATGCCGCGCAGCGGGTACCAGTTGATCAGGTCGTCGAGCCGCTCGTACGCGATCAGCAGTTCCTCGGCGGCCGACGCGAAGCGCTTGCCGAGCGTGGTGGCCTGCGCCGCGACGTTGTGCGAACGGCCGGTCATGACGAGGTCGGAGTGCTCGACGGCGAGCCGGGCCAACCGGGCCAGCGTGGCGACCACCCGGTCCCGGACCAGCTCCAGCGAACGGCGCACCTGGAGCTGCTCGACGTTCTCGGTGAGGTCCCGGGAGGTCATCCCCTTGTGCACGTGCTCGTGCCCGGCGAGCGCGCTGAACTCCTCGATCCGGGCCTTCACGTCGTGCCGGGTGATCCGCTCCCGCTCGGCGATCGAGGCCAGGTCGACCTGGTCGAGCACCCGCTCGTACGCCTCGACCACGCCGTCCGGCACGGGCACGCCGAGGTCCCGCTGGGCCCGGAGCACGGCGAGCCAGAGCCGCCGCTCCATCCGGATCTTCTCCTCCGGCGACCAGAGGGCGACCAGTTCGGGCGAGGCGTACCGGTTGGCGAGCACGTTCGGGATCGTCGTCACGTACCTCATTCTCCCGTACGCCCGAGGCGCGGCCCGTACGGGCTCCAGCCGTCACCGGTCAGGAGGAAGGAGAAGTCGGCAGGTGGCATACCCGTGCCGGGCTGGGCGAACCACGTCTGTCCGGCAACGCCCGCCCGGTTTTTCACCGGGCGGGCGTCGGTCGTTCAAGGAACTCAGCGGCCGGGCAACGTGACCGTCGGGTCGAGGGCGATCCCCAGTTGCTGCGTCGCGGTCAGAGGAAACCGGCCCGTCGCGTTCGCCGCGAGCGTCACCCGCAGCCACATGCCGTCGCCACGCCGTACGTCGATCTCCCGCTGCGTGGCGACCCCGCCGGCATCCCGGGTCGTGATGGTGCGGTGCCGCTCGCCGCGCGGTCCCGCGCCCGCCGCACAGACCCGGGTCGGGGTGGACTCACCGCAGACCAGGTCACCGGCCGGAGCCGCGTCGCGTCGCCGGATGTCCACCGACAGGAGCCCGGCCACCCGCTTGACCATGACCCGGCCGTAACCCCAGTAGGTGTCCGTCGTGTTCCGGGTCTCGGCACCGCGGTCGCTCCAACCCGCGCCCAGGTCGTTCGCGGTGAACACCGGGCCCTCGCCTTCCGCGCCGGTGACACCCGGGGCCTGCCGCTGAATCGCGGCGAGCACCCAACTGTTGATCAATTGCTTGCGGACCCGGGCGTCCCCACGGAGCGGATCAGCGGCCACCTCGGCGACGGCCGGGTCGAGCACCAGCGCGGTCAACTGCGCCTCGGTGAGCGGCGGATCCTCGTCCTCACCCGTGATGCGGACGTTGAGGACCACGCCGTCGGGACGCTGCACCCAGACCGAATGGGTCATGGTGAAGCCGGTCGGACTCCGGCCGAGCCTGCCATGCGGGTTGCGCGTGGAGCTGGTCTGGATCGTCTCGCCGGCAGGTCCGGTCCTGGTGGCGCAACGGGCCTCCTTGACCTCCCGGGGCGAGCAGGACCGCAACGCTCCCCAGTCCAGCGGGATGCCCAGGGTTAGGTAGCCGAACCGGTCACCGGCACGGACCCGCCCCTGGCCCATATAGCCATCCGGGGTGTAGCCGCGGGTGCTCGCCCCGGAGCCCCAGACCACCCCGCCCTCCCAGGCGCCGTCCTGCCGTATCCATTCGAGGTCCGGCGCCACCCGGCTCATCGCCTCGAAGATCGCCCGGTCGGTGGGGGTGAAGACCTGGTTCTGGCCGGGCGGTGGGATGCGTACCGTCGGGTTCGGCACCGCAGGCGGGGCCGTTTGCTGGTGACCGCCGGTGACGGCAACACCGACCATGATCGCGCCGGCCGCGACGGCCGCCGTCCCGATCACGGCGAGCCGGCGCAGTCGCAGGCGACGACGCTGTCGGGAGATGACCCGGTCCAGGTCGATGGAGCTGGGCGGTACCTCACTGACCGCCTCGTCGAAGATCGTCCGGTAGCTCATGCGCCCTCCCTGCCCGCGTCCATCGGCACCAGGGCTCGCAGGCTCTCCAGCCCTCGTGCCGCCTGGCTCTTGACGGTGCCCTCGCTGATTCCCAGCGCACGGGCGGTCTCCTCGACCGAGAGGTCGCAGTAGAAACGCAGGACCACCACGGCCCGGCGGCGTGGCGGTAGCTGCGCCAGCAGATCCAGGAGCAGTTCCCGGTCGGCGAGTACCACCTCCGGCACGTTCGGCTCGGCCCGGTCGGGCAGTTCGTCGGTGGACCTCTCCCGGCGCCAGGGCCGGCGCCGCTCGTCCAGCCAGGCGTTGGTGAGCATGCCGCGGACGTACGCGTCGACGTGCTCCACGCGGCGCACCCGCCGCCAGTGCCGGTAGAGCTTGCCGATGGTGATGGACACCAGGTCGTCCGCGGTGTGCCAGTCACGGCAGAGCAGGTATGCCGTGATGCGCAGTGGCTCCAACCGGGCGCTCACGAACTGCCGGTACTCGTCCTCGTCGGCCCGGTTCACCGCGCCGGACCTTGCGTTGGCCTCATGCCTGGGGAACGGGACGACGGGTCGGTGAGGTTGCTCGGCGGCCGGAGCGGGCAGTCTCGATCCTCACTGCGTGGCCAGTGCTGGAACACTCGACAAACGGGCGGCGTTGTGGGCTGATTTGCCCCGCCGAGCTCGCATTCGGTCAGCGCTCCGACCGGCTCAGGGTGCGGGGCGGCCGGTGAGGGCCCGCCACAGCACGGCGCACGCCTCCGCCTCGGTGTCGACGACCAGCCGGACGTCGTACCGGCCCCGCTCGTAGGAGCCGACCTCCCACCGGCCACCCGGCGACCGGCGTACGAACCAGAAATCGGGCGGGACCGGCACGTGTTCGTGCACGCCTTCCAGCTCGAACGCGTCCGGGGACATCCCGGTCGCCAGCAGGGCGTCACGCACCTCGTGCCGGTCCACTCCCCTTACCTCCCCTGTCGACGCGGCTCAGCAGACGGGAACGCCGCCGCCCGCCCCACCCTGCCTCGGCACCGCCGTCGTCGGGCACGGCGGGGCGACGCCGTCGAGGTACTCCTCGACGAGGTAGTGGTGGTCGATCAGCCACTGCACGTTCAGGAGACCGCCGGCCTGCGGCACGTAGGCCGGGTTGAGCTGGAACTGGGTGCCCATTCCGGGCTGCGCGAACCACGGCGTGATCGGGCCGGAGTCGACGTCGAACGGCTTGAGCACGCAGTAGGTGTGGTAGTTGGCCAGCGGGGCCGCCGGCGGGACGCCCGGCGGGGGCGGCGGGATCGGCGGCGTGTTCAGGCTCTGCGGCGCGAGCGAGCGGGCGCTGAACGGGGTACCGGGCGGAGCGAGGAAGGCGCCGCCGGGGAAGCCGAAGCGGTCGAGGCGGTACCCGGGCAGCAGGGTCTGCCGGGCCTTGATCGGCTCACCGTGCGGGCCGAGGACGTAGCCGTCCTGCGGCGGGAAGCGCAACTGCGCGGGGCTTCCGAAGGTGTAGTTCGTCAGCCACTGGCTCTCGGTCTGCAGGCCGAGCCGCTGATAGCCGGCGAGCAGCGGGCCGACCGGCGAGGCGAAGGGCAGTTGGGCCGGCCCGAGCAGCCGGTTGCCGGCGAAGAACTCGGTGGTCTCCGGCGCGTTCGGTGGCAGCCCGGGACGGCAGAGGCCCGGCGAGGGCTGGCCGGTGGTGCCGCCCGGCCGGGCGCCGGCCTGCCCGGTCGGCGGCCGACCGTCGTCCGAGCCGTCGTCGGAGGGCGCGGCGGCCAGCGCCACTGCGGGCGGGGCGGCGACGTACGAGGCGCCGGGGAGCAGGACCAGGGCCGCGCCGGAGAGTACGGCGACCAGCCAGCGTCTGGAATTCACGACAAACCTCCTCATGAAGGACAAACAGCGTCTTCATCTTCAGGAAGTTCGAAGGTGAATATGAGGTTTTGTTCGTTTTGTCCACCTACGGGCGAGCGCGCCGTCAGGAACGGCTGCCCGGGCCGCGATCAGTCGGGCCGGCTCGCCGTCGGCCCCGCCCGCACCACGAGCCGGTCCAGGTAGAGCAGCTGCAACGCGACGAACCCGGCCAGGAACAGCACCAGCATCGGCAGCGGCAGCACCTGGGCGATCAACCCCTGTGCGGCGTCCCCGTCGCCGAACCTCTCGGCGAGCCGCATGACGACCAGGTTGGTCGCGGGGGCGTGTTGGACGTCCCGGACCACGAGCTGCGGCCACAGCCAGCCCTGGGCACCGGCCAGCCAGCTCACCAGCCCGGCGCCGGCCAGCAGCGGCAGGGCGGGCAGCAGCATCGTCGGCGCGAACCGGCCGCCGGCCGCCCAGCGGTCCCGCTGGCCCCGGAAGAACAGGGTGAACAGCACGAGCGCGGGGATGGAGAGCCAGCCGGGCGGAATCAGCCCGACGAAGGTGTCGACCTGGTCGGCCTCCCGGGCCCGGAGGAAGTGGGCGAGGGCCAGCGGGCCGTCACCGACGAAGAGCCAGGGCGCGAACGGTAGGAGGAGCAGCTCGCTGGCCCGGCCCAGCGGGCGCAGGCCGCCGACGGCGAAGCCGGCCAGCGCGGCGAGACCCACTCCGACCACCGCCGAGATCAACGGCGGGAGCCAGGTGTTGGCCTGGATCGACCCGGTGGAGACGCCGGAGGGCAGCGGCGGCGTGTCGGCGGTCAGCGCCCGCAGCCAGGGTGCCAGCACGTACGCGAGCACCCCGAGGAACACCAGCAGCCCTACCGCCAGCAGGCCGAGCGCGGCGGGGTTCCGCCCGCCTGCCTCCGGCGTACCGCCGGCCGGCCGGTCGCGCCACCCGGTGAAGGAGATCCTCGTCCGGGTCACCAGGAGCAGGCCGACGGCCAGGAGGCCGAGCACGGCCAGCAGCACCAGCAGCAGCACGCTGCCGGCGGCGCCGACGCCGAACTGGGCGCGGACCAGGCTGTCCCGGACGATCCGCACGAGCGGGCCGGCCTCGTCGCCACGCGCCGCGAGAACGGGCCACTGGAGGGACCACGACTGCACGGTCACCGCGACGACGGTCAGCCCGAGCACGCCGCCGACGGCAAGGGCCGCCGGGCCGGAACGGCCATCGCCGGGCCTGCCATCGCTGGTACGTCGGCGCAGCGCGCCCAGGAAGAGGGTGGTGCCGACCGCGACCACCAGCCCGGCCGTCAGCAGCGCCACGGTGCGTACGGCGGTCAGCGTCGGCGCCTGGGCCCACGCGTCCCGGTCGGACTCGAACCGGTCCAGGGTCCACGCCGCCCCCACGGCCACCGGGGCATAGGCGGCCAGCGGCAGGGCCAGCAGCGCCCGGGTCACCAGTCGGGGCCCCCGGCCGGCCCGCTCCGCGACGAACGCGAGCAACGGGGCGACCACCAGCGCGAGCAGCAGCGGCACGAGGGCGAGCAGCAGCGCGAAGCCCAGGTCACCGAGGAATCCGCGCTCGATCACCTGCGCATAGTTGTCGCCGCCTGCCGACTCGGTCGGCCGGCCCGGCAGGCCGCCCCGCCGGAAGCTCTTCACAAGCGTGCTGACCGACGGCAGCACGTACGACCAGAGCAGTGCGCCGACCGCCGGCACGAGCAGCAGCAGGCCGGTGACGACCTGGGCGACCCGGCTGATCCCGACCCCTCCGGACGACTCCGGACCGGGCGGGCCGGCCAGCGGAGACGAAGAGGCTTTCGGGTCGGGCACGGACGTCGGGGTGGCAGACACCGGAACGGTCCTTCCGGTCAGTCGGGCAGGAGGGCAGGCCGCCTCAGGCTAGGCCACCGGCCCGACACCGCGTCGACCCGCGACCCGCACCTCCTCAACCCCCGCCCCGCCCCGCCCTGGCCCCGGCCCCGGCCCCGACCCCCGCCCGCGATCTTGCACTTTCGGCCCGCTCTTTGGGGGAAACGCGGCATTTGCCCGGGCACAAAGTGCAAGATCGCGGGGCGGGCCGGGGTGGGCTGCCGGGCCGCAGCGGGGGCTGCCGGGCGACGACCGAGGGGTCAGCGCTCCAGGATCGCGGTCACGCCCTGGCCGCCGGCGGCGCAGATGGAGATCAGGCCCCGGCCGCCGCCCTTTTCCGCCAGCAGCTTCGCCAGGGTCGCCACGATCCGGCCGCCGGTGGCCGCGAACGGGTGCCCGGCCGCCAGCGACGAGCCGTTGACGTTGAGCTTCTCCCGGTCGATCGCGCCGAGCGGGGCGTCCAGCCCGAGCCGGTCCTTGCAGAACTCGGGCGACTCCCAGGCAGCCAGGGTGGCCAGCACCTGGGAGGCGAACGCCTCGTGGATCTCGTAGAAGTCGAAGTCCTGGAGGGTCAGCCCGGCCCGGGCCAGCATCCGGGGCACCGCGTAGGCGGGGGCCATCAGCAGCCCCTCTTCGCCGTGCACGAAGTCGACGGCGGCGGTCTCCGACCAGGAGAACCAGGCCAGCACCGGCAGGCTGTGCTCGCGGGCCCACTCCTCGCTGGCCAGCAGCACGGTCGAGGCGCCGTCGGTCAGCGGCGACGAGTTGCCGGCGGTCATGGTCGCCCGGTCGGCGTCGGGCCCCTTCGCGCCGAAGACCGGCTTCAGCGAGCCGAGCTTCTCCAGGGTGCTGTCCGGCCGCAGGTTCGCATCCCGGTTCAGCCCGAGGTACGGCGTCAGCAGGTCGTCGAAGAACCCCCGGTCGTACGCGGCGGCGAGCCGCTGGTGCGAGCGCAGCGCCAACTCGTCCTGGGCCTGCCGGTCGACCTGCCAGCGCAGCGCGGTGCGGGCGGCGTGCTCGCCCATCGACAGCCCGGTACGCGGCTCGGCGTTGCGCGGGATCTCGGGCCGGAACGGCTGGCTCGGCCGCAGCTTCGCGGCGATCCGCAGCCGTTCGCCGAGGGTGCGGGCGCTGTTCAGCCTGAGCAGCGTGCGACGCATCTCCTCGTTGACCGCCAGCGGCGCGTCGGAGGTGGTGTCCACGCCACCGGCGATGCCGACGTCGAGCTGCCCCAGGGCGATCTTGTTGGCGACCAGGATGGCCGCTTCGAGCCCGGTGCCGCAGGCCTGCTGGATGTCGTACGCGGGGGTGTGCGGGTCGAGCTTCGAGCCGAGCACCACCTCGCGGGTCAGGTTGAAGTCCCTCGCGTGCTTGAGCACCGCGCCGGCCACCACCTCGCCGACCCGCTCACCGGCCAGGCCGAACCGGGCGACGAGCCCGTCCAGCGCCGCGCCCAGCATGTCGGCGTTGGACGCGCTCGCGTACCGCGAGTTGGACCGGGCGAAGGGGATGCGGTTACCGCCGATGACCGCCACCCGCCGGATGCTCTGCACGATCCCGCCTCCTCGAAAGCCTTGCCCGTAGCCTACTCACCAGTAGGCTACGCCTATGACCGACAGGTACGCGAGCTTCGTCCGATCGGGGGCCGGCCGCACGCTGGTCAAGCGCCTCGGGCTGCCCGACCCGCCGCGACTGCGCCGGCACACCCCCGGCGATCCCCTGGCACCCGGGCCCGTCCTGCTCGGCGCCGCCACCGGCGGCCGGCTCGCCGAGCCGGTCGGCAGGTTCCTGGCCGCCGCCGGGGTCGAGCTGCGCGATCCCGGAGCCGCCGATCCCGCCACCGACGGGCAGCGGTACGCCGCCCTGGTCTTCGACGCCACCGGCATCACCGACTCCACCGACCTGCGCCAGCTGTACGACTTCTTCCACCCGCACGCCCGGTCGGTGCTGCCCAGCGGCCGGGTGGTCGTGCTCGGCACCCCGCCCACCGAGTGCGGCTCGCCCCGGGAGGCGACCGCGCAGCGGGCCCTGGAGGGGCTGACCCGCAGCATCGGCAAGGAGTTCGGCCGGGGCGTCACCGCCCAGCTCGTGTACGTCACGAAGGCCCCCGACGCCGGCAGCTGGACCAGCCTGGAGGCGACCCTCCGGTTCCTGCTCTCCGGGCGGTCCGCGTACGTCTCGGGGCAGGTCGTCCGGGTCGGCGCCGGCACGGCCGAGCCGCCGGCCGACTGGGACCGCCCGCTGGACGGGCAGGTCGTCCTGGTCACCGGGGCGGCCCGCGGCATCGGCGCGGCGCTGGCCCGGGTGCTGGCCCGCGACGGCGCCCGGGTCGTCGCGCTGGACGTCCCGGCGGCCGGCGACGAGCTGGCCACGGTCGCCAACGAGATCGGCGGCACGGCCGTCCAGCTCGACCTGACCGCCACCGACGCCCCGGCCCGGCTCGCCGAACACCTGGCGGGCCGGCACGGGCGGGTCGACGTGGTCGTGCACAACGCCGGCATCACCCGGGACAAGACCCTCGGCCGGATGGACGCCGACCGCTGGGACTCGGTCGTCGACGTCAACCTCTCCAGCCAGGAGCGGATCAACGACGTGCTGCTGGAACGGGAGCTGATCCCGGCCGGCGGGCGGATCGTCTCGGTCTCCTCGATCGCCGGCATCGCCGGCAACCGGGGCCAGACGAACTACGCCACCAGCAAGGCGGGCGTGGTCGGGCTCGTCGAGTCGCTCGCCCCGGCGCTGCGGGAGCGGCAGATCAGCGTGAACGCGGTCGCCCCCGGCTTCATCGAGACCCGGCTGACCGCGCGCATCCCGCTGGTGCTGCGCGAGGCGGGCCGGCGGATGAACAGCATGTCCCAGGGCGGCCTGCCGGTGGACGTCGCCGAGACCATCGGCTGGCTGGCGTGGCCCGCCTCCGGCGCGGTCAGCGGCAACGTCGTCCGCGTCTGCGGCCAGAGCCTGTTGGGGGCGTGATGGCGACCGACGACCGCCCCGGCCCCGCGCCGTCGGACGAGGCGGTGCCCGACCGTTCCGGCCCCGCGCGGCCAAAGGAGGCGACGCCCGACCGTCCCGGCCCCGCGCGACCGGATGAGGCGACGCCCGAGGCGGCCGGGCACGCGGGGGCGCGGCGGCGCGTCGAACTGCCCCGGATGCCGGCCGCCGGGGCGCTCTACCGGCGGGCGCTGCTCGGCGCGCTGCCCGGTCTCGGCGGTGGGCGGAGGCCGGCGGACAGCCCGGCGGTCGAGCTGGCCGTCAACGGTGTCGCCGTCGACCGGGCCCACCTGGCCGACTACGACCGGGTCTGCGGGTTCCGGCTCACCGACCGGCTGCCCGCCACGTTCCCGCACGTCATGGGCTTTCCGCTGGCTCTGCGCCTGATGACCGGGCCGGGCTTTCCCATCCCGCTCACCGGCGTCGTGCACGTCGGCAACCGGATCACCGTGCACCGGCCGGTCAACGCCGACGAGGCCCTCGACTTCACCACGTACGCGGAGAACCCGCGCCCACACGACCGGGGGCGGCAGATCGACGTGGTGCTGGTCGGCTCGGTCGGCGGCGAGGAGGTGTGGCGCGGCGTCTCGACGTACCTCGGCAGGGAGGGCAAGCGGGGCGGCGGCGGGCGGCGCGGCCAGGGTGAGCGGCCCCCGGCCCCGGCCGGTTCGGCCCGTTGGCGGGTCGAACCGCGGGTCGGCGCGGACTACGCGCGGGTCTCCGGGGATCACAACCCGATCCACACCTCCCGCGTCAGCGCCCGGCTGTTCGGCTTTCCCCGGCCGATCGCGCACGGCATGTGGAGCAAGGCCCGCTGCCTGGCCGCCTTGGAGAACCGGCTGCCGGACGCCTACACCGTCGAGGTGGCCTTCAAGCTGCCGGTGCCGCTGCCGAGCACGGTGAGCTTCAGCACTCTGCCGGCCGGCGGGTTCGCCCTGCACGACCAGCGCGGCCGACCGCACCTGGTGGGCTCCGTGCGCTGACGCGCCCCTGCCGAGCCGCGTCCGGGGGCTTGGCAGGGGCACTTTTCTGCGCTACGTTGTTCTCACACCGAGATGTTCTCAGATTGAGAGAGACGTTGTGGACGAGCAGGACTTCCTGGCCACGTACGAGCCCCGGAACTACCCGGCGGTCGCCGTGACCGTCGACGTGGTGGCGCTGACCATCCGGGACGGCGCGCTGCACCTGCTGCTGATCCGGCGCGGCCAGCCCCCGTTCGAGGGGCACTGGGCGCTGCCCGGCGGCTTCGTCCACCCCGACGAGGACCTGGCCACCGCCGCCCGGCGGGAGCTGGCCGAGGAGACCGGGCTCGGCGGCGCGGGGCTGCGGCGCGTACACCTGGAGCAGTTGGCCAGCTACGGTGCCCCCGACCGCGACCCCCGGATGCGGATCGTCTCGGTCGCCCACCTGGCCTTCGCGCCCGACCTGCCCGACCCGGTCGCCGACACCGACGCCGACGAGGCGATCTGGCTGCCGGTGACCGAGCTGACCAGCCGACAGCTCGCCTTCGACCACGGCCGGATCATCGACGACGGGCTGGAGCGGGCCCGGTCCAAGCTGGAATACACCCCGCTCGCCACGCGCTTCCTCGCCCCCGAGTTCACGATCGGCGAGCTGCGCGCCGTCTACGAGACGGTCTGGGGCCACCCGCTGCACGCCGGCAACTTCCACCGCAAGGTGCTCTCGGTGCCGGGCCTCGTGGAGAGCACGGGCGCCAGCACCGAACGCGGCGGCGCCCGGGGCGGCCCACGCGCCAAGCTCTACCGGGCCGGCGACGCCCGCCTGCTGCACCCGGCGCTGCTGCGGCCGGCCCGGGAGGAGACGGTCCGATGATGACCGCAGAGGCCATCCGCCTGGTCACGGCCGCCCGCACCGACGACGACCTGTTCGGCACGGACCAGCCGGCCCGCCGCTACCGCGAGCTGGTCGCGGCCCTGCACCCCGACCGCCTGCCGGCCGACCCGGCGGTACGCGCCGACGCCACCGACGCGTTCGTCCGGGTCACCACCCGGTGGCGGGCCCGGCAGGTCACCGTCCTCGGCGACTACCGCCTCGGGCGGCCGGCATACTCCGGCGACCTGGCCGACCTCTACGACGTCGGGGACGACCGCCTGCTCAAGCTGCCCCGGCGGCCCACCGACAACGACCTGATGGCCCGCGAGGCGGACGCCCTGCGCACCCTCGCCGAGCGGGGCGACCCGCGCTACCTGCCGTACGTGCCCCGGCTCGTCGAGACCTTCCGGCACCGGGACGCCGCGACCGGCGCCGAACGGCGGGTCAACGTGCTCGCCGCCGCGCCCGGCCTGCACGACCTCGCCGAGGTGCGGCGCGCGTACCCGGACGGGCTGGACGCCCGCGATGTCGCCTGGATGTGGCGCCGGCTGCTGGTCGCGCTCGGCCTGGCCCACCGGGCGGGCGTGGTACACGGCGCGGTCCTGCCGCAGCACGTGCTGATCGAGCCGGACGGCCACGGCGTGGTGCTTGTCGACTGGTGCTTCTCGGTCACCGGCGGCGGCACCGTCCCGGCGCTGGTGCCCGGTCACGAGGACTGGTACCCGCCCGAGATCCTCAGGAAGCAGCCCTGCGGGCCGGGCAGCGACATCGCCATGGCCACCCGCTGCATGACCTGGCTGATGGGCCCGCACGCACCACGCGAGCTGCTCACCTTCGCGCAGGGCTGCCGGCAGCGGTTCCTGACCAAGCGGCCCGACGACGCCTGGCGCCTGCTCGGCGAACTCGACGAGGTGCTGGAGCGGCTCTACGGCCCCCGCACCTTCCGACCCTTCACCCTCAACCCCTAAGGAGCTGTCATGGGCAGTGGAATCTGGTCCACCGACGTGTACGACGCCGCCGACCGCTACCGCCGGTCCACCGGCAAGAGCGCGTTCTCCTACAGCGACAGCGGGGCACGGAAGGTGCACGCCGCCCTCGACCCGCGCGACGCGATGCGCGAGAGCCGCGACTCCGACGAGCACCCGCAGTCGACCGCCATCGCGGTGCTGTTCGACGTGACCGGCTCGATGCGCAGCGTGCCGCGCGTCCTCCAGACCAAGCTGCCGCAGCTGCTCGGGCTGCTCCAGCGGCAGGGCTACGCCAGCGACCCGCAGATCATGTTCGGCGCGATCGGCGACGCCACCTGCGACCGGGTGCCGTTGCAGGTCGGCCAGTTCGAGTCGGACAACCGGATGGACGACGACCTCGGCCGGATCGTGCTGGAGGGCGGTGGCGGCGGGCAGATGACCGAGTCGTACGAGCTGGCCATGTACTTCATGGCCCGGCACACCGTCACCGACTGCTGGGAGAAGCGCGGCCGGCGCGGCTACCTGTTCATCATCGGCGACGAGCTGGCCTACCCGCAGGTGAAGGCCCGGGAGGTGGCCCGCCTGATCGGCGACGACCTCGGGGAGGACGTGCCGCTGCGGCAGGTGGTCGACGAGGTGACCCGCCGCTGGGACACCTACTACCTCCTGCCCGCCGGCAGCCACTACGCGGGCAACGCCAAGGTGCTCGACTTCTGGCGGGACCTGCTCGGGCAGAACGCCGTCGTGCTGGACGACCTGGACGCGGTCTGCGAGACCATCGCGCTCACCATCGGCCTCGGCGAGCAGGCCATCGACCTGGACGAAGGGCTGCGCGACCTGGAGCGCGCCGGCTCGGGTGCCACCGGCACGGTGTCCAAGGCCCTGGCCCGGCTGGGCCGGGGGCGGCGCGCCGAGGTGTCGACGCTGCCCGCCTTCCGCGACACCGGCGGGGTGACCCGGCTGTGAGACACGTGGCGATGATCGACCTCGGCGACGGCGAGGTGGCCCGGCGATGAGACACGTGGCGGTGGTCGACCTCGGCTACGGGGACGCCGGCAAGGGCACGGTGGTGGACTGGCTCTGCGCCACCCGGCCCGTCCACACGGTGGTCCGTTTCAACGGGGGCGCGCAGGCGGCACACAACGTCGTGCTGCGCGACGGGCGGCAGCACACCTTCGCGCAGTTCGGCGCCGGCACCTTCCACCCCGGCGTCCGTACGCACCTGTCGCGGTACGTGGTGGTGGACCCGCTGGCCCTGGCCGCCGAGGCCGACCACCTCGCCTCGGTCGGGGTGTCCGACGCGCTCGACCGGTTGACCGTCGACGGGGAGGCGCTGCTCGCCACCCCGTACCACCGGGCCGCCAACCGGGCCCGGGAGATCGCCCGGGGAGCCGACCGGCACGGTTCCTGCGGGCTCGGGGTGGGTGAGACCGTCGCGTACGGTCTCGCCCACCCCGACGAGGCGCCCCGGGTGGCCGACTGCCGCACCCCGGCGCTGCTGCGCCGCAGGTTGACCGCCCTGCGGGACCGGCTGACCGCCGAACTGGGCCCGCTGGACGCCCCGCCGGTCGAGGACTGCCTGCCCGCGTTCACCGCGTTCGCCGAGCGGGTCGCCGTCGTCGACCGGAGCTGGCTGGCCGGGGCGCTGCGCGCCGGCACCTGCGTCTTCGAGGGCGCGCAGGGGGTGCTGCTCGACGAGTGGCACGGCTTCCACCCGTACACCACGTGGAGCACCACCACGTTCGCCAACGCGGAGAGCCTGCTCGCCGAGGCGGGCCTGCCGGGCGGCGCGACCCGGCTCGGGGTGCTCCGGGTGGTCACCACCCGGCACGGGCCCGGCCCGCTGGTGACCGAGGACCCGGCCCTGCCGCTGACCGACCCGCGCAATCCGACCAACCCGTGGCAGGGCCGCTTCCGCTTCGGCCACTTCGACGCGGTCGCCCACCGGTACGCCCGGGACGCGGCCGGCGGGGTCGACGCCCTCGCGCTGACCCACCTCGACCTCGCCGGTCCCGCGCTGCGGATCTGCCGCCGCTACGACACCACCGACCGCCTCACCCCGGGCCCGCCCGGTGACCTGGACCGGCAGGCCGCGCTCACCGCCCGCCTGCTGCGCTCCCGCCCGCTGTACGACGACGCGCCCGCCGACTGGACGGAGGCGGTGAGCGCGGAACTGGCCGCCCCGGTGGTCCTCACCTCCCACGGCCCCACCGCCAACGACAAGACCCCCCACACCCACCTACTAACCCCACCCACCCTCACCCCCACGCCCTAACCCCACCCACCCTCCCCGCCCTCCCCGCCTCCCCGCCCTCCTCCCCCTCCCCGCCTCCCCGCCCCCTCGGCTCGTCGATCTTGCACTTTCTGCCCTCGTTATGCGGCATTTGCTCCTTTGGTCGGGGCGCAAGGTGCAAGATCGACGGGCCGAGGGGGCGGGGAGAGGAGGGGGTGGGGTTCCGGGTAGTGGGGGTCGGAGGGGGGTTGGGCGGCGAGCATGGGAGGCGTGGAGTCTGCGATCGACCTGCTCCGGCAGCTCGTCACCTCGCCGTGGGTGTACCTGCTGTTGTTCGGGCTCACCGCGGTCGACGCGTTCTTTCCGGCGGTACCCGGCGAAGCCGCCGTGATCACCGCCGCCGTACTCGCCGCCAGCGGCAGGCCGAACCTGGTGGCGGTAATCGTCGCCGCCGCGCTCGGGGCATGCGCCGGCGACCACATCTCGTACGCCATCGGACGGGTCGGCGGCGCACAACGGCTCGCCCGTTTCCCCGACGGCAGCCGGCGGCGGGCCGGATCGGAGTGGGCCCGTCGGGCGATACACCAGCGCGGCGGCCTGATCCTGACCACCTCCCGGTACGTGCCGGGCGGCCGGACAGCAGTCACGCTCACCATGGGCGCGGTCCGCTACCCGCTCCGATCGTTCCTGCTCTTCGACGCCATGGCGGCAGTGAGCTGGGCGCTCTACTGTGCCCTGCTCGGCTATTTCGGCGGGCTGGCCTTCGAACGCGACCCGATCAAGGGCATCCTCGCCGGAATCGGCCTGTCGGTAATGATCACGCTGCTGTTGGAAGCAACCCGCTGGCTACGCCACCGCAAAACCCGCCCCACCCCCCACCCCTAGCACCCCCCGCCCCCGCCCTTCCGCGCCCGCGCCCGCGCCCGCGCCCGCGCCCGCGCCCGGCGATCTTGCACTTTCGGCCCTCTCCTTGTCGCAGATGCGTTATATGTCGGGGCAGAAAGTGCAAGATCGCCGCACAGAGTAGGGGCGGGGCGGGGTCAGGTGTCGGTGGGGGTGTTCAGGTACGTCCGGAGGGCGTTGTGGGTGCGGGGTAGGCCGTGGTCGCCGACGAGCATGGCGAAGTTGCCGAACGGGTGGCCGTCGAGCTGCCAGGTCTCCGGCGATCGGGCCAGCACCTCGGCAAGCCGCCGCTGTCGTGAAGTCAGCGCTTCGGGGGGCGTACCGTCGGGCAGTTGACCGTCCGGGAACGCGAGGGCCAGCGCCTCGGTCGTCACCGGCAACGCCTCGACACCGGTGACGGCGGGAAGCCGGTCGAGCAGGGCGTCGAACGCCCGGTCGGCATGCCCTGGGCCGAGCTGCCGCAACGCCAGGGCCGCGTAACCGGGCAGGTCACCGCCGTGGAACGGCACCACGGCCGCACCCGTGGTCGCCGAAAGCGCCGCGGACACCGCTGCGGCCTCCGGGACCGCCGCAGCCTGGCCGGTGGTCGCCGGGAGCGACACAGGCAGCCCTGCCGCCGGGAGCGACACAGGCAGCCCTGCCGCCGGGAGCGGCGCAGACAGCCCTGCCGCCGGGAGCGGCGCAGACAGCTCCGCGGGCGCCGGGAGCGGTGCTTCCGGGGCGTACCCGGCGTCGTCGGCAGGCTCCCGCCCCGCGTCGGCCATCGCCGTCCAGCTCAGCAGTTCCTCGACGGTCGCCTCGTCGGCCGCCGCGCCGAGCACCCGGGCCCGCCCGACCGCAGCGGCCCAACGGACCTCGGGACGCGGGTCGGCGAGCAGCTCGACGTCGGGTGCGGCACCGAGCAGCCCGACCGACACCAGGGCGGTGCCGGCCACGCCGGCCTCAGCCTCGCCGGCCGCCACCGCGAGCAACGCCGGCAGGCTGCCGGCCGCGTCCTCCGGGAACCAGCCGAGCAGGTACGCGGCCCCGGCGCGCAGCCCCGGGTCGGCGTCGTCGAGCAGGGCACGGAACAGCGGCACCCCGGTCCGCACGGCGTCGTACGCGGCCAGCTCGATGTGCGCCCAGAACCGTCGCTGGTCCTCCGCGCTCAGCGACTCGACGTACGCGTACTCGACGTATTCCTTGTCACTCTCGTCGTCGCCGTCCCACGGGGGCGGCTTGGCGGCGAGCAGCTCCCGCCCGCCCTCGGCCACCCGGCGGAACTCGGCCACCGGGAAGCCCTCGGGCAGCCAGCTCTCGTCGTAGCCGACCGCGAGGGCCGCCAGCAGGGCGAGCAGCGCGTCGCGGTCTGGCGTGGCCGGGTCGGCCAGCAGGTCGAGCAGGAACGGCACCGCGTGGGCCGTCGCCTCGAAGCGGCTGCCCTGGTGGAGGATGTTGGCGTAGAGCTCGCCGAGGGCTTCACCCCGCACCTCCGGGTCGGGCGAGCGCAGGGCGCGGAGCTGGCCGGGCACGTCACCGGCCGACCCGTAGGCGTGGCCGAGCCGCCGCCAGTCCACCTCATCCAGACCGTCGAGCACCCGCACATCCTCGCGCCACCCACCGACAGTCCCGCGCCGCGGACGCGACCGGGCTCCGCCGCGATCCCGCTCCGCCCGAATGCGTCAGCTCGGCCGGAGGGGCGCGCTCACGCCTGGGGCGGGTGCCAGGTGACGCCGTGGAGAAGCTGGCCGGCGCCCAGCCAGGCGGCGTTCATCATCCGGGTGGCGGTCTTCTCCGGGTCCGCCTCCGGGTGGTCGGCGAGCCAGTCGGCCAGCGACTCGGTGGCGCCCACCAGGGCGTACGCGACGACTTCCAGATCGGTCTCGCCCACCTCGCGCCCCTCGGCGCGCAGCGCGTGGTCGAGCATCCCGGCGACCACCTCGACGAGCCGGGCGCGCATGCCGGCCAGCTCGCCGGCGAAGGGCTGTTCGCCCCGGGCCTGCCGGTAGAGCACCGCCCACCCGTCCCGGTGCGCCCCGACGAAGCCGAAGAAGGCGCGGAGCCCACGCCAGAGCCGCTCGTCGGCCGGCAACTCGGGGGCTGCCGCCCCGGCGATGGCATGCGTCATCCGGGTCGCCTCGCGGTGCAGGCAGGCGACGAAGAGTTCTTCCTTCGTGCCGAGATACGCGTAGACCATGGGCTTGGAGATGCCCGCGTCCTCGGCGATCTCGTCCATGCTCGCCGCGTGGAAACCCCTGCGTGAGAACACTTTGACGGCCGCGTCGAGCATCTGCTGCTCGCGTACGGCCCGGGGGAGGCGCTTGAAGGCGGGCGGGGTGGACACCTTGCGAGCATACCTACCCGGCCGTAAGGTTACGCACGAGTAGCCAATCCCGGAAGGTGCAGCCCAATGACTGACTTCGACCCGGCCAACTTCGCGAACGTCGGCCCCAAGGAGTTCGCCCAGCTGGTCAAGTCCACCCCGGACGACAAGATCGCCGAGGTGATGTCCGGCGACCTGCGCGGCAAGATCCTCAGCGAGGTCTTCGGTCGGATGCCGCAGCTCTTCCGCGCCGACCGGGCCGGCTCGACCAACGCGGTCATCCACTGGGGCATCACCGGGCGCCCCGACGGCGGCACCGACACCTACGAGGTGGTCGTCGCCGACGGCACGTGCACCGTCAACGAGACCCCGCAGCACGACCCGAAGCTCAGCCTCACCATGGGCCCGGTCGAGTTCCTGAAGATCGTCTCCGGTGGCGCCAACCCCGTCATGATGTTCATGACCGGCAAGCTCAAGGCCAAGGGCGACCTGGGCCTGGCCGCCAACATCGCCAACCTGTTCGACATCCCCAAGGCCTGACATGGCCGAGTTCTCGCTCGACCTGAACGAGGAACAGCGGGACCTACGCGACTGGGTGCACGGCTTCGCCGCCGAGGTCGTGCGCCCGGCCGCGGCCGAGTGGGACGCCCGGGAGGAGACTCCCTGGCCGATCATCCAGGAGGCGGCGAAGGTCGGCCTCTACGGCTTCGAGTTCCTTGCCACCTGCTGGGCCGACCCCACCGGCCTCTCCCTCCCGATCGCCAGCGAGGAACTCTTCTGGGGCGACGCCGGCATCGGGCTGGGCATCTTCGGCACCTCCCTCGCCGTGGCCGCGATCTACGGCACCGGCACGCCGGACCAGATGGTCGAGTGGGTGCCGCAGTGCTTCGGCACCGTCGACGACCCGGCCGTCGCCGCTTTCTGCACCACCGAGCCCGAGGCCGGCTCCGACGTCGGCGCGATGCGCACCCGGGCGGTCTACGACGAGGCGACCGACGAGTGGGTGCTCAGCGGGCAGAAGGCGTACGCCACAAACGGCGGGATCGCCGGCGTGCACGTGGTCACCGCCTCGGTCGACCCGTCGCTCGGTTCCCGGGGGCAGGCGGCGTTCGTCGTACCGCCGGGCACCGCCGGCCTGACCGCGACCCGCAAGCTGCGCAAGCTGGGCCTGCGCGCGTCGCACACCGCCGACGTCTTCCTCGACGACGTACGCGTGCCGGGGCGCTGCCTGCTCGGCGGCCGGGACGCCCTGCTCGAACGGCTCGACCGGGCCCGTACCGGTAAGCGCGCCTCGGGCCAGGCCGCGATGCGCACCTTCGAGCTCTCCCGGCCCACGGTCGGCGCGCAGGCGCTGGGGGTGGCCCGGGCCGCCTACGAGTACGCCCTGGACTACGCGAAGGACCGGGTCCAGTTCGGCCGGCCGATCATCGAGAACCAGGCGGTCGCGTTCGCGCTGGCCGACATGAAGATGGAGATCGACGCCGCCCGGCTGCTGGTCTGGCGGGCCTCCTGGATGGGCCGCAACAACCGGCCGTTCACCGCCGGCGAGGGCTCGATGTCCAAGCTGAAGGCCGGCGAGGTGGCCGTCTCCGTCACCGGGCAGGCCGTGCAACTGCTCGGCGGGGCCGGGTTCCTGCGGGACCACCCGGTCGAGCGCTGGTACCGGGACGCCAAGATCTACACCATCTTCGAGGGCACCTCCGAGATCCAGCGACTGGTCATCTCCCGAGCCATCTCCGGCGTTCAGATCCGCTGATTCCCTACCGGGGGGCGCGTCATGGACCTGCCGTTCGTCGTCGCCACACTCACCCGGCGCGGGCTGCTCGCGCCGGGCCGCCCGATCCGGGTCTCCGCTCAGCTCCAGGCGCTGCGCAGGTGGGGCTGGAACATCGCCGGCGAGCTGCGCCAGGCCGCCGCCCGCGACCCCGGCCGGACGGCCGTCGTCGACGAGCGGGGCGCCGAGCTGACGTACGCCGAACTGCTGGACCGCGCCGAGCGGCTGGCCCGGGGGATGCGGGCGGTGCTCGGGGTGCGGGCCGGGGACCGGGTCGGCGTGCTCTGCCGCAACCACCACGGCCTGATCGAGGCGGTGGTGGCCGCCACCCTGCTCGGCGCGGACGCGGTGCTGGTCAACACCGGGCTCTCCGCCGCGCAGCTCGCCACCGTGGCGACCGAGCAGCGGCTGCGGGTGCTGGCGCACGACACCGAGTTCGGCGACCGGATCGTCAGCCTGCCGGCCGAGGTGGGGCGGCTCGACGAGCGGGCCCGGGAGGAACTGCTCGCCGGTGCCCTCCCCGGCGAGCTGCGCCCGCCGGAGCGCGACGGCCGGATCATCGTGCTCACCTCCGGCACCACGGGAACGCCCAAGGGTGCCCGGCGGCCCACCCCGAGCGGCTTCGGCCCGCTGGTCTCCATCATCGACCGCATCCCGCTGCACGCCCGGGACCGGGTGATGATCGCCGCCCCGCTCTTCCACACCTGGGGGTACGCCGCCCTCCAGGTCTGTTTCGCCCTGCGGGCCACGATCGTGCTGCACCGCCGCTTCGACCCGGCCGCCACGCTGGCCGCCCTGGCGGAACAGCGCTGCGACGCCCTCTTCGCCGTACCGGTGATGCTGCAACGGCTGCTGGAGGTGCCGCCGCCGGACCCCCGTCCCCCGCTGAAGGTGGTCGCGGTCAGCGGTTCCGCCCTGCCGGGCGGCCTCGCCACCAGGTTCATGGACGCCTACGGCGACGTCCTGCACAACCTCTACGGCTCCACCGAGGTCTCGTGGGCCTCCATCGCCACCCCCGTCGACCTGCGCGCGTCGCCCACCACCGCCGGCCGCCCGCCGCACGGCACCCGGTTGGCGATCCTCGACGCGGCGGGCCGGCCGGTGCCGGCGGGCCAGGTCGGGCGGATCTTCGTCGGCAACGAGATGCTCTTTGAGGGCTACACCTCCGGGGCCACCCGGGAGCACCGCGACGGCCTGCTCGAAACGGGCGACCTGGGGCGGGTCGACGCCGACGGCCTGCTCTTCGTCGAGGGCCGGGCCGACGACATGATCGTCTCGGGTGGGGAGAACGTCTTCCCCGCCGAGGTGGAGGACCTGATCGCCCGGCTGCCGCAGGTGCGGGAGGTGGCCGTGATCGGCGTACCCGACCCGGAGTACGGGCAGCGGCTCGCCGCGTTCCTCGCCCTGCGCCCCGGCGAGACGCTCGACCCGGAGGCGGTCCGCGAGTACGTCCGGCACTACCTGGCCCGGTTCTCCGTGCCAAGGGACGTCGTCTTCGTGAAGTACCTGCCCCGCAACGCCACCGGCAAGGTGCTGGCCCGCGAACTGAGCCGCTACCACGGTTGACCGTTCCCCGGTCGTTACTGGCCGGATGCCCCGCTGCCCATAGGCTGGCGGCACCATGATCGGCTCCGGACCTCGCCGCCGCGCCCGTCACCGCCACCGTCCCCGCCACCGCCTGCCCGGGCCACGGATGGCGCCGCTGCTGCTGGTCGAGGCGGCGACGCTGCTCTCCAACACCGGCAACGGGGTGGCCAACGTGGCCCTGCCCTGGCTGGTGCTGGAACGCACGGGCAGCGCCACCGCGGCCGGCGTGGTCGCGGCGGCCGCCGCCCTGCCGCTGCTGCTGTCCGGCCTGTTCTCCGGCACCGTCGTGGACCTGCTCGGCCGGCGGCGTACGGCGCTGGTCTCCGACACGCTCTCCGCCGCCTCGGTCGCCGCGATCCCGGTGGTCGACGCCCTGCTCGGGCTGGACCTCGGCTGGATCGTGGCGCTGGCCGTGCTCGGCGCGGTGTTCGATCCGGCCGGGCTGACCGCCCGGGAGACGCTGCTGCCCGCCGCCGCGCAGGCCGCCGGCTGGCGGATCGAACGGGCCAACGGGGTGCACGAGGCGGTGTGGGGGCTCGCCTTCCTGATCGGGCCCGGCGTCGGGGGCATCCTCATCGCCGCGTTCGGCCCAGGATCGACGCTCTGGGTCACCGCCGCCGGGTTCGCGCTGGCCGTCGTGATGATCGCCGCCGTCCGGCTGCCCGGGGCCGGCCGGCCGGAACGCCCCCCGGAGGGCCTGTGGCGGGGCACCGTCGAGGGGCTGCGGTTCGTCTGGCGGGACAAGCTGCTGCGTACCATCGCGCTGCTCACGATGGTGCTGGCCGCGCTCTACCTGCCGGTCGAGGGCGTACTGCTGCCGGCGTGGTTCGTCGCCCAGGGGGAGCCGGCCCGGCTCGGCGCGATCCTGATGGCCATGAGCGCCGCGGGCGTAATCGGGGCGCTCGCCTCCGGCGTGGCGGGTCGGCGGGTCCGTCGCCGCACCCTGCTGGTGACCTCCCTCCTGGTCATCGGGGTGTCCCTGGTCGGCCTGGCCACCCTGCCCCCGTTCCCGGCCATGATCGGTTTCGCCGCCGGGATCGGGCTCGCGTACGGGCCGGTCAATCCGCTGTCCAACTACGCCATGCAGACCCGCACCCCGGAGCGGCTGCGCGGCCGGGTGGTCGGGGTGATGACCTCGTTCGCGTACGCGGCCGGCCCGGCCGGTTACCTGCTCGCCGGGCCGCTGGTGGAACAGATCGGGCTACGCCCCGCGTTCCTGGCGCTGGCCGGGACGCTGCTGCTGGCGGTGCTGGTCGCCGCGCCGCTGCCGGTGCTGCGGGCACTGGACGACCCGCCCCGCTACCCACCCGCCCCGCCCGGCGACACGTCGGGCCGGGCCGAGGCGCCCGTCCCGCCCGGCGGCGCGTCGGACCGCTTCGAGTCGCCCGTCCCGCCCGGTGGCGCGTCGGGCCGTTTCGAGTCGCCCGTCCCGCCCGGCGGCGCGTCGGGCCGGGTCAAGGTGCCCGCACCGCCCGGCGGCGCGTCGAGTTGGGTCGGGCCGCCCTACCCGTCGGGCGGCAGGTCGGGCCGGGCGGATGGGACGGCCGTCCCGCCCGGCGGGCAGTGGGACCCCGCAACCCACCCCATCACCGCCGGTCAGGGATAGAGCGTCAGCCCCGGCGTGTTCGCGATGGCCGCCAGATCCTCGACGCTGAGCACCGGTGGCGGGCCGAAGGAGTCACGTCGCGCACCGCTCTCGCCGTCGACGATGATCTGGTTGTCCGTGGTCACCGTGACGGTCGTGCCGTCCGCCCGTTGCACCTGCGCCCAACGCAGTTCGAAGCCCTCGTCGCCGGGCTTGGCGTCGCCGAAGGCGAGGGTGCCGCCGTCCGGCAGTGTGCTGCTGCCTCTGCAGGAACCAGGACTGGGCGCGGTGGCACAGCCGAGGGGCGCGTCGGCGGCCGTCGGGAAGAGCCTCACCGTCAGGTTGTCGGCCTGCCCGCCGCTCAGCAGCCGGACGTGGGCGTTGTAGAAGCGGTGGCTCTTCTCGTAGGTGAACTGGGTCGTGGCGCAGCCCGGCAGCGTGCCGCCGATCAGCAGCCCCGCCGGCAAGACGCCTGCCAGCACCGGCCGCAGCGCGAGGGTCAGCCGGGCCACGCCGGTGTCGGGCCGCTCGGTTGGCCGTGGCCGCACGGTGTCGTGTGACTGCCGAGGGGCCGGCGGGCCACTGGGGCTCGGCTCCACAATCGCGCAGGGCGACGCGGCGGCGGACGGCGAGACCACGGCGGCCGGTGGCAGGGTGAACCCGTCGGGCTCTGCGGCCGGGCCGGTGAGCAGCGCCGGCGTCAGCATGCCGGCGGCGACCGCCGCGGCGACACCACCGCCGGCCAGCATCCGGGCGCGGTGGCGGCGGCGCTGCCGGTCGGCGGCGATCAGGTGGTCCACGTCGATCCGGGTCGGCGGCGCGGCGGCCACCGCCACCCGCAACTGCTCGGAGAGATCATCCATCGGTGCGTGCCCCCTCGGGTCGGGCCGGCACGTCGACGAGGCGGCCCCGCAACGCCTCGATCGCGCGCGCCGACTGGCTCTTGACGGTGCCGGCGGTGCAGCCGAGTTCCCGGGCGGTCTCCTCGACGGAGAGGTCGCAGAAGTAGCGCAGCACCAGGACCGCGCGGCGGCGCGGCGGCAGCTCGGCGAGCAGGGCGAGGATGGTCAGCCGGTCGGCGGCACCGTCGCTGGCGGACCGGACGGCGGCGTCGGGGACCTCCGCCCAGGAGGCCTCGCGCCGCCACGGCCGGCGGCGCTCGTCCAGCCAGACCCGCAGCAGGGTACGCCGGACGTAGGCGTCGGGGTTCTCCATCCTCGACACCCGGCGCCAGTGCCGCAGCAACTTGACCAGCGCCGTCGACACCAGGTCGTCGGCCGTGTGCCAGTCACCGCAGAGCAGGTACGCCGTGCGGCGCAGCGGTTCCAGCCGGGCCCCGACGTACTCGCGGTAACCCTCGATGTCGGCAGGCAATCCCGCCACCTCCTCGCCTCACCGCTCAAACGGAGGCGAGGAGGGAGTGGGTTGCCCGGTCAGCCCGGAATCGTGATCCGACCCTCGACGGCGGCGGAGGCGATGTCGGTGCGGTGGTGCGAGCCAGCCAACTCCACTCCGGCGACCAGCGCGTACGCGGCGTCCCGGGCGGCGGGCAGGTCGGTGCCCGTGGCCGTGGCGCAGAGCACCCGGCCACCGGCGGAGAGCAGCGCGCCGTCGGCGCCCCGTCGGGTGCCGGCGTGGATGATCCCCGGCCCCTCAGCCCCGGTGATCACGTCGCCGGTACGCGGGGCGGCCGGGTAATTCTCGGCGGCCACCACCACCGTGACGGCGGCGCCGTCGCGCCAGCGCAGCGGCGGGTGCCCGGCCAGCGTGCCGGTGGCGGCGGCGTGCAGCAGCCCGGCCAGCGGTGTCTCCAGCAGCGCGAGCACCACCTGCGTCTCCGGGTCGCCGAAGCGGGCGTTGAACTCGATCACCCGGGGGCCGTCGGCGGTGATCGCCAGCCCGACGTAGAGCAGGCCCGCGAACGGGGTGCCCCGGCGGGCCATCTCCGCCAGGGTCGGGTGGACGACGTCGCGCATGACCTCGTCGACCAGGCCGGCGGGTGCCCAGGGCAGCGGCGCGTACGCCCCCATGCCGCCCGTGTTCGGGCCGGTGTCGCCGTCGCCGACCCGCTTGAAGTCCTGCGCCGGCAGCAGCGGCACCGCCGCCTCGCCGTCGGTGACCACGAAGAGGGAGACCTCCGGGCCGGCCAGGTACTCCTCGACGACGACCCGACCGCACTCCTCGGCGTGCCGGAGCGCGGCGGCGCGGTCGTCGGTCACCACGACGCCCTTGCCGGCGGCGAGCCCGTCGTTCTTGACCACGTACGGGGCGCCGAACTCGTCCAGCGCCCTGCCGGTGCTCTCCGCGTCCGTGCAGGTGTACGCGCGGGCGGTCGGTACGCCTGCGGCGGTCATCACGTCCTTGGCGAACGCCTTCGAACCCTCCAGCCGGGCGGCCTCGGCGGACGGCCCGAACGCGGGAATCCCCTTGGCGCGTACGGCGTCGGCGACCCCGGCCACCAGCGGCGCCTCCGGCCCGATCACCACCAGGTCGACCCCGGCCTCCACCGCCAGCGCGGCAACGGCGGCCGGGTCGGCCGGATCCACCGCCCGCAGCGAGGCGAGCGAAGCGATGCCGGGATTACCCGGCGCCGCGATCAACTGCTCGACGGCCGGATCACCAGCGAGGCCCGACGCGAGCGCATGCTCCCGCCCCCCACCACCAAGAAGAAGAACCCGCACCCCCGCATCCTACTGACCTTCTCGCCGACCCTCGTTGATCATGAAGTTTGCGTCCCATTTCCGCACCAGGACGGGCCAGAACCTCTTGATCACGCCGAGCGGGTGGGTCAGTAGGGGTGTAGGGCCGCTTTGATCGTGTGGGGGATGTAGTCGGGACGCAGCGTGTCGGCCCAGGTGAAGCGGAGGATCCGCCAACCGGCGTTGACCAGCCGTTCTGCCGCGCCCGGTCCTCGAAGACCGCCCCGGGCGTGTGGTGGGGGGCCTGTCCGTCCGCCTCGGCGATCACCCGCGCCGCTCGCCAACCAAGGTCGCCGATGCCGAGCAGGCAGCCGTCCCCGTCGCGGACCTCCAACTGAAGTACGTCGGGCGGTACGCCACCATCGACGCACCGCAGCCTCGTCCGGGTCTCCAGCGGGGACTGCGCCCGCCCGTCGGCCTCAGCCAGGTGACGGCGGGCCGCGACGGCTCCCCTACGGCCCACGAAAAGGGCCGGCATCCGGGCCAGGTCGCGCTCGGTGACGACCCGCCGATTCAGCGCGGAGTCGAGCACGCACACCGCCAAGTAACGGTCCACCCGGAGGATGACATCGGCCAACGTTCGCAGTGGGGTGGTCACGGGCATCCCGGCGACCTCGCCCACGGCGTGGGGATCGATGGTGAGCTGGTGCACCACGACGTCAGGATCGGTGATCCGCTGTGGGCGCGGCCGGTTCGGCGGCAGGGACACATGGATGGCGGCCGCCGGACGGAGCCCGGCGATCCGATGCAGCTCGGCTGCGGTGTCGAGAACGACGACCGAACCCGGCCCGAGGATGGCGACCGCAGCCCGGACGCGGGCTCTACGCAGTGCCGCAGGGCTCAACTCGGGGGCCGGCACGAAGCAGCCCCTCGCCACCCGAAGCCAACGGCCTGAGCGACACAGGTGCCGGATCTGGCTCCGGCTGAAGCCGGCGGACAATGCTTGGACGGCCGTCACCATCCCGTCCTGGCGACCGGCGATGCGGCGGAGAACATCGACACTCACCCCACCACGATGACGGCCCGCCCACGCTCCGCGCCGCCCCTGTGGACAACCCCGCCCCTCCTGTGGACACGCCCACCCTCTCCGTGTTGATCAAGAGGTTTGCGTCCGGATCCAGGCCGGACCAGGACACAAACCTCTTGGTCAACGCGCAGGCCGCTGGGGGGTGGGGGCGGGGGTTAGGGGGTTAGGGGAGGAGGGGGTGGCGGACCACGTTTTCCTCGCGGCCCGGGCCCACGCCTACGACGCTGACGCGGGTGCCGCAGAGTTCCTCGATGCGGGCGATGTAGCGGCGGGCGTTCTCCGGCAACTCCGCCTCGGTGCGCGCCTCGGTGATGTCCTCCCACCAGCCGTCGAGCTCCTCGTAGACCGGAGTCGCGTGGTGGAAGTCGGTCTGGGTCATCGGCATGTCGTCGTAGCGCTTGCCGTTGATCTCGTACCCGACGCAGATCGGCACCTTCGGCAGGCCCGTGAGCACGTCCAGCTTTGTGACCACCAGGTCGGTGACCCCGTTCAGGCGGCAGGCGTACCGGGCGACGACCGCGTCGAACCAGCCGCAGCGGCGCTCCCGGCCGGTGGTGGTGCCGTACTCGTGGCCGACCTTGCGCAGGTGCTGACCGTTGTCGTCGAACAGCTCGGTTGGGAACGGGCCGGAGCCGACCCGGGTGGTGTACGCCTTGCTCACCGCGATGACCTTGTTGATCGCCGTCGGCGGGATGCCGGCGCCCACACAGGCCCCGCCGGCCGTCGGGTTCGACGACGTGACGAAGGGGTACGTGCCGTGGTCCATGTCGAGCATGGTGGCCTGGGCGCCCTCCAACAGGACGGTCTCGCCCCGGTCCAGCGCGTCCCAGAGCATGACCCGGGTCTCGGCGATGTACGGCTTGAGCCGCTCCGCGTACCGCAGGTATTCCTCGACGGTCTCGTCGACGTCGATCGCCTTGCGGTTGTAGATCTTGAACAGGAGCTGGTTCTTCTCGCGCAGCGCCAGTTCCAGCTTCTTGCGCAGGATGCCCGGGTCGAGCAGGTCCTGTAGCCGGATGCCCATCCGGGCGACCTTGTCGCCGTACGCCGGGCCGATGCCCCGACCGGTGGTGCCGATCCGGGAGCTGCCGAGGTAGCGCTCAACCACCCGGTCCAGGGCCCGGTGGTGCGGCATGATCAGGTGCGCGTCGCCGGAGATCCGCAGCCGGCTGACGTCCACCCCGCGCTCGGCGAGCCCGTCGATCTCGGCCAGCAGCACCTTCGGGTCGACCACCACACCGTTGCCGATGACGATCATCGCGCTCGGGGAGAGCGCGCCCGACGGCATCAGGTGCAGCGCGTACTTCTGCCCGTCCGGGGTGATCACCGTATGCCCGGCGTTGTTGCCGCCGGAGTAACGCACGACGTAGTCGACCCGCTCACCCAGCAGGTCGGTAACCTTGCCCTTGCCCTCGTCGCCCCACTGGGCGCCAAGGAGCACGATCGCTGGCATCTTCTCGCCTCCAGAAGGCTCGGGTGCCAGGTGGCGACCGGTCAGCGAGCCCGGGGTGTCAGGCTAACAAGTAGTGGCGGCGCGGCCGGCAGGGGTCGTGTCGGGAGGTAGGAGGCCGTTTCCGTGTACGACGTGGTGCTACTCACCCTCGGCTCGGAGCGCGACGCGGCTGGCGGGGCCTGCGGCAGCGGCGGCTGCTGCGGCACGGCGCCGCAGAAGGGGGCCGCCCCGGCCGACGCCTGCGCGACCGACGGCGCCACGGCCGACGCCTGCGCCCCCGCCGGCGGCACGGCCACTGACGCCCGCGTCCCCGCCGACGGGCGCTGCGACACGCCCCGGGTGCCGGTGCTGGCCTGCGCGGACGCGCTCACCGCCCGGGGCGCCCGGGTGGAGACGGTCACCGCCCGCTCCGACGCCGAGATCGACGAGGTGCTGGCCCGGTTCGACGGCCCGCCCCGCGCGGACGGCCTCACCTGGCCGGATCCCGACTCCAAGGCCCGGCTCGTGGTGGCCTCGGCCAGCGACGCCCAGTTGCGCACCGTCGTGCGCCGACTGGTCCGGCGGTACGCTCCGCCGCCCAGCCGCCGCCCCGACGACCTGCCCGGCAACCGGACGGTGCCGGACCTGCCGCCGATCGGCGTACTCCCGCTCGATCCGGCACGGGGTGCGACGCATCGTGACCTGGCGGCGCAGCTCGGGCTGCCCCGCGACCCGGCGGCGGTGGCCGCCGCGGTGCTGGACGGCACGCCCCGCAGGCTCGACCTGCTGCGCAACGACGGCGGCTCGGTGACCCTGGACGGGGCGCTGATCGGTGCCGCCGACGACGACGGCCGGCCGCTGCACTGGCGCGGCCGGGTGGAGGTGGACGACGCCGTGCTCTCCCACGGCGACGACCCGCTGGTGGCCTGCGCCATCGGCAACGCCGGCGGGTACGCCCAGCTCGACGACGTGACCCTGCTCGGCGGCCCGGACCCGACGGACGGGCTGGTCGAGGTGGCGGTGGCCGTTCCCGTGGTCACCCGTTCGGCGTTGGGCAGGAAGCGGGTACGGCTGGAGGTACGCCGTGCCCGGGGACGGGCCGTGGCCGTGCTGCCCCGCGAGGGGAAGATCCCGTTCCTCGACGACGGGGCCGAGGGCGAGCTGAGCCGGAAGCGGTCCTGGTGGACCGAGCCGGGCGCCTGGGCAGTCTGGACGAGCTGACCTGGGCGTCCTCTGAGCCATCGACGCGGCTGGTTCGCAGCGGCCGGCTCGACTCGGCCACTGGGCCTATCCTCGGCAGGAGGAATGGGGAGGAACCGTGGCGGACGAGAACGTCGACCGGGTCCACGTACCCGGTCAGCAGCCGATGCCGGAGCGCGACATCGAACCGCTCTGGCCACCGGACCAGATCGACGGTGGCGCGCCGACGTGGGCGCCGACCGCCACACCGACCGTCCCACCCCGTAGCCGGCCGGGCCAGCCGCCCTCGCCCGCCGACTACCCCTCGCTGACGGAGGGAGTGCCGGCGCTCGGCAGCCGGCCGGCCGCGTCGCAGGGTGCGGCAACGGGTTGGGTTCCCCCTCCTGCTGCGGCCACCGGCTGGGAGCCGGCGTCCCCGGCCCCGACTGCGCCGCCGGCCCCGGAGGCGGGCGGAGCACCGGCTCCCCGCGCACCGCAGGCCGCCCCCGCGCGGGTCGACCTTCACATGCCCTTCAGCCTCGACCAGCCGGCCACGCCCACCCCGGTCACGCCAGCACGGGTCGCGCCCATTCCGATCACGCCCGTCCCGGTCACTCCCGCGCCGGTCGTGCCCATTCCGGTCAGGCCCACGCCGGTAACGCCCTCGCCCTCGACCGGTGGCGGTCCGGTCACCGCAGCGACGGAGGCCAGCCCGGTGACGGACGTCGGACCGACGGATGCCGGACCGACGGACCCCGGACCGACGGGCGCCGGAACGACGGACGCCGGCTATACGAACGGTGGCCCCGTGAGCGGCGTCCCGGTAAGCGGTGGCCCCGTGAGCGGCGTCCCGGTGAGCGGCGGCCCCGTGAGCGGCGGCCCGGTAAGCGGCGGCCCCGTGAGCGGTGCTCCGGGGAACGGTGGTGGGACGCGGATGCCGACGGAGTCGCCATGGGCGCAGCCGCCGCAGCGGCCCACCACGACCGCCGTCGCACCCGAACCGGCGACCGGCACCCCCGACCCGACGCCAGCAGCCCAGGGCGCGGCGCCCCGACCGGGCGAGCCCCGATTGAGCACGGACCAGCAGGGCACGGACCAGCGCGCCGTGGACCAGCACGCCGCGGACCAGCAGGGCACGGACCAGCACGCCGTGGACCAGCAGGGCACGGAGCAACAGGGCACGGAGCAACTCGACGCAGAGCGGCCCTACGCAGACCGACAGCACCCGGACCAGCAGGACGCGGCGACCGGACCGGCGGTGGGCCCCGATCCGGCAGCGGCACACCCGACCGCCCCGCCCGGGCCGTACCCGCCCCACCAGGCCGGGCCGTACCCGCCACAACAGGCCGGGCCGTACCCGCCACAACAGGCCGGGCCGTACCCGCCGCAACAGGGCGCGCCGCAACAGGCCGGCCCGTACCCGCCCGGCTGGTATCCACCGCACTGGCAGCCGGTCGCCCCCGGCGTCGCCGCCCCGGCGCCGCAGCAGGCCTACCAGCCGGCGGAGGGGGCCGCCCCGATGCCGGCCCAGCCCGACCCCAACTGGCACCCGTCGATCACCACGCCGCCGACCGCCGAGGACTTCGCCCGCCGCCGTCAGGGGCGCCCCGCCGACCCCGTGGCGGCGATGGGCGTACGGGCGGTGGCCAACCGGCTGGGCCTGCGGCTGGCACCCGGCCGGCACGAGCAGGAGCTGCGGCGGGACATCGAGACGGTGCGCCGCAACTTCGGCGGGCTGCGCCAGGTGACGGTGGTGAACCCGAAGGGCGGCGCCGGCAAGACGGTGGCCATCCTGCTGCTGGCGATGACCTTCGGCCAGAAGCGCGGCGGCTACGTGCTGGCGTGGGACAACAACGAGACCCAGGGCACCCTCGGGATGCGCGCCCAGCAGGACTTCCACTCCCGTACGGTGCGGGACATGCTGCGCGACCTCAGCCAGTTCCAGGGCGCGCACGGGCGGGTGGGCGACCTGTCGCAGTACGTCCGCTCGCAGGGCGAGGGGATGTTCGACGTGCTCGCCTCGGACGAGTCGGCCACCGGCGGCGAGATGCTCACCGCCGCCGCGTTCGCCGAGATCCGGGAGGTGGTCAGCCGGTTCTACAAGCTGATCTTCGTGGACACCGGCAACAACGTGCGGGCCCAGAACTGGCAGGCCGCGATGGACGCCACGGACCAGTTGGTGGTCACCATGTCGGCCCGGAACGACTCGGCGGAGACGGCCGCCCGGATGCTGGACCACCTGGAGCAGAGCGGCCGGCAGCGGCTCGTCCGGCAGGCGGTCACCGTGGTCTCCATGCCGCCGTCACGCAAGGAGATCGACCTACCGGCGATCCAGGAACACTTCGCGGCCCGCACCCGGGCGGTGCTGCTCGCGCCGTACGAGCGGCTCATCGACTCCGGCGAGCCGATCCGGTACGGAGGGCTCTCCGCGGCCACCCGGGACGCCTGGCTGAAGATCGCCGCCGCCGTCGCCGAGGGGTTGTAGGGACGGTCACGGGCCGGCGGCCGGCCGGAGCGCACCGGGCCGGCCGTCGGCTCCGGGATCAGTTGCTCGCCAGCGCGTCCGCGGCGGCCGGATCGCAGTCGCGGATGAACTGGGCGCAGCGGGCCGCCTCGTCCGCCTCGCCGATCGCGGCGGCGGCCCGGGACAGCACATAGAGGCAGCGCAGGAAGCCCTGGTTCGGCTCGTGCGACCACGGCACCGGGCCGAACCCCTTCCAGCCGCTGCGGCGCAACTGGTCGAGGCCCCGGTGGTAGCCGGTGCGCGCGTAGGCGTACGCCGGGACGATCTGGCCGGCGGCGAAGGCCCGGGTCGCCAGCGCACCCCAGCCGGCGCTGTAGGTCGGGAAGCGCGCCGCCACCTCGGCGTACGCCTCGTCGCTGCCGGCCTTCTCGGCGGCGCCCAGGGCGGCGTCGGCCTCGTCGTGCGCGGGCAGGAGGGTGGCCGGTGGTTCCGGCAACAGGTTCTGCATCGCCCCATTCAACCCGCTTCGCGCCAGGGCGCGCGAGAGGGTTGGGCAAGCCGCCTGGCTGAACGGTTGAGGAGTTGGTCACGCCTGCGGCCAATGTCACCGGTAGTTGTTCTCGACTACAACTAATGGTCCGGCGCCTCCCCAGGACCGGATCGTGCAGGAGCCCGGTGGCCACGGCCGCCGGGCTCCTGCCTGTGCACCGGTTGACCCGGCGGGGCAGGATGATCAGGGTGCCGACCCCACCTCCCGCGGACGTCATCGAGCCGCACACCTGGACCAACGAGATCGAGACGCGCGCCGGGTTCGACCGGCAACTGGCCACGGGCAGCCTGGTCGGGCTGACCGTGCAGGGGCTGCGGCTCGACCTGGCCCCCGTGCCCGACCTCGCCTCCGTCGAGGTGGCCGGCACGCTCTTCGTCGGTTGCCGCTTCGCCTCCCGGGAGGTCGGCGCCGACCTGGTCCGGCGCGGCGCGAACGTGGTGCCGCCCTTCTCCGGGCTGCCCTACCCGACCCAGCCGTCCCACCTCTACACCCCCGAGGAGTTGGCCGCCGGCTTCGCCGAGGGCGGGTTCGCCGGGATGTACGACACCAGGGTCTACGAGCACTTCCGGGCGCACGGCGGGGCGTTGCCGGACGTCCGGGAGGCGCTCGGTCAGCGGTTGCACGACCACGGCGTGGACAACGCGCTGGCCGACGCCACCCGCGCCTGGCTGGCCACCCACGGGCCGCAGTCGGTGGTCGGTGTCATGGGCGGCCACGCGGTGCCGCGCGGCAGCGAGCCGTACCGGATGGCGGCGGTGCTCGGCTGGGAGCTGGCCCGGGCCGACCGGCTGGTGGTGACCGGTGGTGGCCCCGGGGTGATGGAGGCTGCCAACCTCGGTGCCTATCTCGCGCTGCGGCCGGCCGAGGACCTGGCGGCCGCGATCGACCTGCTCGCCGGCGCGCCGGACTTCACCGACCACGACCGCTACACGGCGGCGGCCCTGCGGGTGCGGGAGCTGTACGGCCAGCCGGTGGCGCCGCCCCGGCCCCGGGCCGCCGACCCCGGCAGCGAGTCCCGCGCCGACTCGGCCGTGTTGGCCGGTGGCGACGTGGGCTGGGCCCGCGCCGGCGGGTTGGCCATCCCGACCTGGCTGTACGGGCACGAGCCGGCGAACCTGTTCGCGGGGCGGATCGCGAAGTACTTCTCCAACGCCATCCGGGAGGACACCATCCTGCGGCTCGCGCGGGGTGGGATCGTCTTCGCCCCCGGCCGGGCGGGCACGGTGCAGGAGGTGTTCCAGGCCGCGACCAAGACCTACTACGGCACCGACGGGGCCAGCGGCGCGTACGTCTTCCTCGACCGCGCCTACTGGACCGACGAGCTGCCGGTGGAGACGCTGCTGCGGCCGTTGCTGGGCGCCTCGCCGTTCGGCGACCTGTCGACCACCGTGCACCTCACCGACGACGTCCACGAGGCGGTCCGGGTGCTCACGACCGGTTAGGAAGGGCACCTTCCTATCGCATTCTGCTGTGCAAGGTGCCCTTCCTAACCGCAAAGACGCGGCCGGCCCCCCGGGTGGGGAGCCGGCCGTCGGTGGTACGGGTCAGCGCGTCACTTGGCCAGCGTGGTGCCGGTGGAACGCAGGTGCTCGCAGGCCTCCGCGACGCGGGCGGCCATGCCGGCCTCGGCGGCCTTGCCCCAGACGCGGGGGTCGTACTGCTTCTTGTTGCCGACCTCGCCGTCCACCTTGAGCACGCCGTCGTAGTTGCGGAACATGTGGTCCGCGACGGGCCGGGTGAAGGTGTACTGGGTGTCGGTGTCGATGTTCATCTTCACCACGCCGTAGTCCAGCGCCTCGCGGATCTCCGACAGCAGGGAGCCGGAGCCGCCGTGGAAGACCAGGCTGAGCGGCTTCTCCTTGCCGTACTTGGCGCCGACCGCCTCCTGGATCTGGTTGAGGATCTCGGGGCGGAGCTTGACGTTGCCCGGCTTGTAGACGCCGTGCACGTTGCCGAAGGTCAGCGCCGCCATGTAGCGGCCCTTCTCGCCCAGGCCGAGCGCCTCGACCATGGCCAGGCCGTCCTCGACGGTGGTGTAGAGCTTGTCGTTGATGGCGTTCTCGACGCCGTCCTCCTCGCCGCCGACCACGCCGACCTCGATCTCAAGGACGATCTTGGCCTCGGCGGCCCGGTCGAGCAGCTCGGCCGCGATCTGCAGGTTCTCCGCGACCGGCACGGCCGAGCCGTCCCACATGTGCGACTGGAACAGCGGCTCCTGGCCGGCGGCCACCCGCTCCTTGGAGATCTGCATGAGCGGCCGGACGAACTTGTCCAGCTTCTCCTGCGGGCAGTGGTCCGTGTGCAGGGCGATGTTGACCGGGTACTTCTTGGCCACCTCGTGCGCGTACGCGGCGAACGCCACGGCGCCGGTGACCATGTCCTTCACGGAGGGGCCGGAGAGGTATTCCGCGCCACCGGTCGAGACCTGGATGATGCCGTCGCTCTCCGCGTCGGCGAAGCCCTTCAGCGCTGCGTTCAGGGTCTGCGAGGACGTCACGTTGATCGCGGGGTACGCGTACCGGCCGGCCTTGGCGCGGTCCAGCATCTCCGCGTAGGTCTCGGGGGAAGCGATGGGCATGTCGAACGCTCCTTACTTACCGCTCTCGGCCGTCACCGGCCGCTGTTGTCCCTTGGTGCGCCGGACCGCGCTGTCCACCGTCGGCAGTATCCCGCAGGAGGCCGGAGCCGGCACAACCGACCCGGTACGCGCCCGACGGCCGGTCGCCGGCCTCACCGCCCCTCCCACCTGTCGGGCACGACGACGCTGATCAGCCAGGTCACCACCGCCATCACGATGGCGCCCCAGAACGCGGCCCAGAAACCGTCCACGTGGAACGGCAGGTCCAGCGCTCCGGCGATCCAGTCGGTCAGCAGGAACAGCAGGGCGTTGACGACCAGCGCGAACAGGCCGAGGGTAAGCAGGTAGAAGACGCAGCCGAAGACCTTGATCAGCGGCTTGAGCACCGCGTTCACCACGCCGAAGATCAACGCCACGACGACGAGCGTGAGGGCGGTCTCGGTACCGGACCCGCCGCTCACCTCCACCCCGGGCACGATCAGCGTGGTGATCCACAGCGCGACCGCGGTGATCGCCAACCGGATCAGGATGCCCACCGCCCCATCCTGACACCGGGCGCGGCGGCCGGTGGGGCGATTCGGCCGACTCGGCTTCCGAGCGGTGGGCGGGCGCACCCCGTACGGTGTGTGGGGAAACGTCCGCCTAGACCCGGGAGGGACCGATGGGTCAGCCCGAAGAGGACTTCGCCCCCGGCGACCACCTCAGCCCCGAGGAACGCGACCCGGAGGCGGAGCCGGCCGACGCGGTCGAGCAGGCCGCCGTGGTCGACCCCGGCGAGGCCGACACCGAGCCGCACCGTGGCCTGGAGGTCGACGACTGGGACGCGATGGAGCAGGCCCGGGTGGTCGCAACGGACGAGGAGGACTACCGCTGACCCGTCAACGGGTGCGGTTGACCTGACCCGGATGCCGCGCCACCCACTGCGCCAGCCGGTCCTCGCGCAACGCGGCCAGGAAGGCCGGGGCCTCCTTCGGGTCGGGTGTCAGCCGATCGCCGGGGCCCTCCGGCGGCCCGACCGGAAGACTGATCCCGACCGGGTCTACGGACCTCAGGTCCGGAAGCACCTTCAGCAGATCCAACAGGGGTGGACCGTCGCCGTCCACGACCAGGTCCGGGCCGACGTCGCCGATCAGGGCGAAGAACCTGGCCGGGTTGGTGAGCACCTCCTTCTCGCCGGCCTGTCGGATCAGCCCGGCGGCGAGAAGCTGCGCGTGCCGGTCCCGGTCGAGCCCGCCCTGGGGCAGTCCATGCCGCTGCCGCAGCAGGTCGACCGACGCGGCGCCGTCGAGCCGCTGGCAACCGGTCGGGAAGACCCGATCGGTGTGGACGGAACGCACCTCGCGCGGCAGGCAGACCTCCACACCGCCGACCCGGTCGGTGAGCCGACGCAACACCGGATAGGTGAGCACCGCGCCGGCGGCGACGCGTACGCCTGTCAGGTCGGTGACCACCCGGCGGGTCAGTTCGTAGCCGCGCCCCAGGTCGGGCCGGCCCTCGCCGGCGCCGCGCCGGAAGGCGGCGTTGAGCTTGTCGGTCCCGTGCCCGGGAATCGGTACCGCCAGGTCGCGGGGCAGCGAGATGAGGTACGGCCGGCTGCGGTCCGCCGGGATGTGCACCAGCAGTACGGCATCCGCCAGCCGACCGTGCTCCCCGACTGCGTCGTCCACGCCGAGCAGCAGGACGTTGAGCGCGCCCGCCGGTGCCGAGCCGGCGGGCTTGGCGAGCAGCGTGGCGTCCTCGGCGACCCGGTCGGGCGTGAACTGCGGTATCCCGACCCCCAGCACGCCGAGCAGGACCAGCGCGACGCCACCTGCCCGCAGTCGCAGCCGGCGACGGCGACGGGCGGCCGCGAGCCGGTCGATCGCGGACCGCACCGGGCCGACGGGCGGGGCGAGGGCCTCGTGCCGGGCGAAGGCCGCACGCAGGTCGTCCTCGATCATGAGCAGACCTCCACGTGTTCGGCCCGGAGGGTGGCGAGGGCGCGGGAGATGGACGAGCGGACGGTCCCTACGGCACAGCCGAGGATGTCGGCGATCTCCGCGTCGGGCAGGTCCTCGTAGTAGCGCAGCACCAGCGTGGCCCGCTGCCGGCGCGGCAGGCCGGACAGCCAGGACCACACCTGGTCCCGGTCCACGGCGTGCTGGGCGTGGTCGGCCGGCACCGGCACCGCCTCGTCGGGCTCGGCGCGCAGCAGCACCCGACGCATCCAGGAGCCCCGCCGCCAGTCGACGTACTGGTTGGTCAGCATCCGGCGCACGTAACGCTCGGGCGAGTCGGCCCGGGCCACCCGACGCCAGTTGAGCTGGACCCGGACCATCGTGTCCTGCACCAGGTCCTGCGCCTGGTGCGGGTCACCGGTCAGCATGACCGCGTACCGCAGCAGCGCGGCCAGCCGCGAGTCCGCGAACTCCTCGTACGTCACTGCACCTCCAGGGCTCCTGACCCAGATGACGGGTGCGGACGGCCGGAACGTTGCGACGGTCCTGATCAGCCGTTCGGTCGATGTTTGCCGCCGGAGGCGCACCGGGACAGCGGCGGCTCTTAAGGCTCTCTTAAGATCCGCTCGCCACTCCTGGCATTCCCACGGGAGGAAACCCCCCACATGCTCAAGCACTCCACCCGGCGCTGGCTTGCCGGGCTGGGCGTCGCAGGCGCGCTCGTCGCCGCCTCCGCCAGCCCCGCCGCCGCCGAGGACACCGACGTCAAGCTCGGCGTCTATTTCAGCGACGTGACCATCGCGGCAGGATCCGAGGGCAAGTTCGAATCGCCCCTCATGTTCGCCTCCGAGCCCATCACCGTGTTCGGGCTGACGGCCCGTTTCGACTACCGCGAGTTCGCGGACAAGGTGCAGATCAAGTCGGAATTCGAGTCCGAGTGCACCTCGCCGGAGGCGGGCGTCCTGGTGTGCACGGATCCCTTCGAGCACGACCTGTACGACTGGGCCTCCGGCTACTTCAACGTGGCCGTCGTGCCCACGGCGGAGGCGAAGGACGGTGACGCCGGCAGCCTCAAGGTCACGGTGAGCGCCGACGGCCTGGCGCCGGCGAGCCACACGTCGCAGATCCGCATCGGTGAGGGCGTCGACCTGGCCGGCGGCCCGGAGACGGAGGTCTCGGTGGCGCCGGGCAGCCGGTTCACCGCGCCGATCGTGCTCGGCAACGCCGGTCAGACCACCGCGAAGGGCGCGGTCGCCGTCTTCGACAACGACCACGCCATCCGGGCCGACAAGCGCCACAGCAACTGCACCTACGAGGGCGACTACCTCCGCACCTGCCAGTTCCCCGACACGGTGGCCCCGGGTGCCACGCACTCGGGTTCCCTGGCATATCAGCTGGGCGCGGACACCTACGCCCCCGGCAGGGACTACGGCTACTACAACTGGATGACCGTCGCCGAGTTCGAGGACTTCAGCAAGTACCTCACCGACAACGGCGTCTCCGTCGGCAAGCCGGGTGACGGCGAGGCCCTGAGCCTCTCGGCCGCGGACGCCCGCGCCCGTTCGCTCCAGGTGGACGTCAACCCGGAGAACAACTGGTCGGGCCTGGAGGTCACCGCCACCGGCACGAACGGCACCGACCTCGGCGCCATCGGTGACTCGGTGAAGGGCAACGCCGGCGAGCAGGTCACCGCGACCGTCGGTTTCCGCAACAACGGCCCCGCCACCCTCGACTACGTTCGTGGCGGGGCGTCCGTGACCTACATGGAGGTCGCGGTTCCCGAGGGCACCACCGTGGTCGACGCGCCCGGGGACTGCATGCCCGTGAAGGGCGAGGACCGGGGTGAGCCGGGCGAGCCGGGCGGACGCACCTACTTCTGCTTCGCCCAGCCGTTCCTCAAGGCCGGCGACGAGCAGACCTTCGAGTTCGGGCTCCGGATCGACAAGGTCGTCGCCAACGCGACGGGAACCGTCGACATCAACATCCCGTGCCAGTGCGAGGGGGGCTTCTCCAAGGACCTGAAGCCCGCCAACGACACCGCCAAGCTCCTGGTCAACGCGACCGGCGGCCAGGGCGGCGGCGGTGACGATGACGGTGACGGCGGCACGCTGCCGATCACCGGTGAGGCCACCGGCCTGATCGCCGGCATCGGCGGGCTCCTGCTCGTCGCCGGCGTCGGCGGTTACGTGGTGGCTAAGCGCCGCCGGACCCGCTTCGTCGCCTGACCCACCCGCACCACCGGTGCCCCGCCGGCCACCTGGTCGGCGGGGCACCGCCACATCCAGCCCATCCACCCTGACGGCACGCGCCCCACCGGATGGCCGACGCCACCGCACGAACCGGCATCACGACGGGTTTCCGGGGGAGCCCCACCCACGAACGAGCAAAAACGGGACGACGCAAGATCCAGCACCCTGGAACCATGGGCGCGTGCTGCTCACCCTGACCACCACCCACCAACCGGCGACCGACCTCGGTCACCTGCTGGTCAAGCACCCCGACCGCGCGCACTCCTTCGACGTGCCGGTCGGCACCGCGCACGTGTTCTACCCGGAGGCGGGCGAGCAGCGTTGCACCGCCGCCCTGCTGCTCGACGTCGACCCATTGCGGCTGGCCGGCGCGCAGGGCAGGGGCCGCGGCCGGCAGCAGGCCCCGACCCCGGACAGCTTCACCCTCGGGCGGTACGTCAACGACCGGCCCTACGCGGCGTCCAGCCTGCTCTCCTCCGCGCTGTCCCGGGTCTACCGCTCGGCCCTGCGTGGCGAGTCCCGCGAGCGTCCCGAGCTGGCCCGTACGCCGATCCCGCTGGAGGTCCGGGTGCCCGTGCTGCGCTGCCGGGGCGGCGCGGAGCTGGCGGTCCGGCTGTTCGGCCCGCTCGGCTGGGCGGTGACCGCCACCCCGATCCCGCTCGACGAACAACACCCGCAGTGGGGCGACAGCCGGTACGTCGACCTGACGCTCACCGGCACGAACCGGGTCGCCGACGCGCTCAACCACCTCTACGTGCTGCTGCCGGTGCTTGACGACGCGAAGCACTACTGGGTGGCCCCGGACGAGGTCGACAAGCTGATCCGGGCCGGCGAGGGCTGGCTGGCCGACCACCCGGAGCGCGGTGTGATCATCCGCCGCTACCTGGCGCACCGGCGGGCGCTGGCCGGGCTGGCCCTGGCCCGCCTCGCCGAGCGGCAGCCCGCCGACGAGCCGACCGCCGAGCCGACCGGCGACGGCACGACGGCGGACGAGGCGGCCGTCGAGGGTGGGCAGGTGGCGGCCCGCCGGGCGCCGCTGGCCGCCCGGCGGCGGGAGGCGGTGCTCGGCGCGCTGGTCGAGGCGGGCGCGAGCCGGGTGCTGGATCTCGGCTGCGGCGGCGGCGCCCTGCTCGCCGCGTTGGTCGGCGACCGCCGGTTCACCGAGATCGTCGGCACCGACGTGTCCGCGCACGCGCTGACCCTGGCCGCCCGGCGGCTGCGGCTGGACCGGCTGCCGGAGCGGCAGCGGGACCGGATCCGGCTCTGGCAGTCCGCGCTGACCTACCGGGACGACCGGCTGCGCGGGTACGACGCGGCGGTGCTGATGGAGGTGATCGAGCACGTGGACCCGCCCCGGCTGCCGGCGCTGGAGGACGCCGTGTTCGGTCACGCCAACCCGGCGACCGTCGTGGTGACCACGCCCAACGCCGAGTACAACGTCCGCTACGAGGGGCTGCCCGCCGGGCGGTTCCGGCACGCCGACCACCGCTTCGAGTGGACCCGCGCGGAGTTCGCCGCCTGGGTCGGCCGGGTCACCGCCACGTACGGCTACACGGCCGCGATCAGCGGGATCGGCGACGACGACCCGGAGGTCGGCGCCCCCACCCAGCTCGCCGTGCTCACCCGTCAGGAGACCAGCCGATGACCACCCTCGACATCCCCGAGCTGGCCCTGGTCGCGCTGGTCGGCGTCTCCGGCTCCGGCAAGTCCACCTTTGCCCGCCGGCACTTCGCGCCCAGCCAGGTGCTCTCCTCCGACGCGTTCCGGGCGATGGTGGCGGACGACGAGAACGACCAGGCCGCCTCCGCCGACGCGTTCGACGCGCTGCACCACGTCGCCGCCACGCGGCTGCGGCGGGGCCGGCTCACCGTGGTCGACGCGACAAACCTCCAGCCGCACGCCCGGGCCGCCCTGGTGCGGGTGGCCCGCGAGCACGACGTGCTGCCGGTGGCCGTCGTGCTGGACGTGCCCGAGGCGCTGGCCTGGGAGCGCACGGAGGGCCGCGCCGATCGCACCTTCGGCCGGCAGGTGCTCGCCCGGATGCAGCGCGACCTGCGCCGGTCGTACAAGCTGTTGGCCCGGGAGGGCTTCCGCAAGGTGCACGTGCTGCGCGGCGTCGAGGAGATCGACGCCGCCGAGGTCCGCTACGAGAAGCTGTTCAACGACCGGCGGGAGCTGACCGGGCCGTTCGACATCGTCGGTGACGTGCACGGCTGCCGCGACGAGCTGGAGGCGCTGCTCATCCGGCTCGGCTGGGAGCTGCGCCGCGACGAGCGGGGCCGGCCGGTGGACGCGACGCACCCGTCGGGGCGTACCGCCGTCTTCGTCGGTGACCTGGTGGACCGCGGCCCGGACTCCCCCGGCGTGCTCCGCCTGGTGATGGGCATGGTCGCCGCCGGGCACGCGATCTGCGTGCCCGGCAACCACGAGCAGAAGCTGCTGCGCCGGCTGCGCGGCCAGAACGTGCGCCTCACCTACGGGCTGGCCGAGACGATGGAGCAGCTGGCGGCGGAACCGGACAGCTTCGGGGCCGAGGTGGCGACCTTCATCGACGGGATGACCAGTCACTACGTGCTGGACGGCGGGCGGCTGGTGGTTGCGCACGCCGGGCTGAAGGAGCAGTACCAGGGCCGCGCGTCGGGCCGGGTCCGCGCGTTCGCGCTGTACGGCGAGACCACCGGCGAGACCGACGAGTACGGGATGCCGGTGCGCTACCCGTGGGCGCAGGACTACCGGGGCTCGGCGATGGTGGTCTACGGGCACACACCCACGCCGACGCCGACGTGGGTGAACCACACCATCTGCATCGACACCGGCTGCGTCTTCGGCGGCCGGCTCACGGCGCTGCGCTACCCCGAGAAGGAGCTGGTCTCGGTGCCGGCGGAGCGGGAGTGGTACGCCCCGACCCGCCCGCTGACCGCCGCCCCGACCCGGCCCGACCAGGTGCTGGAGCTGACCGACGTGGCCGGTCGGCGGCACGTCGAGCACGCGTACGGGTCGCTGACCGTGCCGGCGGAGAACGCCGCCGCGGCGCTGGAGGTGATGAGCCGGTTCGCGGTCGACCCGCGCTGGCTGGCCTGGCTCCCGCCGACGATGGCACCCTGCTCGACGGCGACGGCCGGCGACTTCCTGGAGCACCCGGCGCAGGCCTTCGCCGACTACCGCGCGGCGGGCGTGGACCGGGTGGTCTGCGAGGAGAAGCACATGGGTTCGCGGGCGGTGGTGCTGGTCTGCCGCGACGCCGACGGCGGGCCCTTCGGGCCGGGCGGCGGCGCGGTGCACACGCGTACCGGCCGGCCGTTCTTCGGTGCGCCGCTCGACGCCGAGCTGATCGACCGGGTGCGCGCGGCGGTCGACGGGGCGGGGCTCTGGGCCGAGCTGGAGACCGACTGGCTGCTCCTCGACTGCGAGCTGCTGCCCTGGTCGGCGAAGGCGGGTGGACTGATCCGCGAGCAGTACGCCGGAGTCGGCGCCGCCGGCCGGGCCGCCCTCCCGGAGGCGCTGGCCGCGCTGGAGGCCGCGGCCGGGCGGGGCCTGCCCGTGGGCGAGCTGCGCGACCGGATGGCCCGCCGCCACGACGAGATCCTGGCCTACTCGGACGCCTACCGGGCGTACGTGCGGCCGACCGACGGGCTGCGCGGGGTGACCCTGGCCCCGTTCGCGGTGCTGGCCGGCGCGGAGGCCAGTTACGCCGACCGGGACCACGGCTGGCATCTCGGGCTGGCCGACCGGCTCTGCGCCGCCGATCCGGAGTTCTTCACGCCGACCCGTCGGCAGGTCGTGGACCTGGCCGACCCGGCGGCCGAGGCGGCGGCCACGCAGTGGTGGCTGGAGCTGACGGCGGCCGGCGGCGAGGGCATGGTGGTGAAGCCGTACGCCGGGCCGGCCGCCCGGTCCGATCGGGGTTCGCTGCTCCAGCCGGGCATCAAGTGCCGGGGCCGGGAGTACCTGCGGATCATCTACGGTCCCGGGTACGACGAGCCGGAGCAGCTCGGCGCGCTGCGCCGCCGGTCGCTGGGGCGCAAGCGGGGGCTGGCGCTGCGCGAGCACGGGCTGGGCCTGGCGGCGCTGGACGCGCTGGTCGCCGGTGCTCCGCTGTGGCGCCGGCACGAGCTGGTCTTCGCGATCCTGGCCTGCGAGTCCGAGCCGGTCGACCCCCGGCTGTAGCGCGGGTAGGGTCGCCGACCATGACGTACGAGGCGTTCTACGAGCCGGCCGGCGACGGCCGGTTCGTGGCCACGCCGGCGACCGCCGGTCCGTGGGATCCGGCCGCCCAGCACGCCGGCCCGCCGTCGGCCCTGCTCGCCCGCGCGCTCGCCGGGCACGAGCCGGTCGACGACCAGCTCCTCACCCGGGTGTCGGTGGACATCCTGCGCCCGGTGCCGGTGGCGGAGCTGACGCTGCGCGTACGGACGGTCCGCGCCGGCCGGCGGATCACCCTGGTGGAGGGGATCGCGGAGGCCGGCGGGCAGGAGGTGCTGCACGCCCGGGGCTGGCGCGTGCTGGCCCCGGCCGAGTCGACGCCCGCGACGCCCGACGACGGGCCGGCGGTGCCGGGGCCGGAGGCCGGCACCGAGCCGACGTACTGGGCCGCCGCCCACTCGGCCGGTTACCTGTCGGCCATGCAGTGGCGTTTCGTCGCGGGCGCGTTCGCCGAGCCGGGCCCGGCCCGGGTGTGGGCGCGGCCCCGGATCCCGCTGCTGCCCGGCGAGCCCGTCCGCCCGGCGGAGCTGGCGCTGCTGGTCGCGGACTCGGGCAGCGGGGTGAGCGCCCGGCTGGACCTGGCCCGTTGGCTGTTCGTGAACGTCGATCTGACGGTGACGCTGCACCGGCCGCCGCGCGGGGAGTGGCTCCTGCTCGACTCGGCCACCACGATCGGGCCGCACGGTTCCGGCGTCGCGACGAGCCGGTTGGCCGACGCCGACGGCACCGTGGGCGGTGCGGTCCAGACGCTCGTCGTCGGGCCCCGCTGACACCCGTCGTCGCACCCCCGCTGGCCTGAAGCGGAGCCGGTACGGCGCCCTTGCCCGGGTGCTGCGCCGTCGGCGCTGGTGTGACGTCGAGCACCGGCGCGGCGGGGCGGGCACCTAGACTACGGACGTTCCGTCCCCGACCGGCATCCATCGGAGGTCACCTCGTGTCGACGCCCACCACCACCCTGGCCCTCGGGCCGAGCTGGCTTGATCCAGAGGTGTTGATCTCGACGTTCGGGCTGATCGGCATCCTGGTCATCGTCTTCGCCGAGTCCGGCCTGCTGATCGGGTTCTTCCTGCCGGGCGACTCGCTGCTGTTCACGGCGGGCCTGCTCACGGCCGACGGGAAGTACATCACCTACCCGCTGTGGCTGGTCTGCCTGCTCATCACCATCGCGGCGATCGCCGGCGACCAGGTCGGGTACGCGTTCGGCCGCAAGGTCGGCCCGGCGCTGTTCCGCCGGCCGAACTCGAAGCTGTTCAAGCAGGAGAACGTGCTCAAGGCGCACGAGTTCTTCGAGAAGTACGGCGCGCGCTCCATCGTGCTGGCCCGCTTCGTGCCGATCGTGCGCACGTTCACGCCGATCGTGGCCGGGGTCAGCCGGATGAACTACCGCACGTTCGTGATCTACAACGTGGTCGGCGGCATCCTCTGGGGCACGGGCGTGACCGTGCTCGGCTACTTCCTCGGCCAGATCCCGTTCGTCAAGGCGAACATCGAGATGATCCTGATCGGGATCGTGCTGCTCTCGGTCGTTCCGATCGCCATCGAGTTGCTGCGGGCCCGGCTGGCCGCCAAGCGTGGCACCACCGCCCAGGAGCGGGCCGCCGCCGAGGAGGCGATCCGGGAGACCCGGGAGCACTACGGCAAGCACTGACCGCCCGGCCGTCCGGTGCCATCTTCTTCCGGTCGGGATGGCACCAGACGGCCGGTACGGCTCAGCGAGCCTTCTTGGTGGCGCGCTTACGAGGCGGGGTCAGCAGATCCGCGATCGTGGCGATCGCGGTCGGCACCAGCCGGTAGTAGGCCCAGACACCGCGCTTCTCCCGCTCCAGCAAGCCGGCCTCGGTGAGGATACGCAGGTGGTGACTGACCGTCGGCTGCGAGAGGCCGAGAGGTGCGGTCAGGTCGCACACGCACGCCTCGCCCTCGGGCGCCGACTGGATCAGGCTGAGCAGCCGAAGCCGGGCGGGGTCGGCGAGGGCCTTGAGGACCCCCGCAAGCCGCTCGGCATCGGCACGTTCGATCGGCTCGCCGGCAAGCGGCGAGATCTGAGGCATAGTCATTTCAGCCAACGCAGTTCCCACGTATTCCATCCTTCCACCAGCAGCATCGATCCGCCTGCATATCGGCGGATCCGAATCGGCAAACTTTTACGCCACAAGGCCGAGGTCAGCCAACGTAAAGGCCGCCCGATACGGCAGTCCGGCGGCTCGCACCGCGTCGCCGGCACCTCGATCAACAATAACCGCCACACCCGCGATCTCGGCCCCGACCTCGCGAAGGGCCTCGACCGCTGTCAACACACTTCCCCCGGTCGTGGAAGTGTCCTCCACCGCCAACACCCGCCGGCCACTTACATCCGGCCCTTCGATCCGGCGCTGGAGCCCATGCGCCTTTCCCGTTTTGCGGACCACGAATGCGTCCAGCGGGCGACCGGCCCCGGACGCCGCGTGCAGCATCGACAGCGCCACCGGATCGGCGCCGAGAGTCAGCCCGCCCACCGCGTCGTACTCCCAGTCCGCGGTCAGGTCGCGCATCACCCGTCCCACCAACGGTGCCGCCTGGTGATGGAGCGTGACGCGACGTAGATCGACGTACCAGTCGGCCTCGCGGCCCGAGGAGAGCACCACCCGGCCATGGACCACTGCCAGGTCAGTGATGAATTTACGCAGGTCGTCGTGGTCCCCCATGGCGATAGAGGGTACTGCGCAAGTCTGGGAGCCGGCTGCCGGGTCCACCCTGATCAGCCCTGGGAAGGACCGATGGGTGGCGATGGACGGCTACGCTGAGCGACCGTTCAGTAGGGTGGCCGGGCGATCGACGGGCGCTGACGGGGCTCCGTGGCCTCGATCCCGAGGTCAGCCGTCGGTGCGGTCGACGCGGCCCCGGGTGTCCCGGAACGCCACCTCCAGCAGCCGCCGGGGCACGTGCCGCAGCCCGGCGACGGCGAGCTTGTACTTCCACGCGGGAACGCTGACCAGCTTGCCTTTCCGCAGGTCACGCAGGGATTCGTCGACCACGTCGTCGGCCCGCAGCCACATCCACGCCGGGGTCTTCGACATGTTGATGCCGGCGCGGTCGTGGAACTCCGTACGCGTGTAACCAGGGCAGAGAGCCATCACGCGGACGCCGAAGGGCCGGGCGGACTGGCCGACGGACTCGCTGAAGTTGGTCACCCACGCCTTGCTGGCGGAGTAGGTCGAGCCCGGCATGACCGGGCCGAACCCCGCCACCGAAGAGACATTTATCACTGCCCCGTGTCGCCGCTCGGTCATCGGACGCAGCGCGGCGAGGGTCAACCGCATGACGGCGTGCACGTTGAGCCGCAGCAACCGGGCCTCGTCCTCGGCGGACGACCGCAGGAACGGGGTGTTGAGGCTGATCCCGGCGTTGTTGACGAGCAGCTCGATCGGCGGCCCCTCGGCCAGCCGGCGCTCCACCGTCTCGCAACCATCGTCGGTGGACAGGTCGGCGGGGATCGTCTCGACCTCCCGCCCGTGCCGCCCCGTCAGGTCGGCCGCCGTGTCGGCGAGCCGGGCCGCGTCCCGGGCCACCAGCACCAGGTGCCAGCCGTCGGCGGCCAGCCGACGGGCGAAGGCCGCGCCGATGCCGGCGGTCGCTCCGGTGATCAGGGCCCGCCGCTCGCTGTCCGGCCTGTCGAGCGTCACGGGCGTTCCTCACCTCGGCGGGTACGGGGGCGCGGGCGGCGCCCCGGGCGGCTGGTACGGGGGCTGAACGGGTGGCGGCGCGGGCGCTGCCGGGGGCTGGATCGGGCCGGGCGGCGCGGGCCGGCGGCGGAACCAGGCGCTTGCCGCCGGCAGGGCCAGCAGCAGAGCTACCACAAGGTAACCGAGCACCTGGCCGACGGAAAGCCCCGTGCCCAACGGGATCCACCAGGAGGGGTAGGCGTCGGCGAAGAGGCCGTAGAGTTCCGCCGTCGCCCGGTCGTTCTCGTTCGGCTCAAGCGGGACGGCGCGCTGGCCGACCAGGAGTGCCAGCCCGCAGCAGCCGACGAGCAACCCCAGCGCCGAGATCACCCAGGTCGCCGTGCGGGCGCCGTCCCGGCCGGCCCGCAGGCCGAGGGCCAGGCCGGCGAGGAGCAGCCCCGCGAGCAGGCTGACCACCGAGGTCAGCACGATCGACACGCCCACCAGGGCGGCGACCTGGTCGATCTGGTCCGGGCCCGCCGAGGTGCCCGTGGCGGCGGCGCGGAACCGGTCCAGGGTGCCGCCGCGCATCGCCACACCGGCGGCGGCGTACGCGAGGGCGCCGACCGCCATCAGCGCCAGCACGGCCACGGCCACCGTGACCACGGCCGGGGGACGGGCCGGCGCCCGATCGGGGTACGACACGACGGATCCCTCCGAATAGGCGTCGGGTTGCAACCTACTCGGAGGGACCGTCGGCGTCGCTCTTATCGACCGGTCAACTCACCGGCGGCGGGGTCGGGCCGGGACGGTCCGACCCGGGTTCTCCGCCCGAGGCCGGCCCCGGCTGCCCCTGGTCCCCACCGGACGGTGCGGACGGCGGCTGGTCACCGGAAGCCGGCGGGTGGCCCGGAGCCTGCGGCTGGTCGGGGGTGGACGGGTAGCCCGGAGCCTGCGACTGGCCCGGGACCTGCGGGTAGCCCGGCGTCTGCGGCTGGCCCGGGGTCGGCGGGTAGCCCGGGGTGGGCGGGTAGCCGGGCTGGCCGCCGGCCTGCGGGTGGCCCGGGTAGGACGCGCCCGGGACCGGAGGCTCCCACGCCTGCTTCGGCTTGCGGAAGAACTCGTTGGCCTTGGGCAGCGCCAGCAGGATCAGCGCGGCGAGCAGCGCGAGCACGCCGATCACGGTGAGCAGCATGCCGACCGGGGTGACCCAGCCGGGCAGCGCCTCTTCGAGACGCCGCTGGATCTCCTCCGGGCTGGGCCCGTCGCCGGTCTGCCCGGTGCCGCCGAGGTTGCCACCCAGTCCGCTCAGCGCGTTGCCGCCCGTGCAGCAGACCATGATGCCGCCGAGGACCCAGGTGGTGATCCGCGCCCCGTTGCTGCCCCGGTTGTTGAACACGCCCAGCACGGCCAGCACGACCGCGAGCAGGGCCACGAAGACGGCGCCACCGACGGCGATCACCGTGGTGATGTCGGCCAGGTTCTGCACGCCGTTTGCGTCGGTGCCCCGGTACGCCTCGTCGAGCACCTCCGAGACGGTGCCGATCGTGGAGAGCGTCACGATGAGACTGATGAGCTGCGTGAGCGCGAACAGCCACAGCAGATACGTGGAAATGGTCACCACACCCGGCCGGGTGCGGGCCGGCGTGTTGTGGGAATCGACCATGGTTCTCCTTCCCTAGATCGCGGTCACACCGTATCCAGGTCAGGCCACTCCGGCACGTCAGAAGGCCACCGACCCGCCGGGACGGCGCGGGAGCAGGGGCCGGTCGCCGACGACGGCCGGTCCACCCAGGCCCTGCCGGGGCGACGCCGGTGTGACGGTGGTCCTCGTCGACCACCATCACACCGGATGCGTTGGCCAGGCATGACCACAGCGGTACGCCGGTGTCACACCCCGCGTGGAAGCCCTCGCGAACGGCCGTCAACCAGGGTCGGTCGACAGGGTCAGTACCGGGTCTTCACCAGGAACGAGTAACCGATCCGCTTCGAGCCGTCCCAGTTGTACATCGGGTAGCACGGCCCCGGGGACGTCCACGACGAGACGTAGGACGGGCGCGCCGCGTTGCACGCCTTCAGGGTCGAGTAGAGCGGGCTGCTGTAGTCCGCGTGCGCGGGGGCGGCCATGCCGAACACAAGAGCGCCGGCGACACCACCGACAGTGAGCAGGCTACGAACGCGCGGACGGCGCAGGATGTTCGCCATCGTTCTCCCTTCCAGCAGCTCAGTCTGGATGACCGAGCACCACCAGCAGTGTAGGGATGACCTTGCAACACCCCAAGATCAGGACATGAACGACACACAAAGTAAGCATCCGCGGTGCGAGCGAGAGCGGTACCGCCGGGCAGCGGAGCCCTCAGTAGCCGCGCCACTCCGCCCGGGCGTACTCCAGCACCCGGGGTTGGAGCAGAGTGGACGCCGGCACGTCCACCCGGCGGCGGTCGGCGGGGAAGGCCCCGGCGGCGGAGAGCGTCGCCGGGTCGAGGAAGCGCAGCGCGGGCGCGTCCGGCGGCAGGGCCAGGGCGGGCGCGGTCGGCCCGGGAGCCGCCAGCAGGAAGCCCCAGTCGCCGAAGGACGGCACGTCCACGTGGTACGGCGTGGTGGCGAAGCCCGCCTCGCGCAGCGACGCGTCGATCGACCAGTACGACCGGGGCGCGAAGTACGGCGAGCCGGACTGCACGACCAGCCGGCCCCCGTCGGCGAGCACCGCCCGCACCAGCGAGTAGAACTCGACCGTGTAGAGCTTGGCGGTGGCCGTCTCGTCCGGGTCGGGCAGGTCGGCCACCACCGCGTCGAACCGGTCGGGGGCGGTACGCAGCCAGGAGAACGCGTCCGCGTGCACCACCCGCACCCGGGGGTCGTCGAGCGCCCCGCCGTTGAGCCGGCGCAACTGCGGCTCGCTGCGGGCCAGCGCCACCACCGCCGGGTCCAGGTCCACCACGGTGATCCGCCGGACGTCCGGATAGCGCAGCAGCTCGCGTACGGCGAGGCCGTCCCCGGCGCCCAGCACCAGCACCTCGCCGCGGGGGCCGTTCAGCACCGGATGCACCAGCGCCTCGTGGTAGCGGTACTCGTCGACCGAGCTGAACTGGAGGTCCCCGTTGAGGAAGAGCCGCAGGTCGGTGCCGGTGCGGCCGGTCTCGGCGACCGAGCGGGTGAGCACGATCTCCTGGTAGCGGCTGCGCTCGGCGTGCACCACCGGGTCGCGGTAGAGCTGCTGCCGGGCGGTCAGTTCGAAGTCGTGCGCGGTCACCCACGCGTACCCGAGGCTGAGGAAGACCACGACGGAGCCGGCGCCGAGCGCGACGCGGGCCCGGCGGCTCAGCTCCCGCCGGAAGACCGTGCAGACCAGCGCGAGCCCGGCGACGGCGTTCACCGCCCCGACCACCAACGCGCCCTTGAGCTGGCCGAAGACCGGCATCAGCAGGAACGGGAAGGCCAGCCCGCCGAGCAGCGCGCCGACGTAGTCGGCGGCGAACAGGTCCGCCACCGCGCTGCCGGCGGCCTGCTCCCGGATGCGTTGCAGCAGCACCATCAGCAGCGGGATCTCCGCGCCGATCAGCAGGCCCAGCACGAACGCGGTGCCGACCAGCGCCGGGCCGTAGAGGTCCAGCCACGCGAAGGCCGCGTAGAGGCCGAGCACGGAGAGGCCGCCGAGCAGGGCCAGGGCCAGCTCGATCACGGCGAACGCGGGGGCGGCCCGGGACTGCAACGGCTTGGCGGCGAGCGCCCCGACCCCCATCGCGAAGACCATCACGCCGAGCACGATCGACGCCTGCCCGACCGTGTCCCCGATCAGGTAGCTGCCCAGGGCGACCAGGGCCAGCTCGTAGACCAGGCCGCAGGCGGCGCAGACGAAGACCGCGACGAGCACCGCCGCGCGGTTCAGCCGCCACCGCGCGGGCGGTGCCGGCGCGTCGACGGTCACCGACCCTCCGGCGTACGCCCGGGATTCCGGGCGGCGGCCTGCCGGGCGACCCGGGGGTTCTGCATCCGGGCCGCCGCCTGTGCCTGCCGCTCGGCCTCCTCGCGGCGCTGTCGGCCGCGCTGCCAGAAGCCGACCGCGAACAGCAGCGCGGTGAACAGCAGCAGGCCGGCGACCGCGAGCAGGTAGCCCCAGCGGTCCCGCCAGAGGTCGTTACCGGCCTCCGGCAGCGGCGCCGGGTCGGCGGATGCGGCGGCAGGGGTGGCGGCCGGCTCCACCAGGCCCGCCTCGGCGGCGAGCAGCGGCAGCGAGACGGCGGCCCGGGTGACCGCCCAGCCGGGCTCGTCGACGAAGGCGTCCTCGGTCAGCCCGAGCCGTTCCAGCCCGCTCTGCATCCGGTAGCGGGCGGTGGTGGAGATGTCGTCGGAGGTCTCCACGGTGATGCGGGCGAAGTCGTTGCTCTCGCTGCTCTCCGAGGTGTACGCGACCTTGGCGACCACCTGCACCCAGCGCGGGCAGGCCGCGTTCTCCTCGACCGCCACCCCCTCGCCGAGGTTCGAGCCGACGCTGAGGTCGGTGTATTCGTAGTAGTCCTGGAGCACCCAGCCGTAGCAGATGCCCTGGCTGGCGCTGGAGCGTTGCAGGATCGGCACGGTGTCGCCGCGTTCCTGCGCCGTCGGCGGCAGCACGTTGTCGCCGCCACCACTCCGGTTGATCACGCTGATGCCCACGCAGCCCAGGACGATCACACCGATGACCGCCCAGACGATCCAGGTGCCCTTGGCCGCGTTCGCCTGCGCCGACGTCTGCCCGCCGGTGGTCTTCGCCCCGGACATCAGCTGATCGCGGCGGCGATGATCGCACCCGTGGCCAGGTGCACAACGGCCGAGACCCAGACCGCCGGGTGCGGCTGCGGGTCGACCAGGATCTCGCCGAGTTTCCCCGGCGTCGCCACGTCGAGCAGCACGAACGCCGCCGCCATGATGACCAGGCCGAGGATCCCGTACGCGGACGCGCCGACGATGCCGAGCGCGAAGTCGTCGTCGCTGGCGGCGATCGCCGCGACCACGATGATGCCCACGCCGGCCAGGTTGGAGGCGAGCAGGAGCGCCGCGTTGCGGTTGCGCTCGTTCCAGATCAACTGGTTGAGCCGGCCGGGTGTGGCCAGGTCCACCAGGACGTAGCCGATGCCCATCAGCAGGACGCCGACCGCCCCGTAGGCGAGGGTGACCAGCAGATCGGTGACGAGGGTCTGCACAGAAGGCTCCAGGGTGAGGGGGGTCGGTACGTCACTTGCCGCTGCCGGGGCCGCCGCCCCGGACGGTGTTGCCACGGCCCCAGCCCCAGTGGGAGCCGACCGTGGAGTGGTAGCGGGGGTAGGCGGTGTTCATGCGCTCCAGCAGGATCACCGAGCCGACGGCGAGCGGCAGGATCACCACAGACTCGTCGTCGTAGCGCAGGTAGACGCCGCTGCCGTCGACGTACTGGTCGGCCGGCTGCCACGCGTCGGTGACCTCCTTCGCCACCTGGCTGGGCGCCCGGTTCGAGGTGTACGCGAGGGCGTCCCGGCCGATGTCCCGGCTCACCGCCCGGGTGTACTTGTCCTCCACGAAGCCGCGCGGCGAGAAGCTGCCGTAGAAGAAGGCGAAGGCGGCGACCAGCGCGCCGATGACGGCGAACGCCGCCCCCACCACGAACCAGCGTCGGTACGTCATCGCAGTGCCACCACCGTCTCGGTCAGGACCAGCTCGTTGGTCTGGGGATACGCGTGCCAGGTGCGCCAGGCGAGGGTGCCGGCCGGCGGATCGGGGCGGACCGACAGCGCGGTCACCGCGTCCTCGTCGCCGGGGAACACCCCCACCAGCGCGTACGGGTCGTCGGCCAGGTCGGCGCGCAGGGCGGCCACCTGGTCGCCCAGCCCGGTGCCGGCGGGCCGCAGCACGGTCGCGGTGAACCGGTAGCCGGTCGCCTCGTCGTGCACCGCCGACGGCAGCACGGGCGGCCGACCGGGCAGGCAGGCGACCGTCTCGGTCAGCGTGCTTCCGGGCGCGTGCAGGACCACCTGGTGCGAGGCGCCGAGCAGCCGCAGCCGCAGCCGGACGTCGCCGGGCAGGTCGAGGTCGAGCACGTGCAGCGCGGGTCGTTCCACGTCGTCGAGCGCCAGGCTCAGGTCGGCCGCGCTGGTGTCGACGTACGGGGCGTCGAGGGTGACGAGCATCAGCCCACCTCGGACTGCGGATAGATCATCACGTCGCCCCGGTGCAGCAGCTCACCGAGCGCCACCTCCCAGCCCGCCTCGCCGTACGCCTCGAAGGAGAGCCGGGCGCCGCCGGGCGCCTGGTAGTCGTGGTAGCGCATGGTGCCGCTCGGGTCGAGGCCGGTGTTGCCGACGGCGGTGTAGCGGGCCTGGCCGCTCTCGTTCCAGTTGTAGCGGCGGCCGGCGAAGTCGATCGTCGGCGCGCCCGGGGTGACGGTGGCGCCCTTCTCGGCCCCCCAGAGCACCAGTTCCAGCTCCGGGTCCTCCTCGACGGAGAGCCAGCGCCGTACGCCCGCCGCGTCGTCGAGCAGGTGCTCGGCCCAGCTCCAGCCGCCCTCGACCAGGCGGATCGAGCCGCGCACCGCGTACGACGTGCCCCGGATCTCCACGATGTCGCCGGGCTTCAGGCGGCGCGGGTCACCGCGCAGCGCGTCGGCGTCCCGGTCCCGCAGCGGGTCGCCCGGTGCCTTGGTCGGCTGCTGCGGCCGGGACCGCGACCGGCTCACGACCACCCCGATTACCGCTGCGAGCCCGCCGACCACCACGACCAGGCAGCACATCGCGACCAGCAGGATCTCCATCGTCCGCCACCTCCCCAGGTACGTCGGCGGAGACGGTAACAACCCCGCGCACCTGGGGAAACCCGCTGTCGGCTGAGTGAGGGCGCAGTCACCTCGGGTCAGCGGCGGGACAGCTGCCCGGTGGCGTGGTCGCGCAGCGTGGCCCGGCCCATGACGCACCCGACGAAGGTGCCGAACTCGGCGGGGTCGTCGCGCAGCGCCGCCCAGGCGGCCCGTCCGGCCGCCGGGTCGATCCGTTCCAGCAGGGTGGCGGCGTAGACCCGCCCGGCGGGCGTGGCCTCGGCGAGCAGCCGGTCGACCTGTTCGCGTATTCCGGCGGGGTCGTCGGCGAGCGCCGCCTCCACCCGCCGGTACGCCTCCGTCACCGGCAGCAGCGTCCCGGCGAACCCCACCCCGCCGAACGCCACCGTGTCGGCCCGCCGCAACTCGTCGAACGCCGCCCCCACCTCAACATCCCGTCCCCCACCCATCCCCCACTCCTTCCCCACGCCGCTCCCCCTCACCCCTCCCTCCCTCCCCTCACCCCCGGCCCTCTCCCGCCCTCTCCCCGTTGATCATGACGTTGGCGGCACTCAAAGAGATCGAACTCGCCGTCAACGTCATGATCAACGGGGTCAGTCGGGGGTGAGGGGAGGGGGAGGGTGGGTGGGGGGTCAGGTTGAGGAGAGCGTTAGGGAGTCGGCGGTTTCTGCCAGGTCGACCCTGACCGTGTCGCCGTCGCGGATCTGGCCGGAGAGGAGGGCCTTGGCGAGTTGGTCGCCGATCGCCGTCTGGACCAGGCGGCGCAACGGCCGGGCACCGTAGATCGGGTCGTAGCCGTGCTCGGCGAGCCACACCCGGGCGGGGTCGCTGATCTCCAGCGCCAACCGGCGGTCCGCAAGACGGGTACGCATCCGGTCGAGCTGGATGTCGACGATGGCCCGCAGGTCGTCCCCGCGCAGCGCGGCGAAGACCACGATGTCGTCGAGGCGGTTGAGGAACTCCGGCTTGAAGTGCGACCGGACCACCGCGAGGACGCCCTCCCGGCGCTGCTCCTCGGCCAGCGTCAGGTCGCCGATCACCGAGGACCCGAGGTTGGAGGTGAGGATCAGGATCGCGTTACGGAAGTCCACCGTACGGCCCTGCCCGTCGGTGAGCCGGCCGTCGTCGAGGACCTGGAGCAGGATGTCGAAGACGTCCGGGTGGGCCTTCTCCACCTCGTCCAGCAGGATCACCGAGTACGGCCGGCGGCGCACCGCCTCGGTGAGCTGGCCGCCCTCCTCGTAGCCGACGTAGCCGGGCGGGGCACCGACCAGCCGGGCGACGGAGTGCTTCTCGCCGTACTCGCTCATGTCGATGCGGACCATGGCCCGCTCGTCGTCGAAGAGGAACCCGGCGAGCGCCTTCGCCAGCTCGGTCTTGCCGACCCCGGTCGGGCCGAGGAAGAGGAAGCTGCCGGTCGGGCGGTCCGGGTCGGCGACGCCGGCCCGGGCACGGCGTACCGCGTCGGAGACGGAGCCGACGGCCTCGGCCTGACCGACCACGCGGGCGCCGAGCGACTCCTCCATCCGCAGCAGCTTGGCGGTCTCGCCCTCCAGCAGTCGACCGGCGGGGATGCCGGTCCAGGAGGCGACCACGGCGGCGATGTCGTCCGCGCCGACCTCCTCCTTGAGCATCGCGCCCTCGGCCTGGAGGCGGGCCAGTTCCTCCTCGGCCCGCGTCAGCTCGGTCTTGAGGGCGGGGATGCGGCCGTACCGCAGCTCGGCGGCCCGCTCCAGCTCGCCGTCGCGCTCGGCGCGCTCGGCCTCGCCGCCGAGCCGCTCCAGCTCCTCCTTGGCGGTGGAGAGCTTGGTGATGTGGCTCTTCTCCAACTGCCAGCGCTCCGACAGGGCGGTGAGCTGCTCGCGCTTGTCGGCCAGCTCCTTGCGTAGCCGCTCCAGCCGATCCGCGGAGGCGGCGTCCGGCTCCTTGGCCAGCGCCATCTCCTCGATCTCCAGCCGGCGTACGGCCCGCTCGATCTCGTCCACCTCGACCGGCCGGGAATCGATCTCCATCCGGAGCCGGGACGCGGACTCGTCGACCAGGTCGATCGCCTTGTCCGGCAGGAACCGGTCGGTGATGTAGCGGTCCGAGAGGGCGGCGGCGGCGACCAGGGCGGCGTCGGTGATGCGTACGCCGTGGTGCACCTCGTAGCGCTCCTTGAGGCCGCGCAGGATGCCGATGGTGTCCTCGATGGTCGGCTCGCCGACCAGCACCGGCTGGAAGCGGCGCTCCAGGGCCGGGTCCTTCTCGATGTGCTCGCGGTACTCGTCCAGCGTGGTCGCGCCGACCATCCGCAGCTCGCCACGCGCGAGCATCGGCTTGAGCATGTTGCCGGCGTCCATCGAGCCCTCACCCTTGCCTGCCCCGACGACGGTGTGCAGCTCGTCGAGGAAGGTGATGACCTGGCCGTCGGAGTTCTTGATCTCCTCCAGGACGGACTTCAGCCGCTCCTCGAACTGGCCCCGGTACGACGCGCCGGCGACCATCGCGCCGAGGTCGAGCGAGACGAGCTTCTTGTCCCGCAGCGACTCCGGCACGTCACCGGCGACGATCCGCTGGGCCAGCCCTTCGACGATCGCGGTCTTGCCGACGCCGGGCTCGCCGATGAGCACCGGGTTGTTCTTGGTACGCCGGGACAGCACCTGGATCACCCGGCGGATCTCCGAATCCCGGCCGATGACCGGGTCGATCTTGCCGTCGCGGGCGCTGGCGGTCAGGTCCACCCCGTACTTGGCCAGGGCCTGGTAGGTCTGCTCCGGGTCGGCGCTGGTGACCCGCCGGTCCCCGCCGCGTACGGACGGGAAGGCGGCGACCAGCGTCTCCTCGGTGGCTCCGGCCGACTTCAGCGCGTTCGCCACCGCGCCGCCCACCCGGGCCAGGCCGGCGAGCAGGTGCTCGGTGGAGGTGTACTCGTCGCCGAGCGGCCGGGCGATCTGCTCGGCGGCCCCGATCGCGTTGACGAACTCCCGGGCCAGGGTCGGCTCGGCGATGCTGGACCCGCGCGCGGCGGGCAGGGCGTCAACCGAGCGCTGGGCGACCCGGCGCAGCTCGGCGGGGTCGGCCCCGGCGGCGCGCAGCAGGCCGGCGGCCGTCGAGCCGTCGGTGTCGAGCAGTGACAGCAGCAGGTGCCAGGGTTCCACGGTGGCGTGTCCGCGCTGGTTCGCCAGCGCGACGGCACCGGTGATGGTCTCGCGGCTCTTGGTGGTGAGGCGTTCCGTGTTCATGGGCTCCCCCGGGATCGGCGTGTCCACTGGGAAGTGACATTCCCAGAGTTGAGCCTATTCCGCTCAACCCTAGCCGTGTGAGCTGGATCACTCACGGCCGGTCGACGGAGCGTCGGCGCCGACGCGGTTCGTTGCGGACGAGCACTGAGGGATCACTCAGCGGGAAGGCGCCCTCCTGTCAGGATCCGCAGGTGACGGCGGGGAGTAGCCTGGCGCCGTGCGCGTACGTGTCGAACAGACCGCCCTGCCCGGCATCGGAGTCCGTCACGATCTGTTGACGGAGTCCGGTCGCCGCCTCGGCGTGGTCTCCCACCGCAATGGCCGCCGTGACCTCGTCCTCTACGACCCGGACGATCCTGACTCATGCCAGCACGACATACCGCTGACCGACGACGAGGCGGAGGCGCTCGCCGACATCCTCGGCGCGTCGCTGATGCTGGGTCAGCTGTCCGGGCTGCGCGACCAGGCCGCCGGGCTGCTCACCGAGCAGATCGCCATTCCGGCCGGGTCGAAGTACGTCAACCGCAAGCTCGGTGACACGCAGGCACGCTCCCGCACGAGCGCCTCGATCGTCGCGGTGCTGCGCCACGGCGAGGTGATCGCCTCGCCGGACCCGTCCTTCCGCTTCGCGGCCGGTGACGTGGTGGTCGTCGTAGGGACCCGCAAGGGCCTCGACGGCGTGACAGCCATCCTCGCCGACAGCGACCCGGACGGCTGAGGCGCGGATGCACCACACGACAACACTGCTCATCGAGGTCGGCGCGCTGCTGTTCCTGCTCGGCCTCCTCGGCCGGCTGAGCCGCCGGATCGGCCTCTCCCCGATTCCCCTCTACCTGCTCGCCGGGCTGGCGTTCGGGCACGGCGGGCTGTTGCCGCTCAACGCCAGCGAGGAGTTCTTCGCGGTCGGCGCCGAGATCGGCGTGATCCTGCTGCTGGTGATGCTGGGTCTGGAGTACTCGGCCAACGAACTGGTCGGCAACCTGCGCTCGGCCGCCCCGGCCGGCCTGATCGACGGGCTGCTCAACGCGCTGCCGGGAGCCGCGTTCGCGTTGCTGCTCGGGTGGGACTGGGTGGCCGCCCTGGTGCTCGGCGGCATCACCTGGGTCTCCTCCTCCGGGGTGATCGCCAAGGTGCTCGGCGACCTGGGCCGCCTCGGTAACCGGGAGACGCCGGTGATCCTGTCGGTCCTGGTGATCGAGGACCTGGCCATGGCGTTGTACCTACCCCTGCTGACGGCGGTGCTCGCCGGCACCGGCCTGCTCGGCGGCGGGATCGCGCTCGGCGTCGCGGTCGGCACCGTGCTCCTGGTGCTGGTGGTCGCCATCAAGTACGGCAACCTGATCTCCACGGCCATGTCGGCGAAGGACCCGGAGGCGCTGCTGCTCGGCGTACTCGGGATGACCCTGCTGGTGGCGGGCATCGCCGCGAAGCTCCAGGTGTCGGCGGCGGTCGGCGCGTTCCTGGTCGGCATCGCGCTCTCCGGGCCCGTGGCGCACCACGCCACGGAGCTGCTCACCCCGCTGCGGGACCTGTTCGCGGCGGTCTTCTTCGTCTTCTTCGGCCTGGTCACCGATCCTCGGGACATCCCGCCGGTGCTGCTGCCCGCGCTCGCGCTGGCCATCATCACCATGGGGACGAAGACGCTCACCGGCTACCTGGCGGCACGCCGGGTCGGCATCGGCGAACCCGGCCGCTGGCGGGCCGGACTGGCCCTGGTGCCACGGGGTGAGTTCTCCATCGTCATCGCCGGGCTCGCGGTGGCCGCCGGCAGCGTCGAGCCGAAGCTGGCGGCGCTCGCCACGGCGTACGTGCTGATCACCGTGGTGACCGGGCCGATGCTGGCGCGGCTGCCCGACTTCGCGTGGTTCAAGCGCTGGCTGCGGCAACGCGGCGCGGCCCAGCGGGCCCAGCCCGCACCCGTCACGGACTGAGCACCGGCACCGGCCGAGGGCCGGGTCGACCGTACGGTCGGCCCGGCCCTCGGCCATCGGTCGACGAAAAGCTCCTTGCGGGTCTACCGCCGATCAGCCCGCCGGGTTACCGTTTCGCCCCAGCAGCCAGAGCTCGCAGGGCGGCCGACGCCCTGCGGACGAGAGCGGAAGGTTGGCAGGTGAGCGTGCGGGAGTCGACGTTCCAGGGCTTCGCCAACCCCGTCGACCCGACCCCCAACGAGCTGCGGACGTGGGCCTACCAGCCGAACTCGGTGCCGCTGGCCTCGATGCCACCCGACTGGGACCTGCTGGTCTCCGGTGACCGGCTGGTGGCGGTGCTCTTCGAACTGGCGATGGACCCGGCCTGCCCGGCGCGCCGGTTCGCGCTGCACTGCCTCTACATCTACGCCGCCGACGGCATCCGGACGAACTTCCGCGCCCACCCCAAGCGCCGCTTCCGCAAGCTGGTGGAGCAGGCCGAGCGCAACGGCGACGACCTGATGCACACCTGGGCGCACAACAGCCGGGTGCTGCTGGCCCGGCCGGACCTCTTCGTCTACCGGGACTGGTGTGAGGGCGGCCTGGTGCGCGAGAACCGCCGCATCGCCTGAGCCTCCGCACGCCGCCTTTCCGGAACAGCGAACGGGCCGGGGCCCCCGCCTTGGGCAACCCGACGTCCCGGCCCGCACGACACAGCGAACGGGCCGGGGCCCCCCGTGGGTCCCGGCCCGCACGCCAGCGGATCGTCAGCGTGCCGATCCGCCCTGCTCACGGCGTCTCGCCTCGTCGCGCCCCCGATCGACACGCTGATCGGCCTGGTCGGCGAACCTGCCACTCTTGATCTTGTCGGTGAAGCTGTCCCCGGTGACCCGGGCGAACTTTTCCCGGACGTTCTTCGCCACCGCGTCGAGCCGGTCCTCCGTCTGCCTGGCAACCTTCCTCGCCGCTTCCGTCATGGCTCCCCCTGCCATCGGAGTCCGGATTGAGCTGGTTGAACCCGATTTGAGGCTAACGGATTGGCTGCCACCCCCGCTGGCGAACCGGCAACCGCGCTCGCGCGGAACACCACGGAAGTCGTACGCGGTGCCCGGGCAGCTTCCGACCGGGGCGCTGTCGAGCTGCCCCGTCCATGGGACCAGCGCGGACAGGCACGGCGGGCGGCGGCCCGGCGAAGCTCGTCGGCCATGGACGGGGCCGACGAGGAGCATGGGCGGGTACGTCTGGACGGCGTGCCCCGTCTGTGCGGGCAGCTCGACAGCGCCGACAGAGAAGATGCCGCCGCCGAAGGGTGCCAGGCGGCGAGCGGGAAGATGCCGCCGCCGAAGGGCACCAGGCGGCGAGCGGGAAGAAACCGCCGCCGAAGGGTGCCAGGCGGCGAGCGGGACGACGACCGCGCCCGGCTGCGAACAGGCAGCCGGGCGCGGTGTGGAGTGGTGCGGCGTGTGCGGTGGGGCGGTTTCGTCAGCGGTCGGGCGCCCGGCGGGGCCGCCAGACCACCAGCGCGGTGGAGGTGCGGTTGGTCGGGACCAGGTCGCTGCCCGGGAAGCGGGCCAGCGCCTCCAGCTCGGCGATCCGGCGGTAGGCGGCGTCCAGCTCCGCCTCGAGCCGGGCCACCCGCTGCTGCGCCTGCTCCAGCAGCGCCTCCAGCCCGATGATCCGCTTGACGCCGGCCAGGTTGATGCCGTCGTCCTGGCTGAGCCGCTGGACCTCGCGCAGCAGCACCACGTCCCGGACGCTGTACCGCCGCCCGCCACCGGCCGCCCGCCCCGGCTGGACCAGGCCCAGCCGGTCGTACTGGCGCAGGGTCTGCGGGTGCATTCCCGCCATCCTCGCCGCCACCGAGATCATCAGTACCTTGGCCTCGTAGGCAGGGTCACCCGAACCGACGAACTCGTCCGACATCCCGCTCACCTCCGCGTGCACTCCACCGAGCCGACTGAACACCGGGTCAACTGAATCGACGCACCCGCGCGTCGAGATGTTCCCGGGCGGCGGCCGGGGTCTGCGCGGCGAAGCTCTCCAACGCCGCGCGGGCCTCGTCGGACACCCGGGCGGGTACCACCACGTCGAGCGTCACCAACAGGTCGCCCGCCTGACCGTCGCGGCGGACCACCCCCTTGCCCCGGGCCCGCAGGATCCGGCCGCTCGGCGTACCGGGCGGCACCCGCAGGGTCACCGCGCCGTCGAGCGTCGGCACCCGCAGGTCCGTGCCGAGCACGGCCTCCGCGAACGTCACCGGCACCGTCAACGTGAGGTCGTCGCCGGTACGCCCGAACACCTCGTCCGGCCGCACCTTGACGTGCACGAAGAGGTCGCCCGCCGGGCCGCCCCGCACGCCGGGTTCGCCCCGCCCGGCCAGCCGGATCTTCTGGCCGTCGGCCACCCCGGCCGGAAAGCGGACGTTCAGCGTGCGGGTCTTGGTGACCCCGCCCGTGCCCTGGCACTCGGGGCACTTCTCGTCCACGACCGTGCCCACACCCTGACAGTTGCGGCACGGCTCGGAGAAGCTGAACGACCCCTGGTTGCGGTTGGTCACCCCGGACCCGTGGCACACCTGGCAGGTGCGCGGCTGGGTGCCGGGCTTGGCCCCGTTGCCGTGGCAGGTGTCGCAGACCCCCGGGGCGCGCAGTGTCAGCGGCAGCGTCACCCCGCGTACGGCGTCCTCGAAGTCCAGCGCCACCTCCGCCTCGACGTCGCGCCCCCGGCCGGGGCCACGGGGTGCCGCCCCGCCGCCGGGACCACCGGCGCCACCGGTGAAGATCGAGCTGAACAGGTCCTGGAAGCCCGCCCCACCGAAGCGGCGGTCACCGGCCCCGCCCGACGCGCCGCCGAAGAGGTCGGAGACGTCGAACGGCATGCCGCCGGGCTGGCCCGCACTGCGGGCGCCGCGCCGGAACGCGCCCGAGCCGAACAGCGACCGCAACTCGTCGTACTCGCGCCGCTTGGCGTCGTCGCCGAGCACGGCGTACGCCTCGGAGGCGGCCTTGAACCGCTCCTCGGCCTTCGGGTCACCGGGGTTGTGGTCCGGGTGCGAATCCCGGGCCAGCTTCCGGTACGCCTTCTTGACGTCGTCGCCGGAGGCGGCCTTGTCAACGCCCAGCACGGCGTAGAAGTCCTTCTCGATCCAGTCCTTGGAACTCACCGGTCCACCCCCTCCCTGGCTGGGGACCGACCGTCCCGCCCGCCCTCGCGGGCGGGCGGGACGGTCCGGCCGTCGTCGTTCGGCACTACTCCGGGTCGGCGACCGCGACCATCGCGGGCCGCAGCAGCCGCTCACCGACCTGGTAGCCCCGGCGCATCACCTGCACGCAGGTGGGCTCGGTGACGTCGGCCGAGGTCTGGTGGGCCACCGCCTCGTGCCGGGTCGGGTCGAACGGGTCGCCCTGCTCACCGAACGGGGTCAGCCCGAACTTGCCGAGCGCCGTGGTGAGCTGTTCCGCCACCGTGCCGAACGGCCCGACCAGGTCGCCGTGCTCGCGGGCCCGGTCCAGGTCGTCGAGGATCGGCAGCAACGCGGCCAGCACCGCGCCGGTCGCCTGCTCGGTGACCAGACCCTTGTCCCGGTCCACCCGCTTGCGGTAGTTGGCGTACTCCGCCGTCACCCGTTGCAGGTCCCGGGTGCGCTCCTCCAGCTCCGTGCGCAGCGCCTCCAGTTCGGCGCCGAGCGCGGAGCCGCCGCCGTCGACCGGCTTCGCCGGGGCGTCCACCACCGGCGGGCCGGTCACCTCGGCTGCCTCGACCTCGATCTCGTCGACCACGACCTCGGCCTCCTCGACCAGGCCCTCGGCCGGGACGTCCGACCCGGCGTCGGCGGCGGCCGGCTCGCTGGTCTCGCGGATCTTGCGGTTGTTGCGGATGACCACCCGCGGCCCGTCACCGGCCTGCTCGGCGGGCGCGGAGCCACCCGGCGCCGACCCGGTCGAGCCCGGGTCGGCGGCTTGTGGCTTCTCCGTCACTTCTTGTCCTCGTCCACGATCTCCGCGTCGACCACGTCGTCCGCACCACCGGCAGGGCCGCCGGCCTGTGCCCCGGCCGCGCCGGCGCCCGCGGCACCCGCGGCACCCGGTCCGGCCTCGCCCGGCTGCTCGCCCTGCTGGCTGTAGAGCAGCGAACCGGCCTGCTGGGAGACCTGCGCCAGCTTCTCGTGCGCCGACTTGATCTTCTCGATGTCCTGGCCGCCGAGCGCGCCACGCAGCTCACCGAGCGCCTCGTTGATCTGGTCACGGGACTCCGACGGCAACTTGTCGCCACTCTCGGCCAGGAACTTCTCGGTCTGCCACTGGAGCGCCTCGGCCAGGTTGCGCGTCTCGGCCTCGTCGCGACGACGCTTGTCGTCCTCGGCGTGCTCCTCGGCGTCGCGGCGCATCCGCTCGATGTCGTCCTTCGGCAGCGAGGAGCCGCCGGTGATCGTCATCTTCTGTTCCTTGCCGGTGCCGAGGTCCTTGGCGTGGACGTTGACGATGCCGTTGGCGTCGATGTCGAACGTGACCTCGATCTGCGGCACGCCGCGCGGCGCCGGCGGGAGGCCGGTCAGCTCGAAGGTGCCGAGCTTCTTGTTGTAGGCCGCGATCTCCCGCTCGCCCTGGAACACCTGGATCAGCACCGACGGCTGGTTGTCGTCCGCCGTGGTGAAGACCTCGGAGCGCTTGGTCGGGATGGTGGTGTTGCGCTCGATCAGCTTGGTGAAGATGCCGCCCTTGGTCTCGATGCCCAGGCTCAGCGGGGTCACGTCGAGCAGCAGGACGTCCTTGACCTCGCCCTTGAGCACGCCGGCCTGGAGGGCGGCGCCGACGGCGACGACCTCGTCCGGGTTGACGCCCTTGTTGGGCTCCTTGCCGGTGAGCTGCTTGACCAGGTCGGTCACGGCCGGCATCCGGGTCGAGCCGCCGACCATGATGACGTGCTCGACGTCGGAGACCTTGATGCCGGCGTCCTTCACGGCCTGCTCGAACGGGCCCTTGCAGCGGTCCAGCAGGTCCTGCGTCATCCGCTGGAACTCGGCCCGGCTGAGGGTCACGTCCAGGTGCAGCGGGCCCGCCGCGCCGGCCGTGATGTACGGCAGGTTGATGTTGGTGGTGGTGGCGGCGGACAGCTCGATCTTGGCCTTCTCGGCCGCCTCGCGGAGCCGCTGGAGGGCCATCTTGTCCTGGCCCAGGTCGATGCCGTGCTCGCCGCGGAAGGTCTTCACCAGGTGGTCGATGATCCGCTGGTCCCAGTCGTCGCCACCGAGGTTGTTGTCACCGCTCGTCGACTTGACCTCGACGACGCCCTCGGCCAACTCGAGCAGCGACACGTCGAAGGTGCCGCCGCCGAGGTCGAAGACCAGGACGGTCTGCTCCTTGGAGCCCTTGTCCAGCCCGTACGCCAGGGCCGCGGCGGTCGGCTCGTTCACGATCCGCAGCACGTTGAAGCCGGCGATCTCGCCGGCCTCCTTGGTGGCCTGGCGCTGGCCGTCGTTGAAGTAGGCCGGGACGGTGATCACCGCGTCGGTGATCTGCTCGCCCAGGTACGCCTCGGCGTCCCGCTTGAGCTTCATCAGCGTGCGGGCCGAGATCTCCTGCGGGGTGTACTTCTTGCCGTCGATGTCGACGGACCAGTTGGTGCCGATCTCCCGCTTGACCGAGCGGATCGTCCGGTCCGGGTTGGTCACCGCCTGGCGCTTGGCGACCTCACCGACGAGCACCTCGCCGTTGCGGGCGAACGCGACGATCGACGGGGTCGTCCGCGATCCCTCAGCGTTGGCGATGACGGTGGGCTCACCGCCCTCCAGGACGCTGACGCAGGAGTTCGTCGTGCCGAGGTCGATACCGACCGCACGTGCCATCTTCGCTTCCTCGCTTCATGACGTTGTGGGCAGATCCCGGGACAGCCCCGCTGACCTGCCCGGCGGGCGTCGCCCGCAGCGACCCCACCACAAGTTGAGTGAACTTGACTCAATAGTGCCACGCCCCGGGAAATCGTCAAGTCGAGGTTGAGTCGACCCGACGCAACCCCGGGTTTGACAACGCCCGGTTGTCTTCCCTTGCATCGGTCGGGCACGCTTTAGCGGTGACGACGCACGGCGATACCGCCATCCCGGCCGGCACGCCCGCCGTCGCAGCCCGCACCGGCTCCACGGAGGCCGGGAAGGACCGGCCCGCCAGCACCGGGGACGACAGCCTGCCCGCCGCACTGGCCGGCCTGCGTGCCGCGATCGGGGCGGCCCGGTTCCCGCTCACGCTGCCCTCCGCCGAGCCCGCCAGACACGCCAGCGGAAGGCTCACCGACCAGCTCGACGACTACCTGCTGCCCCGCCTGCGCCGGCTCGACGCGCCGTTGCTCGTGGTCGTCGGCGGGTCCACCGGCGCGGGCAAGTCGACCCTGGTCAACAGCCTCGTGCAGGCGCGGGTGAGCGCGGCCGGGGTGCTCCGCCCGACCACCCGCTCGCCGGTGCTGGTCTGCAACCCCGCCGACTCGGGCTGGTTCCGGCAGGGCGAGCTGCTGCCCGGCCTCACCCGCACCACCGAGCCCAGCGAGGATTCGCGCACCCTGCAACTGGTCTCCGCCCCGGCGCTGCCGGCCGGGCTGGCCTTCCTCGACGCGCCCGACATCGACTCGGTGGTCGACGCCAACCGGGCGCTGGCCGGCCAGCTCCTCGCCGCCGCCGACCTCTGGCTGTTCGTCACCACCGCCGCCCGCTACGCCGACGCGGTCCCCTGGGAGCTGCTGCGCAGCGCCCGGGCCCGGGGCGCGGTCATCGCCATGGTGCTGGACCGGGTGCCCCCGGAGGCGGCCGACGAGATCGCCGCCCACCTGTCGGAGATGCTCGCCGCACAGGATCTGGGGGCGGCCCCGCTCTTCGTGTTGCCGGAGACCTGGGTCGACGGGCAGGGCCTGTTGCCCGACCGGGTCACCGCGCCGCTCGCCACCTGGTTCGCCCAACTGGCCGCCGACGCCGACGCCCGGGCCGCCGTCGTCCGGCAGACCCTCGACGGCGCGCTCGCCGCGCTGCACCCGGCCGTCGAAGGGCTGGCCGACGCCGTCGACGAGCAGCTCGCCGCCGCCGACGCGCTCGACGAGCGGGTGCTGGCCGCGTACCGGGGGGCGCAGCGGACGGTCGAGCAGGGGCTGCGGGACGGTCGGCTGCTCCGCGGCGAGGTGCTCGCCCGCTGGCAGGAGCTCGTCGGCACGGGCGAGTTCTTCCGCACCCTGGAGGCCCGTGTCGGGCGGTTCCGCGACCGGGTGGTGGCCGCGGTCACCGGCCGCCCCGCGCCCGCCTCCGAGCTGCGGGACGCGATCGAGTCCCAGCTGGTGACCCTGCTGCGCGGCGTCGCCGCCGAGGCGGCGGAGAACGCGTACACGGGCTGGAAGGCGCATCCGGCCGGGGCGGCGCTGCTCGAACCGGCGCTCGCGCACCCGGCCGACGACCTGCCCGCGCGGGCCGAACGCCTGGTCCGGGACTGGCAGCGCGTCGTGCTGGAGCTGGTCCGGGTCGAGGGCGGCGACCGGCGCTTCGTGGCCCGGACGGCCGCGTACGCGGTGAACGCCACCGGGCTGGCCGTGATGATCGCGGTGTTCGCCTCGACGGCGTTCATCCCCACCGGGCTGGAGGTCGCCACCGGGGCCGGCACGACCGTCGCGGCGCAGACCGTGCTCCAGGCGATCTTCGGCGACCAGGCCGTGCGTACGCTGGCCACCAAGGCCCGGGCCGACCTGCTGGACCGGGTGCGGGCCCTGCTGAACGACGAGGCCACCCGCTACCTGGACCGGACGGAGCAGGCACGGCCCGCCATGGACACCGCGGCGGCCCTGCGCCGGGCCGCCCACGGGGTGGAGGTCGCCCGGCACCGCAGCGGCCTCGCCGACGCGGCCCCGGACGTCCCCGGCACCGAGGGTGGAGGGTCATGACGAACATCGTCGGGCGGATGCGCGAGGCGTTCCGCGGTGACCAGCGGGTGGACGCCGACACGCTCGTCGCCCGTCTCGACGCCCTGCGCCGCTTCCTCACCATCGTCGACGGCCACCTGCCGGACGCCCGGCTGGTGACGGCGCACACCCTGGTCGAGCGGGCCGGCACCCGGCTGGCGCTCTCCCGCGACCACACGGTGGTGGCCCTCGCCGGCGCGACCGGCAGCGGCAAGTCCAGCCTGTTCAACGCGCTGGCCCGGATGGAACTCTCCAGAGTCGGGGTCCGCCGCCCCACCACCGGTGTCGCGCACGCCTGTGTCTGGGGGCCGCTCGACGGCGGCAACCGGCTGCTCGACTGGGTCGGCGTGCTGCCCCGGCACCGGTTCGTCCGGGAGAGCGTGCTGGACGCCGACGACGAGTCCGCCCTGCACGGGCTGATCCTGCTCGACCTGCCGGACTTCGACTCGGTGCAGCGGTCCCACCAGCTGGAGGTGGACCGGCTGCTCGGCCTGGTCGACCTCGTGATCTGGGTGGTCGACCCGCAGAAGTACGCCGACCGCGTCATCCACACCAGCTACCTGCGCGAGTTCCACCGCCACCGGGACGTCACCCTTGTCGTGCTCAACCAGGCCGACCGGTTGCCCCCGGCCGAGCTACCCCGGGTCCTGGCCGACCTGCGCCGGCTGCTCGACGCGGACGGCCTCGACGGCGTACCGCTGCTGGCCACCGCCGCCGTCGACCCGGCGGCCATGGTCGGGCTGCGGGAGGCGCTGGAGCGGACGGTCGCCGAGCGGCAGGCCGCGCTGCGCCGGCTCCGGGGCGACCTGGACGCGGTGGTGGGCGGGCTCGACGAACTGATCGGGGAGACCGCGCCGACCGACGGGCCGGACGCCGCAGCCGACGAGCTGCGCCGGGCGCTGGCCGGCGCGGCCGGGGTGCCGGCGGTCGCCGACGCGGTCGAGCTGGCGTACCGGCACCGGGGTGGGGCGGCCACCGGCTGGCCGCTGGTCCGGGGTTGGCGGCGGCTGCGGCCGGACCCGCTGCGCCGGCTGCACCTGCCCGGCCCGGCCGCCGGCCGCGACGAGCCGGCGAAGAGCCTGGTCGCCGCGACCTCGGTGCCCGATCCCACGGCCGCACAGCGCTCGGCGCTCGGGCTGGCGATCCGGTCGGTGGCCGACCGGGCCGGGACGGGGCTGCCCGCCTCCTGGCCCGCCGCGGTGACCGCCGCAGCCCGGTCCCGCCTCAACGACCTGCCGGACGCGCTGGACCGCGCGGTGGCCGAGACGGATCTCGGCATGGACCGCCGCCCGTTGTGGTGGCCGTTCGTCGGCGGCCTCCAGTGGCTGGTGACCATCTCCGCGCTGGCCGGGTTGGGCTGGCTGGCACTCGGCTACGCGCTGCGCGCGCTGGGGCTGCCGGCGCTGGAGCACCCGATGGTCGGCGAAGTGCCGCTGCCCACCCTGCTGCTCCTCGGCGGCCTGCTCGCCGGGCTGCTGGTGGCCGCCCTGACCAGGCCGATCGTCCGGTGGGCGGCGCGCCGTGCCCGGCACCGGGCCGAGCAGCGCCTCACCGGCGCGGTGACGGTCGTCGGCGAGGAGTACGTGTTGGCCCCGGTCCGGTCGGTCCTCACCTCCTACGCCGAGGCCCGGACGGCCCTGCGGGAGGCCGCCGGCCGCTGAGCCGGAAATCCGGTCCGCCCCAGCCGCAGGTCGGCGGCGGTGTGCCCACGACGCGGGCGAACGCTCGGGTCGCTCGTGCCGTCCGGAGGCGGGCGGCAGCGTAGGGTCGGTGGATGGGAACGCCTCAGACCCCCTACGACGCGGTGCTGCACGCCGCCCGCGACGTGGCCAAGCTGGACAGCGCGCTCGACGCGGAGATGCTCGGCGCGGCCCTGCTCGGCAGCGTCTACTCGGTCGCGGAGGCCGAGCGTGACGCCGCCGTCCGGGAGTTCGTGGCCGGATTCCTGGCCGCCACCTCCCGCCGCCGCTCGGCCGCGGCGACCACCATCCGCTCCGTGTTCGCCGCGCTGGTGCCCGACGCCGAGGGTGCCGGGCGGATCCGCCCCGGCGCGGTCACCCCCGCCTGGGCCGCGCAGCTCGGCCGGGTGCACCTGACAGGCTGCTGGTCGTACGGCGACGTCTACGGCGACCAGACCTCCTACCTGGCGACCTTCGCCTACGACGAGCCGGCCGGCGGTGCGGCGCACGCCGTGGTGACCCTCCTCGACCACAACATCGGCATCACCAAGGACATCTTCGTCGGCGGGCCGCCCGACCGGATCCTCGACCAGGTCCGGCAGATGTGCGCCGGGGACGAGCTGACCTGGTTCCGCGACGAGGACCCGGCCCGGATGCGCGCCGAGGTGACCCGCCACCTGACGATCACCGACGGTCTCGCCGAACTGCCCGGGGAGGATTCGCTCGCCACCGACCGCGCCCTGCTCGGCGCGCGGCTGGCGCGGCTGCCCCAGGCCGCCGGAGCGGCCCCCGTGCCCGCCGCCGAGCCGCTGTCCGCCGCCGAGCGTACGGAGCTGGTCCGCCGGTTCCTCGCCGCACCGGAGGCGGCCCGGTTCGGCCTGGACGCCATCGACGGGGCGGAGCTGGCCTCGTTGCACTTCTGCCTCAGCCTGCTGCTGGACCACGCGGCCAGCTTCCCGGACGCCGACCCGCTGCGGTGGAGCCCCACCGTCTGCGGGCTGTTCCTGCTCGACTGGGTGCACCGGCGGGCGGTGCTGGACATGGACGACGCCGCGCTGCTGCCCCGGGTGCTGCGCGGCTGGGCCGGGTACGCCGCCCGCAAGCGCGGGCTGCCGGCGCGCGCGGCGGCGCAGACCGACACCGCCATCGAGGAGATGGTGCCGGAGTTCGCGCGCCTCTACAGCACGGGCGAACGCCGCAGCCCCGCCACCGCCGCCGTCGCGCAGCTCATGGCTGACGGCGTCGACCCCGACGACCCGGCCGCCCTGGACGCGTGGATCGAGGCCAACCGCCACCGCCTGACGGACGACCCCGCCTAACCCCCACCCGCACACCCTCGCGTTGATCATGACGTTGGCGGCGAAGTCGATCTCCTCCACTGCCGCCAACGTCATGATCAACGGGCCGGTCCGCGGGAGCGGGGGGCGGGAGGCGGGGGCGGGTCAGTGGAGGGGGGCGAAGACCAGGGTGGCTACCAGGGCGCCCAGGACTGCGCCCGCGAGCACCTGGGGCACCGTGTGGTCGCGCAGGCGGACCCTGGACCAGCCGACGAGCGCGAGCAGCGGCGCGGTCGCCAGCAACCCCACCCCGAACGTGAGCACCAGGACGACCACGGTGCCCGCGGCCACCGCCGAGTGGATCGACATCTTCCACCAGTGGCTCACCGCCACGGCGACCACCAGGCCGACCAGCCCGGCGGCGGCCAGGGCCAGCACCGGCCGGGGCGCGCCGAGTACCGCGAGCAGGGCCAGGCCGGCGGCCACCGAGCCGAGGCCGAACAGCAGCGGGACCCGGCGCTGCTCGCGGGCCCCCACATGGTGGTCGGTCAGCCGGCCCCGGCGCACCCCGCCGACGATGTACGCGAACGGGATGCCGCTGACGAAGAGCGTGGCCAGCAGCCCCCAGGCCAGGCCGTACGCGCCGTCCCGGGCGCTGTGCCAGCCGACCGCCAGCGTCAGTGCCGACACGAGCACCGCGGGCGCGGTCAGCTCGGTGACGAAGCGGGCGAGCCGCAGGGCCGGGCCGGGTCGGGGCCCGGCCGCCGGATGAGCCCTGGGCCCACCTCCGCCTTTCGCTGCGCTCAGCGTCCCGCCTCTGGTGCAGGCAGAGCGGTCGGGCCGCCCGGGAGTGGGGAGGTCGTGGACGCGGGAGGCGCGGAGGACGCGGTGGGTGCGGGAGCCTCCGACGGCTCGGGCACCGAAGGCGATACCGAGACGGTGACCGTCGGCTCCACCGGCGTCGGTTCGTCGCTCGGGGGATCCGTCGGCGTGGGCGCCGGGCTGGGGCTCGGGCTCGGCGAGGGCTCCAGCGAGAGGCTCGGCGACGGCGAAGGACTCGGCGAAGGGCTCGGCGAGGGACTCGGCGACGGCGAAGGACTCGGGGCCGGGCTCGGCGAGGATGGTGGGGCCGGCCTGGCGCCGGGCCCGGGCCGGATCGGCACCGGAGCCGGCGGCCTCGGGTGCGCGGGCACGTCGCGCTCCGCCGGGGCCGGCGCCGCGACCACCGGCGTACGCGGGGTGGGCGCGACGGGCCACCAGACGCTCGGGGACGGGGTCGACGGGGCCGTCGACGGCTGGCTCGTCGGCGGCAGCGGAATCACCACCGGGCCCACCGACGGCGTCGGGAGGAAGGGCGTGCTGCTGTCCGGCAGGGCGGTGCTGCCGACCGTGGCGGAGCCGGTGCTGATCGCGGCGAGGATCGGCATCGACGCGGTGCCCGCGAGCAGTGCCACGGTGAACAGGTAGCCCCGGGACGGCCCGCCGAAGCCGGGCGCCCGGTGCGCGCCGACCACCCGGCGATAGCCGCCGTGGGCGCGGTGCCGGCCGAGGAAGGGAGGGGCGCTGGGACCTTCACCTGGCTCGGACACCCGCACTCCTCCTCGTTGGCACCGTCGCGCGACACGGAGACCGACCCGAAGCCCGACGACAGCCTGGGCGCGCGGAAGCGGCAAACCGCCCGACGCGGACGATCCCGCAACAATCAGCCTGGACCAGTGACGCTGTGTCAGCCAACCCTGCACAGCGTGTCGACACACCTATCTGGCCGAACGGTGACGAACCATGACCGGATCGGCCGGGAGTCGCTGCAAGGGACACCGGGAACTTCGTGCGACGAAACAGGTCACCGGCCCGACGGGGGACAGGCGCACTGTGGGCACGCTCACGTGTGATGCGAATATGGACCACGACGGCAACGCAGCCACGACCTCCGCGCACCCGCGGCAGGCACGGCTGGGCGCCGGCGCTCCCGATCCGGGTTCGGCCAAAGAATCCGGCTCATGCCGCGCGGCAACCCCCACCGGGGCTAGGCGCGGACGCCAGGAACCCGTCCGGCAGCAGCCGGGCAGGCGCACGAGTTGCGCGGCCGGGTGACCCCCCGGTGCCGACGCACACAGACAGGGAGAGACGGATGGCAAAGGGCGACCCCGGGGTCTCCAGCCGCGGCCGACGGGCCGCACCCCGGTCCAGGAAGGGCGCGACCGGCGACCCGCAGCTGGTGCAGCTGCTCACCCCGGAGGGCGAGCGGCGCGAGAGTGCGACCGGCCCGGACGGGACCGAGTACCGCGTCGACTTCACCGACGAGGAGTACCGCGGGCTCTACCGCGACCTCGTGCTGGTCCGCAAGCTCGACGCCGAGGCCACCGCGCTCCAGCGCCAGGGCGAGCTGGGCCTGTGGGCCAGCCTGCTGGGCCAGGAGGCCGCGCAGGTGGGTTCGGGACGCGCCCTGCGTACGCAGGACATGGCCTTCCCGACCTACCGCGAGCACGGCGTCCTCTACTGCCGGGGCATCGACCCGATCATGCCGCTCGGCCTGTTCCGGGGCGTCGACCAGGGCGGCTGGGACCCGAACGAGTTCAAGTTCAACATGTACACGATCGTGATCGGGGCGCAGACCCTGCACGCGACGGGCTACGCCATGGGCGTCCACATGGACGGCAAGACCGGCACCGAGGACGGCGAGGCGGTGATCGCCTACTTCGGCGACGGCGCCACCAGCCAGGGCGACGTCAACGAGTCGTTCGTCTGGGCCAGCGTCTTCAACGCCCCGCTGGTGTTCTTCTGCCAGAACAACCAGTACGCCATCTCGGAGCCGCTGGAGCGGCAGACCCGCGTCCCGCTCTACCAGCGGGCGGGCGGCTTCGGCTTCCCCGGCGTCCGGGTCGACGGCAACGACGTGCTGGCCTCGTACGCGGTGACCCGGCACGCGCTGGACAACGCCCGGCTTGGCCAGGGCCCCAGCCTGATCGAGGCCTACACCTACCGGATGGGGGCGCACACCACCTCCGACGACCCGACCCGCTACCGGATCGCCAGCGAGGTCGAGGCCTGGCAGGCCAAGGACCCGATCGCCCGGATGAAGGCGTTCCTGGAGAAGCAGCAGATCGCCGACGCGGACTTCTTCGCGGCCGTCGACGAGCAGGCGCGCACCGAGTCGGTGCACCTGCGCGAGCGGGTGCTCGCCATGCCCGACCCCGAGCCGGCGACGATGTTCGACCACGTCTACCCCCACGGGTCCCCCGAGCTCGACGAGCAGCGGGCGCAGTTCACCAGCTACCTGGAGTCGTTCGAGGGGAGCGCCCACTGATGGCCACGGAGACGCTCACCCTCGGCAAGGCCCTCAACACCGGTCTGCGCAAGGCCCTGGAGAACGACCCGAAGGTCGTCATCATGGGCGAGGACGTCGGCAAGCTCGGCGGCGTCTTCCGGATCACCGACGGCCTCCAGAAGGACTTCGGCGACCAGCGGGTGATCGACACCCCGCTCGCCGAGTCCGGCATCATCGGCACCGCGGTCGGCCTGGCCATCCGGGGCTTCCGGCCGGTCTGCGAGATCCAGTTCGACGGCTTCGTCTACCCGGCGTACGACCAGATCGTGTCGCAGGTGGCGAAGATGCACTACCGCTCGCAGGGCAAGGTCCGGATCCCGATGGTCATCCGGATTCCCTTCGGCGGTGGCATCGGCGCGGTCGAGCACCACTCGGAGTCGCCGGAGGCCTACTTCGCCCACACCGCCGGCCTCAAGGTGGTGTCCTGCGCCAACCCGCAGGACGCCTACTCGATGATCCAGCAGGCGATCGCCTCGGACGACCCGATCGTCTTCCTGGAGCCGAAGCGGCGCTACTGGGAGAAGGGCCCGGTGGAGCTGGACGCCCCGCTGGCCGACGCGTACCCGCTGCACTCGTCCCGGGTCGTCCGGCCCGGCACGGACGCCACCGTGCTGGCGTACGGGCCGATGGTCCGGACCTGCGTGGACGCGGCGACCGCCGCCGCCGAGGACGGCCGGGAGCTGGAGGTCATCGACCTGCGCACGCTCTCCCCGCTGGACCTGACCGCCGCCTACGAGTCGGTGCGGCGCACCGGCCGCTGCGTGGTCGTGCACGAGGCCCCCGGCAACCTGGGCCTGGGCTCGGAGATCGCGGCCCGGATCACCGAGGAGTGCTTCTACTCCCTGGAGTCCCCGGTGCTGCGGGTGACCGGCTTCGACACCCCCTACCCGGCGGCCCGGGTGGAGGAGGAGTACCTGCCCGACCTCGACCGGGTGCTCGACGCCGTCGACCGCACCTTCGGCTGGTGAGCGGCATGTCGCGGATCAAGGAATTCAACCTGCCCGACCTGGGCGAGGGCCTGACCGAGGGGGAGATCCTCGCCTGGCTGGTCGAGGTCGGTGACGTCATCGAGCTGAACCAGCCGATCGTCGAGGTGGAGACGGCCAAGGCGGCCGTCGAGATCCCGGCGAAGTGGGCCGGCCAGGTGCACGCGATCTTCCACCCGCAGGGGAGCACGGTCGAGGTCGGCACGCCGATCATCGCTATCGACACCGACCCGGGCGCCGGGCCGATCGAGGCGTCGACGACCGGTGCGCCGGCATCCGCCCTGCCGACCCCGTCGGCGGCGTCGCTGGCCGCGGTCGAGGTCGCGCCGGCCGAGGGCGCGGTCGAGCCGGGCCTGATCGGCGGTCCCGCCCCGGGTGGGCGTACCGCCGTGCTGGTCGGCTACGGCCCGCGGACCACGGCGGCCAAGCGGCGCCCGCGCCGGGGCGGCACCCCGCTGCCGACCCAGGCGGCTGCCCCGGTCGCGCCCGCCCCGCCGGCTCCGGCCGCCCCGCCGGCTCCGGTCGCTCCGCCGGCTCCGGTCGCTCCGGTGGTGACCGCGCCGTCGAACGGGCACGGCCCGGCCCGTGGGCCGGTGCTGGCCAAGCCGCCGGTACGCAAGCTCGCCAGGGACCTCGGCGTCGACCTGGCCACGCTGACCGGGTCGGGCCCGCTGGGCTCGATCACCCGGGAGGACGTACAGCAGGCGGCGAGCGGGGCCACGGCGGCGGCCGCGCCGGCCGCGGTGCCGGCCCCGGCCACGACGGCCGCGAGCTTCGGCGCGGACCGCGAGCAGCGCATCCCCGTCAAGGGGGTACGCAAGCTCACCGCGGAGAACATGTCCCGCTCGGCGTTCACCGCGCCGCACGTCACGGAGTTCCTCACCGTCGACGTGACCCGGGCGATGAAGGCCCTGGACCGGCTCCGCGACCGGCGGGAGTGGCGCGACGTCCGGGTCTCGCCGCTGCTGCTGGTGGCCAAGGCGGTGCTGCTGGCGGTCAAGCGCCATCCGATGGTCAACTCGACCTGGGCCGGCGACGAGATCGTGGTCAAGGAGTACGTCAACCTGGGCATCGCGGCGGCCACCGAGCGCGGGCTGATCGTGCCGAACATCAAGGACGCCGGCCGGCTCTCGCTGCGCGAGCTGGCGGACGCGATGACCGGCCTGGTGCAGACGGCCAAGGCCGGGAAGACCTCGCCGGCCGACATGTCCGGCGGCACGTTGACGATCACCAACGTCGGCGTGTTCGGAGTGGACACCGGTACGCCGATCCTGCCTCCGGGCGAGTCGGCCATCCTGGCCTTCGGCGCGGTCCGCGAGATGCCCTGGGTGCACAAGGGCAAGGTCCGGCCGCGTCAGGTCACCACGCTGGGCCTCTCCTTCGACCACCGGATCATCGACGGTGAGCTGGGCTCGAAGTTCCTGCGCGACATCGGGGACTTCCTGGCCGATCCGGAGGCGGCGCTGCTCGCCTGGACCTGACCGGTCTCGACGCCAGCTACGGCCGGTGTGCCACGGGTTAACGCCCGGCACACCGGCCGCGTCTATTCCGGAACAGAAACGTCGGTCACCCACCCCTCGAACCTTCGATCGTTAGGCTCGTGTCGCAGCTCACCTAAGAATCGATGGAAGTTGCCACTGTCTTGGTGTTCAATAGAGACATCAAGGGGTCGACAACCGAATAGCCCAGGAGGAGAGACCACCATGAGCATGATCGAGCGAATCCGCCACCGCCGCGACGCCAACCGCCGCGCCCGCGCCATCGAGCACGCGCTGCGCTCCGCCAACTCGCCCGCGGTCCGCGAAGAACTCCTCGCCATCGCCCAGCGTCACATGAGCTGACGCCCAGATCCTTTCTCACCTCCTCCAGATCGATGACCCGCCCGGTCCGCCCGGGCGGGTCATCGGCGTTTCACACCGGTTGAGACCGGGATTCCGCCTCGCAGCAGCGCCCGGTACGGTGGGCTTCGGTCGTCGCCCGCCCGGCCGGAGCGGGTCGAGTCGATAGAAGCCGCTCGAAACCATCCGACCACGTGGAGTGACGACCGCGCTCCCCGGACGCTCTCGGGCGGCCACCGGATACGGTGCGGGGAGCCGGAACTGCCGGTACACCGGCGACGCCGGCCACCCTGCCGAGCAGACCGATCGGCAGCGGCGGCCGACAGGTTATGGAGGAGGCGCACGCATGACGTCCGAGGGCACGCACCACCCCGGCCAGCAGCCGGACGAGGTGTCGCCGGGCGCCGGCGGACCGGCGCCGTACGGCGACCGCCCGGCGCAGCAGGGCAACGGTTACGGCGTCGACGCCCCCGATCTGGGCTGGGCGCCCCCGCCACCGTCCGGGCGGCCGAGCCCGCCCGCCTGGGGCGTGCAGGGCGAGCAGCAGCCGGCCCCCGCGTGGGCCGCCCAGGCACCGCAGCAGACCGACCCGGCCCAGCCCGGCCAGTGGGGGCCGGCCGGCGGGTCGCCGCAGCCGGCATGGCCGGGCGCGCAGGAGCAGGCCGGCCCCGCCTGGGCCGCCGGCGCGCAGCCGCCGCACCCCGCCCCGCCGCACCCCACCCCGCAGCCGCCGAACGCCGCCCCGGAGCAGCCCGCCTGGGGGGCGACCGAGCAGCCGTCGCCGGCCTGGGCGCAGGCCGAGCCCGCCGCCCGTGGCGCGGCCCGCGTGCCGCAGCCCGCCCCCGCTGCCCCCGCCGGACAGCCCTGGTCCGGCCAGGACGACCCCGCCGGCCCGGACGGCACCGCTCCCGACGCCCGCCCCGAGCAGGGCGACTGGGCCGCGCAGCAGGACGACCCCAACCGCTCCGGCGGCTGGCCCGGCACCGGCCAGCAGGGCGACCAGCCGCAGAGCGAGGAGTGGGCGGCCCGGGACGAGCCGGCCCGCCCCGCGCGGGGCGCCGCCTCGGTGCCCCAGCAGCCCGACGACCGGGACGCGAACGGCTGGGGCCCCGCCCAGCCCACGTCCACTCCGCCCGGCCGGGCCTCCGTCCCGGTGCCTGGCGACGGCGGCGGACCGGCGCCGTGGGGTTCCGCCACCGAGAACCCGCAGCAGCGGGCCGGCAACGCCCCCGACCACCCGGCGTTGTCCGATGTCGAGCCGTGGTCGGCCGACGAGGTGTGGGGCCGCGCGGAGGCGGGGTCGGGCGGCCAGGGAACGGCCTCCGGCGCACCGGACGAGCCCGCCCCGAACCGGGCCGGCACCGGCTGGGAGGCGGAGCGGGCCGAGGAGCCGCCCGCCTACCAGCCCGCTCCCGGCCCCGGCATCTCGCCCGGCAACGCCGTGCCGCTGCCCCCGCAGGAGCAGCGCGTGCCCGGTGCCAGCCTGGCCGCCGCCCCGCCGGCCGACTTCGCTCCGCCGGCCGCGTTCACCCCCGAGCAGCCCGGCCCGTCCGCGTACGAGCAGGAGCAGCCGGGCTGGGCCCAGGCCGGCTCCCGGCACGACGAGCCGCAGTCCCCCGCCGGGCCGGTGGTCCCCGCTCCGCGTACGTCGCCGGAGGCCGCCAATCCGGCGGCCGGCGGCGTCTCCGCGAGCGCCTCGGTGCCGCTGGCCAGCCGGGTGATGCCGCCGACCGACCAGGCCCTGCGACCGGCCGGCACGCCCGCGCCGCAGCCCCGGGTGTACGGCCGGCCGGCCAACCCGGAGCCGGCGGACGAGCCGGAGCAGGACGACCCGAACGCGGCGCACTGGCCGGACCACGCGCCGTCGCCCCGCTTCGACCAGGGCCCGGATCCCCGGTTCAACCAGGGCCCGGATCCGCGCTTCGACCAGGGCCCGCGCTTCGACCAGGGCCAGGACGACCGGTTCGGCCAGGGGCCGGATCCGCGCTTCGACCAGGGGCACGGCAGCCGGTTCGACCAGGGGCAGGACAACCGCTTCGGCCAGGGCCCGGAGTCCCGGTTCGACCAGGCGCCGGAGCCGCGCTTCGACGAGCGGGCACCGAGCGGTACGGCCGTCTTCGGCGCGGTCTCCCCCGTCGCGCCCGCCTCGCCGGCCGCGCCCCCGGCCTTCCCGCCGGGCGTGCCGTCCTTCGTCGACGCGCCGGTCAGCGACCGTCCCGTGAACGGGGTCCGGCCGCATGGCGGCGCGGAGCGCCCCGCCGACCAGTTCGGTGCTCCGGGAGCCGGCGGCGCGGCACCCGGCTACGGGCCCGCCCCGATGGCCGAGCCCTCGCCGGGCGGCGCGTTCCCGGCGGCGTTCCCGCCGCCCCCGCAGCAGTCCGGTCCCTCCTGGGACCAGGGTGCCCCGGAGCCGGACCAGAACCGGTTCGACTCGTTCAAGCCGATCGCCGAGCCGAAGACCGAGGCGCCCACGCCGAAGGTACGCAACGGCCGGGTGCTCGCGGCGGTGCTCGTCGCGGCGGTGCTCATCCTCGCGGTGCCGCTGGGCCTGCTCATGCTGCTCGGCAAGTTCGGCGGCGGGGACGAGACCCCGGCGTTCGACCCGGCGGTCGGTAGCTGCGTCAAGCAGTCGGGCGAGGGCGCGACGGCGGTGGGATGCGGCGAGGCCGGCGCCTTCACCGTGGTCTCCAAGGTGGACGCCAAGGACAAGTGCGCCGACCCGACCCAGCCGCACGTGGTGCTCCAGGGCGGCGGGGCGAACCGGGTGCTCTGCCTCAAGCCGGCAGGTCAGTAGCCACTCACGACGGCGGGGTCACGGGAGACCGTGGCCCCGCCGTCGTGCTACCCGCTTCGCGCCGGTGCCCGGCTAGCGGCGGTTGGCCCTCGTGACCAGGTACCAGACCAGGCCGCCGATGAGCGCGACGGACGTGACGAGACAGCACAGCGTGGCGATGTGCCACGGCCTGATCGCACCCATGGCCCGCACGATAGCGGTACCGCCACCGTTCGATTGCCCCGCTTGCCGGCAGCGTGCGGGTGGCCGCCTCGGTTCAGCGCCCCCGCATGCGGTCGCTGATCAGGAAGATCCGGGGGTGGGAGTAGCCCGGCCAGCGAGGATCGGTGTCGCCGAGATGCTTCGCTATCGTGACCCGGACCTGCGGCTCCACGACGCCGCCCTGGACGGCGTCGAACTCGGCCACCAGCTCGTCGAGGTCGTCCGCCACCGCCTCGTTCTCCTCGCGGAGGCAGACGTGGACGATGATCTCATCCGCCCTGGCCTCGACGCTGACGCCGAGGACCTCGGGACCGATGAGGCCCTGGGACGCTTCGAGGACGAAGAGGCTGGCGTAGTTCTCCCATTCGAGACGCGGACCCGCCCCCGGGCCGAGCCGGACCAGCGGGTAGCGCTCAGCCTGCTCCACGCGGGCATCGTGTCACGCCGCGATCCGGGCATGGCCCCTGCCCGGTGCCTGGCCCGCTCTATCTAGCCAGTCTCGGGTGGTCGGTGGTGGTGCGGCGGGACGGCGGTCAGGCCAGCTCGGCGACCCGGGCGACGAACGCCCGCCAGGCGGCCGGCGCGAAGACGAGGGCCGGGCCGGCCGGGTCTTTCGAGTCGCGGACGCCCACCGCGCCGGGCAGATTGTCGGCGACCTCGACACAGTTGCCGCCGTTGCCGCCGCTCTTCGTGCTCTTGCGCCACCGCGCGCCGGTCATGTCCATGATCTGGCCGCTTCTCTCAGGAGATCCAGGGTCCGCCCGCGCGGAAGCGCCTCCCCGCGAATGCGCTCCCAACGTCGTTCAAGGCTAACAAGGTCCGATGTCTGGTCCAGATCTGCGCCCGCGTCGGGCGGTTTGGTCAGGCCCGTTCGGCGACCTGGGCGCCCGCCCACAGTTCCTCGAAGTGCTCCACATAGCGGTCAAACGCACCGCCGGCATTTCTGCGCCGCAAGTGCAGAGTCACCGAGTCCTGGCCTAGACCCGCGCCGATGTGAGTTGCCACGATCGCCTCACTGTCGAAGACCCAAACCGACATCGCAATGTGGCGGTCGGTCAGACGGGTTGGCAGTGCCTCTGGCGACTTGGCGATCTCGGCCTGCGTCATGGCAATGCGCGTGGCGAGGGTCAGCGGGGTGTCCTCGATGCGTTCGCGGTTCGCGGTGACCGAGCTAGCCGGATCACCCAGCAGAAACCGGATGTCGGCGCCTTCACGCGCCTTCGCGCCTAGCCTGGCGGCAGCGTTTGATACTTCCAGCCATACGAAGTAGCTGGTGTATCCACCAAACCACAGCCGTGAACGCGCCTGCGTAATCAACTCACCGAACAAAGAGCGTGGGAGGTCGGATCGGCGCGGGTACACGCCCACGATCTCACGGTCTGCTCCTACCTTCACCGCACGGCGAACAACGTCAGGCCACAGCACATCTACATCTTTACCTAGGACTGAGGCAACTCGCACCCGCGATCGAGGGTGAGGAAGGCGACCACGGCTGATCCACCGCTCAACCGTCTTCGCGTCCACGTTGCACTTAACGGCAAGGTCAGCGACAGTGAGGCCCGCCACGGTCAGGGCCTCGCGCAGCGCTTCGTTCCTGGGCATCCCCTGGGGACCTTTCCTAGACGTCCCTCGATGGCCTCATTGCGGCGGTTCAACCGTCCGCAACCCGATGGAAGCGTTGCGTAGTAGATGGCACGCGCCGGTGGAGGCACCGAAGCCCGCCGGTCGTGCTGCCAGGGAGGGGCCGTCGTCCGTTGGCATCCCGGCGGCCCCTCTTCCTACGCCGACCGAGGGGAGCACCGTGCCCGACGACCAGCCGAAACCCGCCCCGCAGCCCGCGCCGAAGAGCAACACGCCGCCGGCCCGCCCGATCGTGCCCGGTCCGATCGGGCCCTTCGTCCCGCCGTACCGGGGGCCGGGGCGAGTGAACAACGTCGCCCCCGCCTCGCGCTGGGACCATGGGCGGAACGGGGGCCGGTGGTGAAGCTGAAGGCCGGCGACGTCGTGCACCTGACCCACGCCGCGTCCCCGCAGTTCGTGAACCCGATCCTCGTCCGCGTGATCCGTGAGCTTCCCGAGCGGCACACGTACGACGGGTGGCTGTGGTTCGAGGGCTACCAACTCGACGCCCACGGCGCCGCCGTCGCGAAACGCGAGTTGTACGTCCGGCGCGAGGGGGTGCGCTGGCGTCAGACCGTGCCCGAGCGACCCACGACCACCCCGTCCGTACGCCGGCCGCAGCCACGTACTCCCGCGAGGGTCGGCTGATGAAGCCCCGGCGCATCCTCCCGCACCAGCCGTCCCGGCCCACCTGGCGCTGCCAGTCATGCGGCATCGCCTGGCCCTGCTCGGCGGCGAAGCTGAGGCTCCTCGGCGAGTACCGCGAGAACCGGAAGGGCCTGATGGTCTACCTGGAGACGCTGCGGGCCGAGGCAGCGGAGCACCTGGCCGAGCAGGACGGCCACCCGCCGGTTGACCTGGACCGACGCTTCGTGCGCTGGGCGACGCCCGTCCTGTAGCCGGCACCCGGGCCGCCCGCCCCGGGCCGTTGCGACCCCCGTCGCAGCGGAGCGGGGCGGGCTTGCGGAGCCGCCTGTCGTCCGGGTCACGACACCCGGCCCGGCCCGGGGCGACGTGGCAGGCTGACAGACATGGGAACGACACCGCGCGTACGTGCCCCCGAACTGCGGGGCCGGCAGTGGCTCAACACGGGTGGACAGAGCCTGACGTTGCAGGATCTCCGGGGCCGGATAGCCGTTCTGGACTTCTGGACCTTCTGCTGCATCAACTGCCTGCACGTGCTCGACGAGCTGCGCCCGCTGGAGGAGAAGTACGGCGACGTGCTCGTCGTGATCGGCGTGCACTCGCCGAAGTTCGAGCACGAGAAGGACCCGGACGCGCTGGCCGCCGCGGTGGAGCGGTACGGCGTCCACCACCCCGTGCTCGACGACCCCGAGCTGGGCATGTGGCAGCAGTACGCGGCCCGCGCCTGGCCGACCCTGTCGGTGATCGACCCCGAGGGCTACGTGGTGGCGACGATGGCCGGCGAGGGTCACGCCGAAGGGCTGGCCCGCCTGATCGACGACCTGATCGCCACCCACGAGGCGAAGGGCACCCTGCGCCGGGGCGACGGCCCGTACGTGCCGCCCGCCGAGCCGGAGACCACGCTGCGCTTCCCCGGCAAGGCGGTGCTGCTGGAGAACGGCAACCTGCTGGTGTCGGACTCGGCCCGGCACTCCCTGGCCGAGCTGGCCCCGGACGGCGAGACCCTGGTCCGCCGGATCGGCACGGGCAGCCGGGGCCGCGCCGACGGTCCCGCCGGGGCGGCCACCTTCTCCGAGCCGCAGGGGCTGTGCCTGCTGCCCGCGCACACCGCCGAGGTGGCCGGCTACGACCTGGTCGTCGCCGACACCGTCAACCACCTGCTGCGCGGCGTACGCCTGGCGGACGGTGAGGTCATCACCGTCGCCGGCACCGGCCGGCAGTGGCGGGCCACGGTCGACGACCACGCGCACGACGCGCTCTCGGTCGACCTCTCCTCCCCCTGGGACCTGGCCTGGTACGACGACAAGGTCGTCATCGCCATGGCCGGCATCCACCAGCTCTGGTGGTTCGACCCGGTGAAGCGCACCGCCGGCATGTACGCGGGCACCACCGTCGAGGCCCTGCGCGACGGCCTGCTGGCCGAGGCGTGGATGGCGCAGCCGTCGGGCCTCTCCGTCTCCGCCGACGGCGCCCGGCTCTGGATCGCCGACAGCGAGACCAGCGCGATCCGGTACGTCGAGAACGACGTCATGGGCACCGCCGTCGGGCAGGGCCTCTTCGACTTCGGCCACGTCGACGGGCCGGCGTCGGAGGCGTTGCTCCAGCACCCGCTGGGGGTGTGCGCGCTGCCGGACGGCTCGGTGCTGGTAGCCGACACGTACAACGGGGCGGTCCGCCGCTTCGATCCGGAGAGCGACCGGGTCTCCACGGTCGCCGACGGGCTCGCCGAGCCGAGCGACCTGGTGCTCACCCCGGCCGGCGAGGTGCTGGTGGTGGAGTCGGCCGCCCACCGGCTGACCCGGCTGGCGCCGGGCGCCCTCTCGGCGGCCGGCGCCCGCACCGTCGACGGCCCCCGGCACCGCACCGAACGCAAGCCCACCGACGTGCCGGCCGGCGAGGTGACCCTGGACGTCGTCTTCACCCCCGCACCGGGGCAGAAACTCGACGAGACGTACGGCCCGTCGACGCGACTGGTCGTGTCCGCGTCCCCGCCCGAGCTGCTGCTGGAGGGGGCCGGCGCCGGCACGGACCTGTCCCGCCGGCTGGTGGTGAACGGCGACGTGCCCGGGGGCGTGCTCCAGGTGACCGCCCAGGCGGCGACCTGCGACGCGGACGTCGAGCACGCGGCCTGCCACCTGACCCGCCAGGACTGGGGCGTACCGGTCCGGGTGGCCGACGGCGCCACGGCCCGGCTGCCCCTGGTGCTCCGCGGCCTCGACACCTGACGGCCGCCCGGCCGCTGCCCGCCGCGCTGCCCGCGTAAGGAAGGGCACCTTCCTCTACAAAAAGCGATAGGAAGGTGCCCTTCCTTTCACGCGAACGGAGTGAGCGTGACCCCCGCGTCGATCAGCGCGGCGCGGACCAACTCGGTGCAGCGGACCGCGCCGGGGGTGTCGCCGTGCAGGCAGATCGACTCGACGGGGCACGGTACGACGCTGCCGTCGACCGCGACCACCGTCCGCTCGGTGGCCATCCGGACGGCCCGGAGAGCCACCTCGTCCGGGTCGGTGACCAGCGCGCCGGGGGCGGAGCGGGGCACCAGCGAACCGTTGGGCAGGTAGCCCCGGTCGGCGAAGCCCTCGGCGACCACCCGGAGCCCCGCCCCGGCGGCGAGCTGGGCGAGGACCGAGCCGGGCAGGCAGAGCAGCGGCAGCCCGTCGTCGTACTCGCTGACCGCCGCGACCACCGCCGCCGCCTGGGCCTCGTCGCAGGCGGCGGCGTGGTAGAGCGCGCCGTGCGGCTTCAGGTAGCGGACCCGGGTGCGGAACAGCCGGCAGAACGCGTCCAGGGCACCGAGCTGGTAGGTGATCTCGTCGCGCAGCTCCGCGAAGTCGTACGCGATGTGTCGCCGGCCGAAGCCGGCGAGGTCCCGGTAGCCGACCTGCGCGCCGACGGCGACCCCGCGTTCGGCGGCGCCCGCGCAGACGCGGCGCATCGTGGACGCGTCACCGGCGTGGAAGCCGCAGGCGACGTTCGCGGAGGTGATCAGATCCAGCAGGGCGGCGTCGTCGCCGAGCCGCCAGATGCCGAATCCCTCGCCGAGGTCAGCGTTGAGGTCCATGGAACCTGACCGTAGTCCCTGGCCGGGCCTGGGCGAGCGGGGTCACGTCGTCCACCACCCCGACGACGGGGTACCCGCCGGTGGTCGGATGGTCGGCCAGGAAGATCAGCGGTTGGCCGTCGGCCGGCACCTGCACCGCGCCGAGCACGATGCCCTCGCTGGGCAGTTCCCCGGCCACCGCGCGGGGCAGGGCCGCGCCGGTGAGTCGCGCGCCGACCCGGTTGCTGACCGGGCTGACCGTGTACGCGCTGCCGAACAGCCGGTCGAGCGCGGCCGGCGTGAACCAGTCGGCACGGGGGCCGAGGCGAAGCGTCAGCCGCAGCTCGGCCGGGGCCGGCGTCGGGACGGTGAAATCCACCGGGGCGGGTGGCCCGGTCGGTGCGCCCAGGGGCAGCCGGTCGCCGTCGCGCAGCGGGGGCGGGCCGAGCCCGGCGAGCGTGTCGGTGGCCCGGCTGCCGAGCACCGGCTCGACGTCGATGCCGCCGCCGACCGCGAGCCAGTTGCGCAGCCCGTCGCGGGGCGGGTCGATTCGCAGCACGCTGCCCGCCGGCACTGACAGCGGCCGGCCCACGTCCCCGGGGCGGTCGCCGACCCGGACGTGGGCGCCGGCCCCGGTCACCGCGACCGTCGCCGCGCGGGGGAACCGCAGCACGCAGCCCGTCATCGTGATCTCCAGGCCGGCGGTGGGCTCCGGGTTGCCGACGAGCCGGTTGGCCAGCCGCAGCGCCGCCGGGTCGAGCGCGCCCGACCGGGGCACGCCGAGGTGCGCCCAACCGACCCGGCCCAGGTCCTGGACCGTGGTCAGCGCCCCGGCCCGGAGCACCTCGACGGCGGCGGTCACACGGACCCCAGGCGGACCGGGGTGCCCGGGGTGAGCCGGGCCGGCGGGTCGGCGTGCACGTCGAAGAGGGGCAGGTCGGTGCGTCCGACCAGCAGCCAGCCGCCGGGCGAGGCCGCCGGATAGATCCCGGCGTACGGGCCGGCCAGGGCGACCGAGCCGGTGGGCACCCGGGGGCGCGGGGTGGGCAGCCGGGGCACCGCCAGTTCGGCGGGGAGCCCGGTGAGGTAGGCGAACCCGGGGGCGAAGCCGCAGAAGGCCACCCGGAACGGGGTGCTCGTGAGCCGCTCGACCACCGCCGGCACGTCCACCCCCCAGTGGTCGGCGACGAGGGGCAGGTCCTCCCCGTCGTACGTCACCGGCACCTCGACGGTCGTGCCGGTGCCCGCACCGGCGGCCCCGAGGGCTGCGCTGCCGCCAGCGGCGATCGTGCTGTCGGTGGCGGGGGGTGCGTGGCCGGGGGCGGGGGTGCCGGCCGGCCCGGGGGTCCAGGCGGCGATCCGGGCGGCCGTCGCCGCCGGATCCGGCACGCCGTCGAGCAGGACGGTGACCGCCGCCGGCACGATCTCGACGGCGGTCAGCTCGCCGCGCTCGCGCCGCCACCACAACTCCGCCCGCCACCGTTCCACCTGGTCGGCGTCGGCACAGTCGAGCATCAGGGCGTGCGCCCCGACGGGTCGGATCCGCATCCCGCCATACTCCACGATCGGCAGGTGGCGACAGGGTCGACCGGTGGTCATCTCACGTGACCGGACGCACTACCTGCAGGTAACCTACGGTGCCGTAACCTGATGACGTGACCACCTCCGCACCGCTTCGACTCAAGCCGGTCGACATCGGTAAGCCCCGGATGCGCGGCTGGCTGCACACGTACGCCTTCTTCGTCGCCGCGGTCTGCGGCATCGTGCTGAGCGCGATCGCCGCCAGCCGGCCCGGCTGGGCGCCCCTGGTCAGTTGTGTCCTCTACAGCCTGACGGTGTGCGGGCTCTTCGGCACCAGCGCGCTCTACCACCGGCGCGTGTGGTCCGAGCGCGGGTACCAGATCATGCGCCGGATGGACCATTCGATGATCTTCGTGTTCATCGCCGGCACCTACACACCGTTCTGCGTACTGCTGCTGGAACCCCGGCCGGCCACGATCATGCTGTCGCTGGTCTGGGGCGGCGCGCTCGCCGGCGTGGCGCTCAAGCTGGTCTGGCCGCACGCCCCGCGCTGGGTCTCCGCGCCGCTCTACCTGGCACTCGGCTGGGTCTCGGTCGCGATGCTGCCCGACATCCTGCACCAGGGTGGCGTCACCGCGCTGGTGCTGCTCATCGTGGGCGGCGCGATCTACAGCGTCGGCGCGTTCTTCTACGCGCTACGCCGGCCCAACCCGTGGCCCACCGTCTTCGGCCACCACGAGTTCTTCCACGCCTGCACGCTGCTGGCCGCCATCTGCCACCACATCGCCATCTACTTCGCCCTGTTCGCCTGACGGACGAGCGCCGGGGCCCCGCCGCATGACGGAGCCCCGGAGAGACGGTGTGCCAGGACGTCAGGCGGTGCCGTACGGCCGGCGCACCTCGCGGTACTCCTCCACGACCCGGTCGTCCTGCACCGGCACCACCCGCTCGGCGACCACCCGGTTTCCGCGCACCGGGGTGACCACCGTCCGGCGGCGCGAGTTCCAGAAGTGGAGGGTGACCAGCAGCGCCGCCACGCCGGCGAGCATCAGCACCCAGCCGACGACGGCCACGTTGAGCCAGCCCAGATCCGCCTCCACGGCGAACGCGAAGATCGCACCCAACGCGATCAGGAAGATGCTGCCACCAATACCCATGTCGTCGCCTCCTCGGCTGTCCCCTGGCGTTTCCCTCCGCCGCGGCCATCGGTGAGGGTGCGGCATCCATCGACTTACCCAGGCACTCTGATCGCCAATCGGGCAAGCTGGGGACATGACGGACGCTCACGCCCAGGGACGAACGTTGGTGCTGCTCAGGCACGCCAAGGCCGAGCAGCCCGGGGAGAGACCGGACGAACGCCGCCCGCTGGCCCCGCGGGGGCAGGCCGACGCCGCGGCGGCGGGGGCGTGGCTGGCCAGGCACGACCTGTTGCCGGATCTGGTCATCTGCTCGACCGCCCGGCGCACCCGGGAGACCTGGCACGCCGTGGCGATGGGCATGACCGGAGCGCCGCCGGAGGGCGGTTCGGCCGGTCCCGCTCCCGTCGTCCGTTACGAGGCGGACGCGTACGAGGCGCACCCGGAGGACCTGCTGACCCTGGTCCGGCGCGTGGACCCGGCCGTCCGTACGGTGCTGCTCGTCGCCCACAATCCGGGCATCTCGCTGCTCTCCGCCCTGCTCGATCCGGCGCGGGCGGATCAGGACGGGATGCGCACGAGCGACGTGGTGGTGCATCGGTCCGACGTCGACTGGGCGAAATTCGACCGGGATTGCGCGCCGATCACCGACCGGCACACGGCACGCGGCTGAGCCACCCGCCGGTGCGTGGCGGGTGGCTCGTGGGCCGTGCGTCGGCTCAGGACGGCGGCGCGGTCGGCGGCGGCGGGTCGGGCGGCGGCGGCATCATCGCGGTCGGATGTGAGAGCCGGTTCTCCTCCACGATCAGGGTCCGCGCCCGCTTTCGCCGGTCCTGCCAGAACCAGAGCGTGGTGAGCAGTACGCCCAGCCCGGCCAGGATGAACACCCAGCCGACCGCACGCAGGTCGACCCACCAGACGTTGGCCCTGATGGCGAAGGTGAGGATCGCGCCGATCGCGATCAGGAAGATTCCGCTACCAATGCCCATGTGCGCTGCACTCCTTCGTGCGGTGGCTCTGGGCGTTCTCTGACCTGGCCCAGCGACGGTTACCCGTCACATCGACCGGCTACCCGGATGGCGTCCCCGAATCCGGCCAGCGGAACGCCGCCGACGCCACCACGATCGGTGACTGCCCACCGAAGCGCGAGCGTCAAGAGCCACTGGGCCACCACCACGGAGCGTCATTGCCGCAAAAGGTGCAAACCCGAGGAACGGACTCAATTCGGCGCGCTTGGGCGCCGTAGTGACACCATCCCGCAGCCGCTTTGCTTTGCAGCCACGGAAGCAACAGCTACCGAGAGTCGCTGGTGCTTCCGTGGCTGCAGAGCAAAGGGCGGGGAGAGTGACTGGTCACGGAAGCGCGGGCCCACCACGCTGCGTGATCGGCCGAGCGGGCAAATCCGGTGATCGGCCGAGCGGGCAAACCCGGCAGAGCGGCATGGGGATCACGGCCCCGTCCCGGCCGCCGCCGCGCGACCCCCTCGGCATGCGGCGGAAGGACGACAGCGAGGGCAAGGGCGAGGGCAAGGGCAAGGGCAAGACGAAACGAGGGCCGACGGGACATGAACGACGACGGCCGGGAGCAACGACAACGGACGGGGAGCAAACGACGACGGCCGGCGGGTGCTGCCCGCCGGCCGTCGTGCCGAGTCACCGCCGGGACACGCCCGGCGGCCTACCTCAGAAGGCCTCCTCCGGGAGGTCCATGATGTCCAGGTCGGTGCCCTCGATGATCCGCCGGTCGGCGCCGATGCGGGGCAGCACCTCGCGGGCGAAGAACCGGGCCGCGGCAACCTTGCCGGTGTAGAACGCCTTGTCGGCGGCGCCGACCTCGCCGGCCAGCGCCTTCAGGGCCACGTCGGCCTGCTTCTGGAGCAGCCAGCCGACGACCAGGTCGCCGATCGCCAGCAGGAACCGGCGACCGCTCAGGCCGACCTTGTAGAGGGCACGGGTGTCGCCACCCTGCGCCTCGCCCAGCCAGCCGGTGAGCACGCCGACCATGTTCTGGATCTCGGCGAGCGCCTTGCCCAGCGCCTGCCGCTCCTCCTTGAGCTGACCGTTGCCGGCCTCGGTGGTGATGAACTCCTGGATCTCGCCGGCAACCGCCATCAGCGCCTTGCCGTTGTCCCGGACGATCTTCCGGAAGATGAGGTCCAGGCTCTGGATGGCGGTGGTGCCCTCGTACAGGGTGTCGATCTTCGAGTCCCGGACGTACTGCTCCAGCGGGTAGTCCTGGAGGAAGCCGGAGCCACCGAAGGTCTGCAACGACTCGTGGCCGAGCAGCTCGTACGCCCGCTCCGAGCCGACGCCCTTGACCAGCGGAAGGAGCAGGTCGTTGACCCGCTTGGCGAGCTTGGTCGTCTTCTCGTCGCCGGCCGCCTCGGCAATGGCGATCTTGTCCTGCCAGGTGGCGGTGTAGCAGACCAGGGCGCGCAGGCCCTCGGCGTACGACTTCTGCAGCATCAGCGAGCGGCGCACGTCCGGGTGGTGAGTGATCGTGACGCGCGGCGCGGTCTTGTCGGCCTGGTTCGTCAGGTCGGCGCCCTGCACCCGGCTCTTGGCGTACTCCAGGGCGTTCAGGTAACCGGTCGAGAGGGTGGCGATGGCCTTGGTGCCGACCATCATCCGGGCGTTCTCGATGATCATGAACATCTGCCGGATGCCCTCGTGCTTCTCACCCAGCAGCCAGCCCTTGGCCGGTACGCCGTGCTCGCCGAAGGTCACCTCGCAGGTGTTGGAGACCTTCAGGCCCATCTTGTGCTCGACGTTGGTGGCGAAGACGCCGTTGCGCTCGCCCAGCTCGCCGGTGTTCTCGTCGAAGTGGTACTTCGGCACCACGAACAGGGACAGGCCCTTGGTACCGGGGCCGCCGACGCCCTCGACGCCGACCGGACGGGCCAGCACGTAGTGGATGATGTTGTCGCTCAGGTCGTGCTCGGCGGAGGTGATGAACCGCTTCACGCCCTCGATGTGCCACGAGCCGTCGGGCTGCGGGATGGCGCGGGCACGACCGGCGCCCACATCCGAGCCGGCGTCCGGCTCGGTGAGCACCATCGTGGAGCCCCACTGCTTGTCGGCGAAGAGCTTGGCCCACCGCTTCTGCTGCTCGGTGCCCTCGACGTGCAGCACGTGCGCGAAGGACGGGCCGGAGGCGTACATCCAGACGGCGGCGTTGGCACCGAGGATCAGCTCGGCGAAGGACCACACGAGCGCCCGGGGCGCGTTGCTGCCGTCCAGCTCCGCCGGAAGCTCCAGCCGCCAGAACTCGGAGTTCATGAACGCCTGGTACGACTTCTTGAACGGCTCCGGCAGCGGCGCGGTGTGCGTGGCCGGGTCGAAGACCGGCGGGTTGCGGTCGCTGTCCGTGTAGCTGGCCGCCAGGTCCTCGCGGGCGAGGCGGTCGACCTCGGCGAGGATGTCGCGTGCGGTGTCGACGTCCAGGTCCGAGTACGGCGCCTGGCTGAACGCCTGGTCCGCCCCGAAGACCTCGAAGAGGTTGAACTCGAGGTCTCGAAGGTTGCTCTTGTAGTGGGTCATGCTCGCTGGCCCCGCTTCCGGACAGGTGTTACCGATCAGTAACCCCGACTGTATTACTGATCGGTAGGCAGCGACAACCCAGTCTCGGAAGTGACGGCGATTACACACTTGCCGGCTCAGCTCTCGGCTGCGCCGACCTCCCAGCTCGGCACGGCCGCCGTCGCGACGCCCCGCGAGCCCGTGTACTCCATGAGGACCAGGGCGATGTCGTCGTCGAGCCGGCCGTGCACCCACTCGACCAGGGCGGTCTCCAGCGAGGCGAGCCCGTCGGCGACCGTGCCGTGGCCCAGCAACCCCCAGGCCCGGTCGGCGGTCGGGAAGAACTCCCCGTCGCGGCGGGCCTCGCCGAGCCCGTCGGTGAACAGCAGCAGCCGGTCGCCGGGCTCCAGCCGTTCGACCCGGGGACGAACCACCGGCATGAAGCCCAGCGGCGGCGCGGGGGCCGGCGGTTCGAGCGGAATGACGGCGCCCCGGCGCAGCAGCAGCGGTGGCGGGTGCCCGCAGTTGACGATGGTGAGCGTCCCGCCCCGCTCCTCGACCAGCGCGGCCGTGACGAAGTCCTCGTCACCCACGCTCCGGGCCACCGCCCGGTCCAGGTCGGTCACGACGGCCCGCAGGTCCGCCCGCTCGTACGCCACGTGCCGGTACGAGCCCAGCACGATGCTCGCCAGCCGGACCGCGTCCAGGCCCTTGCCCCGTACGTCGCCGATGATCATCCGCACCCCGTACGGCGTGTCGACCGCCTCGTACAGGTCGCCGCCGATCTCTGCGGTGGCGGTGGAGGAGATGTACCGGGCGGCGACCGAGAGCGTCCCGACCTGCGGCCCGAGCGGACGGAGCACGGCCTGCTGGGCCACCGAGGCCAGCCGGGACAGCTCGACGATCTGCTCGGCCTGGCGCTGCCGTACGGCTGCCGTCGCCACCGCGATCGCGGTGCCCAGCGCGATGCACGCGACGGCGACCGCGGTGGGGAGCGGCACGGTCTCCGCGGCGAGGGCGAACGCGGCCCCGAGTGCCGTGGCCGCGACCCCCAGGCCGAGCACGATCCGCCAGGAGGCCAGTGCCGCGGCCAGGAACGGCGCGCCGACCATGAACGCGATGTAGTTCGCCGGACGGCCGTCGGCCAGCTCCACGGCGGAGACGATCGCGAGCAGGGCGAGGGCCGCGCCGAGACCGGCGCGGGATCCGGGGCTCAGCGGGCCGGGGCCCGACTGGAAGGGTCGCATTCGTACGAGGGACAGCATGCCTGATTGAAGTGAACGGGTGAATGAACCTGGCCCGTCGTCTGACAAGGTTCTGCCCGCGCGGGTCGCGGCACCGGCCCGATCGCCGCCCGGCACGGGCTCAGCCGAGCACCTCGTAGCGAACCTCGACGTGGCCGGCGTCGAGCGAGGCGATCCTGGCGAACGCGGCCCGGGACAGGTCCAGGCAGCGCCCCTCGATGAACGGGCCACGGTCGTTGATGCGTACCGTCACGGACTTGCCGTTGGCCGGGTTGGTGACCCGGACCCGCGTGTCGAACGGCAGGGTCTTGTGGGCGGCGGTCAGCGCCGACGGGTCGAAGTTCTCGCCGTTCGCGGTGAGCTGCCCCTCCGAGTAGAACGAGGCACCGCACGAACCGCTGTCCACCACCGGGCGGGCGGTGCTGCTCTTCTTCGTCGCGGTGGGCTTCGGCGTGGCCGTACGCGGCTTGCTCCGCGAGGGGGCCTGGGCGGACCGGGTGACCTTCGGGCTGGCGGTCGCGCTCGGCGACGCGCTGGCGCTCGGCGGAGCGGCCGGCGTGCTGGGTACGGTGCTGCTCGGCACAGCGGTGGGCGGGAGGTCGACGGCGACGGGGGCGGCGGGCTCGGCACCCGACGTCAGCTGGACGGCGCCGACGGTGCCGCCGACGGCGAGGACGACCCCGACCGCCGCGGTGGCCGCGATGCCGGCCGGCGAGGAGAACATGCGGGTACGGGAGTGCCTACCAGCCACCGGCCCGGTCCTTTCGTCAGCTGAACAAACCGGGTCGGACCGTAACGAGAGAAGCACTTCCGAAGTCAACGTGATCATGGCGTTATGCCCGGAATTGCGGCAGTACGTGTGTCCGATCATCCGACCCGTCGTGGGCCGCGCGGCCCGGTGCGGAACGCGTTAGGAAGGGCACCTTGCACAGCAGAAAGCGATAGCAAGGGGCCCTTCCTAACAGCCGGGCGCGGTGGCGCAGGATGGGCGACATGCCCTCCGAGCTGAGCGGACGTCTCGCCGAGCTGGTCCGGTGGATCGATCCCGGCCCCGGCGCCAGTCACCTGGTCAGCGACGTCTCCGGCTGGTGGCGGGATCCGCACGTCCTCGCCCGGTTGGGGCCGGCCCTCGTGGAGCCGTTCCGGGCCGCCCGGCCGACCGTGGTCGTCTCGCCGGCGGTCACGGGGTTCCTGCTCGGCCCGCTCGCCGCGACGGCGCTCGGGGTCGGCTTCGTGCCGGCGCACAAGCCGGGCGACGGCCGGTTGCCCGCCGGGCCGCTCACCTGGGCGCAGAGCCCGCCGGACTTCCGGGGGCGGCGGGTGGACCTGGCCGTCCGGGACCACGGTCTCGACCGGGGTGACCGGGTGCTGGTGGTGGACGACTGGGTCGCCACCGGGGCACAGGTCCGCGCGCTCTACGAGATCTGCGCGGCGCGCGGCGCCGAGCCGGTCGGCACCGCCACGGTGGTGCTGGACTGCGCCCCGGCGGTCGCCGCCGAGCTGCGCGTCCGGGGGTTGGTGAACGGCACCGAACTGACGGGTTGACCTGAACCTCGGTTCAGGTCCGAGGATCGGAGCCATGGACGAGGGAAGCGCCAGCGAGGACAGTTCGGTGGGCGAGGAAAGTGCCGTAGGCGAGGGGGTCCTGGACGAGGCGTACCGACGGCTGCACCGCACCGGGCCCGAGTACGAGGGCTGGCTCTCCAACCACGGGCCGATGGCCGTGGAGGCGCTGGTCCGACACGGCCACGGCCGTGGGGTGCACCGCTGGCTGGACTCGTACCTGCGGCGGCTGGACGAACTGCCGCGTGGCCTGCGCTCCATCGAGGACTGGCGCGATGCCCTGGGCGACCCGAAGCGGGCCGGGGACTGGCTGGTCCACTTCGACCGGGCGCTGCGGGAGCGCCCCTGGCGGGAGGTGCTCGGCACCTGGTGGCCGCGGCTGCTGCCCGGCATCGCCGCCGGTGCCACGCACGGCGTCATCCGGGTCGGTCACGCCGTCCGCGTCCTGCGGGAGATGCCGGAGAGCCCAGCGCGGCTCGCCGAGCTGGGTCAGGCCCTCGCCTACTGGGCCGCCCGGTGGCAACCGGTCCCCGGCCACGACCTGACGGGCGGGCACGACCTGACGGCGGCGGGCCGTCCACCGGCCGGCGGTGACGAGCCGCACGTCGCCGCCGCACTGGCCGGGCTGCCCCGGATCGCCGACCGGACCGGCGGCATCCGGGAGCGGCTCGGGCGGCTGCCGGCCGTACCCGACTGGCCGGCCGCCGTGGCGGCGCTGCGGCCGGCGCGGACCCCGGCCGGGGCCGAGCGGGACCTGGTCGCGCTGGTGCACGGCGCGAGCCTGGACTACCTACGCTTCGGGCACGCCGAGCCGGTGATGCTGGTGCACGCGGTGACCGCGCCGACCGCGGTGCTGCGTACCCTGCCGGCTCTCGATCCGGCGCTGTGGGCGCCGAGCGTCGCCGCGGCCTGGTCCGCGACGGCGGCCGTGATCTCGGTGTACGCGCCACCGCGGCCGGCCGCGCTCCCGGCGGTGGCCGGCGGCGACCCGGCGGAGGTCTTCGCACGGGCCGCCCGGCACGGCGACGCGCACGTGGTCAAGCTGGCAGACGCGGTCCTGGACGCGCACGCGACGAGCGGCGACGAGCGGGTGCTCGCCGCCGCCGGCTACGCCGGTCAGCTCATCTGAACGAACTCCTCGACGGCCGTGCAGACCCGACCGAGCGCCTCGGCGGAGCGGGCCAGCGGGCCCGGCACCATCAGCGCGTGATCGGCCTGGTCGATCTCCAGCACGTGCGGGGTGAGCCGGCGGGCGAGCGGACCGTCCCAGGAGGGGTCGGCGGTGCCGCCCACCAGCAGGAACGGCGCGGCGGCCCGGCGCAGGCCGTCGACCACGGCCGGCACCTGCAGTAGCGGCGTGAGCCAGACGGCCGGCAGCTCGCGGTCGGCGGCCAGCGGCGTGGCCATCGAGCCGAGCGACTTACCGACCAGCAGCTGCGTCGGCTCGGTGAGGGTCCGGGCGACCTGCCCGATCACCCAGTCGACGGCGGGGCCCGGCCCGTCGCGGTCGGGGGCGAACCGCTCCGGCACCTCCCAGGAGATGGCGTGCAGGGCATAGCCAGCGCGGCGCAGCGCCTCGCCGGCGTAGAGGAAGAGCGGGAACCGGGTGTCGTAGCCCCGGCCGGGGATGAGCACCGCGCGTCGGCTCGCCATGCCCGCCTCCTGATCGTCGCCCCACTCACCGTAGCGCCCACCACGCGATCTGTGGGGGCGGAAATGCCACGACGGGTGATCGACGGCGGCGTAGCGTCGGCAGGATGTGGCCTCGGATCGGCGGACTGCGCACCCTCGCCCTCGGCACCCCCGGCGAGCTGCGGGCACGGCTGAACGCCCTGGTGCTGGCCGGGGTGAAGACGGCGACCGCCGGGCTGGTCACCGAGTACGCCGCGGAGGACGAGAAGCTGGAGCACGCCGGCGAGCGGCTGGCCCTCGTCGACGACGCGGACGCGCTGGTCGGCGTCGTGGAGGTCACCGGCGTCGAGGTGGTCCGCTTCGCCGACGTGCCCTGGGATTTCGCCCGCTCGGAGGGGGAGGGCGACCGGTCCATCGAGGAGTGGCGCGAGGGGCACGCGGCCTACTGGGCACGGCTGGGCAACCACGTCACCGACGGCAGTGAGGTCGTCTGCATCCGGTTCCGGCTGGTCTCCGGCGGCGACGGCGGGATCGCCACCGGAGACCTCGGCACCTGAACGGCGCGTCAGGCGCGACGCAGCTCCGGCAGCAGGCGGGTGGCCACGTCCACCAGGACCGACTCGTCGCCGGCGTACCAGCTGCTGGCCCGGGGCCAGTGCGTGACCACGTCGGTGAAGCCGAGGGCGGCGGCCCGGCCGACCTGCTCGGCGAAGAAGTCGGCGCTGCGCAACGAGAACGCCGGCGCCGAGTCGAGCGAGAGGTAGCGGTCCAGGGTGCCCCGGTCGCGGTCGGCGGCGGCGAGCGCCGCGTCCATCCGGTCGCAGGCCCCGGCCACCCCGGCCCACCAGCTCTCCAGGTCCTTCTCGTCGGGGCCGGTGGTGACCCAGCCCTGGCCGTACCGCGCCACCAGCCGCATCGACCGGGGACCGTTGGCCGCCATCACGAACGGCACCCGGGGCGTCTGGACGCAGCCCGGATTGTTCCGCGCGTCCACAGCGGTGAACCACTCCCCCCGCCAGGTCGTGCCGTCCTCGCGCAGGATGAGGTCGAGCAGCTCGGTGAACTCGGCGAGCCGGTCCACCCGCTGGCGCGGCGGCAGCGTCTCCCCGCCCAGCACGGCCGAGTCGAAGCCGATCCCGCCCGCGCCGAGGCCGAGCAGCAGCCGCCCGTCGGAGACGTCGTCGAGCGCGGTGACCTGCCGGGCGAACGCCGCCGGGTGGCGGAAGTTCGGCGAGGCGACAAGCGTTCCGAGCCGGATGCGGGAGGTCACCGTCGCCGCGGCGGTCAGCGTGGTCACGGAGTCGAACCACGGCCCGTCGACCAGGTCCCGCCAGCCCAGGTGGTCGTACGTCCAGGCGTGGTCGAAGCCCCACTCGTCCGCCTGCCGCCAGCGATGTTGCGAGTCGGACCAGCGCTGGTCGGGGAGGATCACGATGCCAATCCGCATGATCACCAGCCTAACGGCGCCGGCCTCCGGACGTCCTTCACACGGGCCTTGACCATATATCGATGATCTGAATATGGTGACGCCCGTGACCGCGATGCGTGAGCCGACGTTCCTGATCCTCACCGCGCTGGCCGGCGGTCCGCGGCACGGCTACGGCATCGTCCGGGAGGTCACCGCCCTCTCCGCACAGCGCGTCACCCTGCTGCCGGGCACCCTCTACGCCGCGCTGGACCGGCTGCACGCGCAGGGGCTCGTCGCGCCCGACCGCGAGGAGACCGTCGACGGCCGGCTCCGCCGCTACTACCGCCTCACCCCCGACGGCGTCCGCGCCCTGGACGCCGAGACCGCCAGGCTCCGGCAGCTCGCCACCGCCGCCGAGACGCGGCTGCGCGCCCTGCGCCCCGGCACCGCCTGACCCGCCCACGCCACCTTCGCGACACCGCTCCGCGACCCACCACCGCGACGCCCGACCGCTACCGCGCCGACCCGCCGCCACACCGGCCCGCGCCGCCCGTGCGGCCGGTCCGGGCGTACCGACGAAAGGACGGCCATGCCGACGAACGGCGACCTGCTCGCCCGCCGCTACCGGCGGCTGCTGTTCTGCCACCCACGCGCCTACCGGCGAGCCCGGGCCGACGAGATGGTCGGTGTGCTGCTCGACGCCGCGCCCGCCGGTCGCACCCGGCCCACCGCGCGTGAGGCCGCGAACCTGATCCGGCACGGCCTGCGCTGCCGGCTGGGGCGCCCGGCCAGCCGCACCGTCGCCGCCTGGGCCACGCTCGCCGCCGTCGTCTGTGGCCTGTTCTCCGCCGCCGTCGCCGCCCGGGCCGCGTGGGAGACCGCCCGACCGCTGCCCGGCCGGGCCGAGACCGCCGCCCTCGTCGCCGCCGCGCTGCCCGGTCACGGCCTCGGTAAGGTCGACCCGGCGCCCCCGCTGTTCAGCTTCTACACCCGGCCGCTCACCGTGCGGCAGCTCGACAACCTGCTCCTCGGCGACGGCGGCGAATACCAGCAGGGCAGCGTCGTGGCCGAGGTGATCGCCGCACCTGCGACGTCCGCCGAGGAGACGCTCGCGCTGGCCCAGCGGCGCCTGCGCGAGACCGGTTGGCAGGTGTACGAGCCGACGGTCGCCCGCCACTCCGGTTGCGCCGACAAGTTCTGTACCCGGACCACGGTCACGACCGAGACCACGGTGCCCGCCCGGCGCGGCGACACCACGCTCACCCTGCAGGTCCGCACCGCCTCCGCGGACACCCCGCAGCTCTGGCTCGACCTGCGCCGGACGACCCCACCGGCCGTACTGCCAGCGGGCGTCGTCGGTGGCCTGCTCGGCGCGGGCCTCGGTTGGCTGGTGTTCGGCTGGGCGAGCCGCCGCACCGAGACACCGCACGGCGGCCGTGGCGCCGTCAGCGTGTCGTACGCGCTCACCATGGCCCTGTGGTGGGCGCCCGTCCTGCTGACCGTGCCGAACTTGCTCCGGCACCACCTCGACGAGCCGCACCCGACGTGGCATCCCCTGTGGGAGTGGCTCGGTCAACCGGCGGGCTCGCTCCTGTTCCTGGCCGGTACGGCCACCGCACTGCTCGCGCTGGCGTTGGCCGCGCTACCCCGCCGCGAGCCCCTGCCCACCGCCGCCGTCGACTGACGGGTCCGCCAGCGCGCGTCGCGCCCGGCGGAAACCCGGTGGGCGGGCGCGTGACCGCCGCATAGGCTGCCCGTCGTGGATCAGGCGACGCCGCACACCATCGAGTCCCTGGCCGCCGACCTGCGGGGCCTCGGCCTGGCCGCCGGGGACGTCGTGCTGGTGCACTCGTCGGTACGGGCTCTCGGGTTCGTCGCCGGCGGGACACAGGCGGCCGTCGCGGCCCTGTTGGAGGTGCTCGGGCCGGCCGGCACACTGGTGGTGCCCACCCACACGTCCGACAACACCGACCCCGCCGGCTGGCAGGCCCCGCCCGTACCCGAAGCGTGGTGGCCGGTGATCCGCGCGGCCACGCCCGGCTTCGACCCGGCGCGCACCCCCAGCCGGTACGTGGGCGTCCTTCCCGAGGTCGTCCGCGCCTGGCCCGGCGCGGTGCGCAGCGACCACCCTCAGGTCTCCTTCGCCGCCCTCGGCCCCCGGGCGGCGGAGATCGTGGCCGGCCACCGCCTGGACGACGCCCTGGGCGAGCAGTCGCCGCTGGGCGCGGTGTACCGCCTCGACGGCCGGGTGCTCCTGCTCGGGTGCGGGTACGACTCGAACACGTCGCTGCATCTCGCCGAGTGGCGACAGGCAGCCGCTCCGCGCGCCGAGCAGGGCGCCTCCGTGCTACGCCCGGACGGCGGCAGCCACTGGCTGACCTGGACCGACGTGCAGACCGACGAGGACGACTTCCCACAGATCGGCGCCGACTTCGAGGCGACCGGCGCGGCTGTCGTGGGCCGGGTCGGCGAGGCGACGGCCCGACTGATGTCCCAGCGTGCGCTTGTCGACTTCGCCACCGGCTGGATGGACACCCACCGGGGCGGTGTCAGCTGACGGGCATGTCACGGGTACGTCAGGCTCCGCCGGCTAGTTGTCGCGGGGCAGGCAGTTGTCGACGGATCGATCGCGACCGGCCGCAGGCCCCTCGGATGCCCTGACGCTCGGGTCGGTTTCTCCGGGTGCGCGTTGGGTGAGAACCCGTAGTGCGTCTGCCGAGGAGGCATCGTTCGGGGTGTAGATCTCGAGGCGGTGATCGGGGCTGTCGGGCTGAAGCCAGACCTGGTAGGCGACGCTCGCCGCGCCGACCGTGGGGTGTTGGAGATGCATGTCACCGGTGGTGCAGTCGGCGACTTCACCGGTTGCCCACATGGAGGCGAACTGGTCGCTGCGCATGGTGAGTTCACCGATGAGGTTCGCCAGGCGCGCGTCGGTCGGAAACCGTCCGGCGGTGAGACGCAAGTAAGCGACGTGGACCCGGGCGAGCTCGTCCCAATTTCGGTACAGATCCCTGGTGAGAGGGTCGAGGAAGAACATCCGCGGGACCGAGGGACGACAGCCCGGATCACGGGGCGACTCGAAGTCCACGTGCTCGGCGAGCAGCGCGTGTCCGGTGCGGTTCCAGGCGAGGACGTCGCCGCGCCGGCCCAGCACGATCGCTGGCGTCGCCTCGGCCAGTGATTCGAGCAGCGCGAGGACGCGCCGGTGGGGCTGCTCGACTGGTGGTTCGGCGAGGCCGGACCGGGAGGGCTGGCGGGCGAGATTGTGCAGGTGCACGACCTCCACGTCGTCCAGTTCCAGAACTCGTGCGAGGGCGTCGAGAACCTGTTCGGAGGCCGTCTCGGCCTGGCCCTGCTCCAGCCGTGTGTAGTAGCCGGCGCTGACCCCTGCCAGGTGGGCGAGTTCCTCGCGGCGCAGCCCCGGAACCCGGCGGGCGCTCCCGTAGGTTCGTAGCCCGATCTCGTCCGGGGTGACACGGTCGCGGCGGCTCTTCAAGAATGCTCCGAGGCTTTCCACGACATCGAGACTAGGTGCCGTCGCGCGTGGCTGGGTGTACCTGCTGGGTGTACCCACACCAGGTGGCTGGCTGCTCCCGGCTCTGCGCTGGAGCGTTGCCGGCATGGCGCAACACATTTCACGCACGACCGACGTCCGAGCCTGGCTCGGTCTGCTGGTCGTCCTCGGCCCGGTGCTCCTGGTCTCGATGGACGGGTCCATCTTGTTCCTCGCGATGCCACGAGTCAGTCAGGCCCTCAATCCCAGCGCCGACCAGGCGCTGTGGATCCTGGACGTCTACGGCTTCTCGGTCGGCTCCCTGCTTGTCGCATTCGGAAACATCGGCGACCGCTACGGGCGGCTCAGGCTGCTCATGATCGGCGCGATCTTCTTCGGCATCGGTTCGGCCGCCGCCGCGTTCGCGCCCACACCGGAGCTACTCATCGCCGCCCGTGCCGTGATGGGGATCGCCGGCGCCACCTTGCTACCGTCCGCCTTGGCGGTGCTCAGTGAGCTGTTCACTGACCCGAAGCGTCGGGCCCAGGCCATCGGCATCTTCGCTGCGGCATTCGCCGCGGGATTCGCGATCGGACCGGTCATCGGTGGCGTACTGCTGGAACGCTTCTGGTGGGGATCGGTGTTCTTGATCAACCTTCCCGTGATCGCGCTGTTCCTGTGCTTCGCACCCATGTTGCTCAGCGAGGTACGAACCACCCGCCCCGGACGAGTCGATCCGGTCAGTGTCGCGACCTCCGCGGTCGGTCTGCTGCTGGCGACCTACGGGCTCAAGCACGTTGCCGCCGAGGGCCTCTCCGTGTCGGCGGCGCTCGCCGGGCTCATGGGGGTCGCCGTGCTGGCATGGTTCGTCGTCCGTCAACGACACCTGGACCAACCACTCATCGACTTCTCCCTCTTCCGGGATCGGGTCTTCACCATCGCGGTGATCACCGGGCTTCTACCGCTGGCCGCGTGGTCAGCAGCCGCCTACCTGGCTGGCATCTACCTGCAGTCCGTCCTTGACATTCCGGTCCTGCAGGCTGCCTTGCTGGCGCTACCGGGAGCCGTCGTACTCATCGCGACCTGCATCGTCACCCCTGTGGTGGTCGATCGCGTCGGGAAACGCTCCGCGCTGCTGGTCTGCCACTTCTCCATCGCCACCGGGCTGCTCCTGCTCCTGCCCACCACCATCACTGGCGGGATCGGCTGGTACATCGCCTCCACCACGATCGCCGGCATCGGCTACGGCATCTCCTTCGCAGTCGTCGCTGACACCGCCGTCGGCGCGGTCCCGTCCGAGCGAGCAGGCTCAGCAGGCGCGATCGCCGAGACCAGCAACGAGATCGGTAACGCCCTGGGCATCGCACTGCTCGGCTCCCTGGCAGCACTGCTGTTCCGGCTCCAAGGGCCCGATCTCGCGCCGACCCTGGACGAAACGCTTCAGCTCGCCGGCCGGACAGACACGTTGATCACCGACGCCAAGTCGGCCTTCCTCACCGGCATGCACGTGGCCGCAGTTGCAGCCAGCTTGTTGCATCTCGTACTCGGCCTCGCAGCACTCCGCTGGCTACCCCGTGCGCGCAGGGACGACATCCCGGCTGATGGCGAGCACAGCGAGACGGTCCAGGCGCGATGACCGCGGCACACCGGCGACACCTCGGCTGGTGTCCGGCCGGGACCAGGCCGCGCTGCCTCACGCACCAGAGCCAGCCACGCGGACCTGATGGCCCGCATGGGCCACGCTTCGACCGGCCGCGCTGATCCGTCAGCACACCGCCCGCGAGCACGACGAGCACATCACTGATGCGCTCAGCTCGCAGATCAAGCAGAGCCGGGATCGGGCACGTGACGGGCACGGCCAGTGCAAGAAGCGGCAGCAACGATCAAGGCCCCAGCCAGGAATCCTGTCCTGAGCTGGGGCCTCACGCTGGAGCGGGTGACGGGAATCGAACCCGCACTGTCAGCTTGGGAACCGCACAGGATCGGACCGCCGCCCGGCGTTTCCCCTGCCTGGCGCGGCCCCAGGTGGCCTCGGTTGGCCTGGAGTTGCATCGGCTTGTGGCCCTTGGATGGCCCGGCACCACCGACCGCTAGCGTGGCCGCTCGTGGAAGAACCTTCACCGGGTACGGACGGCAGACGGCGGCTGCCGGTCAAGAATGTCGGCGACCGGGTGGTCTGCCTGTTCATAGAGCCGCTCGGCGAAGACTTCTGGATGCGGCCGGAGGAGACCTTCGTAGTGGTCGGCGATGCCGTCGATCCCGAGTTCTCCGTGAGCACCATGCCCGACCACGTGATCGTCTGGGTCAACGCCGGGGACCCGTACAACGCACAGGTTGTCGACGGCCGGTCCGGGAATGTCCTGGAGTGTGGTCACGGACGACCCGGCGAGCCTCCGCAAGAGTGAGGGCGACGAAGGCCCCTCCACAATCCGGCGTACAGGTCGACTCGTGCGTCGCCCACCAACTCAGAGCCACGATCAAGGCTGGAGCTGGTCTTTTATCTGGTGCCGTTGGTTGGCCTTGGTCATCGCTGGGAAGCGTTTGACGGCCTGGGACGGCCTGGGGACGGCCTGAGCGGGGGGGGGTCAGTGGACCGCCTTCTCCTGGCGCGTGCTGTCCCGTCGTGAAGCTTCCGGGCGGAATGGCAGGCACCCCTGTGCATTGCCGGCAGCGGTAGGCGAGGGCCGGGCACGTCCTGGCGGTGGAACTGCTGCCGCGATCCGGTGACACGGTGGCAGCCCCAGTCCCGGGTTTGGACTGGCTCGGCAGCCGAAAGCCCCGACCACGCGACCAGGCCGAGCCGCTGGCTTCCGTCACGGCCTCTCTGAGGCTGGTTCCTGCCTGCGATGGAGCGGCGCCCCGGCGGCTGCCGACTGATATGCGACACCTCAGCACGCTGATCGCGGCATGTGAGTGCGCTTCGGCATTGCCACAATGCGCCATACGACGACTGTGCCTATGCGCTGTATTGGTTGTTGCGTCGGGTGTCTAGCGGAGAGGCGATATGGATTTTGCGCTGCCGGACGGCCGAATCCTGGGCTGGGCGGAGTACGGCGATCCGGCTGGGCCGCCAGTGGTGTTCCTGCACGGCACGCCAGGCTCTCGGATCAGCCGCCCGGACGACACGGCGTTGGCGGGCGTCCGCCTGATCACCGTGGACCGGCCCGGGTACGGTCGGTCCACACCCGTCCGACAGCCAACGCTTCTCGGCGTCGCTGACGACGTCGGTGCATTGATGAGGTCTCTGCGGATCGAGCGCTTCGGCCTGATCGGATTCTCTGGTGGCGCCCCGTACGCCGTGGCCTGTGGGGCCAGGTTCCCGCATCGACTGACCGGGGTGGTCGCCGCAGGCTTCACCGGCCCTTATCGGGAACTACGCACAGTGCGTGGCTGGCAGCGGTTTCAGGCGTGGGCCTTGCGGACCGTTCCGGGGTTCGGGCACCGCTACGTAACCCGCGCCGCCGCATGGTACGCCGAGGATCCGCTCAAACAGCACCGGCAACTGCTTGCCGCGGGCCAGGACCTCTGGATGCGGCCCTACGAGGAGTCCAACCGCGAAGGTGCCCGCCAAGGCGCGGCCGGGCTGGCTGGCGACTGGCTCGCCGCCGACATCCGCCCATGGGGGTTCGGCCTGCGCGACGTCCCCTGCCGCGTCCTCATCTGGGCCGGTCGACACGACCCCGGCCGAGCCGTTCCCGACGCACCGCTGATCGCCGCACGGATGCCCAACGCCAAGATTCGCATCAGCGAGGACGCAGCCCACACGCCCTCGCCGGCCCATTGGCAAGCGATGCTGACGTGGGTAACGAGCGGCTGAGAATCGGGGTGGCAGCACCCCGCAGGGCACCGCCGTCGGAGATGAGCCGTCGGTTGACGTTCCTGTTCGCATTGGCGGCGGGAGTGGCCATCGGCAACCTGTACTGGGCGCAGCCGCTACTCGGCTTCATCGCAGGCGACCTGCGCGCCGCGACCGCGACGGCCGGCTGGCTCCTCACCGCGACGCAGGTCGGGTACGCCGTCGGCGTGCTGCTGCTCGTGCCGCTCGGTGACGTCCTGGACCGCCGCCGGTTCGTCCCGGTGATGCTGCTGACCTCGGCCGCCGCACTGCTGCTGTGCGCGCTGGCGCCGTCGATCGGCGTACTCCTGCTCGCACTGGGCGTGCTCGGCGTGACGACGATTTCCGGCCAGGTCCTCACACCGCTCGCCGGGGACCTGGCCGGCGACGCCCACCGCGGTCGGGTCGTCGGCGTTGTCGGGTCCGGAACCCTCACCGGCATCTTGGCCGCCCGCACGATCAGCGGGTTCGTCGCCGGCACCGCCGGGTGGCGTACGATCTTCGCCCTCGCCGCGGTCGTCGCCGTCCTGCTCGCGGTCCTCCTCTACCGCGCGATTCCACCGCTGCCACCGCGGACGCGCATGCCATATCCGCAGCTCATCGCCTCGGTCGGCGCGGTGGTCATGCGGGAGCGGGCAGCCCGATGGACGCTGGTCCTGGCCGCCACAGGGTTCGCCACGTTCTCGCTGTTCTGGACGGCGCTGACGTTCCTGCTCAGCGGCCCACCGTTCCGGTACCCGGTGGCGGTGATCGGGTTGTTCGGGTTGGCGGGCCTCGCTGGTGTCCTCTCCAGCCTGCACGGCGGTCGTCTGCACGACCGCGGTCGGTCACTCGCGGCCACCGGCACGGCCTGGGTGTTGGCCCTCGGCGCCTTCGTCGTCGCGGCGTTCGCTGGCCGCTCCGTCGCACTTATCATCGTCGCGATCATCATGATCGATGTCGCCCTACAGACGCAGGCCCTCCTCAACCGGGCGCGGCTGTTCGCCCTGTCCCACGAGGCCCGCAGCCGGCTCAACACGGCGTTAGCCACCGGCAACTTCATCGGCGCTGCTATCGGCTCCGCCGCCGCGACCACGCTCTGGTCCGCGGGCGGCTGGACAGCGGTCACGGTCACAGGCGCGGTGCTCTGCTGCTTCGCGCTCACCGTGTGGGCGCTGGGATGTCGGGGCCCACTCGTGATCGCCTCGCCGTGACGGACAACCGGAACGGGCCGCAGCGAAACCTCCTTTCAAACGGGCCGGAAGCAGCCCGACGACCCGGACGACGGGATGGCCGGAGGAAGTGGACCGGCGCCGGTAGTGGCCCGTGCATGGCCCGAGACATGATCGCGGGTCCGGTGAACGCCGAAAGCCCTGGTCGGGATCTGCGCGCCCTGACCAGGGCTTTCATGTTGGAGCGGGTAACGGGAATCGAACCGGCACTGTCAGCTTGGGAACCGTACAAGATCCGCTGACAACCGACGCTGCTGCCAGCTCGGCAACCCTTCGCGCGGCCTGGAGTGACCTGGAGCGGCCAGGCGTGATGGCCCGCTAATGGCCCGACCAGCTCAGGAGGGGGCACAGTGCTCGCCTCGATGGCGGGTGCCACGGTGGTACCCGGGCCCTGACGTGCGGCTGCCCCGCCTTGGACGGGATTGCTGCCGTCACCGGCGGCCAGACAGGGGAACCATCGCGCAGGTCCAGGACCCTTAGTTAGGTATGGGCTTGCTTCGCAGAGCGGAACCCGCCGGCTACGAGGACTTCGTCGCCAGCCGGGACCGAGAGATCGTTCGCTTCGGCGCGCTGTTGACCGGTGACGGCCGCCTGGGCGAGGACCTCGCCCAGGAGGGCCTGATCGCGGCCTATCGGTCGTGGCATCGGTTGAGCGTGCCGGACGGGCGACCGGAGGCGTACGTCCGGCAGGTGATGGTCCGTACCGCGATGCGGGCCAGGCGCCGGCGCTGGCGCGGCGAGGTGCCGACCGAGGAACTGCCGGATGCGTCCCGTCGTGGCTTCGCGGACCAGTCGGATCTCAGCGTGCAAGTGCTCGCCAGTCTGCGCCGGCTGCCCGCTGACCAGCGGGTGGTGCTCGTATTGCGGTTCTGGGCCGACGCCTCCGAGGCCGAGGTGGCGCAGACCCTCGGCGTTGCGGTGGGAACGGTCAAGAGCCGCACATCGCGTGCCCTGGCGGCGTTGCGCGCCAGTGGCCTGTTCGTCGGATCTTCCAAGGAGACTTCGTGAATCCCACCCACGTCAGCGAACTACTCGAACGCGCAGCCGCCTCCGTGACGCCGGCCGAGACCGATCCCACCTCCCGGCTGGTCAGCCTCGGGCGTCGCAGCGTGCAGCGCCGCCACGCCTGGGGAACTGCCGGCGCCAGCGCTGTCGCCGCCGCGGTCGCGGCCGTCGTGGCCCTGCCCTTCGCAACGGCGCCCCCGGACCGGCACGAGGCCGCCGGATCGCCCGAGACCACGGTGAGCCTGGATGGCCTGTCCGTGGCCGTCCCGGAGGGCTGGCGAACGAGCAACGTCACGACCTTCGACACCTGCAACGCCGAGCCACACACCGTCTACCTCGCCGAGCGTCGCGGACCGGGCCGCCTAAGAGGTGGCGTTCCTGGCCAACCCGTGGCTGCACCATCCAAGTGCAAGTCAGAAGGTCAAGCGTGGATCGCTCTCGTGCGGGACGCCTTCCCCCTGTACGTCAACCCGGACCGGCTGGTGGTCAAGGACGAGCAATTACTCCAAGTCGTGCAGGAAATCGAGCCCATATCGATGTACCGCGCCTTCAATGAGGAGTCCTTGGCGACGGGAGTCTTCATCTCGGGCGACGAGAAGGGTCGCGAGCAGCTGCTCAAGCGCGTCACCTGGCCCGCCGGCCCGCCGGCTCCGCCCTCCGGCGGCCTGGCGTTGCCCGACCGCATCACCAGCGCCGTCACCGAGGACGCGGGCCCGATGGTGACCGCGATGGACGCCAGGACGCTGACCCAGATCCGGACAAGACTCACCGAGCTGCGCGATCCCGTGCCCGCCGGTGAGGAATGCACCCTGCAGATGCCCGGTGCGGTCGGAATCGCCCTCAACGACGTCACGGTGGTGCTGGGTGACGCGACCTGCCCGCAGGCGATCTCGACCGGTGGTGGTCGCGTCCGGGTCCCGGCCGGGCTGGGCAAGGAGTTGCTCGACCTCATCGTGGCGAGTGACCGCGCTGCGGCCGAGCGTGCCACCAAGGATTGACCGAACTCTTCCCGCCCGTCGGCGTGAGACCTCGGAGGTCGGCCCCTGACCGGTAGATTGATCCGCCGGTCAGGGGCCAGAGCTGATAGCACGCTACGGGCACGTCGCGTGATTGCCGATCGTGGAACATCGAAGGCCCTGACCGGGACTGACGTCCTGGCCAGGGCCTTTGCGCTGGAGCGGGTGACGGGAATCGAACCCGCACTGTCAGCTTGGGAAGCTGATGTTCTGCCATTGAACTACACCCGCAGGCGGCACCACTGTACCTGAGTCGTCGCGACGGTGCACTGAGGCACCCCCTTCGGCGTGACGTGGCGACGAGATCTTGGCAGGAGGACGCCCCCGGGAGGGCCCGCTCGCTCCAAGATCGCGTAGGCCGGGAGGCCGGACAGCGGCGACAGGACTTGCCGGACGAAAAAGTTTCACCAGCGCAACATATAGGCGTTCTCAAACTCATCGATCGGTTGTAACGTCTGCCCAACGTTCTCAGCCATGGCGTGACATACCCCCTGTCGCGTCGCCAGAAAGAGGTGGGCCCATGGGACTCCGTCCCAACCTGCTGACCCGGCGTACGGCCGGTGTCGCGTCGACGACCCTCGCGCTGCTGCTCAGCACCGCCGCGGTGGGCGTCGTCCCGGCCGCTTCGGCCTTCTCCGCCGCCCCGGGCGAGGTCTGCGTCGAGCCGGCCGACGTCCACTCGGACGCCCGCGTCAAGCACGGCGGCGAGGCCAAGCACGAGCCGAACGAGCTGACCCTCGCGGAGACCCACGAGCGCGAGGCCGACCTGGCCGCCGCCCTGCGCGAGCGGGCGCGCTTCCGTACCGGCGCCGGTGCCGCCTCCACCACGCTGGCCACCGTCACCATCCCGGTGGTGGTGCACGTGATCCAGGAGAACAGCACCCGGGCCGGCGGCAACATCCCGGACTCGATGATCAACTCGCAGATCAGCGTGCTGAACCAGTCCTTCAGCGGGGCGACCGGTGGCGCGTCCACCGCGTTCGGCTTCCAACTGCAGAAGATCAACCGGGTGACGAACCCGGCCTGGTTCCCGATCGTGCAGGGCTCCTCGGCGGAGCGGTCGATGAAGTCGTCGCTGCGCGAGGGCGGCAAGAACACCCTCAACATCTACCTGGGTGAGCTGAGCGACGGCCTGCTCGGCTGGGCGACCTTCCCGACCCGGAAGCTCAGCAGCATGGATGGCGTCGTCGTGCTGAGCGAATCCCTGCCGGGCGGCACCGCCACCAACTACAACCAGGGCGACACGGGCACCCACGAGGTCGGCCACTGGCTGAACCTCTACCACACCTTCCAGGGCGGCTGCTCCGGCTCGGGCGACAGCGTCAGCGACACGGCGGCCGAGGCGTCGCCGGCCTACGAGTGCCCGACCGGGCGGGACACCTGCACCGCCCCGGGTACCGACCCGATCACCAACTTCATGGACTACACGTACGACTCCTGCATGTACCAGTTCACCGCCGGGCAGGCCAGCCGCATGCTGACCGCCTGGAACGCGTACCGCGCGGCCTGATCTCGCGTACGGCCATCGGTGCCGGCCCCGCTCGACGGGGCCGGCACCGATGTCTTGCACGGCGTGGCGCCCCGGAGGGGGACGACCCGGAGCGCCACGCCGCGTCTCAGGCGGCCGGGCGGGCGGCCTGGCCGCCGCCCCCCGACCACGTCTCGGGGACCACGGCGGTGCCGGCTGCAGTCGCCCGGGGATCGAGCCACACCTGGACGGCCGGCCCGCCGTGGACGCCGCCCACACCACCCGCGACGCCGGGCTCGCGGCGGGCCAGCATCGCCACGTCGACCGTGAACTCGAAGATCCGCCAGTCGACCTGCGGCGCGGCACGGTGGCCCCGGGCCAGCCGGGCGACCCGGGCCGGATCGGTCACCGGCCGGGCGTGACCGGCGACGTAGGCCTCGTCGTCGCTCTCCTCCGGCGGGAACGAGTGCAGCGCGTAGCGGCCGTCGCGCTCCAGGTCACGCCGCTTGGGCGAGTCGACGACGAAGCAGAAGAGCCCCTCGTCGGTGATCACCGGGGAGACCGGGTGCACCCGGGGCCCACCGTCGGCGCGGACGGTGGCCAGGTAGCCGAAGCCCGGCCCGTACTGCTGCATGAGGAGGCGGATCCCGTCGGCGAGGCGGGGCTCGTCGGCGGCGAATTCGGACCAGGAAGCCATGCCGGCATTCTATCGAACAAACGTACGAAGATGCACTCCGACACGCAGGTCACGCACATCGCTCGCTAAGGTGTTGCGATGCTGCTCTCCGACCGCGACCTGGTCTCCGAGATCGAGGCGGGCACGCTCACGCTGGAGCCGTTCGAGCCTGCGCTGGTGCAACCCTCCAGCATCGACGTACGCCTGGACAGGCTCTTCCGGGTCTTCAACAACCACCTCTACACCCACATCGACCCGGCGCAACAGCAGGACGACCTGACGTCGATGGTCGAGGTGCCCGAGGGCGAGCCGTACGTGCTGCATCCGGGCGAGTTCGTGCTCGCCTCGACGCTGGAGGTCATCTCGCTCGGCGACCAGCTCGCCGGGCGGTTGGAGGGGAAGTCGAGCCTCGGCCGGCTGGGCCTGCTCACCCACTCCACGGCGGGCTTCATCGACCCGGGCTTCTCCGGTCACGTCACGCTGGAGCTGTCCAACGTGGCCAACCTGCCGATCACCCTCTGGCCGGGCATGAAGATCGGCCAGCTCTGCATCTTCCGGCTCTCGTCGCCGGCCCAGCACCCGTACGGCTCGGCCGTCTACGGCTCGCGTTACCAGGGGCAGCGCGGCCCGACTCCCAGCCGCTCCTGGCAGCAGTGGCGCACCTGGCCGACCGGCTGACCCTGCCGCCATGTGTCAGGAAGGGCACCTTCCTCTACCGATTCCGTTAGGAAGGTGCCCTTCCCTACGTCTCAGCCGGGGCGGCCGTAGCTGTGGATCGGGCCGTCGTCGACCTTCTTCATCTTGATCGGCACCCCGGCCCGGGAGGCGTGCACCACCCAGCCCCCGCCGACGTACATGCCGACGTGGTGCAGGTCGCTGTAGTAGAAGACCAGGTCGCCAGGGCGCAGCTCGCCCCGGCTGACGGTCGCGGTGACCCGGCGCTGCTGCGCGGCGTTGTGCGGCAGCGAGACCCCGGCCTTCGCCCAGGCGGCGAGCATCAGCCCGGAGCAGTCGTACGAGTTGGGCCCCTCGGCGCCCCAGACGTAGGGCTTGCCGATCTGGGCGCAGGCGAACTTCACCGCCACGCCGGCCGCGCCGCCGGGATAGCTGGCCGGGCAGGGGGCTGGGCGCAGGGGCCCGCCGCCGCCGTTGCCGTAGATCCGCAGCCGCAGCTTCTGCAACCGGTCGATCTCGGCGTTGATCTGCTTCTTCTTCGCGGCGAGCTGGGCCTCGGTCCGGGCGAGCTGGACGACCATCTCGTCCAGCGGCGCCTTCTTCGCGGCCAGTTGGTCACGCAGCTCGGCGACCTGCCGCACGTCCTCCTGCTGGTGCTGGGCGAACCGGTCGAGCAGTTCGAGCTGCCCCACCACCTGGCTCGGTGAGCGACTGCCCAGCAGGGCGTTGATGGTGGAGACGTTCTCGCCCTTGTAGGCGCGGACGGCCAGCGCGTTGACCTTCGCCATCGCCTGGTCGACCCGCTCCTGCAGGGGCTTGATCTGGGCGGCGAGCGCGTCGGCCTGCTTCCGCTTGGCGGCGAGGTCTCCTCGGGTGGCGTTGTGTCGTTCGATGATCGGTTCGAGCTTGTTCCAGTCCTCGTCGATCTGGCGCTCGATCTCGGCGACCGTCGGTTCGGCGTGTGCCGCCGTGGCGCCGCCGGTCAGGACGACGGCGAACGCGGCCAGGGCGGCGAGGGCGGTGGTGCAGCGGTACCAGCGTGGGCGCGGCGCAGCCGTCGTCGGGTCGGCGAGCACCGACCGTGCCGACGGTGGCCGCGGGGCATGGTGTGCCACCGGGCTTCGTACTCCTTCTTCCGTACCGCCTACCGGGTTAGCTGACGGGTTCGGGCGGGAAGGGGGCGCCCTACCGCAGTGGCTGCGGATTCACCCCGGGAACCTGGGTCCCCGGCTCGCTCGGGAGCGACTCGGCGGTGTCGGACCGTCGCCCGCCCCGGATGGACGGACTGTCACCGGCCGACGAATGACCAGAGTAGAGACGACCGTTATCGATCCGCAACCCTCCGGGCCCTGACACTCCGTGCCCGACCGGCCGGTGGGACCGCAAGCCGGGCGGCGAAGATTTTCTTCCTGCTGAAGTGTCTGACGGAAAGGTATTGACCAAAGGCTGCGGGCGGGGCGAAGGTGGCCCCACATTTGCCCGTCCGAACTGGGGGTCTGATGCACCTGTCAGTGACAACGAGGAGCAGACGCGTCCTGCTGGCCGCCGCCGTGGCCGCCGCCCTGACCGCGACGCCGCTCACCGCCGCCGGATCCGCCGCCGCAGCGCCGGCGACCGACCGGCAGCAGCAGTACGCCGCCGCGGCAGCCGAGTACGGCGTGCCGGAGAGCGTCCTGCTGGGAGTCTCCTACCTGCAGTCCCGCTGGGACACCAACGCAGGCACGCCGAGCACCAGTGGCGGCTTCGGCCCCATGCACCTCACCGACGCCGAGCACGTCGCCGCCCTGCCCGGGGGCGGCCACCACGACGAGGGCTCGGAGGACCCGCGCGGCGACGACTCCCGCGTGTCCCTGGCCCCGGAGGCACCCGCCGAGGCGGAACCGGTGCCCGCCGAGCCGTCGTTGCAGACGCTCGACACCGCCGCCAGCCTGACGGGCGCCAGCGAGGAGGCGCTGCGGACGGACGTCACGGCGAACATCCGCGGCGGGGCGGCGCTGCTGGCCGCGTACCAGAAGGAGATCGGCGCCCCGGTCGGCGCCGACACCGACCCGGCGGCCTGGTACGGCGCGGTGGCCCGCTACTCGGGCGCGGACACCGCCGACGCCGCGGCGGCCTTCGCCAACGAGGTGTACACCACCATCAGCACCGGCGACAGCCGGCTGACCGACGACGGGCAGCGGGTCACGCTGGCCGCCCTCGCGATCCAGCCGGACAGCTCCTGGCTGGACCGGCTGGGCCTGCGCAAGCTCGCCCGGCCCGACGGGCTGGAGTGCCCCGAAACGATCTCCTGCGAGTGGATCCCGGCGCCCTACCAGAACTTCGGGCCCACCCTGGGCAACTACGGCAACCACGATCTCTCCGACCGGCCGTCCCGGCAGAAGATCGAGTACATCGTCATCCACGACACCGAGGGCTACTTCGGGCCCAGCGTCAACCTGGTCAAGGACCCGAAGCGGGTGGGCTGGCACTACACGCTGCGCTCCAGTGACGGGCACATCGCCCAGCACATCAAGACCAAGGACGTCGGCTGGCACGCCGGCAACTGGTACGTGAACGCCAAGTCCATCGGCCTGGAGCACGAGGGCTTCGCGGGGCACGGCACCTGGTACACCGAGGCGATGTACCGCACCTCCGCCAAGCTGGTCCGGCACCTGGCGCGGGCCTACAACATCCCGCTGGACCGCAACCACATCATCGGGCACGACAACGTCCCCGGAACCGTCGCGGCAAACGTGCGCGGCATGCACTGGGACCCGGGCCCGTACTGGAACTGGTCGCACTACTTCGACCTGCTGAAGGCGCCGTTCTTCTCGACCGGCACGTCGCGGACCGGGCTGGTCACCATCGACCCGGACTTCGCCACCAACCAGCCGCAGTTCACCGGCTGCAACCGGCAGCCCCCGGGCGTGCCGAACCCGCCGCCGCCGACGGCGCCCTGCCCGCTGCGCGGCTCGTCCGCGGTGCCCCTGCACAGCGCGCCGAGCCAGGACGCGCCGCTGGTCAACGACATCGCGCTGCGGCCCGACGGCACCCCGAACACGATGTACGTCTCCGACCACGGCGCCCGGGCCTCGGCGGGACAGACGTACGCCCTGGCCGGCGTGCAGGGTGACTGGACGGCGATCTGGTACCTCGGCCAGAAGGCCTGGTTCCACAACCCCGCCTCGGCGCCGACCGCGAAGTGGTCGCTCGGGCTCGTGGTGACCCCGAAGGCCGGCAAGGCCACCATCCCGGTGTACGGCCGGGCGTACCCCGAGCAGGCGGCGTACCCGGAGGGCGTGCCGTACCAGACGATCTCGCCCCTGCAGTACACGCTCTCGGCCGGCCAGCGGTACGCCGTCGGCAACGTGCTCCCCGGCGAGTACTACCGGGCCAGCACGTTCGACGGCTCCGCCCCGGGTGACTGGACGGTGATCCGCGGCGACAACAAGTACGTGCAGATCCAGTTCGGCCACCGGATCATGTACGTCAACCTGGACGACGTGAACGTGCTGCCCTCCCCGGTGGGCGCACCCCACTAGTCCCATCGCACGACGAGGGCCCCCGGTCGATCCGACCGGGGGCCCTTTCGTGTGCGGGTGCGGGATCAGCCGGGTCTGCGGAACCCGGCGACCGGCATCGTGTTGATGCTGGAGACGTTCACCGGTTTGCCGGCCCGGGGCGCGTGCACCATCTTGTCGTTGCCGAGGTAGAGGCCGACGTGACTCAGGTCCGACTTGAAGAAGACCAGGTCACCGGGGCGCGCCTCGGAGCGCGGGATGGCCTTGCCCTCGTTCCACTGGGCACCGGTGAAGTGCGTCAGGTGGATCCCCGCCGCCTTGTAGGCGTACTGGGTCAGGCCGGAGCAGTCGAACGAGTTCGGGCCGGTGGCACCCCAGACGTACGGGTCGCCGACCTGGGCGCAGGCGGTTCTGATCGCGATCCGGGCCTTCTCGCTGACCACGCCGTTGATGGTCGGGCAGTTCTCCGTCTTCACGGTGGTCTTCGGCAGCGACGCCTCGAGCTTCTTGATCTCGACGTCGATCTGCTTCTTCTTCGTCGCCAGCTCGGTCTGCTGCTTCTTCTGCGTCGTGATCAGCGTGTCGAGCTTCTGCTTCTCTCCCTCGTACTTGTCGCGGAGAGTGGTCACGCCCTGGATCTGCCTGCGCTCGTGGGCGGCCAGCCGGTCCAGCAGCGTCAGCTGCTCGGTCAGCGTGTCGGGCTTGGCGCTGACCAGCAACGCGCCGATGTCGTGCGACGGGCCGGAGATGTAGTAGCGGGAGGCGAGGTCGCCCACCCGGTCCATCGCCAGCTCGCTCTCGAGGGCCAGCGGCTGGATCTTCTTCTGCAGGTCCGCCGACTTCTTGTTGTTGACCTTGAGCTGCGCCCGCACCTTGTTGTACTGCTCGATGGTGGGCTCGAGCTGCTCCCACTTCTTGTCGATCGCGGCCTCGATCTCCTCGACCGAGGGCTCGGCGTACGCGGGCGCGGCCAACATGCCGGCGCCGACCGCCGCTGCGGCGACCAGGGTGAGCAGACGGTGGGCGACCCGGCGCAGGCCACCCGGACGAGCAGACCGTCCCGGTGCGTGACGATGAGGGGGCATGGTTGCCACCGGCACCGACTCCTTTTGCAACCCGACCGCCGGGCGCCTCGCGCGAGGGAAGAGGGGCGAGACAGACGACCCACAGCGGCCGGTGCCCAACATTAGGGAAGGCCGGCAGCGGAATCAAGGCGACCAACGTTCACATCACGCTAGCGCAACCGCTTGCGCACCAAGGGTATCGGCCCGGTCACCAACGATGACGGTCAATGCGCCGTCGAGCCCCTCGTGACGACACAGCAGGTCGGCGACCGTACGCGCCGGCGGCACCACCGCCAGCAGCTGGCAGACCGCCGCCGAGGCGCGAGACCCGGCCGCCCTCGTCCGGCCCGGTTACCGTCGAAACATGGCCTCCCTCACCCTCGCCCATGAACTCACCCTGCTCGGCTACGACGACGCCGGCGACAACCAGCTCGGCCGGCCGACCCTGGACTACGGCCTGGCCGGCGCCCTGCTGCTGGAGCTCGCGCTCGCCGGCCGGATCGAGGTCGCCGACGACCGGCTGGTGGTGACCGATTCGACCCCCGTCGGGCAGCGTCAGCTCGACGAGGCACTGGCCCGCATCGCCGCCGACGAGAAGCGGCGCAAGCCGAAGGACTGGATCAGCCGGCTCACCAAGGACCTGCCCGAACAGGTGCTGGACGGGCTGGTCACCGCCGGCCTGCTCCGCCGCGACCAGGACAGGGTGCTGTGGGTCTTCCCGCGTACCCGCTATCCGTCGACAACGGGCGCGGAGCCGGCGGCGGAGACACAGGCCCGACAGCGCATGGTCGCCGCCGTGGCCGGGGACGGGCCGGTGGACGGGCGGACGGCCGCGCTCATCGGCCTCACCCGGGCGGTGGGGCTGGACCGCAAGCTCTTCGCGGAGCTGCCGAAGCAGCACGTCACGCGCCGGCTGGACGAGATCGGTGCCGGCGACTGGGCGTCCGCCGCCACGAAGAAGGCGATCGAGGAGACGCAGGCGGCCATCATGATCGCGACCACCACGGCCACCACCGCCGCCGTCATCACCGCGGTCTCCTGAACGCGACGGCGGCGGCACCGCGAGGTGCCACCGCCGTCGGGCGTCGCAGCGGGGGACGCGTCAGCCGGCGACCGGCAACCGCTCGGTGTCGGTGCCGCCCGACGCCTGCTCCGGCTTGACCGAGCGGAGCAGCACGCTCGCCACGTCGACGACCTCGACCTCTTCCCCGGCGCCCTTGCCGTTCACCCCGTCGTTGAGCATCGTCGAGCAGAACGGGCAACCGACGGCGACCGTCTTCGCCCCGGTGGACATGGCCTCCTCGACCCGGTCCACGTTGATCCGCTTGCCGATCTTCTCCTCCATCCACATCCGGGCGCCGCCGGCACCGCAGCAGAAGGAGCGCTCGCTGTTGCGGGGCATCTCGGTGAGCTCGCCGGAAATAGCCGTTCCCAGCACCTCGCGCGGCGGGGCGAAGACCCGGTTGTGCCGGCCCAGGTAGCAGGGGTCGTGGTAGGTGACGCCGCCGTCTACCGGCTGGACCGGGGTGAGCTTGCCGGTGGCGACCAGGTGGGCCAGGAGCTGGGTGTGGTGGACCACCTCGAACTCGCCGCCGAGCTGGCCGTACTCGTTGCCGAGGGTGTTGAAGCAGTGCGGGCAGGTGGCGACGATCTTCCGCTTGCTCTTCTCCCGGCCCTCGAACGCCTCGTTCAGGGTCTCGACGTTCTGCTGGGCCAGCATCTGGAAGACGAACTCGTTGCCGATCCGGCGGGCCGGGTCGCCGGAGCAGGTCTCGCCCTCGCCGAGGATGGCGAACTTCACGCCCGCCTCGTTGAGCAGCGTTGCGACCGCCCGGGTGGTCTTCTTGGCCCGGTCCTCGAACGCGCCGGCGCAGCCGACCCAGAAGAGGTACTCGAAGTCGTCGACCTCGCCGACCCGCGGCACCTCGAAGTCCAGGCCCTTGGTCCAGTCCTCGCGGGTGTTCTGCGGGGCGCCCCACGGGTTGCCCTTGTTCTCCAGGTTGCGCAGCATCACGCCGGCCTCGGAGGGGAAGCTCGACTCGATGAGCACCTGGTAGCGGCGCATGTCGACGATGTGGTCGACGTGCTCGATGTCGACCGGGCACTGCTCCACGCAGGCGCCGCAGGTCGTGCAGGACCAGAGCACGTCCGGGTCGATGACGCCGCCGTCCTCGGCGGTGCCGATCAACGGCTTCTCGCCCTCGGCCAACGCGAGCACGTCGACGTGGGCGAGCTGCGCGGCGGTGGCCTTCTCCTCGCCGGTCAGGTCCTTGCCGCCGCCGGCCAGCAGGTACGGCGCCTTCGCGTACGCGTGGTCGCGCAGGCTGAGCACGAGCAGCTTCGGCGACAGCGGCTTGCCGGTGTTCCAGGCCGGGCACTGCGACTGGCAGCGACCGCACTCGGTGCAGGTGCTGAAGTCCAGCAGGCCCTTCCAGGTGAACTGCTCGACCTGGGCGACGCCGAACTGGTCCTTCTCGGGGTCGGCCTCCTCGAAGTCCAGCGGCTTGCCCTGGCTCGTCATGGGGCGCAGCGCGCCGAGGCCGGAGACGTTCGCGCCCGGGTCGCGCTTGAAGAAGATGTTGAAGAAGGCCAGGAAGCGGTGCCAGGCGACGCCCATGGTGACGTTCAGCGAGATCACGATGAGCCAGGTCATCGAAATCACGATCTTGATCAGCGCGGCGACGCTGACGCCGGCTCCCCAGTTCGGCAGCAGGCCACCGATGGCGTGGCTGACCGGGGCGGCCCAGACCGGGTACTCGAAGTGGTCGGTGGCGACCTTGAAGCCCCGGATGACGAAGCCCATGATCAGTACGGCGAGGATGATGCCCTCGACGAAGTAGCCCTGCCACATGGTCGAGCCGGTGAACCGGGACTTTCCGCCCGGGCGGGTGGGCCGGTTGCGGAGCCGGATCGCGATCAGCACCAGGATGCTGACGATGCCGAGGATGGCCAGCCACTCGGTGACCAGCCCGTAGAGCGCCCAGCCGCCGACCAGCGGCAGCCCGCCCGTCGGGGAGACGACCTCGAAGTACGCCTCCAGCACCAGCAGCGACAGCACGATGAAGCCGACCATCACGAACCAGTGCGCCGCGCCCACCACGCTCCAGCGGAGCATCCGGGTGTGCCCGGCGGTCTCGGCCAGCATGGTCTTCGCGCGGGTGCCCGTGTCGCCGAAGCGGGTCGGGTCCGGCTGACCGAGCCGGATGACGGCCACCATCTTCATGACCGCGCGTACCGCAAGCCACACCGCCACCGCGGTGATGGCGAACGCGAGGATCGTGGTGACGATCTGGACGCTGCCCATCGAGTTGGCCTCCCGGTCTGCTGCCTGTCGAGCGGCTCGGCGACCGGGGGCCGGGTCAGGACGCGTACGGTGAGACGCCGCCGCACTCCCGACCGGACCGGTCGATGACCTCGCTCCGCTCGGTCATGCAGTGCAGCCTACGCGCAAGGTTACCCAGCAGTAACGTGAGTCATCTCGCATTCAGGCCACGCCGCCCTGCGCACACCATAGGGCGCGATGGCCTGAACCGCCGGCCAGGGGCTCCACTGAGTGACATGGATTGCCGACGGCCGCCACCAGCGCGGGCGGCCGACGGTCACCTCGGGCCCCGCCGCCGGGCCGACGGCGAGGCCACGGCGACGCTCAGCGCCAGCGGGAAAGCACGATCAGGGAGGCGACCATCGCGCCGAAGCCCACCGCGAGGTTCCAGTAACCCCACGACATGACCGGGTACTCCTGCTCGGAGAGGTAGTAGATCACCAGCCAGCCGATGCCGAAGACGATCAGCGCGACCGCCGTGATCGGCAGCCAGACCGGGCTAGGCTTGCGCGTCGCCGCCGTCGCCGTCGGACGCACGTCCGTCGGGGGGGTGTACACCTTCTTCTTGCGAACCTGAGACTTGGGCACGACGCTCTCCAGAGGGGTTACGACCTCGTCCGGCCTGACAACCGGGCGCGGGGGCGACGGTCCATGGCCAATAATGTTCGACAGCTAGCGTAGTCCCGAAGGCCCGTCCAAGCCACGAATAGGGTGAGGCCGGTGCTCGGAGTGACCGAAATAGGCGGGACTGTTCGGGTCGCCGCAGTGGCCCGCGCCCTCGCGGGCTGACCCAGACGACGGGAAGGAGCGCTCGGTGGAGTACACATCCGGCGCAGCCTCCTGGCAGAAGGTGATCCGGCGGGCGATCGCCGGGCTGCTGCCTCGGCGGCCACGGCAGCGACGGCCGGGCTGGTCGATCGGGGTGCCGCTGATCGCCGCCGCGGCCGGGCTGCTCTTCACCACCACGGCGACGACCGCCGGCGGCACCGCCCTGCGGGAGGACCGGCGTCCCCAGCTCAACCAACTCATCTCGGATCGTCGCGCGGAGGTGGCGGCAAGCGAGCAGCGGGCCGCCGACCTGCGCGCCGAGGTCGAGGGCCGCACCACCGCCCTGGCCAGCTCCGACGGCCCGATCAAGGAGCAGCAGGACCGGGCGGCGGGCAGCCGCCACTCGGCCGGATTCACCGCGCTCGCGGGGCCCGGGGTCACGGTGGAACTCAACGACGCGCCCCGGCGCAACGACGGCACCCTGCCGGCCGGGGCCACCAACGACGACCTGGTCGTCCACCAGGGGGACGTGCAGGCGGTGGTGAACGCGCTCTGGGCGGGTGGCGCCGAGGCCATGTCCATCATGAACGTCCGCGTGCTGTCGACCAGCGCGGTACGCTGCGTAGGTAACACCCTGCTGCTGCACGGCCGGGTGTACTCCCCACCATTCAAGATCGTAGCAATCGGCGATCCCGCAGCTCTGCAACGGGCCCTCGCCGACTCTCAGGGAGTCCGGTTGTTCAGGGACCTGGTCGACGACTACAAGCTCGGCTACAAGGAGACCGTTTCCTCGGTGACCGTGCCGGCGTTCGAGGACTCGACGACGCTGCGTTCGGCGAAGGTGCCCAGGTGAGCCGCACGCCGGACGACTGGCCAGAAGAGCGCGACGCCCGCCGCCCCGACCAGGGTGACGGGCCGACCGCGTTCCTGCCCAAGGTCGACCGGTCCGGGCCCACCCCGGCCCGCCCCGCCCAGGCCAGCACCTGGCCCGAGCCGATGCTCCCGCCCCGTTCGCCGGCGTCCCGCCCTTCCCACGCTCCCGCGCCAGCGGGTGGCGACAACGGCCCACCCGCCGCGCCGTCCACGGGCCGGCAGCATGCCTTTCCCGATCCCGCCCGCCCGGCACCTCCCGATTCCGCCCGCCGGGCGCCGGAGGCGGGCCGTCCCGCGAACCCCGGCTGGTTCGAGCCGCCCGCCGACCAGAGCCGTGCCACGGCCGGCCAGGACCGCTCCGCCGCCGGCTCGCTGGCCTGGCCCGGTGGCAGCACGGACCGGCCCACCGCCAACCCCGCCGCCCGGCCCGCCGCCAGTCCGGGCCCTCGCCCTGACAGCCCGGCCACCCGGCCCGCCGACTCCGGCCAGACCCGGCCCGCCGCGTCCACCGGGGCGCCGCCGCCGTGGCCGGGCACCGCCCCGGTCCGACCGGCTGCCCCACCGCCCTCGGCCCCACCGGCCGACGTCCTCCGCTGGCCGGACGCGGACCGGGCCGCCGGGTCCCACGGCGAACATTCGCGCCGCCCGCCGGTCGACCGCGCCGCCGCGCAAGCCCCCCGGCCGGCGGCCGACGCGCCGACCGCCTTCATTCCGAAGGTGGGCGCGCCGACCGGTCCGCCGGCTCCGGTCTCCCCGGCCGGCCCGGCCCGCTCCGCCGACCCCGAGGCCACCGCGCTGATCCCGGCCGTTCCCGGGCGTACCCAGACCACCTCGGCCGCCCTCGTCGAGTCGACCGCCCTGATGGGTGCCGTGCCGCGTCCCCCGAAGAGCAGCGAGCCGGAGGGTTCCGACGTGGCCGCCGAGCAGCCCCGGCCGCGCCGGGGCGAGCGGGTCGTCCAGCTCCGCCCGGAGCAGACCGGCGAGGGCTACAAGAGCGTCTACTCGGAGCTCACCCGGCCGTCGCTGGCCTCGCGGCTGCGTACCGGCGTCCGGTTCGGCGGCGAGCTGCTGATCACCTTCGGTCTGGTGGTGCTCCTCTTCGCCGGCTACGAGGTCTGGGGCAAGTCCGCGATCGTCGACGCCCACCAGAGCGACCTCAGCCAGCAGTTGGCGCAGGCATGGGGCCCCGAGGGCGATCCGACGGTGGCGCCGTCGGCGAGCGCGTCCACCAAACCGAAGCCGCCCGTCCACGGCAAGCCCCTCGCCGGGCTCCACATCCCCAAGCTCGACAAGAACTGGGTCGTCGTCGAGGGGGTCACCCAGAAGGACATCCGGTACGCGCCGGGCCACTACCCCTCCAGCGCCCTGCCGGGCCAGGTCGGCAACTTCTCCGTCGCCGGACACCGCAACCGGGCCACCTTCTGGCGGCTCGACGAGCTGAACGACGGCGACGCGATCGTGGTGGAGGGCAAGACCGACTGGTACGTCTACAAGGTCACCCAGAGCCGGATCGTCAAGCCCACCCAGGTCGAGGTCGTGGCGCCGGTGCCGGGCAAGGCCGGTCAGAAGCCGACCAAGGCGATGCTCACCCTGACCACCTGCAACCCGAAGTTCGACAACTACCAGCGCCTGATCATCCACGCCGAGCTGGCGCGCAGCCAGCCGAAGTCGGCGGGTCGCCCGACGGAGCTGGGGGTCTAGACGGTGTACGGCTGGATCTGGCGCAAGCTCCCGTTCGGGCTCCCCGGCAAGCTCGTCGGCAGCCTGCTGATCTCCAGCGCGATGGTGGCCCTGCTCTGGTACGTGGTCTTCCCGTGGGCCGAGCCCCTGCTGCCGTTCGACGACGTGCAGGTCACCCAGGATTCCGGCGACCCGGCCGGTGACGTGGTGCCCGGGGGTGAGGACGCCCCACCCGGCGACGAGCACGATCTGCCGTACGACACCGACCAGAACAACACCCCACCTCCTTCCCCGGACGAGTGAGCCCCTGATGCGTGTCCTCGTGATCGACAACTACGACTCGTTCGTCTTCAACCTGGTGCAGTATCTCGGCCAGCTCGGCGTCGACTGCGAGGTCCGGCGCAACGACGAGATCGAGGTCGCCGAGGTGGGGAAGGTCGGTGCGGCCGGGGTGCTGCTGTCGCCCGGCCCCGGCAGCCCCGACCGCGCGGGCGTCTGCCTCGACGTCATCCGCGCGTACGCGGGCGAGCTGCCGATCTTCGGCGTCTGCCTGGGCCACCAGGCGATCGGTGAGGCCTTCGGCGCGACCGTGACCCGGGCTCCCGAGCTGCTGCACGGCAAGACCTCCGAGGTGCGTCACCACAACGTCGGGGTGCTCGCCGGTCTACCGAACCCGTTCACCGCCACCCGCTACCACTCGCTCGCGGTGCTGCGCGAGACGCTGCCCGAGGAGCTTGAGGTCACGGGCTGGACGGATTCCGGAGTGGTGATGGCGATGCGGCACCGGACGTTGCCGATCGAGGGCGTCCAGTTCCACCCGGAGTCGGTGCTTACCGAGGGCGGTCACCTGATGCTGGCGAACTGGCTCGCCGCCTGCGGGCACCCGGAGGCGCTGGAGCGGGCCCCGGAGTTGGCCGCAGAGGTGGACGCGCGCCGCCGCGCCGCCTTCGCCAACGCCTGAGGCCGACAGGGCGTCCCGCGTCGCCGGACGATCAGCCCTTCAGGGCGTCCCGCACGGCCGGGTCGGCGGGCGAGCTGACCGCGGGCGGCCTGCTCCGGACGGCGTCCCAAGCCGCCTTGCCGCTGGCGAAGTAGTCCCGGACCGTCTTGCGGAAGAGCAGGGCCGGCCCGCAGCCGGGACAGCGGGCGACCACCCCCTCGGCGTCCAGTCCGAGGTGCCGGCACAGCGTCACCGCGCGGGACAGGTGGTAGGACTGCGTCACGATCAGGGCACGCTCGATGCCGTACACGTCGCGCGCCCGGGCGCAGGTGTCGTAGGTGTCCAGGCCGAACGGGTCGGCCACGACGCGGCGCGGATCGACCCCGAGCCGCTCGGTCAGGTGGGAGGTCATCGTCGCCGGCTCGTCACCGGACGCCCCGCCCGCGTCGCCGGAGACGAGGACGACCCGGGCCCGTCCGCCGTTCACCAGCGCGGCGGCCGTCTCCAGGCGGCCGGTCAGCCGGTCACCCGGTTGGCGACGGTCCGCCGCCACCGCCGTGCCCAGGACGATCACGACGTCGGCCGTGGGTGCGTCGGCCTCGTCGTGCACGTGGCCGTGGGCGGCGATCGTCGTCCACAGCCAGGGAATGCTGACGAGTAGCAGCGCGACGAGGCCCAGCGCCGCCGCACCGGCCAGGCGTCGCCGCCGGCGGGTCCACCGGACCCGCCGGCCGGTCACCACTCAGGCAGCCGGATCGGCGGCGTGGTCGGCAGCGGGAGACCGCCGCCACCCCCGTTACCGGGGGTGGTCGGGGTGGTGGTGGGGGCCGGGGTCGCCGAGTCGGTGGGCGTCGGCTCGGCCTCGGGCACGGTGACGAAGATGGTCACGGTCTTGCCCTTCTCGAGCTCCGATCCGGCGCGCGGGTTCTGATTGGTGACCCGGCCGGCCTCGTCCGGCGGCACTGCCCGGCCCGGCTTCACGTCGACCCTGTAGCCCGCCTCGTCCAGTTCGTCCCGCGCGTCCTCCTCGGTGGAGTTGACCACGTTCGGCACCTGGCCCACCTTGCCGTTGGAGACGACGAGGGTCACCACGCTGCCTTCGGCGACCTGCTTGCCCTCCTCGGGCTTCACCTCGAGGACCTGGTCCTTCTCCTTCGCGCTGCTCTTTTCTTCCTTCTTGACCTCGAATCCCTCTCGGTCCAGTTGGGCCTTCGCGCTCTCGTAGGTGGAGCCCACGAGGCTGGTCGGGATCGCCTTCGTGGCCGGGCCGGCGCAGACCTGGACGACCACGTCCCGGTCGGGCTCCAGCGCGGAGTTGGCCGGCGGGTTCTGGCTGACCACCTGGCCCTTCGTGCAGTTGCGGTTGGCGACCTGCTCGCCCTCCTTGGGCACCAGGCCGGCCTGCTGGATCCGGGCGAACGCCTCCTGCTGCGTCAGGCCGGTCACGGTGGGGACCGTCACCTTTTCGTCGCCGCGCTGGCTCAGCAGGGCACCGGCGAGGGCGATCACCGCGAGCACCCCCACCGCCGCGAACGTCGCGATCAGCCAGGACGACGCCTTCCGCCGGCGCGGGTCGCCGACCCGGGCCGGCATCTGGCGGGTCTGCGGTGCCCCGGGGGCGCCCCCGTAGCCGGCGGCGGCGGGGGCGAGCTGCGTCGTCTCCTCCTGCGGCAGCACCGGGGTCGCCATCACCGGGCGGCCGGCGGCGGCACGGAGCAGGTCGGCCCGCATCTCACCGGCGCTCTGGTAGCGGTTGAGCGGGTTCTTCGACAGCGCCTTGAGCACGATCGCGTCGACTGCCGGGTTGACGTCGTGGTTGATGTCGCTCGGGGTCGGCGGGGCCTCCCGCACGTGCTGGTAGGCCACGCTGACCGGGCTGTCGCCGACGAACGGGGGGTGCCCGCAGACCAGCTCGAAGAGCACACAGCCGGCGGCGTAGACGTCGGAACGGGCGTCCACCGCCTCACCGCGCGCCTGTTCGGGCGAGAGGTACTGCGCCGTACCGATGACCGCGCTGGTCTGGGTCATGGTGGTGGCGCCGCTGGCCAGCGCCCGCGCGATGCCGAAGTCCATGACCTTGACCTGGCCGGTCTGGGTGAGCATCACGTTTCCGGGCTTGATGTCCCGGTGGATGATGCCGTGCCGGTGGCTGAACTCCAGCGCCGCGCACATGTCGGCGCAGATCTCCAGCGCCCGGCGCGGCTGGAGCCGACCCTCGGCGCCCAGCACCTCCTTGAGGGTCCGCCCGTTGACGAACTCCATGACGATGAACGGCAGGGTCTCGCCGGTCGGGGCGGTCTCCTCGCCGGTGTCGTAGACGGCGACGATCGCCGGGTGGTTGAGGGACGCGGCGTTCTGCGCCTCCCGGCGGAACCGCATCTGGAACGTGGCGTCCCGGGCGAGGTCGGTCCGGAGCATCTTGATCGCGACGTCCCGACCGAGCCGGAGGTCGCGACCGCGGTGCACCTCGGCCATGCCGCCGTAGCCGAGCAGCTCGCCGACCTGGTACCTGCCACCGAGCAGGCGGGCCTGCGCTGTCATCGCGTCTCTCGTCCTTCGCTCGTCGTCTCGTCGCCGCCCGACCGGGACGGTTCCTGTCGACGGTACGACGTCCCGGCCGGATCGTCGCGTCCGTCGAGCCGCAGCGCGCCGGACGTCACCGTCGGCGGGGTCACCGCACTCGACTGACTGCTGTCTCGCACCTTGTAGGAAATCACGCCGGAGCAGACCAGGACCAGTACGGCCACGAGGATGGCGAGGAGCACCATGCCGGGCCGGGACCCCCCACCCGACTGCGGTGCCGGCGGGTACGCCTGGCCCGCGTACGGCATCGGCCGCGACTGGGCCGGCGGCACGGCCGACGCGCCGCGCTGGTAGCCGGGCGGGGTCAGCTGCGGACGCGGCGCCGCTGCGGCGGGCGCGACCGACGTGGGGCGGTGCGGCGCGACGGGCGGGTGCGGGTTCGCCACGGGCGGACGCGGCGGCTGCCCGGTGGCGGCCTGCGGACGCGGCGGCTGCGCGGTGGCCGCCGGCGGGCGGTGCGGCGAGACCGGCGGGCGCGGCGGCGGCACCTGGGCGCGGCCGGGCGGCGCGGCCGGCGACGCCGGGGCCGCAGAGATGGGCTGACCGGCGGCCCGCGCCTGCTGGGAGAGCTGCGCCTTCATCTGGCGGGCCACCCCGGCCAGCGCGGCGGCGCTCGACCAGCGGGCCGACGGGTCCTTCGCCAGGGCCCGCTCGACCACCGACCGGACCTGCGGCGGGATGTCGGCGGGCAGCGGGCGGGGGGCCTCCCGGACGTGCCGCATCGCGATCTCGAGCGGGTTGTCGCCCTCGAACGGGCGCCGGCCGGCGAGGCACTGGTAGGCCACCACACCGAGCGCGTAGACGTCGGAGGCGGCCGTGGCGACCCCGCCGGTGGCCTGCTCCGGAGAGATGTACGAGGCGGTGCCGAGCACCGAGCCGGCGGCGGTGAGCTGGGCCACCAGCTCCGACCGGGCGATGCCGAAGTCGGTCAGCACCAGCGTGCCGTTGGGGCGGACCAGCAGGTTTCCGGGCTTCACGTCCCGGTGCACGATGCCCTTGACGTGCGCCGCGTGCAGCGCGTCGGCGGCCTGCGCGACGAGCGCCATCGTGCGGGCCGGGGTGAGCCGGCCGACCCGGGCCAGGGTGGCCGACAGCGCGTCACCCTCGACGTACTCCATGACCAGGAAGGCGATCTGCTGGTCGTTGCCGAAGTCGTAGACGTCGACCACGCCGGGGTGGTTGATCGTCGCCATGGTGCGGGCCTCGCCGCGGAACCGCTCGGCGAAGTCGGGGTCGTCGAGCAGCGCGGGGAGCAGGCTCTTGACGGCGACCGTCCGGCCGAGCACCTGGTCGGTGCCGCGCCAGACGTCGCCCATGCCGCCGCTGGCGATCCGCTCGTCGAGGCGGTAGCGGTTACCGAGCTGCACTCCGGGACTGAGCATGTCAGCGCCCCCCGGGATCCGCGATGACCGCCCGCATGATCTGCCCGGCGATCCGTGCCGCCTCACCGCTGCCGCCCGGCCCCGCCTGTTCCAGCACCACGCAGACCGCGGAGATCGGGTTGCCGTTCTTGTCCAGCACGAAGCCGATGAACCAGCCGTGGTCGGGCCGGTCCGGCGCGGACTGGGCGGTACCGGTCTTGCCGCCGACCGTGTAGCCGTTGATCTGCGCGTTGGTGCCGGAGCCGTTCTCCACCACGCTGACCATCATTTCCCGCAGGTCGTCGGCGACCTGGCCGCTGACCGGCTGCCGCAGCTCGCGGGGCTTGGCGGTGTAGTAGCTGGTGGTGCGGTCCGGGGCGAGCAGTTGGCGGACCAGGTACGGCCGCATCTGGCTCCCGCCGTTGGCCACCGAGGCGGCGATCAGAGCGCCCTGGAGCGGGGTCATCCGCACGTTGTTCTGGCCGATCGAGGACTGCGCCAACGCGGCCGGGTCGGTGCCGCCGTCCGGGTTCTGCATGTCCCCGGTGCGGCTCGCCGCCACCGGGTAACCGCCCTCGCCGAGCTGGCCGACGGTGAGGTCCTCCTGCTCGAAGCCGAACTGCCGGGCCTTCTCCTTGATCTTGTCGGCGCCGAGCTTGACGCCCAGCTTCGCGAAGCCGGTGTTGCAGGACTCGGTGACCGCGCTGATCAGGGTCACCTCGTCCTCGGGGCAGATCGACGGCGCGGCGTTGCGGATCGGCGTGCCCGAGGTCGGCGGGGTCCAACTCGACCCGGCCGGGATCCTCGTCTGCTGGCCGATGCCGTTCTCCAGCGCGGCGGCGGCCATCACGATCTTGAAGGTGGAGCCCGGGGGCAGCACCTCGCCCAGGGCCCGGTTCTTCAGCGGGCCCGCCGGGTCCTGCTCCAGCTTGTTGTACGCGGCCGTGGCCTCGCTGGTGCTGTGGCTGACCAGCGGGTTCGGGTCGAAACTGGGCATGGAGACCAGTGCCTGCACCGCCCCGGTACGCGGGTCGATGGCGATGGCCGCACCCCTGGAGGCGTCGTTGCGGTTGTTCCGGAGCTGCTCGTACGCGACGTCCTGGGCCCGCTTGGAGACCGTGAGCAGCACGTTGCCGCCGCCGGTCTGGTCGCCGGTGAACATGTCCCTGACCCGGTTGGCGATCAGCGCGTCGCTGGTGCCGGCCAGGAAGTCGTTCTCGAACTTCTCGATGCCGGTCTCGGCGAGGTTGACCGGCTTGTAGCCGAGCACGTGCGCGTACTTCGCCCCGCCGGGGTAGCTGCGCAGGAACTTAAGCTCGCCGTCGGTCTCCTTGCTCAGCGCGAAGGCGGTGCCGCCGGCCTCGATGTTGCCGCGCTTGCGGTCGTACTCGGCGACCTGGACCCGGCCGTTGTAGTCGCTGGTGCGGTACTCGTCGGCCTTGTAGGCCTGGATCCAGTTCAGGTTCGCGAAGAGCAGCCCGAAGAGAACCATCACGACGACGCCGACGCGGCGCAGGGGTGCGTTCACGGCCTGATCACCTCCGTGGGTGCACCGTGCAGCTGCTCCGGCGGACCGCCGGACGGACGGGCCGCCTTGCCGCCCCCACCCGTCACCGGCCGGCGGGCGCCGTCGGAGACCCGGAGCAGGACCGCGATGAGCAGCCAGTTGGCCATCAGCGAGGAACCGCCGGCGGAGAGGAACGGGGTGGTCTGACCGGTCAGCGGGATGAGCTTGCTGATCCCGCCGACGATCACGAAGACCTGGAGCCCGAGGGTGAAGGCCAGGCCGCCGGCCAGCAGCTTGCCGAACGAGTCCCGCACCGCCAGTGCCGCCCGCAGCCCCCGCTCGACGATCAGCAGGTAGACGACGAGCAGCGCGGAGAGGCCGAAGAGCCCGATCTCCTCGCCGATGCCGGCGAAGATGAAGTCGTTCTGCACCTCGGGCAGCAGACCCGGCTGACCGCCGCCCGGGCCGGCACCGAACAGGCCACCGGTGCCGAGCGCGAGCAGCCCCTGCACCAGCTGGTAGCCGTCGTTGTAGGGGTCGGCGAACGGGTCCAGCCAGATCTGCGCCCGCAGGTAGAAGTTGGCGAACGGCCCGCCGACGATGTCGCCCAGCACGTACGCCAGGTAGACGCCGCCGAAGAAGAGCACCAGACCGATGAGCAGCCAACTGACCCGCTCGGTGGCGATGTAGAGCGTCACCACGAACATGCCGAAGTAGAGCAGCGAGGTGCCGAGGTCCTTCTCGAAGACGAGGACCAGGACGCTGATCAGCCAGACCACGACCACCGGGCCGAGGTCCCGCCCACGCGGAAAGTCGATGCCGAGGAACCGGCGGCTGGCCAGCGAGAGCACCTCGCGCTTGCGCACCAGGTAGTAGGCGAAGAAGACCAGCAGGGCCAACTTCGCGAACTCACCGGGCTGGATGGAGAAGCCGCCCACCCGGATCCACAGCTTGGCGCCGTTGATCTCCGAGAACCGGCTGGGCAGCACCGCCGGGATCATCACCAGCACGATGCCGGCCAGCCCCAGGGTGTACGCGTAGCGGGACACCGAGCGGTGGTCGCGCATGATGGCGAGCAGGGCGGCGGCGAGGACGACCGAGGCGAGCGTCCAGGCCAACTGCCGACCACCCGTGCCGGCGAAGATGGCCAGGTCCTCCCGCTCGGCGGGGGCGGCGTTGCCCAGGTCGAGCCGGCGCAGGAAGCCCACCCCGATCCCGTTGAGCAGCGCGACCGCCGGCAGCAGGGCAGGGTCGGCGAAGGGCGCCAGGAACCGGATCACCAGGTGCAGCCCGAGGAAGACGGCGGTGAGCGCGGCAGCCGGCATCCAGAAGTCGGCCGTGACCGTGTCGAGCACCTTCGCCTCGACCATCGCGCCGTAGGCGGCCACCAGCACCATGGCCACCAACAGAAGCGAGAACTCGGCGTTGCGCCGGGACCGGGCCAGGCGTACGCCGGGCTGCTCGCCCACGGTGGCGGGCGAGGCTGCCGGAATGGCCGCTGCGGTCACGGATCGTCCTCGGATCGAGCCGCCGCCTACTCCGGCGACCGGCACGCGGCGGGTTCGAGCGCCGGCGAGACGGTGTCGGAGGGCGGGGCGTCGGGTGTGGTGGTCGGCGCGGCGGGAGTGCTCGGCCGGCTGGGGCTCGCGCTCGCGTCAACCGTCGGGCCGGGCGACGCCGAGCCGGTGGTCGGCGTCGGCGTGGTGGTGACGGAGTCGGCGCTCGGGCTCGGGCTCGGCGTGCAGACGGGCTTCAGATTCGGGTTCGTCGGGTCGTCGCTGGTCAGCTCCGCCAGTCGACGCTCGGCGTCCGGCTCGCTCTTGGCCGGGATGCCCTGCTTGACCTGCTCCTGGGCGGCCAGGGTCAGGTCGTCCAGGTCGGCGGGGCTGGTGGAGTGCACGGTCGAGAGGTCCATGCCCGCGATCTCGCCCTGGATGCCCCGGAACACGGCGACCTGGCCGTCCTCGGTCGCGCCGACGTAGTACTGCCGCTGGGTGTAGCTCCAGCCGCCGAAGACGCCCCCACCGACCAGGACCAGCAACGCCAGGGACATCGCGGCGGCCCGCACCGGCCGGTGCTTCGGGCGCTCCGGCTCGTCGTCGGCACCGGCCGCCGGCTCCTCCGGAACGGGCGGCCGGGGTGCGGCGAGGGCCGATGCGCGGGCGGCCGGCGTGGACACGTCGGCGGAGGTCGCCATGCCCCGGTCCCGGGCCGCGGCGCCGCCGACGATCGGGCTCGCCTCGACGATGTCCTGGTCGGTGGCGTCCGCGATGATCACCGTGATGTTGTCCGGCCCGCCGCCGCGCAGGGCGAGCTGCACCAGCCGCTCGACGCACTGCTGCGGGTCGGCGTACTCCCGCATGGTCTCGGCGATGGTGTCGGCACTGACCACGCCCGAGAGGCCGTCGCTACAGATCAGGTAGCGGTCCCCGGGGAGCACCTGGCGGACGCTGTACTCCGGGTCGATGTCGCGGCCGTCGAGCGCCCGGGTGAGCAGCGACCGCTGCGGGTGGCTGCTCGCCTCCTCGGCGCTGATCCGGCCCTCGTCGACGAGCATCTGGACGTACGTGTCGTCCTTGGTGATCTGCGCGAACTCACCGTTGCGCAGGAGATAGGCCCGCGAGTCACCGATGTGGACCATGCCCAGCTTGCTGCCGGAGAAGAGGGTCGCGGTGAGCGTGGTGCCCATCCCCTCCAGCTGTGGGTTGGCGTCCACGGTGTCGCGGAGCTGCTGGTTGGCGGTGCCCACGGCCGAACGCAACGCGTCGACGAGGGCGTCACCCGGGACGTCCTCGTCGAGCGGCGCCATGGCACCGATGACGATGTTGCTGGCGACGTCACCGGCGGCCATGCCGCCCATGCCGTCGGCGACGGCGAGAAGCCGCGGCCCGGCGTAGACGGAGTCCTGGTTACCGTCACGGATCAGACCGCGGTCGCTGTGGGCCGCATAGCGCAGGGTCAGAGTCATGGCCGTAATTCGAGAGAAGTGCGGCCGATCCGGATCGGCACGCCGAGGGGTACGGGGGTTGGTCCGGTGACCTTATCGCGCTCCAGGTATGTGCCGTTAGTCGAGCCGAGATCCTCGACGAACCACTGGCCGTCGCGGGGCACCAGCCGGGCGTGCCGTGCCGAGGCGTAGTCGTCGGTGATGACGAGGGTGGAATCCTCGGCCCTGCCGATGGTGATCTGCGCTTCGCCGAGGGTGATCCGGGTCCCCGCCAGTTGACCGGCGGTCACCACGAGCTGGTGCGCCGCCCTGCCCCGCTTCGCCTTCGCCGGTTTCGCCGCCTGCCCGAGCGAGGCGCCCACCGCCCGGGGAGCGGCCACCAGCCGGCTCGACCGCGCGCCTGCGAAGAGGTCCCGGCGGATCACGCCGACCACCGTGAACACGAAGATCCACAGCAGGATGAGGAACCCGAACCGGGCGACGGTGATGACGAGTTCCGGCAAGGCGGGTCAGCCGTCCACGCGGAAGGTCAGCGTCGTGGTGCCGAGCTGGACCATGTCTCCGGGGTTGAGCGCGACGGCGGAGACCCGCTGGCCGTTGACCATGGTGCCGTTGGTCGACCCGAGGTCGGTCAGCACGACCTGGCCGCCGTCGAAGTCCAGCCGGGCGTGCCGCCGGGAGATGCCGACGTCGGGCAGGCGCAGGTTGGCCTGGTCGCCGCGGCCGATCACGGTCGAGCCCATCTGGAGAGGGTAGGTGCGCCCGTCGCCGGAGACGAGCCGGACGTTGCGACCGCCGCCGTGGCCGGGCGGGGGCCCGTAGCCGCCGCCCTGGTCGTACCCGGGGTAGGCGGGCGGGCCCGCGTCGTAGCCGCCAGGCGCCGAGACCGGGGCGACCTCCCCGCCGGTGTAGACCTCGGCCGTGACCCGGAACATGCCGGTGTCCAGCCCTTCACCGCGTTCGATCTCGACGATCACGTCGCCGTAGACCGTCCAGGCCTGCTCGCCGATGAACTCCGCCTGCGACTGGGCCAACTCCTGCGCCAGCGCGGCGGCGTACGGCGCCAGACGACTGTGGTCGTAGGGCGAGAGATCGATCACGTAGCGGTTGGGCACCAGCGTGCGCCCACCGGCCAGGATCGCCTTGTGCGCCTCGGCCTCCCGCTGCATGGCGTTGAGGATCTCCACGGGGTGGACCACCCCTTTGAAGACCTTGGCGAAGGCCCCTTCGACCAGGCCTTCCAGACGCTTCTCGAAGCGTTGCAGCACGCTCACCGGCTCCTCCTCGGGTCCCGAGGACATGATGGTATCCGGCCGGCGCGCGCGCAGCTCACACGCCGCTCGGCCGTTTGACGGCGGCCCGTTCGGAGGGGCCGATGTTGCCGTGCTACTCTTTCGTCCGCCACGAACGGTAACCGCTCCACGAAACCCTAGTGCTTCACGGACGGTAACCGGTCGACGCAACGATCTACAGATCGACGGTTTTCAGATCGATGGTTTGCAGATCGACGCGATGATCACGGATCGGGTAGGATGTTCCGGGCCCGCTGGAGACAGCGAGACCGACACAGACTACAGTGTCCGAGGTCAAGCCACGGGGAAGTGGCGGAATGGCAGACGCGCACGGTTCAGGTCCGTGTGCCCGAAAGGGCGTGGGGGTTCAACTCCCCCCTTCCCCACCAACAAGCAAGGGCTCCGCAGCGATGCGGGGCCCTTGCGCCGTATCGGGGCGTGCCGAACGTCACGCTATGCTCCGATGGTCTCTGCCTCCGACGGACCAGGAGTGGCGTGTGAGTGTCGCATTCGTGACCGGATCGGGCGGGCTGATCGGCTCCGAGGCGGCCCGGCACTTTGCCGGCCTCGGTCTCGACGTCGTCGGCATCGACAACGACATGCGGCAGGAGTTCTTCGGCGCGGAGGCGTCGACCGCCTGGAACGTGCGGCGGCTGACAGACGAGCTGGGCTCCGCGTACTCGCACCACAGCATCGACATCCGTGACCGGGGCGCGCTGGGCAAGCTGTTCGAGCAGTACGGCACCGCCGTCGCCGTGGTGATCCACACCGCCGCCCAGCCGTCGCACGACTGGGCGGTGCGCGACCCGTTCACCGACTTCGACGTGAACGCCGCCGGCACGCTGAACGTCCTGCAGAACGTGCGCGAGCACTGCGTCGAGGCGCCGGTCATCCACTGCTCCACCAACAAGGTCTACGGCGACCGGCCGAACAGCCTGCCGCTGGTCGAGCTGGAGACCCGCTGGGAGATCGAGCCGGGGCACGCGTACGAGCAGGGCATCCGTGAGGACATGTCCATCGACGCCTGCCTGCACTCGATCTTCGGTGCCTCCAAGGTGGCAGCCGACGTCATGGTGCAGGAGTACGGCCGCTACTTCGGCATGCGGACGGCCTGCTTCCGGGGCGGGACACTGACCGGCCCGGCCCACTCCGCGACGGAGCTGCACGGCTTCCTCGGCTACGTGATGCGCGCCAACATGGAGCGTCGGACCTACAAGATCTTCGGCTACCAGGGCAAGCAGGTCCGGGACGCCATCCACAGCTCCGACGTGGTCTCCGCGTTCGAGGCGTTCTTCCGCAACCCGCGCTCGGCGGCGGTCTACAACCTCGGCGGCGGGCGGCACTCGAACACCTCCAACCGCGAGGCGTTCACGCTGGCCGAGCAGATCACCGGCCAGGAGATGGTCACCGAGTACGTCGAGGCCAACCGGATCGGCGACCACAAGTGGTGGATCGGCTCGAACGAGGCCTTCCAGGCCGACTACCCCGACTGGAAGCAGGTGTACGACGTACCCATGATCATGCGGGAGATCTACGAGGCCAACGTCGACAAATGGGTGCCGGGCGCATGATCGCGAAGGGCAAGCGGAACGTCCTCGGCGTCCTCGTCGACGCCACCGACTACGCCACGGCGACCGAGCAGGTGGTGGCGGCCGCGCAGGAGCGCCGGCCGCTGGCGCTGACGGCACTCGCCGTGCACGGGGTGATGACCGGGGTGCTCGACCCGGCGCACAACGCACGGCTGAACTCCTTCGAGGTGGTCACGCCCGACGGCCAGCCGGTGCGCTGGGCACTCAACCTGCTGCACGGCGCCGGGCTGAACGACCGGGTCTACGGCCCCACGCTGACCCTGCACGTGCTCTCCCGGTTCGCCGACGAGGGCCTGCCGGTCTACCTGTACGGCTCGACGGACGAGACCCTGGCCCGGCTGATCCCCGCGCTGGAGCGAATGTTCCCGGCGCTCAAGATCGCCGGGGTGGAGCCGTCCAAGTTCCGGGCGGTGCAGCCGGGCGAGGATGTCGAGATCGCCGACCGGATCAGGGCCAGCGGTGCCCGGCTCGTGCTGGTCGGGCTCGGCTGCCCGCGCCAGGAGGTCTTCACGTACGCCATGCGGCCGCTGCTGGACATGCCGCTGATGGCGGTCGGGGCGGCCTTCGACTACCACGCCGGGCTGCTGCGCCAGCCCCCGCCGTGGATGCAGCGGGCGGGCCTGGAGTGGTTCTGGCGGCTCGGCCTGGAGCCGAAGCGGCTCTGGAAGCGCTACGTGATCCTCAACCCGGCCTACCTGACCCGGCTCGCCGGGCAGAAGACGGGGCTGTGGAAGGCGAAGCCGCCGGCCCCGGCCACCGAGCGCCCCACCAGCTTCGCGGTCTGACGCCAGAGGTGCAAGGAAGGGCCCCTTCCTATCGCGTACGCGATAGGAAGGGGCCCTTCCTTGCACTCAGGTCAGAGGGTCAGGGTCCAGGTGTTGAGGTGGCCGGTGTCACCGGAGTAGACGTCCCGCACCCGCAGCTGCCAGGTGCCGTTCGCCGCCTCGCTGGAGAGGTTCACCGTGTAGGTGGCGTTGATGTTGTCCGCGCCGTCAAAGAGGCTGCTGTTCTTCAGGCGGTAGGACGTGCCGTCCGGGGCCACCAGGTCGATGACGACGTCACCGCGGTAGGTGTGCACGATGTCCACCGCGACGGTCGAGGCCGCCGAGGCGTTGCGCGCGCACCCCGAGATCGGGATCGAGCTGCTGACCGTGACGCCCGTGTCCGGGATCGCCACGTCGGTGCCGTTGCTGCCGGAGCAGCCGCCACCGGTGCCGGTCACCGTGAGCGAGTAGGTGGCGGTCCTGCTGCCCGAGGCCCCGGTACCCGTCACGGTCACGGAGTAGGTGCCGGACGGCGTGCTCGCCGAGGTGCTGATGGTCAGCGTCGAGGAGCCGCCCGAGGTGACGGTGGACGGGCTGAACGAGGCGGTCGCCCCGGACGGGAGCCCGCTGGCCGCGAGGTTCACCGACTGGGGGGAGCCGTTGGTCGTGGCGGTGGCGACCGTGGCGGTCACCGAGCCGCCCGGCGCGGTCGAGCCTGAGGTCGGCGAGACCGAGACGGCGAAGTCGTCGGTCGGCGGCGGGGTGTCGTCGTTCACGACGTAGAGCAGCTTGTTGGGCGAGCCGGTGCCCGGGTTGCCGACCGCGTTGTTGGTGGCGTTGTTCACCAGGTAGTCGCGGACCTGCTGCGGCGTCCAGCTCGGGTTGGCGCTGGCCACCAGGGCCGCCGCGCCGACCACGTGCGGCGTCGCCATCGAGGTGCCGCTGATCGTGTTGGTCGAGGTGTCGTTGGTGTGCCACGCCGAGGTGATCGACGAACCGGGCGCGAAGATGTCCAGGCAGGTGCCGATGTTGGAGAACGACGACCGGGCGTCCGTGTTGGTCGTCGACCCGACGGTGATGCCCTCGGCGGTCCGGGCGGGCGACGTGTTGCAGGCGTTGCCGCCGGAGTCGTTGCCGGCCGCCAGGCCGTAGCTCACGCCCGAGTTGATGGAGTTGCGGACGGCCGTGTCGAGCGAGGCGTTGGCGCCGCCGCCGAGGCTCATGTTGGCCACGGCCGGCTTGACCGCGTTGGCGGTCACCCAGTCGACGCCGCCGATGACGCCGGCGTTCGTGCCGCTGCCCTGGCAGTTCAGCACCCGGACGCCGACCAGTTGGACGCCCTTGGCCACCCCGTACGCCGAGCCGCCGACGGTGCCGGCGACGTGCGTGCCGTGGCCGTTGCAGTCGTCGGCCGAGCCGCCGTCGACGGCGTCGAAGCCGGAGGTGGCCCGGCCGCCGAAGTCGCTGTGGCTGAACCGGATGCCGGTGTCGATGATGTAGGCGTGCACGTTGCCCGCGGTGTTCGGGTACGTGTAGGAGCTGTCCAGCGGCAGGGCCCGCTGGTCGATCCGGTCCAGGCCCCACGAGGGCGGGTTGGCCTGGGTGCCGGAGATGGAGACGGTGTGGTTCTGCTCGACGTACGCCACGGCGGGGTCCGCCGCGATGCGGGCGGCGGCCCTGGCGTCGACCCGGACCTCGAAGCCGCGCAGGGCGGCGCCGTAGGTGCGGGCGACCGCACCGCCGTGCCGGCCGACCAGTCGCTGCGCGGTGTCACCGACGCTGCCGCGGGCGACCGAGCTGTCCTTGAAGACGACGATGTAGCTGTCGGCCACGGCGGTGGCTCCGCCCGCGGCACGGATCGTGCCGGTGGGCTCGGCGGCCATGGCGGGCGTGGCGGTGGCCACCATCGCCAGCGTGGCCACCCCGACGAGTACGGACCTGCGTGGAAGACCCATCCTTCTCCTCCCTCCGACCGGCATCCGACCGTCCGACTGCCGTGACGAGTGGATCGATGAATGCCGATCAAGCCGAGAGTAGAGTGGCGCAAACGCAAATCTAAACATGTCGACTTCCCCATACCACCGGGAAGATGACCCCTACGGGAGGCGGTTGCGGGACGAACCCGGGACCGGCCCGGATTCACGGACGTCGAGATTGGGCAAGGCTCTCCGTCATGGAGAGTCACCTCACCGTCCTGCTGCCGCTGGCCGCCGTCTGGCTCGCCGCCGGCTGGCTCGCGGACGGGCTGCCCCGGCTCGACCACGCACGGGCCCTGCGCCGGCGTACCGGATGGGTGCTCGCCCTGACCCTGGCCGGCCTGGGCCTGACGGCCGCCGTGCTGGTCGCCGGGCTCTCCAGCGCCGGTGCGACCGCGGCGGACCGGGCGGCTGCCGGCCTCGGGCTCGCCGCCGCCCCCGCGCTCGTGGTCGCGGCCAGCACCGTACGCCGGATGCGTCGGCTGCGGGCGGGTGCCGGAGCGCTCGCCTCCGCGCCAGGGACCCCGGCGCCGTACGGCCTGCGGGCCGCTGCCGGTCACCCGCTGGTCGGGCTCCCGGTGCAGGTCACCGGCCTGACGATCCTGCCGGCGGTGGTCACGGCGAGCAGCCCGGGCCTGCCGTTCGGGCCCGGCGCGACCGGCGCCGCGATCACCGTGGGCGTGCTGGGCGTCGCCGCCATCGGCGTACGCCACGCGCTGCGGCACAGCCGGCTCGTCGAGCGGGCGACACCGGCGCGGCCAGCGTCACCGCGAGCGGCCAGCCCCCTGCACGTATAGCAGTTCCAGGATCGCCCGCGTCGCCTCGAACCATCGGTCGAGCCAGCCGGGCGGCGGGACGCTGCCCTTCGGCGGCAACTCCATCAGCAGCCCGCGCAGCAGCGGGTGGTCGACGAGCGATTCGTTCGGCTCCACCCCCCAGCCACCGGGCGGGAACGACGGCTCGGTCAGCGGGTTGGGGTCCAGCGAGGGCAGGGAGAGCGACGGGCCGGCCTGCTCCGGAGCGGCGGGAACGTCCCGGCCCCCGATCTCGGAGTCGGTCGACACCACCTCGGTCAGGACGGTGTCCCGGCGTGCCCCCCGGTACTTGCCCCCGAACCGTTCCGGCTTGCCCGGCCCGTTGGTGAGGTTGTCTGACCCGATCGTCGTCATCCGTCTCGCCTGCCTCGCTCGGTTGCCGATCCGTGCGGCGGGTTGTCGCCCGCGCAGTATCGAGGGGTACAACGACACTGGCCCGATGTGGCGACGGGACAGCCGGACGTCTTCACGCCGGACCCGTACGCGGGCGCGACGATGCCCCCGCCCGGCCGCACGCCGGACGGGGGCACCCGTCACGTCACAGTCCCGTCAGTACCGGTCGAACACACCACTTCTGGCACCGGCGACGAAGGCATGCCAGTCGCCCGGGGCGAAGACCAGCGCCGGACCCGACTTGTCCTTCGAGTCCCGCACGCCGACCGCCCCCGTCACGTACGCCACCTCCACGCAGTTGTCACAGTTCGGCCCGCTCTTCGAGCTCTTGAACCACGCTGCCTGCGTCAGGTCCAGGGGGAACCCCTTGGTCGCCATTTCCACAACGGCTCCTCTACCAGTTTCGCGATATGCGCGATGGACTCCTCTGGACGAATGGCCGCCGCTCGGATGTGATCGAAGATGAAGCTGTACTTCTGCAGTTCGTCACTCTTCTCCAGGAAGAGCCCACCCGTGGCATTCTCCGCGTACACGACATCCGGATCACCGGGCTCGGGGAAGCTGAGGATCGTGAAGGTGCCGTCCATGCCGGCGTGCGCCCCCACCTCGAAAGGCAGGATCTGGAGCGTCACGTTCGGCAGCTCCGCCACCTCGATCAGCCGTTTCAGCTGGTCACGCATCACCGCGTCCCCACCCACCGGACGGCTCACCACCGTCTCATCGAGCACCACCCACAGATCGACCGGATCTTCCTGCGTCAACAACGACTGACGGCCCAAACGGACACGCACCCGTTGCCGTACTTGTTCGGGCGTGAAGTCGGGCCGGGCGGCCCGGATCATCGCGCCCGCGTACTCCTCGGTCTCCAGCAGGCCGGGCACCACCTGCTGCTCGTACGCCCGGATCGAGCTGGCCGCGGCCTCCAGGCCGACGTACGCGCCGACCAGCACGGTGCTGTAGGGGTGCCACCAGCCCTTCTGCCGCGCCTCCCGGGCGATCTGGACCAGCTCGTCGCTCTCGACGCCCACGACGCCGTAGATCCGCAGCATGTCCCGCACGTCGCGCGGGGTCGCCGTGGTGTGCCCGGTCTCGATCCGCGACACCTTCGACGCCGAGCACTCCAACTGCTCGGCGACCACCTCGATGGTGATTCCCGCCGCCTCCCGCTGCCGGCGCAGCTCGGCGCCGAGGCGACGACGGCGGATGGTGGGGCTGCGCCGCTCACTCAAGGGTCACCTCGACAGGCCTCACCCGGTCACCTCCGCCTCGCCGCGCGCCACTCTCGTCACCCGCCAGGGGCACGGCCGTCGGACGGCGGGTAATCGTTCGCGGCGGGGGTGGTGCCGGTCATCGACCGGCCGCGACGGGCGAAACCGACCCTAAGTGTGCCGGGCGAACGTGAACGCCTTCAAGCGTCGCTTTGCGCGAGCCGCTCACGTATCGGCAAAAGTCGACGTGCAACTTGCATACAGCACGTCGCTCATGCACTCTGTCCGTATGGCACGGGTTACTCACCGTCTCCGTCCGCTCCCTCGCCGTGGTGATCCCACGGCCCACGGGACGTGGGCCGGCGCGGTGGCCCGGCCATTGGCCACCAGACCTGCCCCGGGTTGATGACCCCGCCGCTGCAAGCCAGTTGGCTGCGGCGGCGGGAGCGGTCCCGGAGCAGCCGGGTGTTGGTCGGGTGACGGCTCGCCACCAGCGGGTACGGCCCGACCACCACCGCCACGAACACCGGTCCACGAGGCACGACCCGCCACCGGGCCATCGACGTCCCCCGACCCGCACCCGCCGGCCCGCGTGCCGGCCAACCCTTCCCAGGAGCCCATGTGCTGCCCCGCTCCGGTGACGTAGTGCACGTGACTCGCGCGGCGAGTGTCCAGTTCCTCAGGCCCATCATGTTCCGGGTCATCCGAGTGCTCGACTGGCCGACATACGACGGCTGGGTCTGGCTCGACGGCTACGAGTTGAACGCGTCGGGGGACGCGGTCGACCGGCGGACGATCTTCGTCCAGCGGGAGGGGCTGTGCCTCCTGCGGTCGGCTCCCGAGCCGCGTCCGCACACCGTGCGGGCGCCGCGCCGCCCCGCCGCCCGCACCCCGGCCCGGGTGAGCTGACCTGCGCGATCGGCAGCCGGTGGGCGTGCCGTCGCCATAGGATTAGGTACGCCCACCCCGGCACGTTCCACCCCGCGCGTCCAGGACCCCGAACCTGGGATGGCCATGGTCTTTCAGTCCGCCGCGCGGCGGCACCACCGCTCCCGTATCGCCTACACCTTCGGACTCCTGGTGCTGCTCGGCGCCGCCACCGCCCTGGTGGTCGCGGTCCGAGCCCCGGCCCTCTCGTCCACCACGCGGCTGACCGCCCCGGTCCCGGCACCGGAGATCACCGTGGTGGACGAGGACCCGCCCGACGAGAGCTGGAACGGGTCGGACCACCCCGATGCGCTGAACGAATCGGGCGTACCCGAAGCCGCCGACGGGCCGGCGCCGGCAGCCGCCGGGACCGCCGCCGGGGCTCCGGACGACACGGCCCAGGCCGCCCGTCCCGCGCCGGACGACGTACGCCGTTCCCTCTTCTGGTCCGGCGTCTTCGGGCTGGCCATCTCGCTGGCCGGCCTCGGCCTGGTCGGGACGAGACGGCGCATGTGGTGACGCACCGCCCCGGCCCACGGGGTCAGCGGCTCACCGGGTGGCGGTCGGCTCGACCGACGGCGTGACCTCGCCGGTCGACGGGGTGGCGGCCCGGGCCACCACCAGCGTGACCTCCTCACCGTCGGGCACCAGTTCCCCGGCCTCCGGGTCGGTACGGAGCACCGTGCCGGCGGGCCGGTCGGACGTCTGGTACTCCACCCGGTGGCTCAGCCCGACGTCGTCCAGGATCGCCTGCGCCGTCTCCAGCGGCAGGTTCACCACGGGTGGCATCGCCAGTTGAGGCGCGGCCGAGGTGGTCGGCGGCGCCGAGGGCGACGCGCTCGTGGGGGCGGCCGACGTCGGTGCGGCGGTGGTCGGGGACGGCCGGGTCGCCGACGGCGACGGCTCCGGCCCGGTCGGCTCGTCGTTCGCCGACTGGAGGGCCAGCCACAGCCCGCCGCCGAGCAGGCCGAGCAGCAGCAGCGCGACCACGCCCCACAGGATCGGCAGCCACCAGCGTCGAGTGCCCTGTTCCTCGGCGTACCACTCGGCCTCCCGGGGATCGGCGGGCCGGGGCGGGGGCACCTCCGCCCGGCCGGACCATGCCGCCGGGCCCGCCCCCTCCGGCGGCATGGCGGCCGTACGGTCCATCGGGGTGGTGCGGTCGACGGGCATCGGCCGGGTGGCATCCTCGGCGCCCGGCGGAGGCAGCGGGCGGGTCCGGTCGTCGTCTTCCCCGGCGGGCGGTTCCTGGCGGTCGTCGCTCATGCCGGCACTCCGCTCCGCTGCGTGCCGACCTGAGGCACCACCGCGCTGTGCCGATGATTCGCTCGCTGACGCTCACTCATGCCGGCACTCCGCTCCGCTGCGTGCCGACCTGAGGCACCACCGCGCTGTGCCGATGATTCGCTCGCTGACGCTCACTCATGGCACGTCCTTTCCCGGGCCCGGGCGGGGCGTCGCGGTCCCCTGACCGCCAACCTAGCGGTCCCGGGGGCCATCGGCCGGGATCAGCGTGCCGGACGCACCGTCACGGCGTCGGGGAGGCCGATCCGCCGCCCTCCGGCTCGTCGCCGCACCAGATCGACACCTGGTCGTTCCACCGGCCCGTGCTGTCGCCGGCCGGATCCTGGCGGGTGACCCTGCCGTTGCGTCCCGCCTTGTAGTCCGGGTAGAAGCCCTCGTCGACGAGGTCGTCCGCCGCGTCGCCGCACTTGTCGCCCACCACGTCCGGCACGGTCGCGGCCGGCGCCGGCCCGCTCACGTAGAGCGTCACGGTGTTTCCCGGCTCCACCCCGGTGCCGACCGCCGGGGAGGTGCGTTCCACGGTCGTCCCCGTGCCGCTGCCGAAGACGAGACGCCAGCCCAGCCGCCGCTCGCGCAGCTCGTCCCGGGCGTCCTCGAAGTCCTCGCCGATCAGCGCCGGCACCGTCAGCCCGGCGCGGCGGCTCGGCGTGGCCTTCGGCGGCGCCGGCGGCGTCGACCTGGCCGCGGACGACCGCTCGACGCTCGGGGTGCCGGTGGGCGAATCCAGTGCCGCCGAGGACGGCGGGACGGGGGTGTCGTCCTCACCGGCCAGGAGCCACCCGCCCGTGGCGCCGACGGCGGCCAGCAGCACGACGGCCAGCCCGCCTCTGAGCAGCATGTTCGGCCGGTTCGGCCCGGCGTCGTCCCACGTGCCGGTGCCCTCGTCCGGGTATTCGTCCGTCATCCGCCCACCCCGCCTCGATCACCGGCGACCGTACCCGTCCGCTTCGTCCCGGGCGTACCGGGGCGGCCCGCACGACTCGCCGCGCCGACCATGGGACGTTACGCTGCCCGGCATGGCCAGACGGGGCTGGGGAGGATCGACAGCGACCGCTGTCGGCGTCGCTGCCGGCGCGGGCGCGGCCCAACTGGGCTTCGGCTACGGGCTGGGCATCATCAACTGGGCACCGGCGGACGCGACCGCCGGTGCGACCGCCTGGGTGGCGGGCCTGATCTGGGGTACCTGGATCGCGGCCACCTCGACGGTCTTCGGCGCGGTCTGCGCGCAGCGGCTGCGCGACCGCGCCCCGGTCGCCGGCCCCGCCGCCGATCCGGCCGGTGATCCCGCCGGTGCGGCGGTCGACCCGGCCGGCGCTACCGTCGCCCCCGCCGAAACGACTGTCGACCCGGCCGCCGCAGCCGTCGGCCCGGCCGACACGGCGGTCGACCGGGCCGAATCGGTGGTCGACCGGGCCGGCCAGGCGGTCGACCGGGCAGGCACGGCCGGCGGTCCCGCCGGTGTGACCACGGGTGGACCGACCGGCGGCGTGCTCGGCTCCGTCGCGCTCGCCGTGGCCGCCGGGGTGGGCGCGCTGGTCACCGTGCTGCTGGTGGCCGTACCGGCGCGGACGGCGGTGGCGGACGTCGGCTCGCCCCGCAACGTCGCGGCGACCTACGCGGCGATCGGCGTGCTGGTCGGGGTGCTGGCCGCCCTCTGGGCGCTGCGCTCGCGAGCCGCCGCGAGCAACGTGATCGCCACGGTCGGCTGGCTCTGGCTGCTGGCCGTGGTCGCGGTGGTGGACGGGGTGCTGGCCGGGCGCGGGCTGACCAGCGCGCAGCTCGGCATCTGGCAGCTCGGCCCCGACGACGGGCGGTACTGGATCCGGGACTACTTCTACTGGCCCGGCGCGCTGCTCTCCCTCGGCTCCGCACTGGTGATCGGCGTTCTCGCCGCCCGCCGCGACGCGCGGCACGCCGACCACCGGGTCGGGGCTGCCGTGTCGGGCGCGGCCGGGCCGCTGCTCGTCGCGACCGCGTACTTCCTGGCGGTGCCGAGGCTGACCGCGATCAGCCCCGAGCAGGTGTCGGCACACCTGATCGCTCCGTACGCCGTCATCATCGGGGTCGGCGGCGCCGCCCTGTTCGTCGCCCTCGCCCAACGGGCCGCCCGGCGGGCCGCGGCCCGCAGGTCGGTGACAGTGCCCCGGCAGCGCACCGACGAGCCCGCCGACCTGGCGGAGGGCCGGGAACCAGCGTCCGGAAGGCACGCCGCCCGGACCGGCCACGGCGACACCGACTCCCCGGGGACGGACCGGGACGTCGTCCCGACAAGCGGGCAGGCGTTCCCGGGTCCCGTCACCGACCGCGGACAGGGGCCCGCCGCCGCCTCGAAGGCCGTGGGCACGACCCGCAGGCGTGCCGGCACCCCGGCCGCTCCACCGGCCCGCGACGGCGAGGCGATGGGTGGCGACGGCGAGGCGATGGCCGGCGACGGTCAGGCGGTGGCCGGTGAGCCGACCGGCGAAGAGTCGGCGGCGAAGTCGCCCACCACCCGCCGGCCCCGTTCCGGCCGCCGCACCGGCTGAGCGCGGGCAGCCCGGTCAGTCGACGGGCCAGGTGTGCACGGGCTCGTTGCCGCGTTGCAGTTCGGCGTACCGCTGCACCATGTCGTGCAGGGCGGCCTTCCGGTCCATGCCACGGTGCCGCTCGGCCGCCCATACCGCCTCGGTCTGCCAGACCGCGCCGTTGCGGCCCGTACGGCAGCGCTGCTCGATGATGCCGAGCAGCCGGTCGCGTTCGGCCGGGGCCACCCCGAACCGGTCGAGCCCGGCCGCGGCCGTGGGCAGCAGGACGTCCAGCACCAGCCTGGTCACCGGCACCTCGCCGAGGCGGGGCCAGTGCAGGACGGCGGACATGCCGCGCCGCGCCGCGGCGTGGAAGTTCTCCTCGGCCGAGCTGAAGGTGAGCTGGCTCCAGATGGGCCTGTCCGCCTCCGCCAGCCCGCGCGCCAGCCCGAAGTAGAAGGCGGCGTTGGCGAGCATGTCGACGACGGTCGGCCCCGCCGGCAGCACCCGGTTCTCCACGCGCAGGTGCGGACGGCCGTTCATGATGTCGTAGACCGGCCGGTTCCACCGGTAGACGGTGCCGTTGTGCAGGCGCAGCTCGCCCAGCTTCGGCACTCCGCCCGCGTGCAGGACCTCGACCGGATCCTCGTCCTCGCAGATCGGCAGCAGCGGCGGGAAGTAGCGGACGTTCTCCTCGAACAGGTCGAAGATCGAGGTGATCCAGCGTTCGCCGAACCAGACCCGGGGGCGTACGCCCTGCGCCTTGAGCTCGTCCGGCCGGGTGTCGGTGGCCTGCTCGAACAGCGCGATCCGGGTCTCCGCCCAGAGCTGACGGCCGTAGAGGAACGGCGAGTTGGCGCCGACGGCGACCTGCACCCCGGCGATGGCCTGGGAGGCGTTCCAGTAGTCGGCGAAGCTGTCCGGGGCGACCTGGAGGTGGAACTGGAGGCTGGTGCAGGCGGCCTCGGGGGCGATGGAGTCGGTGTGCGTCTGAAGCCGCTCGACGCCCCGGATGTCGAGCTCGATGTCCTCGCCCCGGGCGCCGACGATCTGGTCGTTGAGCACCCGGTAGCGCTCGTTGGTGGAGAGGTTGTCCTCGACCAGGTGGCGCTCGGTGAGGGTGGGCAGGATCCCGACCAGGACGATCTTCGCGTCCGACTTGCCCGCCCGTTCGTCGGCCCGGGAGAGACTGCCGCGCAGGTCCTGCTCGTAGTCGGCGAACCCGTTCCCCTCGATCAGTCGGGGCAGCGCGTTCAGCTCCAGGTTGAACTGGCCCAACTCGGCCTGGAAGAGCGGATCGGCGATGTCGGCGAGGATCTGGGCGTTGCGCATCGCCGGCTCGGCCGACGAGTCGACCAGGTTCAGCTCGATCTCCAGCCCGGTCATCGGCCGGTCGGCGTCGAAGCCGAAGTCGTCGAGCATCAGGGCGAAGACGTCCAGGCACCGCCGGACCTTGTGTCGGTAGCGGACCCGGTCCTCCCGGGAGAAGGCGCCCTGCTCGACGTCCCTGCCCATGTTTCCTCCCGGCGCGAGGCGCAGTCGGACCGCATCGGCCCGGACAGCGCGGGTGAACCCTCCACGTTAGGAGCGTCGGCATCGTCGCGGCCAGAGGCGTACTGCCGTGATCGAACTGCCGAGGCGACCGCCTCCGGTCGACGGTGTGCTCCTGGCGGCATCTCTACCCAGCGTGTGCCCCCTGCCATCAACTGCCCGGGCGAGCGCCTGGTGAGAAATCGCACCCGCCCCGCACCGCCCGCCCCGGCGTCGACCAAGATCGCGCTACTTCCCGGAAGTTGTCCCCTCCGAGGCGTGGGAGGCCACTCTTTCCTGCGAGTAGTCGGAATCCCCGGGCGGATCTCGGGCGGGAATCGCGGGACCACATGCGCCGGGCCCGCGCCGTGGGACGGCGCGGGCCCGGAAGCGGTACGGCGGGATCAGGCCTGGCGGACGGCCTCGCCCTCGATCTCGATCTTGATCTTCTTGCCGACCAGCACGCCACCGGTCTCCAGGGCGACGTTCCAGGTCAGGCCGAAGTCCTCACGGTCGATCTCCGTCGTGGCGGAGAAGCCGAAGATGTCCTGCCCGAACGGGCTCCGGCCGACGCCCTCGAACTCGACCTCCAGGTCGACCGGGCGGGTCACACCCTTGATGGTCAGCTCGCCGGAGAGGACGAACTCGTTGCCGTCGTGGGACTTCACGCCGGTGCTGCGGAACTCCAGCGTCGGGAAGGCCTCCGCGTCGAGGAACTCGGGGCTGCGCAGGTGGGCGTCCCGGTCGGTCTGGTTGGTGTTGATGCTGGCCGCCTGGATGGTGGCACTGACCGAGGACTGCAGCGGGTCCTCGCCGACGGTGATGGTGGCGGTCGCGTCGGCGAACTCACCGCGTACCTTGCTGACCATCATGTGGCGGGCGACGAAGCCCACGCGCCGGTGCGCCACGTCCAGCAGGTAGGTGCCGGCGCTCGGGATCGTGAGGCCGTCCCAGTCGCGGGTGACGGATTCGGTGCTGCTGGTCATGGAACTGCCCTCCGAGGGAAGATTGTTTAGTAGCCCAACGACTGCTTAAGCAACTATAGGCACAACAACATTCCCAGTGTCAAGGACTGCTACGATGGCCAGGTGGACCAGAACGTGTTCGACGATCCCCGGATCACCGCCGTCGGCCTGCTCGTCGAGGCGCACGCCGGCCTCTCGGCCCGATTCGCCGCCCAGTACGAGGAGCACGGCCTCTCACCGGTCGAGTTCGAGGTGCTGACCCGGCTCGCCCGATCACCCGGCAACCAGCTACGGATGACCGACCTGGCCGCGCAGACCTCGCTGTCGACGAGCGGGGTCACCCGGGTGGTGGACCGGATGGAGCGGGACGGGCTGCTCACCCGCCGCGCCTGCCCCTCCGACCGGCGCAGCTCGTTCGCCGTGGTCACGGCCTCCGGCCTGCAACGGCTCGACGAGACCCTGCCCGGGCACCTGCGGATCATCGAGCAGTGGTTCACCGGCCAACTCGACCCGGATGCGCTGAAAGCCCTGCTCGACGCTCTGCGCCGGGTGCGGGACGCGGTGCACCCGGGCGCCACCGCCGGAAGCACCGAACCAACCCCCGACGGCGACGGGTCGGCCACCGCCTGCTGACCCGTCCCCAGGCCGCCCGACACCGGCAGAAAGAGACACCGGCAGAAAGAGCGGCAGAACTGCCGCAGCCACGGGGCGTAGGCGATCAAACCGGACGTAGTCGCTGGCGCGCGGTGGCTAGTCTTCGGGCAGTGGGGACGCACCGGGGGGTGACGGCGCGGGCGACGAGCGAGGGGTAGCAAGAGGGGCTTCGTCGCCCGCGCCACCCCCGGTTTGCCGGGTGCAGCACCCCCTCTCGCGACCACGGCAACATCAGCCATGGTCGCTTGCTCCGGGCGAACCGCCACGGCTCTCGCCGGGCGACAGACCCCGGCCCGCGGTCACCGCGTGGATCAGTTCCTCCTCGTGCGGCAGCAGCCGGATGCCGTTCTGCCGGCAGACCCGGTCGAGACGGTCCAGCACGGCCGGATCCCCCGAACTCGCCGCCAACCCGACCAACGCCTCCACGACGTCGCGCCGGTCCTGGCCCTCCACGCCCGCCTCGGCCGCGGCGGCGAACCACTCCGCCGCCAGCTCACGATCGCCACGGTGCAGGGCCAGGTTCCCCTCGATCAGCGCACAGATCCCGTCCTCCCGACGCACTCCGTACGGTGGCGTCGCCCGGGAGTGCCTGGACGGCCAGGCATCAGCGGTGCGCGGCCCGGGCAGCCCCGGGATCGGGCGCAGCTCGGCCAGCACGCCGGCCGCCTCGACGGACCGGCCGTCCCGGGCCAACGCCAGACCCACCGTGCCGAGGGCCCGGCGGCGATGACCGGGGTCGCCGAGGTCCTCCAGCGCCTCCACCACCCGCCGGCCCTGGTCGACGGCGTCGGCGTACCGGCCCTCCAGGCGGGCCACCTCGGCGAGGTTGGCCCGCGCGAGCAGCCGCAGCCGCTGCTCTCCGCACTGGGCGGCGAGCCGGTCGACCACGGCCAGCCGACGCCGGGCCGCCGTCAGGTCGCCGCCCCGGATGTCGTGCCAGGTGAGGTTGTTCTGCGCCACCGCCATGTCCCTGACCCGTCCCGCCTGAACGGCCAGCGCGAGCACCGCCTCGGCCTGCTCCCGCGCCTCGTCGTGCTCGCCGAGGGCGACCAGCAGCGCGCAGAGCACCGTACGCGCCTCCAGCTCCCCGGTGACGTCCCCGGCCTCCCGGAACACGGCCAGCGCCCACCGGGCCGCCGGCATCTCCTCGGCTCCGCCGCCGTGCTCGGCGGCGAGCCGGGCCACGCCGACGGACGCCCACGCCCGCAGCACCGGATCCACGTCGGCGGTACGCGGATCCGCCAGCAGCCGCCGGAGCCACTGCCGGCCGCTCATGTCCCGCCCCCGGAACCGCCACCACCGGGGCAACGCCGCCGCCAGCCGCAGCGCGGTCAACGGGTCGTCGACGGCGGCGTGCGCCAGGGCCGAGCTGATGTCGCCGGTCACCTCGTCCAGGCGGTGCACCGCCGCCGGCAGGTCGGCGCCGACCAGCTCCGGCGCGTTCCGCACCACCAGCCGGGCGACGACCTGCGCGTGCCGGCGGCGGATCACGGTCAGCTCACCGGAGCCGATCGCCTGCTCACCGGCGAAGTCCCGCACGGCGTCGAGCAGGCGGAAGCGGAACGGCCCGGTGCCCCGGACGCTCAACAGGCCGAGTTCGAGGAGCCGGTCGAGCAGCGGGACCGGGTCCACCACGACCGTCCCGTCCCGGTCGGCGGGGTCGGCGAGCATCTCCTCGGCCAGCTCGACCGACCAGCGGTTGCCGAACGCGGCGAGCCGGCGCAGCGCGGCCCGCTCGTCCGGGGCGAGGAGCCGGTAACTGGTCGCCACCGCGTCCCGCAGGGTCTCCCCGACCGCCGCCCGGGGGCCCTCCGGGCGGCCCGGTTCCGCCATGTCCCAGCCCGGCCGTTCGGCCGCCGATGACGTGGCCAGGTCGAGGACGCGGTCGCCGTACCGGTCGAGCAGCTCGTTGACGTCGAGGATCCGCCCCCGGGCCGCCATCAGCTCGATGGCGAGCGGCAGCCCGCCCAGGCGGCGTACCAGCGCGGCCAGGGCGGGCAGCTCGGCGGGGCCGGGTGGCTCCCGGCGGACCTGGGCGAGCCGGGCGGTGAAGAGCGCCACCGCGGGATAGTCCGCCAGCGCCGTCGGGCCGGCCTGCTCGCTCCCCGGCGGCGGCACGTCGAGCGGGCACACCGGCCACACCCGCTCCCCGGGCAGGCCGACCGGGTGCCGGCCGGTGACCAGCACCCGCAGTGACGGGATCGCGCCGGCGAGCCGGTGCACCGTCTCGGCGACCGCGTCGGGCGAGCGCTCGGCGGCGTCCACGAGCAGCAGCGCCGGCCGGCCGTCGAGGCGGACGGCCAGCTCGGGCACGCGGGCGGCGCCGAAGACCGCGACCGAGGCGGAAAGCACGTCGGCGGTGTCCGAGCCCTCGCCGACGAGCACCCCGGCCGCCCCGCCCGGGTGGTCGTCGGCGACGGCGTGGGCCACCGACAGGGCCAACGCGGTCTTGCCCACCCCGGCCAGCCCGACCAGGCTGACCAGTTGGGGCCCGCGCTCGTCGGTGAGCAGCTCGACCAGCTCGGCGCGGTCGCGGTCCCGCCCGATCAGCGCGACCGGGGCCGGGAGCGGGGCCGGCGTACCGGCGTGGTGGTCGACGTCGGTGCCGGCCGGCGGCGCGCCTCCCGGGGCGACCGGCGGGGCGGCCGAAAGCTGGCCCCGGGCGGCGGCCAGGAACGCCGACCGGGCGGCCCCCCTCAGCTCCAACGCGCCGACCAGCAACTCGACAGTGGTGCGCTGCGGCCGGGATGACCGCCCCCGCTCCAGGTCGCGGACGGTCCGGACGCCGACACCGGCCCTACCCGCCAGCTCGGTCTGGGTGAGGCCGGCGGCGAGGCGGTGCCCGCGCAACAGCTCCGGCAGTCCGGTACGCCCACCCGAATGCCGCGAACGATCATGGTCCGGCGTCATGGGCAGGAAGGGTACGGAGGGGGTGTGACCGATGGCAGCCGACCGTCGCCCTGCGGACGCCTTCTGCGGATATCCGACAGGACGCGCAAGGGTGGGGTGTGTGCGGGGTGCCGGTCAGCGACCGCCACCCCCCACCGTCGTCGTCACATGCCCAGATCGCGCGCGATGATCATGCGCTGCACCTCGGACGTACCCTCGCCGATCTCCAGGATCTTGGAGTCACGCCAGAAGCGGGCCACCGGGTACTCGTTCATGAAGCCGTAGCCACCGTGGATCTGGGTGGCCTCGCGGGCGTTGTCCACCGCGATGGTGCTGGCGTGCAGCTTGGCGATGGCGGCCTGCCGCTTGAACGGCTCGCCGGCGAGCATCCGCGCGGCGGCGTCGTAGTAGGCGAGCCGGGCGGTGTGCGCCTTCATCTCCATGTCGGCGATCTTGAACTGGATCGCCTGGTAGTTGCCGATCGGCTGGCCGAACGCCTGGCGTTCCTTCGCGTACCGGACCGACTCGTCGACGCAGCCCTGGGCGAGGCCGACGGCCAGGGCGGCGATGGCGATCCGCCCCTCGTCGAGGATGCGCAGGAACTGGGCGAAGCCCCGGCCGCGCTCGCCGAGCAGGTTCGCCGCCGGCACCCGGCAGTCGTCGAAGGTCAGCTCGTGGGTGTCGGAGGCGTTCCAGCCGACCTTCGAGTAGCCCGGCGCGACGGTGAAGCCCGGCGTGCCGGAGGGCACGATGATGGTCGACAGCTCCTTGGCGCCGTCCGGGCGGGTGCCGGTGACCGCGGTGACGGTGACCAGCGCCGTGATGTCGGTGCCCGAGTTGGTGATGAACGCCTTCGACCCGTTGATCACCCACTCGTCCGTGGACTCGTCGAGCACCGCGCGGGTCTGGGTGCCGCCGGCGTCGGAGCCGGTGCCCGGCTCGGTCAGCCCGAAGCCGGCCAGTGCCTCCCCGCTGAGCAGCTTCGGCAACCACTGCGCCTTCTGCTCCTCGGTGCCGAAGCGGTAGATCGGCATCGCGCCCAGCGAGACGGCCGCCTCCAAAGTGATCGCGACGCTCGAATCGACCCGGGCCAACTCCTCCAGCGCGAGGCAGAGCGCGAAGTAGTCGCCGCCCATGCCGCCGTGCTCCTCGGCGAAGGGCAGGCCGAAGAGGCCCATCTTGCCCATCTGGCGGACCACCTCGTACGGGAAGGTGTGCTTCTCGTAGTGCTCCGCGATCACCGGGGCGACCACCTCGCGCGCGAATTCCCGCACGCTCTCCCGGAGCGCCTCTTGCTCCTCGGTGAGCCGGAAGTCCATGGAATCCTCCTGTGTGGATGGGCCGCCGGGCGCTCGTGACGCCGGAGACGGTCGCTGGTGCCGTTCGGGCCCGCAGGCCGGGTGGACCGGCGTACGAGCCCCACGCCGCCGGGTGGGCCGGCGGTTCGAGCCTGCGCCGGCCGGGGTGCGGCCGGCCGCGGGGTCAGACCGGGGTGACGCCGTGCCGGCGCCGGGAGAAGTGGCGGTCCTTGGTGCGGGCGGCGGTGAACCGGCGGACCAGCTCGGCGCGCAGCTCGTGCGGCTCCACGATCGCGTCGACGACCAGCTCGCTGGCGAGCCGGACCACGTCGATGTCGCGCTCGTACTCCTCGCGCTTCGCGGCGACGAACGCGGCCCGCTCGGTCTCGTCGGCGATCGCGGCGATCTTGTTCGCGTAGACCGCGTTGACCGCCGCTTCGGCCCCCATCACCGCGATCTTGGCGGTGGGCAGCGCGATCGTGGCGTCCGGCTCGAAGCCCGGGCCGGCCATCGCGTAGAGGCCGGCGCCGTACGCCTTGCGGACCACCACGCAGATCTTCGGCACGGTCGCCTCGGAGATGGCGGTGATCATCTTGGCGCCGTGCCGGATGATGCCCTGCTTCTCCACCGCGCTGCCGACCATGAACCCGGGCACGTCGGAGAGGAACAGCAGCGGCACGTTGAACGCGTCGCAGAGCTGCACGAACCGGGTCGCCTTGTCGGCCGAGTCGACGAAGAGGACCCCGCCCTTGAACATCGAGTTGTTGCCGACCACGCCGACGACCTCGCCGTTCAGCCGGCCGAAGCCGATGGTCAGCTCCTTGGCCCAGAGCGCCTGGATCTCGAAGAAGGAGCCGTCGTCGAGCAGGCCCTTGACGTACCGCCGCATGTCGAACGCCTGCCGCTCGCTCGCCGGCACCAGCGCGGCGAGGTCCGCCTTCTCCGGCGCTTCGACGGCGGGCGCGGCCGGCGGCTGCTGCGTCCAGTTCGCCGGCAGGTACGACAGGTAGCGCTTCACCACGTCGAGGGCGTCGGCCTCGGTCTTGCAGAGGAAGTGCCCGACGCCCGACTCGGCGCAGTGCACCTTGGCCCCGCCCATGGCCTCCAGGGTGGTCTTCTCGCCGGTGACCATCTCGACCATCCGGTCGGAGCCGAGATACATGCTGGCGTTGCCGTCCACCATCGCGACGACGTCGCAGAACGCCGGGATGTAGGCCCCGCCGGCCGCGCTCGGCCCGAACAGCGCGCAGACCTGCGGGATGGAACCGGAGGCGCGGACCTGGTTCCAGAAGATCTTGCCGGCGCCGCGGCGGCCGGGGAAGAGGTCGACCTGGTCGGTGATCCGGGCGCCGGCCGAGTCGACCAGGTAGACCATCGGCACGCCGGTCGAGTAGGCCCGCTCGATGATCCGGATGATCTTCTCGACGGTACGGGCACCCCAACTGCCGGCCTTGACCGTGGAGTCGTTCGCCATCAGGCAGACCTGGCGGCCGTCGATGGTGGCCGTGCCGGTGACCACCCCGTCGGCGGGCAGCCCTTCGGCCATGGCGTTGGCGTAGAGGCCGTCCTCGACGAAGGAACCCTCGTCCACCAGGAGCGCGACCCGCTCCCGGGCGAAGAGCTTGCCCTTGGCCGCGTTGGCCGCATGGTATTTGTCCGCACCGCCGGCCCGGGCCCGCTTGCGCAGTTGCTCCAGTGCCTCACCGTCGAGCGTCACGCCGACTCCCTCGCCGTACCGACCTGAACGATCGTTAGGCTATCGCATCCGCGCGACGGCCGGCGAGCGGCGGGCCGGCGGCGCGGCGACCTGAGCGTCATTCGTTCGCGCCAGGCGAAGAAACATTGAAAATCATGAATCTCTATGTCTAGGCTCCAGACATCCTCCTCTCGGATTGGAGTCAGCGATGACCTCACGACTCAAGCGGCTCGCGGTCTCGTGCGTCGCGGCGGCACTCGCCACCCTCGGCCTCACGGTCGCCAACCCGTCGCCCGCCTCCGCCGCCACGACCATCTGCTACAACACCAGCCAGGCGGGCAGCTTCGTCAACATCGCCAACCAGGCCGCCACGATCTGGAACAACGCCACGTCGAACCTGACGCTGACCGCGAACTGCGGCTCCAACCTGCGGATCTACCAGATCACCGGCGGCGGCTCGTACGCCGTCCGGACCAGCCTCGGCAACGGCCGGGTCTACATCGACACCCAGCAGGCCCAGCAGTACAGCCCGCTGCGGATCATGACCCACGAGATCGGGCACATCCTCGGCCTGCCGGACAACTACAACGGCAACTGCGCGCTCCTGATGTCCGGCGGCAGCGCCGGCACGAGCTGCACCAACCCGTACCCGAGCACCACCGAGGCGAACCGGGTGACCAGCCTCTTCGCCGGCCTCGGCACCAACCGCGCCGGGTCGCAGATCTTCCAGGACAGCTGGCCGGCCACGCTCACCACGGTGGGCTGACCGACCAGGTGTGACGGAGGGGCCGGCGTCGTGCCGGCCCCTCCCGCGTGTGGTCAGCCCGGCAGCGGCGTCAGCCGGGTACGCGGACCCGCGCGGAGCACCCCGGACGGAAGCTGCCTGCCGACCAGCCGCTCGGCCAGCTCGGCCACCTCGACGAGGGCGTCCAGGTCGATGCCGGTCTCGATGCCCATGTCGTGCAGCATGTGCACCGCCTCCTCGGTGGCCAGGTTGCCGCTGGCCCCCGGCGCGTACGGGCAGCCGCCGAGGCCGCCGACGCTGGCGTCGAACTCGGTCACCCCCAGCTCCAGCGCGGTCAGCATGTTGGCCAGCGCCGTACCCCGGGTGTTGTGGAAGTGCAGCAGCACCGGCACGTGCGCGTTGCGGTCGCGTACCGCCGTCAGCAGCTCGCGGACCCGCCGGGGCGTACCCATGCCGGTGGTGTCGCCGAAGGCCACCCGGTCGGCGCCGTCGCGGACCACCCGGTCCACGATGGCGGCCACCCGGGCCGGGTCGGTGTCCCCCTCGTACGGGCAGCCGAAGCTGGTCGCCACGATCACCTCGGCCTGCGCGCCCGCGCCGTGCAGCAGGTCGATCAGCTCGGCGATGTCGTCCAGCGACTCCTCCGTGGAGCGGTTCACGTTGCGCCGGTTGTGCGTGTCGCTGGCCGAGACCACCACCTCGATCTCGGTGAACCCGGCGGCCAGCGCCCGCTGTGCGCCCCGGGTGTTCGGCACCAGCGCCGAGTAGCGCACGCCGTCGGCCTTCGCGGCCCGCCGCCACACCTCGTCGGCGTCGGCCATCTGCGGAATCGCCTTCGGATGCACGAACGAGACGGCCTCGATCCGCTGCACCCCCGTGCCAGAGAGCGCGTCGAGCAGCCGCACCTTGGCGTCGGTCGGGATCGGCTCCTCGTTCTGGAGCCCGTCGCGCGGCCCGACCTCCCGGATCGACACCGCCGCTGGCATCTGGCTCATGGTCACCTCGCTGTGACGTCGGGCCGCCGGGATACCGTCGCGCCGCGCCGCCTCTCGTGGAGGCGGCCGGCGGCGACGCCGACCGACCGGTGATCCTCCCAGGGAACCAGAACGCCGGCACCGACCGCCAGGGTGGCCGGGGATGCTCACCTCGCCGAGGCCACAGGATCGTCCGGCTCCCGCGTGGCTGCTAGTCTCCGCGCCGTGGACGCCGTGGACGCCGTGACGGACGACGACTCGACGCGCGAACTGCGACAGGTGCGCGAGCGGGTCGACCGGCTCGAGACGATCCTGCTGCGCCTCGTGTCACTGGCTGCCGCCGCCCTGGTCGTCGTCGGGCTGCTGCTGCCGTACGCGGCCTTCGAGGAGCAGGAAGAGCTGTACGACGAGAGCATGCTGACGATCGGATTCACCGCCGGCGGGGCCGACGCGTTCTTCGCCGTCACGTTCCTCGCTCTCCTCGTGGTCGCGGGCGCGACGCTGCTCCTCCTCGCGATGATCGGCAAGCGCTCGGCGGGTCGCACCGGGGAGCGCACCGGGCTCGTTGTCGGCTGGCTCGTGCTGCTCTCTGCCGTCGGGGCCGGGCTGCTCGCCATCGTCCCGAGCGGGGACGGGTGGGACGCGGGGCCGGGGGCCTGGGTGTACGCCGCCGGGGCGGCGCTCGCATTCGTGGTGCTCGCCACCGAGCAGGGACGCGACTTCTGGGTCGCCGAGCGGCGCGGGAAGATCCGCCCCTGAACCTTCCGGGCCATGACGTCGCGTCGGCTCGTTCCGGAGGATCGTCCGGCTGCGGGAGCCGGGCCGCGCGTGGCCCGGCCCCCGCAGACGTGATGGTGGCGCGCCAGGGCCACGGACCGGCGGGCCGGAGGGGTCAGCGCATGCGGCCGACGATGCCGGTGTCGTAGTCGCCGGAGAGGAACTCGTCGTTCTCCAGCAGCTCCGCGAAGAACGGGAGATTGCACTTGGGGCCGGCGATCTCGAAGGCCGCCACCGCCGCCCGGGCCCGCTCGACCGCCTGCGCCCGATCCTCGCCGCTCACGATGAGCTTGGCCATCAGGCTGTCGTAGAACGGGGTGACGGTGTTGCCCTCGACGTAGCCGGAGTCCACCCGGACGCCCTCGCCGGCCGGCTCCACCCACGTCCTGACCACGCCGGGGCCGGGGAGGAAGCGCTTCGGGTCCTCGGCGTTGACCCGCAGCTCGATGGCGTGCCCCCGCGGGGCGAGCGCGTCCGGGTCGAAGGTCGGTGCCAGGCCGGCAGCCACCCGCAGCTGCTCCTCGACCAGGTCGACGCCGTAGACCAGCTCGGTGACCGGGTGCTCCACCTGGAGCCGCGTGTTCATCTCCAGGAAGAAGAACTCTTCGGAGTCGGAGCCGTCACCCCTGGCGTCCCGCTGGCGCGGGACCAGCAGGCATTCGACCGTGCCCGCGTTGCGGTAGTCCACCGCCTCGCCGGCCCGCACGGCGGCGGCCAGGATGCGCTCGCGCAGCTCCGGGGAGACCGCAGGGGACGGCGACTCCTCGACCAGCTTCTGGTTGCGTCGCTGCACCGAGCACTCCCGCTCGCCGAGGGCCACCACCCGGCCGTCGGCGAGGCCGAGGATCTGCACCTCGACGTGGCGCACCCGGGGAAAGTAGCGCTCGATCAGCACCGAGCCGTCGCCGAACATCCGCTCGGCGAACGAGCGCACCTTGTCGTACTCGGTGCGCAGTGCGGCCTCGTCGGTCGCCACTCCCATGCCCATGCCGCCGCCACCGGCCGCGGCCTTCACCATCACCGGGTAGCCGATCTCCGCCGCCGCCGCGACCGCCGCGTCGAGGTCGGCCGCCGGGTCGGTGGTGCCGGGCGCCACCGGCACCCCGGCCGCCGCCATCAGGTTCCGGGCATTGATCTTGTCACCCATCGCGGTGATCGCGTCCGCGCCGGGCCCGATCCAGATCAGCCCGCTCGCCTCGACGGTACGGGCGAAGTCGGCGTTCTCCGACAGGAAGCCGTAACCGGGGTGGATGGCCTGCGCCCCGGTCGACTCGGCGGCGGCGAGAATGGCCTCGACGTTGCGGTAGCTCTGGGCCGGGTTGGCCGGTCCCACGCACACCGCCTCGTCGGCCTCCGTCACGAACGGCAGGCCGGCGTCGGCCTCCGAGTACACGGCGATCGCACGGATGCCGAGCCGCCTGGCGGTACGGATGATCCGGCGGGCGATCTCGCCCCGGTTGGCGACCAGCAGCGACTCGATCATGTTTCCTCCAGCGTCCGGGGTCAGGACGGGTGCCAGGGGGCCCGGAACCGTACCGACGAGCCGGCGGAACCGCCTCTCGCCGCCACGGTCCACCAGACGCGGTAGCGTCCGCCCGAAACGACACCCGGGCGGACGCTACCGGGCGCCACGGGTGGCAGCGGCCCGGGCCTGGCTGCCACGCCGGACCGGGGCCACGAACAGGCGGCCACGGATCGGGTCGCGGTCAGGCCCGGTCAGGTTCCAGGGGGGCCAGGAGGGCGGACAGGGTGGCGGCGCGCAGCAGCTCGGCCCGGCGGCGACGGTCCACCTCGCCGCCGAGGAACGGCGTCGAGTTCATCAGGCCGAACGCGGCATGGGCCAGCACCCGCGCCTCGCCGTCGGGCAGCCCCGGGTGCAGCGTGGTCAGCACGGTCACCCACTCCTCGACGTAGAGCCGCTGGAGCCGGCGGATCCGGTGCCGGGGCTCGTCGGGGAGACGATCCAGCTCGTGCAGGTGCAGGGCGATCACGGCCGGATTCGCCAGCGCGAAGTCGACGTGGAAGTCGATCAGCGACTCCAGCGCGCCGCGCGGGTCGTCGGGGCGGCCGGCGGACCGTTCCTGGCCTCCGGTGAGCAGTTCCTCGCTGACCGGGATCAGCGCGGCGACCAGCATGGCCTCCTTGCCGGCGAAGTGGTGGTAGAGCGCCGGCCCGGTGACCCCGGCGGCCGCGCCGATGTCGTCCATCGAGACACCGTGGTAGCCCCGGGCGGCGAAGAGGCCGACCGCGATCTCCAGAATCTCGTCCCTGCGGGACCGACGTCGACCCGACCCCGCGGCACCGTTGGCCCTGCCCCGGGCCCGCTGCTCGACCGTCACCGGGCAAGCCTAGACCGCGAGCGCCCGGCACGGAGCCTCGGTTATCGGTCGGTTGGCTCACGTGCGGCCGGGTTCCGCCCCGGACCGGGCCCGGGCGAGCAGGAATAAGGGCCTGCTCGCCCGACCGGCGGTCAGTCCTCGTCGTGCAGGTCGTACTCGGCCCGCAGGGCGGCCGCTTCCGCCGGTCGGTCGAGCCTGTCCAGCGCGTGGGCCAGCAGGTGGACGGTCTGCGGCACCGGTCGGGAGCCGGTGGGCAGCCCGCCGAGCACGACGCGCAGCAGTTGTTCCGCCTCGGCCGGCCGCCCCAGCCGCAGCAGCAGCTCGCCGGCGAGGATCTCCACCTGCGCGGCCTCGCCGAACGCCTCGATCGACCGGAGCCTCGCCGGCACCCCGGCCAGCCGGTCGTACGCCTCGGCCAGCCGGTCGCCGCTGGCCACCACCCGCGCACCGACCTCGGCCGCCAGGGCCAGCTCGTACGTCACCAGGGGTGGCTCGTCCGGCTGCCCGGCCAGCTTCGCCGCCAGGTCGTCGACCACGTCGACGGTGCGCCGGGCCGCCTCCCAGTCGCCGGACCAGAGCCACGCGTACGCCTCCCGGCGGCGGGCCCGAAGCTCGTCGAGCGGCATCTCGGCCTGCCGGTACGCGGTCGCCGCCGCCGAGAACCTGGCCGCCCCGGTCCCGTCCCGGTCGGCGTCGACGAGAAGCCCGCCGGCCTCCTCCAGGATCTGGGCGCGGTGCGGTAGATTGTCCGGACCGTCCAGGTTCGTGACGAGCTGCTCCAGCAGGGCGAGTGCCGGATCGACCTCGCCGAGCCGCTCGTAGACGCCGGCCAGCAGGTGCCGGCACTGGTCGGCCTCGGCCTGGGCGCCGAGCCGGTCCAGCCCGAGCACCGCCTCCTCGGCGACCTCGGCCGCGTCGGCCAGCCGGCCCGCGACCGCGTACGCGTTCGCCAGTTCCCACCGCAGGTGGGCATCCCCGGCGGCGCCGCGCTCCACGCAGAGCGTCACCGCCTCGACGTAGTCGTCCACCGCGTCGGCGGCCCGGTCGGCGGCCATCGACGCCCGGGCCCGGGTGACCCGGACCGGCAGCCGGGCGTCGGCCGGAGCCACCCGCAGCGCCTCGTCACAGGCGGCGACCGCCTCGGCCGGATCGTCAGCCGTCTGGGCGTACGCCAGGCAGGCGGCCGTGACGACGTCGCCGAGGCCGAGTTCCCGGCCGAGGTCGCGGGCCCGGGCCGCGGCGGCGTGGGCCTCCGCCTCCCGGTCGAGCTGCCTGAGCAGGTGGGCCCGGTGCAGCGCGATCCGGGCGGCCAGGTAGGGGTCGCCGCCCGCGTCGGCCGGCACCCGGTCGAGGGTCTCGACCGCCTCCGACCAGCGTTCCCGGTGCAGCAGCGCCAGCGCGACGCGGTCCAGCCCGGCGGCCCGCTGCCGGTCGTCGCCCCGCGCGTCCAGCACCTCGGCCGACGCCCGGACCAGTTCCAGCCCCTCGTCCGCGGTCTCGTCGGCCATCGCCAGCAGCACGCCGAGTCGACCGGCGACGATCTGCGCGCGGACCTCGTCACCCAGCTCCCGGTACGCCGCGAGCGCCGCCCGGTGGGCCGCGACCGTGGCCGCCACGTCGTCCTCGTCGCCCAACTCGGCGGCGCGCAGCTCCAACCGGTGCGCCACGGTCGACGCCGGGGGTTCCCCGGACCCGAACCGGTCGTCCCAGGCGGCCAGCGCGGCGCGGAACGCCTCGTGGTCGTGGCGGCGCAGCCGTTCTTCGGCGAAGTCGAGCAGTTCGTCGGCGTCGGCGTCGGTCGGCACCGGCACGGTGGCGGCCGTGGTGGTGGCCGGCACCGGGGCCTGGTCGGCCACGTCGGCCGGACCGGCGGTCGTGGCCGGAGCGGGTCGACGGCGCAGGCTGGCCGAGAGCGGCACGTGCTCACCGGTCGGCTCGACGGCGATCCGTCGGGCGATCCACTCCGACTGGTACGACGTGCCGTTGCGGGCGTCGAACCGGGCGGCCAGACCGGTGGCGGTCGCGGCCAGCTCGGCGGCCAGTGCCTGCGCACCGATCTCGCCGGCCGGCCGGTCACCGGCCGCCCGCCGGTAGACGGTCGACTCGCCGGCCTGGCGCAACGCGGCGGCACCGACCGCGGCGAAGTGCATGGCGGCGGCCGGTGACGGAGCCCGGTCGAGCCAGTCCAGATGCCGCTCGACGATCTCCACCGCGCGGGCGTCGTTGCCGGTCAGCGTGCAGAACTCGACGTGGTCCGCGATCTCCCACAGATCCGACAGGTTGCCCCGCTGCCGGCGGTAGGCCTCCCGATGGGCGTCGCGCGCCTCCTCCGTACGGCCGGTGCGCAGGTAGGGCACCAGCAACGCGGTGAGGATGTTCTGCGGCTGCTCGGTGCAGGTCAGCCGGCCGGCGAGGACGGGCTCGGCCAGCGCGACCACCTCGGCGTACCGGCCACTGTTGGCGAGGTACCGGGCAGTGGTCGTGGGGTCGCAGCCCGCGCAGTCGGAGAGTTCGTCGCGCGGGGTCGTCTGCCAGAGCCGGTACCAGTGCGCGGCCGTCTCGGCGTCGCCCAGGTGATCCGCCACGAGGAACCGGTGCTTGTGGACCGCCTGGAGGCTGTGGCCACCGGCGCGGTAGCGGCGTTCCATGTCGTCGAGCACCGCGTGCGTACGGTCCAGCGGCACCTCGGGGAACTTCAGCAGCCCGTTGACCATGTACTTGAAGTGCCAGAGCAACTGGTGGAGGTGGCGCTGGTGGTAGGGCTGCGGATCGCGGTCGAACTCGGCCAGGCACCAGGAGAAGGTGACGAAGGACTTCGCCGGCTCGCCGCCGTAGACGTACGCGGTGGTGCCCCGCATCCGGGTCAGGAAGGCTAGCTCCCGGTCGTCACCGGCGTCGACCCGCCGCAGCAGCTGCTCCAGGGCGGCGATCTGCCCCGCGCCGTACGGCATGTTGCTGACCTCGCGGAACACCCGCCACAGGTCCTCGTCTTCGGCGCTCACCACTCACTCCTGTCCCGGCACGGCCCGGCCGAGCAGGCCGAGGAAGGAACTGTTCAGCAACGCGGCGTCGGCCGCGCGGATCGGATGGTGCCCGAGCAGCAGCGCCTGCCCGTAGAGCGCCTCGACGGCCAGCCCGGCCAGTTCCGGGTCGGCCAGCGTGGTCACCCTGCGGACCAACGGGTTGCGGTGGTTGAGCACCAGCTGCGGCCGGTCCGGCGGGGCGGACGCCGCGAGCGCGTCGAGTACGCCGCCCCACAGCTCGTCGGCCCGGTCCCGGGTCGCCGCGAGCTGGTCGTTGAACGCCGCCGACCGGCTGACCAGGTAGAGCGCCGGCAGCGAGACCGGGTCGTACGCCCGCACCACCACCTCGCAGCCGAGCCGTTCCAGTGCCCGCTGGGCACCGGTGAGGAACGGCCGCAGGGCCAGCTCGACCTGGGGGTCGAGGCTGGCGAAGCGGGTGGTCAGGTCGCTGGGCTCCAGCCGTTCGATAAGCACGGACCGGTCCACCGTCGGCAGCCGCTCGATCAGCTCCGTGTCGTAGGTGAAGCCGCCGTTCACCACGGCCACGTCCTGTGCGGCGGCGACGGCGGCGAGCTGACGGAACTCGTCCAGGCTGGCCGCGTAGCGGACGAGCCCGTGCCGCTGCCGGAACTCGGCCAGGGTCAGGGTGCCGACGTTGGTCTCCATCGGCCACCACTGGTCGACCAGGCGGAGCATCTCGTCGTCGTGCAGGGCGAGCGCCTTGACCCCGAGGTGGTGCACCCGGAGGAACTCGGCGAGCCGCCGCGGGTCGTGCTTCGCGAGCCGCACCAGCCAGCCACGAACCTGGTCGCCGAGGGCCTCCCGGGTGGCGGCGAGCAGGGTGTCCTCGTAGAGCGACTCGCGGCTGGCCGTCGGCCGCAGCTCGCTGGCGTCCACCACGCAGTGGGCGAAGAACGCCCAGTCGGGCAGCAGCCCGTCGGCGTGCTCGGTGAGCAGCATCCGCTTGAGGTAGACCCGGTGGCCGGCCCGGGACGCCGGGTTCACCCCCGTCGGCAGGATGAAGGCGACCCCCATGAGGCCCGCCTCCGGCACCGACAGCGGCAGCACGTCGAAGGGGTCGAAGCCGAACGTCTCCCGGGCGTAGCGCACCAGGGCCGCCCGGTCGACCGGCGCCCCGGGGGTGGTCGGCCACGGCGGCGGGCCGGCCGTGGTGACCACGTCACCGACCCGGACGGTGACCGGCAACAACGAGCCGAAGAGCCGGGCCAGGTCGACCACGGTCGGGGTGCCGAACCACTGGTCGGCGTCCCGGCGCGGCACCAGCGTCACCGTGGTGCCGGGGGCGGACCGCCCGGCCCCGGGCGCGGCCAGCTCGACGGCGTACCGGCCGTCGGAGTGCCCGGTCCAGTGCACGGTCGGGTGGTCGCCGTGCCGGGTCACCACCCGGATCTCGTCGGCCACGAGGAAGCAGGAGAGCAGGCCGATGCCGAACTGGCCGAGGAACTCGTGCCGGGAGAAGCCCAGCTCGTCGCGCTTGGAGCTGCGACCGATGGTGGCCAGCAGCTCGTGCACCTGCGCCTCGGTGAGGCCGATACCCGTGTCGTGCACCCGCAGGGTGCCGTCGTCGGTCAGCTCCGGCGGCTCGATGCGTACCAACGCGGGCGCGTCGGGGTCGGCCGCCCGACGCGCGGTGATCGCGTCGGCGGCGTTCTGCAGCAGCTCGCGGACGTACACCCGCGGGCTGCCGTAGAGATGGTGACTGAGCAGGTCGACCACGCCACGGAGGTCGACCTGGAAGGTGTGGTCCACGCTGGTGCTCCCGGTCCGATGCCGGCGCCCACCGTACCGATCATCACCGACACGCGCTGGCCCTCACCGCTGTCGAGCCGCGAACGACTCGTCAGCCCGGGCGCGCCCGGGGCTCGTCAGTCGGCGACGACGAGCGCCTGGGGCGCGGCGGCCTTCATTCGCGTACGCAACCACTTGAGCTGGATTGCCGTCTCTCCCTCGCAGCGCCGCACGACGGCGAGCAGGTCCTCGTCGCGGGCGCCGTAGGCGGCCTGGCCGACGACGGTCCAGGCGACGTCGCACTCGGCGGCCATCAGATACAGGTCCTGCAGGTCACGGAGGAGGCCGATGCCGCCGGTGCGGGTGCCGGTGAACAGTTGCGAGTGCAGCCGGTCGGGTTCGGCGCTGGCGTCCTCGGAGTAGTGGGCGGCGAACGGGCGCAGTTGCTCGGCGTGCGCGTCGCAGCGCTGCGCCTGCTGGCGGCAGAGATGGCGGAGGTCCGGTTCCTCGGCGTGCGCGTCGGCGACCTGCCGGAACGCGGTGGCCAGGTTGACCTGCGCGCGGTGCAACAGGCCTAGGTAGTGGGCGAGGTGCACGGCTCACTCCTTCCCGCTGGTGGCCTGGGCGGCCGGGCCGCCCACGGTCGGCGGCACGAGGGCGTCCGCCGGTGGGGCGCTGCCGCCGACCGTGGGCGCCGGCGACGGTACGCCGCCGCTGTCGGCGAGTTTCGCCACCGCAACGGCGGCGACCTTGAAGATGGGCTGCTTGGAGACCGGGTCCCACGCGGTGACGGTCAGCTCGTTCGCCGCCCGGGGGCCGCGGTCGGCCGGGTCCTGGTCGAAGTGGCCGTAGTGGAACGGCACGAAGACGACTCCGGGGCGGATGCCGCTGATCCGGGCCCGGGCCGTGATTCCGCCGCGCGGGGACGAGATGCCGACCAGGTCGCCCTCGGCGATGCCGAGCCGGGCCGCGTCGTCCGGGTTGAGCTCCACCCACACGTCCGGTGCCGCCCGGTTCAGTTGCGGGGCGCGGCCGGTCTTGGTGCGGGTGTGGAACTGGTAGACGGTACGGCCGGTGGTCAGCACCATCGGATGCTCGTCGTCGGGCACCTCGGGTGAGGGTTGATAGTCGACGGTGTGCAGGAACGCCCGCCCGCGCGGCTCCTTGGCGCGGTACTCCGGCTCGGTGAACTCGGCGCCGGTGGCGAGGTCGTGGCCGTACGTCTCGCAGTAGTCCGGGTCGGTGTTGAAGTGCCCGTCGGTGTAGAGGCGCTCGATGCCGTCGGGGTGCTCCGGGGTGCAGGGCCACTGGATGCCGGAGCCGCCACGCAGCCTGGCGTAGGTGATGCCGGTGTAGTCGCACGGTCGCCCCCGCGAGTATTCCTTCCACGCCTCGAACACGTCCTCCGGCCCGGTCCACCGGATCAGCGGCTGCCCGTCGCGGTCGCGGAAGTCCATCCGGCGGGCGTAGTCGAGGAAGATGTCCAGGTCCGGGCGGGCCTCGCCGGGTGGGTCGACGGCCTTGTCGGAGATGTGCACGGTCCGGTCGACGCTGGTGAACGTGCCGGTCTTCTCGCCCCACGTCGCGCCGGGCAGCACCACGTCGGCCAGCTCGGCGGTCTCGGTCAGGAACAGGTCCTGCACCACCACGAAGAGGTCCGGCTTCGCCAGGATGCGCCGGATGCGCGACAGGTCGGGCAGGGACACGGCCGGGTTGGTGGCGGAGATCCACAGAAGTTTGATCGAGCCCTGCTCGGCGTACCTGAAGATCTGCATGGCGTGCGTCGGGGGCGCCCAGTGCGGGATGGTGTCGACCTCGACGTTCCAGAGCCGGGCCAGCTCTTCGATGTGCGCGGTGTTCTCCCAGTTGCGCAGGCCCGGCAGGTCACCGTCGGCTCCGGTCTCCCGGGTGTTCTGGGCGGTGGGCTGGCCGTTCATCTGGTAGATCCCGGCACCGGGCCGGCCGATCATGCCCCGGACGAGGTGCAGGTTGTTGACGCCGCAGGCGGCGGCCGTGGCCTGGTTGGACTGGTAGAAGCCCTGCAGCACGGTCGACAACAGCCGCTGTGAGGCGCCGAGCAGTTCGGCGGCGCGTTCCACGTCGGCGGCCGGTACGCCGCAGATGTCGGCGACCCGCCGGGGCGGGTAGCCGTCGACGATCCGGCACAGTTCCTCGAAGCCGAGCGTGTGCGCCTCGACGTAGTCGCGGTCGTACCAGCCGCGCCGGATGACCTCCCGGAGCAGGCCGTTCATCAGTGCCATGTTGGTGCCGCTGCGCACGGCGAGATGCACGTCGGCCTCCCGGGCGACCGGGGTGGCGCGCGGATCGACCGCCAGCATCGTCGGCGGATTGGGGCCGCGTCGGCGGTCCAGCATCCGCATCCAGAGCACCGTCTGGGTCTCCGCCACGTTGTGGCCCCACAGGGCGATCGCGTCGCAGTGGTCCACGTCGGTGTACGAGCCGGGCTGCCCGTCGGTGCCGAAACTCGCCTTCAGCGCGGCGGCGGCGGTGGCCGTGCAGAGCCGGGTGTTGCCGTCCATGTGCGGCGTGCCCAGCCCGGCCTTGCCGATCACCCCCAGCGCGTAGTACTCCTCCAGGAACAGCTGGCCGGTGGTGTAGAAGCCGAAGTGTCCCCACCCGCCCGGTCCGGCGAGGAGTTCCTTCGAGCGGGCCACGACCCGGCCCATCGCGGTGTCCCAGTCCGTCTCGACCAGCCGGCCGCCCTCGCGCACCAGCGGCCTGGTCAGCCGGTCGGGGCTGTGGTTGGCCTGCCACCCGTAGAGGTCCTTCGGGTCGAGCCGGCCCCGGTTGACCCGGTCCACCGCCCGACCCCGCACCCCGACGATCCGGCCGTCGGCGACTGCGATGTCCAGCGCGTCGCCGTTGGAGTGCAGCACCGACGCCGACTGCACCCACCGGTCGACGTCCGACTCGGTCAGGTCGCCGCCGAGGAAGCGGTCGACCCGCACCGGCCACTCCTGGCCCGGCCCGTACGGGGTCCGCTCACCCCACGGGTCGGCGATCCGGTCGACCATCACACGCTCCCTCCGATGACTGTTCCGGGTGCCGCCCAAGCCGGCATCGACCTGCCCGCATCCGTCGTATACCCAGTCAACGATCGAGAAGAGCACGACCGCACCGGCCGCGACGAGCAACCGGTGTCCAGATCCGCGCAGGCCGCCTTGACACGCAAGTGCCCACTTGCCTATAACTGGTCCACGTGGAGGCGGAACGGGACCTGTTCAAAGCCATCGGCGACGCGACGCGACGCGTCATCCTGGACGAGCTGACCGACAAGGACGGCCAGACGCTGTTCGAGATCTGCGGTCGCTTGACCATGAAGCACGGTCTGTCCTCCTCGCGCCAGGCCATCTCGCAGCACCTCGCGGTGCTCGAACAGGCCGGCCTGGTGCACACCCGGCGGCAGGGCCGGTTCAAGTTCCACCACATCGACACGGGCCCACTGCGCTCGATCGTCGACCGGTGGCCCGTCCAGGGAGAGGTGTCCAACCCGTGATTCGCATCAACATCACCAGCGTGTTCGTCGACGACCAGGCGAAGGCGCTCGCCTTCTACACGGAGAAGCTGGGGTTCATCAAGAAGACCGACGAGCCCGCCGGCGGGGCCCGTTGGCTCACGGTGGTCTCCCCCGCCGACCCGGACGGTGTCGAGCTGCTGCTGGAGCCGGAGGGGCACCCGGCGGCGGGCCCGTTCAAGAGCGCCCTGGTCGCCGACGGCATCCCGTTCACCCAGTTCGCCGTCGACGACGTGCCCGCCGAGGTCGAACGGCTCAAAGGGCTGGGCGTCGAGTTCACCCAGGACGCCACCGACCTGGGTCCGGTGGTCACAGCCGTCCTCGACGACACCTGCGGCAACCTCATCCAGATCATCGCCCTGAAGTAGCGCTTGACAGATGCAGGCACGGTCCTCCCAGCACGATCGCCGACTTCAAGGCAAAAGTGACAAGGAGAACCGCGCCTGCCCTGTACGCACCAATCACCACGACCGGCATACGCCTGCCGGGCACGAACTACCGGGACATCCCGCCACCTTGCCGGAGCCGCAACTAGCCGGCCACGTTGAGAACGAACTTCTCGTGGCCGCCACCGTTGGCGGCAAATTGGCAGTTGACTATCCCACCACCTGAATCGGTGGCGGCCGTCACCCCGGAGCCGACCATTCGCAGATATGCGTTCGGAAAGGCCGTCGCCGACTCGAAGGAGAAAGAACCGTCCGCCTGCGCACGGAGCTTGAACTTCTCGTAGGGCTCCGCGCCGAACTGGCAGTTCACCGTCCCACCGCCAGGCCCCGAGGGGACGGCCGGCAACCCGGCGCCGTCCATACGCAGATAGACGTTCGGAAAGGCCGCCGACTCAAAGGAGTAGGAGCCGTCCGCGTGTGCGTGAAGCCTGAACTTCTCCAGGGGCCCCGCGCCGAACTGGCAGTTGACCGTCCCGCCGCCGGACCCCGTGAAGGTCGTGACCCCGGTGCCGTCCATACGCAGATACACATTCGGAAAGAACGTCGACTGGATCGTGATCGGCGCGTTCCCGAGCGCCGGGAAATCCACCACTGACAACGGCATGAGTCCCTCTCCTTCTTTGGGGAAACTCACGATAACCGGGCCATCACGGAGAGATAAGGCCCGACGCTTGGCAGGGGGTGAACGTAACGACGATCGTGGGCGTATGCAACAGAACCTGAAATCGACTGATATGCAGGTATCCGCATAACTGGCGAGGGCGACGGCATCGCGTGGCCGGGGCCCGAGGCGAGCACAATCCCGGGATTTCTTTCTCTTTCACCGAGAGTTCCTGGGAATGTCGAGTTCGCCAACTTAAACCCGGAGAACTCAGCTGTCCACCGCTTGCGCCACGGCGCCCTTCCTTACCCGTCACGGCGGGTGAGGCCGGAGAGGCGCATCGCGATCCGGTGCCGGGCCGGTGGGATGGCGCCCAGCAGCCGGAACAGCAGGTTCCGGGCCGGCCGGGCGGCTGGCGGCAGGGTGGCCAGCCGGGTCAGCCGCGCGGCGAAGGCCACCACCTCCTCCGCCATCGGCCGGCGCCGGGCCGCGTACCCGTCGAGCAGCCCGTCGGGCGCGCCGGCCAGCACCTCGGCGAGCGTCTCGCCGAGGTCGACCGCGTCCACGATGCCCAGGTTCATCCCCTGGCCGCCGGCTGGGCTGTGCACGTGCCCCGCATCGCCGGCGAGCAGCACCGGGCCGCTGCGGAAGGTGTCGGCGATCCGGTGGTGGATCCGGAACCGGGAACCCCAGAGCACCTCCGTCACCCGGTCGGGCCGGCGGACCAGGCCGCGCTCGTCGAGCAACGCCTGGAGGTAGGCCCGGTCCGGAGTGGCGGGCGCCTCGTCCACCGCGGCGACCAGCCGGACCGACCCGTCGGGCAGCGGCGCCCAGACCAGCGGGCCGGAACGGGCCAGGAAGAGGGACACCCGGTCACGGGGCAGGGCGCTCTCCACCCGGACGTCGGCGAGGGCGAAGGACTCCTCGCCACCGGCCTGGCCGGAGAAGCCGATCCCGGCCCGCTCCCGCACGGTGCTGTGCATGCCGTCCGCGCCGACCAGGTACCGGGCCCGGACGGTCGCGCCGCCCGCGAAGGTGGCGACCACGCCGTCCGCGTCCCGGTCCAGGCCCGTCATCGCGTACGGCCGCAGCACCGGCACGCCGAGCGCGGCCAACTCGGCGGCGAGCACCTCCTCGGTGACCGACTGGGACACCATCAGCGCGTAGGCGTGCGGGGACGGCAGCGTGTGGAACGGCACCGCGAGCAGCACCCGGTCCCGGTCGCGGACGGTGAACCCCGGCGACCGCAGCCCACGCGCGACCAGCGGGGCACCGGCACCGATCCGGTCCAGCGCCTCCAGGGTGTACGCGTGCACGACCGCGGCCCGGGAGGTCTGCGGCGGCCGGTCCAGCCGGTCCACCACGGTCACCCCGACGCCGCGCCGGGCCAGGGTCAGCGCTGCGGTCAGTCCGGTCGGGCCGGCACCCACCACCAGGACGTCCGTGCTCGTGGGCAACATCGTGAACCTCCGCCACCATCTATGCCAACGGCTGTTGGCCAACTGTTGTTGGCAACGCTAGGCCGACCGCGACTGGAATGTCAACACGTGTTGGCATACAGTCGTTGGCATGACCGAGGCCGCGCCGACCCGTACCCGCCGCTCCGACGCCACCCGGGCGGCGATCCTCCAGGCCGCCCGGGAACGCTTCGCCGCCGACGGCTACGACCGCGCGACCATCCGGGCCATCGCGGCGGACGCGCGGATCGACCCGTCGATGGTGATGCGCTACTACGGCAGCAAGGAGGGCCTATTCGCGGCGGCGGCCGAGTTCGACCTGCGGCTGCCAGAGCTGACCGCCGTACCACCCGACCAGCTCGGCGAGCGGCTGGTCCGGCACTTCGTCGACCGGTGGGAGAACGACGAGACGATGGTCGCGCTGCTGCGTACGGCCGCCACCAACCCGGCGGCGGCCGAGCGGATGCGCGGCATCTTCGCCGACCAGCTCGCCGCCGCGGTGGCCCGGGCGGTGCCCGACCCGGAAACCGCCCCCCGGCGAGCCGGGCTGGTCGCCAGCCAGATGCTCGGCCTGGCCCTGACCCGGTACGTGCTGCGGCTGCCCCCGATCGTCGACACGGACCCGGCCGAGCTGGTCGCCTGGGTCGCGCCGACCGTCCAGCGCTACCTGCGCGGCACGCCCGACGCCTGACCGCGCCGCCACGCCCAAGCTCTACGCCCGACGCCTGACTTTGCCGCCGCGCCCAACCTTTTCCGGCCCCGGTGCGTCTGCCTGGTGGGAACTGACTGCGACGGCCGGCCGGGGGAGGGCGGATGGGACCGCCGACGGGCGACGACGGGCGGGACAGCTACGTCACCTTCGTCGAATGCCACCAGCACCGGCTGCTGCGCGCGGCCTACCTGGTCTGCGGCAACCGGCACCAGGCCGAGGACCTGCTCCAGGACGCGCTGCTCAAGCTGGCCCTGCGCTGGCCCGCCGTGCGCAACGGCGATCCGGCCGCGTACGTGCGGGCGATCCTCTACCGGGACGCGGTCTCCTGGTGGCGACGCCGCCGCCGGGAGTGGCTCGCCGCGTACCCGCCGGAACGGGCGACGCAGGAGGGCGACGGCACACTGCGGCTCGCGCTGCGCGACGCCCTCGGCCACCTGCCGCCCCGGCAGCGGGCCGTCCTGGTGCTGCGCTACTTCGAGGACCTCACCGAGGCCGCCACCGCGGAGGCGCTCGGCGTCACCGTCGGCACTGTCAAGAATCGTTAGAAGCTAGGGTCGATGTTGCCGACACGAACGTCGATCTAGGGGGGACGGTTCTGATGGTACGGCGGAGCACCCGGCCTGGGGGTCGGGGCCGGTTCGACAGCAAGGACGCGTTGCTGGCTGGTGGCGCGGCGGTGCGGGCGTTGCGGTATCAGCGCGCGAGTCAGGACAAGAAGGAGCAGGGCAAGAGCGTCCACGACCAGGGCGTACTCAACCTGGCGGAGATCACGAAGCGGTCCTGGACGGACGCGGGGTCGTTCACGGACAACCATCGCTCGGCGAGTCGCCGCGCCAAGAAGGAGCGCGAGCAGTTCGAGTTGCTGATCGAGCAGATCCGGGCGGGCAAGGGCGATGTGCTGGTGGTGTGGGAGATCTCCCGCAAGGAACGTGACCTCGCGGTGTTCGTGAAGATCCGGGACATGTGTCACGAGGTCGGCCTCTACTTTTGGCTGGTCGGCGGGGTGCTGTATGACCTGCGGGACAAGAACGACCGGATGATGCTCGGTTTCCAGGCGGTGCAGGCCGAGTGGATGGCCGACTCGATCCGCGACAACGTGCTGCGCGGCATCGTCGGCGCCGCCGAAGCCGGCCGCCCACACGGAAAGATCACCTACGGGTACCGGCGGATCTACGACCAGCGCACCCGAGCGTTGCTTCGTCAGGAGCCGGACACCGAGATCCACACCGCCGTGGCGGCCGACGGAACGGTGACGCGGTACTCGCGTGAGCAGGTGGTACGGGACAACTTCCGCAAGATCGCCGAGGGCATGCCGTTGACCGCGCGGGAAGCCGAGTTGAACCGGCTCGGGATCCCCGCCTCGCAGGGCGGGATCTGGCGGCGGGGGATCCTGCGTAAGCAGGTGATGAACCCGGCCTACATCGGCAAGCGCGTCCTGCGCGGGGAGATCGTCGGCGACGGGATTTGGCCCGCCCTGGTGGACGAGGAAACCTACTGGGCGGTCGTGCGGATGCTGCAGGACCCCTCGCGCACGACGACCCGCCCCGGCCGCGCGGTGCACCTGCTGTCGTACATCGTGCGGTGCGGCGTGTGCGACGGGCCGTTGTCGTCGCAGCGGCAGAATCGGCACGGCTGGACCGGGCAGGTGTACTCCTGCCTGCACAAGCGGCACGTCGGGGTGAAGGCCGAGTTCCTCGACGAGTACGTGCAGCGCGCGGTGGTGGCGTGGCTGTCCCGCCCCGACGTCTACGACATCCTCACCGCCGCCAGCGCCAGCGACGAGGAGGTCACGCACGCCCGAGCGGAAGCGCAACGGCTGCGCGGAGAGTTGGAGGACTGGCGGAAGCTGGGTGAGGAGGGCGAGGTCACCGCGATCGCCTACGCCCGCGCCGAGAAGGGCCTGCTCGCGCAAATCGCCGAATACGAACAACGCGCCGCCGACGCCGGCATCCCCGCCGTGCTACGCGGACGCATCGGCAACCAGGCCGTGACAGCGTGGCAAGAACTCGACGGCGACATCCCCGTCAAACGCGAGATCATCCGCCTCGTCGCCGACATCAAACTACTGCGCGCCGGCTTCAAGGGCGAACACCGCACCTTCGGCCGCCACCGCGTCAACTGGACGTGGAACTTCGGCCCGCAAGACCAGCAGACGGCTTGCTGATCGGCTTGGCGGGTCGGGTCGCTACCACCGGCTTTTCCACTGAACATCTGGAATCGGATCAGGGAAGAGCCTTGCCCGCTTCAGCTTGTCAACATCAAGGTGCTTCTCATCCGGGGCCAGGGCTTCGGCCGCGCCCTTCCCATGCCGGTCAAGCCGGAGGAACTGGCGAGTGTGTGTAAAGAACCCGAACGTGTGATCTCGGTTAGCCAGGACGTGGGGCGGTTCGTGGAACGCGTCCCCCAGATCGTCGACGAGTAGAATGTCATCCAGCAAGATCCATCCGAACACCTCCAGCCACCCACGCTCGTCCTCCGGTACCTCGTTGTGGAAGAACCGCCACGCCCGGTCGCAGAGCTCTGAGTCGCCTCTTACGGCCTTGTCGAAGCCGTTGCGGTGTGGCATGACGTGGGAGCACGAGTCGATGACGTCGAACGTGGTGCGGTCGGCTGAGATCCAGGCATGGTGACGCTTGATGACGAGGGCGAGCGTGTCGGGGTTCGAATGATGGCGGAACGCCGTCCACATCCAGGGCGGGTTCTCGTCGTCGAAGTCGGCTACTCGTTCTCGGAACGGATAGCCGTCAACGGTCGGGTCACGCACGAGCACCGGCTTGAACCCTCGGTGGCTACGGTCCCCGACCGCTCGGTAGACCTCACGCTTCCTGACCAAACGGCTGCGCAGCTCCGCGACCTGGCTGCGTCGGCGAACCTGGAGCGAAACCCCGAAGTACGCGAAGAGCAGATGATCGTTCTCTGGCATGAACAGCATGTCTTCGAGGTCGGCACGTCCCCACGCGAACACCTGGCGCACACCAGCCGCGCGAAGGTCGGACGCCAACGCGTCACGGGTCCGTTTGGATAGATCGCAGGGAGCCGCCAGCACGAACCCAAACGGTGGTTCTGCTGCGCCCGCGAGGGCTGCCGAGGCCACCGTCCGCGCCTTGGCGGGGCCGAACGTCTTCTCTCGCTTGCACTGGATGAACCACACCCGGTCCTCGAAACCCTCATCCTGGCCGGGTTCGGCTGAACTCACCACACCCCGCTTCCCCACCTGCGTCTGCTCGATACCGCGAATGTCGACGCCGTCGTCGGCGCCGGAGCGGCCGAGAGGCTCAAGGCGGACCCAGTCTCGAAACCCGTACGCGAGTTGCCGCACCAGATCCTCGAACCGGTGCGGCTCAAGATCCTCAAAGTGCAGTTGGCCGACAGTCCGGCTCGGGCGAGGCTTCACCAGCTCATCCTTCCGCGTCGGTATGACAACTCCTACCGCGACCTCACCCAACCGAGCGAAAGGCTGGCAGCCGGTCGCCACTAGCGTGATCCGCCGCCAGTTCAACGTCGAGCAGGAGACCAGACAGGGATGGATCGACGACGCCCCGGCCCGGCGTCACTGAGCGCCCGGGAAGCGCACCGGTGCCGACGGCTTTCGGTTGAGGGCCGGCGTGAAACGGCTACGAGTCAGCGCTGGTCAGCTCCGCCCTCATGGCACCGCCAACCCGGCGACGGCGCGGCACAACGCCTCGATATCGGTGATGGCCCGACGGCAGAGTTCCTCATTGATCGTGAGGCGCTGACGCGATGCTGAAGGGAATGTCGCGGAAGTACTCACGGCTGGCGGGCGTGCGGCTTCCGATCTTGGTGAGGTTCGCGATCAACTGCTGCTCTGCCCAGTGGGCACTTTTCCATTCGTCGGAGACCCAACGACGTGCGATCGTGAGCCCGTAGCGACCGCAGTCTCGCGCGTGACGCTCATTGCGCGCGCGAGGGTCGGTCCAGCGGCCCATCTTGACGACGCCGTTGTCGAACTGCAGGACGTAGAGGTGCTCTTTGCCCGTGCGCATTGATGCTGACCGGCTTCTCGTCACGGGCGGGGAGTGTAGCGGCTGCCTCTGACAGCGGCCGGCAAGGACCGACTGTCATCGCCGCTTCACGTTTCTCGCTACCTGCGCAGCGGGCCTCTGCGCGCCGTCGCGGCACCATAGCCGCAGGAGGGTGGCCGGTCATTGGCCAGGGACTCATACCAGGGGTTGAGTCATCGTCTCTCACGCGGGCGTCCACATCTAGAGATCGGCGTCCCGATATGCGGTCGCCCCTCGGAGAATTTTTGCCGTCATTTCACGGACGCGCACGGACCAGCGCGGACGCGGCCGACATTTACAGCATTCAGTCGGACTGGTAGCAAGAGTTGGCGGCTGATCTGTTGGAATTGATGGTTGACTCCACCGGTATCCCGGGGCGTAATGGGAAGACGATCCCGCAGCGCCAGCTGGCGCGGTCGGCCACAGACGCAGCGGGCAGGCACCCCCACTATGGGGGTGCCTGCCGTTGCTGGTGCCGACGCTGCCGGAGTGCGTCGAGTGTTGGGAGGCCCCATGAAGGATCACCTGTCGGCGAGTTGAGCCGCCGCACCACCTGAGCGCCTTTGGGCTGTCCGGTGGTGGCTCCACACATCTACGTGGCGCGGCTTGGCCGTCTGCCCTGTGTCCACGCTGTTACCGAGGCCTGCTGTGCGGGTCGCGGTGACGCCTACTTGCCCTGGTGCCTGCCCCTCGTGGGGTCTGGCGTGTTCGTTGACTCGACCATAGTGACTTTGCCGTCCCCCGCTGCTTGAAGGGGTCCGCCCGGCCGGGCGTCACCCGGCAGGGTCGCGCCTGCCCGTCACCGATTGGGCAGGCGCGACCGGGCGACCCCCCTTTGTACCGCGCCTGGAACCTACAACCGCAATCCCTGGAGAAGACCTGTGACTTCACTCAACATCATCTCTCTGGACCTGGCGGTCGCGACCGCCGCGACCGTCCTTCCGGTCCGCCTCGGAGGGGTGACGGCCTATGCGGTGTCACCCGGACCGGCCTGTCGAAGGCGGTGGGCCTTTGGCAGCGCGTGAACGACGTAGCCGCGACTCGCCCGATGAGGCGGGGTCGGGCGGCAGCGGCTGGAAGATCGGGCACAGGTGGCGATCATGCTCCTGATCGGCGCGGCGGCCGGAGCGGCGTCTTTCACCCACGTGCATGACGTCGCCGCCGCGCACGGCCAACCGGGCTGGCTGGCCTGGGCCGACGCGATCGTCCTTGAGCTGACCTCGATCGCCGCTGGTCTGGAGTTGCGCCGCAACCGGCGCCTGGGCAAGAGCGTCGCTTTCCCCGCCACCATGCTCACCGCGGCGGTGCTGCTGTCACTTGCCGCGCAGGTCGTCGAGGCCGAGGCATCGCTGATCGGCTGGATCGCCGCTGCCCTGCCCGCGCTCGGCTTCCTCGCGATGGTGAAGATCGCCCTCAGCCGCGCCGACCCCGCCCCATCTCACCGGGCCGTCCGCCCCGCACGGACGGAGCCCGGACCACGCCCGACCGTCCACCCTGCTGTCCCGGACAACCACCCGCCGATGCCCGTCGCCGCTGGCGCGGTCCGGGACCACACGGCCACAGTCCCCGCCGTCACGGACCACCCTTCGACGGTCCCGGACCGCCCGGACCGCCAGCCGGCGTCCGACGATGACAGTCCGGAAGTCGCCGCGCTGGTCCCGGCTGCCCGGACCGCCGCCCACACCGTCACCGCTGAAGGGACACCACTGTCCCGCAAAGCCCTCGCCCGACAGCTCCGCGCCGACGGACACCAGTTGTCCAACGCCACCGCCTCAGCGCTCGTGCGCGTCCTGCGTGCCGAAGGCATCTCATCGGCACCAGATCTGTCACCGGGGGAGGCCGCGTGACCGCACGTCTGTCTGCGGCTTCTGTCAGAGCGAACCCGCCGCTGTCAATGCACCGCCCGCGTCTGTCAGCAGTCCCACGAGCTGACAGGCGCTGACCGGACCTGTCCACCTCGCTCCCGCCCGCGCAGCGAGCGCACCCGACTCACCCCACACGCATCCCTGAGCATGGAGCACGAACGATGATCACCCCGCACCGCAAAACTCACCCGCATCGCCGGTCCTGTCGCCGGCCCGCCCCACACCCGCTCTATGCACGCCGTGACACCGGATCCGGTGTGCCCGACCGCGTCGGAGTCAGCGTCGACCCCCGTTGCACCGTCCGCCTTGAACCTGACCCCCGAACCGACCCCCCGCAGCCACTCACAGCCCAGGTCAACCCCCCTGTCAGCGGCGCGATACCGCTCCAGACAGACCCTCAAGTCTCAGGTCTCCCCCCGGGGGCCACCCATGCGTAACCGCCTTCCGTCTGCAGATCCGCTGCTCCGCCTACAGGCCAGCATCACCGCCCGTGACGACCAGCTCCTCGGCTGGCTCTACGACCACGGAGTCCTCACCACCGATCAGATCGCCACCGCCCTGTTCCCGTCCCTGGACTTCGCCCAACGGCGGCTACGCCGCCTCACCGTCCTGCGCGCTGTGGACCGGTTCCGGCCCAACAAGGCCGACGGCGGCTCCTACCCGTACCACTACGTCCTGGACCAACTCGGCTACGACCACGTCCACGCCCAACGCGGACTCGGAGCGCCCCGCCGGGACCAAGCCCGCCGCCGCAAACAGTCCCTCACCCGCCGCCCGGACCTGCCACACCTACTCGGCGGCAACCAGGTCTTCATCGACCTCGCCGCCCACGCGCGCATTCACCTCAACAACCACCTGGACCGCTGGCAGCCCGCCGCCGCCTTCCACGACCCGGGCGTGTTCTACCGCGAAGGCGGCAACCCCGAGATGATGGTCCACGGACCGACAGGACTACCCCGCCCCGACGGCGCCGGCGTCTGGACCGAGCACGGGCGGTCCGTGCCGTTCTTCATCGAGTACGACACTGGCCTCGAACGCCTCGACATCCTCACCGAGAAGATCGCCAAGTACGAACGGGTGTACGCGATGAGCACCTGGGCGTGGCCGGTCCTGTTCCACCTACCCTCCGCCCGACGCGAGACGAACCTGCACCACCGCCTTGCCGAGGCCAGGCCAAGGGCGGTCATCGCCACCACCACCGCCGGACTTCGCACCGCACTCGGCGCTAGCCCTGCCGAACAGGTGTGGCAGCTCATCGGCCGCAGCGCCGGCCGTCACCGCCTCATAGACCTGCCCTACACCGACCCCCACCACGACGACGAGTACGACAACGCCCCCTACTCCGACCATGAAGACGCGCGCTCACACCAGCAACTCGACCTGTGAGTTCCTGTGACTGGCGGTGTCTCTACTTCCTCGGCCACCGGAGTCACAGTCCGTCGCCTTTGACCGCTGCCTTCCTCCCGACGGAGCGGTCCGGCGATCTTCAGCGAGTTCCTACATCCCAAGGAGTTGCCCATGGCCCCATATGTCGACCTCACGCCACGAGCCGTCCTGGGAGGGACATGGCCACACGCCGTGACCAGACATCACGCGCGAGCACATCACACCCGTCGCCGACGACCGCGCCCACGCGGAAGGCCGTTGGCGAGGCCCCGACAGCTGTTCCCGACGCCGACACTCCAATTCTGCCGGGGACGCTGTCGATGGCCCACTACCTGACCGACCCACAGACCGAAGCGGAGATTCAAGCCCTCGCCGCCGAAGCCGACCTCCCCACCATCGACCAAGCCGCCACACTCGCCCGCCTGCTCCGCCTGCACCACCCCGCTGCACCCGCCGCGTGACCGCCGTCCGCTCCCGCCGCCTAATCCTGCGCAGCCAACGGCCGGGGGTGGGTACCGATGCCCGACCCAGACGACGACATCGGCCTCCCACCTCCCGGCCGCCTGCCTGAACCGTCCGTTACGGCCAGACATCGCACAACACTCTTCGGTCTGTTCCGCTGGCGACAAGCAGACGGACCCGTGGCTGATTACCGGGGTGCGGCGACCGGCGCGGCCGACATCACGATCCGAGCTTGACGGTGGCGTAGGGCTCCCAGACATACATGCCTTCGTCGCGGTTGAGAACGATGAGCTGGCATGCGTCGATGACGGCGTCCGCGCCGAGCTGCGGCGCGTCCTCCAGAGCCTCGATCAGCGGTGCCGCAGGAGCGTCGGTGTTGGTGTAAGCCAGGCTGAGGTGAGGGTTGTACGGCTCCGCGGCTTCCGGAACCCGGTCGGGCCCCCAGACATCTGCGATCGCGGCGCGGATCGCGGCTCGTAGCTGTCGCACGGGTTCGACCGGGTCGACGGCGATCTGGATGGACTCGGGGTCGACGTGAGGCGCGCCGATGGTGAGCTGGAAGGGTGCGAGCTGGGCGCAGTGGTCCTGTGCTGCGGCGACGATGGCGTCGACGTCCTCGACGGGAACGTCCTGGACGAAGCCGATGCCCTGCATGGTGAGGTGGAGCCATCGGTTCGGGATGACGTCGAGGCTCGGGTGCGGTGAGAGCAGGGAGCGGTACTGGTCAGCGAGTTCGTCGACCTCGGGTTGTCCGTCGAAGGTGATGTGCCAGGTGTAGAAGCGGGAGCCGACTCCCCAGCCCGGGCGCCAGTACCAGTGGTTGCGGATGCTGCTGCTGTGCGGAACTGCCATCGGTTCTCCAAGTCATCATGGGAGCTGGCGGGCGGCGCTGGCGGCGCAGAACTCGGTTATCGCTGCTTGAACAGTGCGGGCCTCGATGCTCGTCCGCAGCGCCGGATCGCCGGCGAGGGCTCGGCCGACGTCACGCAGGCGATGAACCAACGGGTCGAGTCGCTGTTCGGGCGGCAGTGCCAGTACCGGGGACAGGATCGAGACCGCGCCGTCGAGGCTGCCGGCGTTGAGGTGTGCCGAGGCGGCCCAGATGCGGATCTGCGCGAGCGTGCCGTATGCGATCGAGGGATCGATGGCGGCTTGCGCGAGAGCGCGTTCGGCGTGCTGGATGGCGCTGGCGGGGTCGCCGATCCGGAACAGCACAGACCCGGCGTAGTTGTGCTGGCGCACCATCCCGCAGGCCAGAAGTCCACCTACCGGATCGCCGGTGACGTGTTCTCGGGCCTCGTCGGCCCGTCGCAGCGCCGAGCGGGCCGGTTCGGCAGCGCCGATCTCCGCCCAGGCGTCCGCTTCTTGGCAGGCCAACATGACTGCCGCGCTGCCCTCGGTGGCGTAGCTCAGACCCCGGGCGGCGGCGTTCGCCGCGTCCTCGAAGCGCCTCTCCCAAAGATGGATCTTGCTGATTGTGGACAGGACCCAGGCGCGGAGCGTGTTGTCGCGGACGGTCTCGGCGCACATCCACGCGGTGCGTGCCTGAGACTCCGCCGCAGCGGGATGACCAAGGTCGCCCGCCATCCAGGCGAGCAGGCTGCAGAGGTATCCCGCCCATCGGTAGAGCTCCCGCGACTGGTCGGGGTTCTGGTGACCTGTCTGCAGCAGTCGGAAGACACGGTCGGCCAGTAGGCCCGCTCGGGCGTAGACGACAACCGGCGGCTCGGTCAGATAGTCGGTGGCGATCCTGCGGGTGGAGGCGACGACATCCTCAAGGGTGAACGGCCCCACGTTGGATGCCTGCGCCCATGCGCCGAAGCTGGCCGTGCGTTCCGCCACCGCGATCACCAATTCCGTCTCGTCCTGCAATGCGCCGAGGTCCCACCGCAAAGGCTCAGCCATGGCGCCTGGCGGAGCTGAGGGTGTGACGGACCGGCTAGGCATCGGGGTCGCACTTCGACCGATCAGAACCTCTCGGTCCGCGTCCGGCATAGCGGTCAGATCGTCCAGGTCGACCAGGCAGCCCGGCTCGGCGCCGAAAACCTGGGCCAGGGCGTTCAAGGCGGCCAGGGTGGGCCGACGGCCGCCGAAGGGCCACCGCTCGTAGTCGCTGACCCGTGCACCTGTGAACGTCGCCGAACCGGTTCCGTTGGCGTTCAGCCTCTCGGCCACCGCGTCCTGAGTCCAGCCATGGGCCTGCCGGAACGCATCCCGCGGGCGTAATCCGAACCTGCGCTGCAACTCGGCGGCGATGGCTACCGGTGTCGCGCCGAAGCCGGCCAACGTCTGGCGTACGTGGTCGCGCTCGGCTTTGGTGCCGGTTGTCCTTGCCATCGCGGTCACCTCCGAACGTGCGGCCTTCCCGTCGCACGGTATCGCCCCACCCGTCAGCACCGGTACGGACGACGGCGAGGCCACCGACCCGACGGTGGGTAGTTCCTCACGGAATGATCAAACTTTCCGCAGGTCACCGGCTTGCGTGTCTGGGGGAAAAACTCACCACACCTGGGAATCCATTCACGTCCATGCGTCGGCAAGCTGAACGGACCGGATCGCCGAGCGTTCCGGATGTGGCCACTCAGAGTGATGCGCGGAGTGGCTTCGGATTAGCGCCATCGGTGGATGACCTGCTGTCGCCGGCCTCCTTGACTTCGGCCGCGTCGCGGACGCCACTGCGTTCCTTGCTGACACTTCTCGCCCGGGTGGGGATGCTTGAGATGACAACGACGAATGACCTAGCCCGCTACGGCTACCGCCAGGAACTCGCACGCCAGCTGCGGTTCCGGGACCTGGTCGCGTACGGGCTGGTGTACATGGTGCCGATCGCGCCGATGGCGATTTTCGGCAGCGTGTACGCCGGCTCCGGCGGGATGGTGGCTCTGGCGTACGCGGTCGGTGTGGTGGCGTTGGTGTTCACCGCGTTCTCGTACGCGCAGATGGTGAAGGCGTTCCCGATGTCGGGCAGCGTCTACAACTACGCGGGCCGGGGCATCAGCGCGCCGGTCGGCTTCCTGGCCGGCTGGGTGATCCTCCTCGACTACGTCCTCGTCCCGGGGCTGCTGTACCTGGTGGCGTCGGTGGCGATGCACGCCACGGTATCGGCGGTGCCGGTGTGGCTGTGGCTGCTCGGGTTCGTCGCGGTCAACACGGTCGTCAACTCGGTCGGCATCCGCATGACCGCGATGGTGACCCGGGTGATGCTCGTCGGCGAGCTGATCGTCCTGGCGATTTTCCTGACCGTCGCCGGCTGGGCGCTCGCGACCGGGAAGGGCCGGTTCAGCTGGGACGCGTTCTACAACTCCGACACGTTCACCTGGTCCCTCGTCGCGGGGGCGGTGTCGATCGCGGTGCTGTCCTTCCTCGGCTTCGACGGCATCTCCATGCTGGCGGAGGAGACCAAGGGCGGCTCCCGGCAGATCGGCCGCGCCATGGCCGCCGTCCTCGTCCTGGCGGGCGTGTTGTTCATCGCCCAGACGTGGCTGGCCGCGATGCTCGTCCCGACCCCGGCACGCTCCTCACGCAGGGGGATCCGGACGGCACCGCGTTCTACGAGGCCGCCGCTGTGGCCGGCGAGGGCTGGTTGGCGACGGTGTGCGCGGTGGCGACGGCGATCGCGTGGGGCCTGCCGAACTCGATGGTCGCCCAAGTCGCCACGTCCCGGCTGTTGTACGCGATGGCCCGAGACCGGCAACTGCCCGCGTTCCTGGCGAAGGTGTCACTTCGCCGTAACGTGCCGATCAACGCGACCCTGCTCACCGGCGCCGTTTCCCTCGCGCTCGGTCTCTACATGGCGACCCGTACGGACGGGATCACGCTGCTGTCGTCGCTGATCAACTTCGGGGCGATGGTCGCGTTTCTGGTCCTGCACGTCTCCGTGGTCGTGCATCACCTCATCCGCCGTCGCAGCGGAAACTGGTGGGCGCATCTGATCATGCCCGGGATCGGGTTCGCGATCCTCGCATTTGTGGTGGCCAACGCCAACATCGCCGCCCAACGCCTCGGCCTGGCCTGGCTCGCCCTCGGGGTTGTCGTCCTGGCCGGCCTCTACGCCACCGGCCGCCGTCCAGCGCTGTCCGGCCTGGCACCGGCCCAGCCGTCCGGGCGTGACCTGGAGCGGGTGTGACCACGATGTCTCATGGAAACCACTTCACCTACCGGCCGGCGCGTGACGAGTTGGCCTACACCTTCGGCGGCCGGATCCCGGTGGCGCACGTGCGCTCCGGTGACGTGTTCACCGTGCACACCGAGGACTGCTTCGGCGGCCGGGTGCGTGGGCCGGCGGATCTGCCGTCGCAGATGTGCGCGCTGCCGTATCTGAATCCGGTGTCGGGGCCATTCTTCGTCGAGGACGCCGAGCCCGGCGACACCCTCGCCGTGCACGTCGCCGCAATCGAACCCGCCCGCGAATGGGGCGTGTCCGCGACTTTCCCATACTTCGGGGCACTGACCTCAACCCCGCACACCGCCACCCTCCAACCACCTCTCGACGAACGCGTATGGGTCTACGACATCGACCCCGCAGCCGGGATCGTGCGGTACCGGGCGACCACCAGCGACCACACGGTCGACCTTCCGCTGGACCCGATGATCGGCACGATCGGCGTCGCCCCCGCCGCGATGGAAGCCCGCGCCACGATCGTGCCGGACTACTACGGCGGGAACCTCGACACCCCCGAACTGCGTGCGGGCACCACCCTCTACCTCGGCGTCAACGTCCACGGTGCACTCTTGGCCCTCGGCGACGGACACGCCCGCCAAGGACACGGCGAAGCCTGCGGCGTCGCGGTGGAGATCGCCACCGTCACCACCCTCGCCGTCGAAGTCATCAAGGGTGGCCCTACCACCGCCTGGCCGCGGCTGGAAACCGACACCACCCTCATGTCCGTCGGCTGCGCCCGACCGCTCGAAGACGCCTACCGCATCGCCCACCAGGACCTCACCGCCTGGACCGCCGACCTGTGCGGACTCGACGCCCTCGACGCCTACCAACTCATCTCCCAAGCCGCCCGAGCTCCGATCGGCAACGTCTGCGACCCCAACTACACGATCCTGGCTGCCATCGACAAAACCCACTTACCCCGCCCGCAGCCCTCCTACCACGACGCCCACACACGGCTACGCGCCCTAATCAGTCAGAGGCGACCATGACCGCCTCGGTACCGGAACTGCCACTGCGCGACGAGCTGTACCTACTCGCCCACAACGACGACACCGGCCAACCCCATATCCACCGCCAGGCACTGGCCCTCGGCCTCGCCGGCGCCGTCCTCATCGACCTCGTTCTCACCGGCCGCACCGCCCTGAACGGCGACACATCCGGCGTCGGGGTGCAGCGGGTCCGGCTGAACATCGACCGGCCCGTCGGCGACCTCATCGCCGACACCGCCCTCACCAGCCTCCGCCACACCCATCCAGCCCCGCCGCTACGCAATTGGATACGCGGGTTCGCCGACCACCTCTACGAACGCACCCGCGCCGGCCTACACGCCGCAGGGATCCTGCGGCACACCAGCCGCCGTCGACTCGGCGGACTCATCCGCGCCGACACCTACCTGCCCACCCACAACCGATGGCCCGTCATCGCCCGCGCCCGGCTGCGCTTCCTCGCCGACGGCCGCGAACAACCCGACAACCACACCGCCGCCCTCGCCGGACTCGTGGTCGCCCTGCACCTCACCCACCACCTCTACCTCAGCGACACCGCCACCGTTACCGCCCAACTGCGCGCCATCGCCGACCAACACCACCGACCCGTCCGCGACATCACGGCCGCCGTCGACGCCGCAGTCGGCGACCTCGCCACCGCCACATACCGCTAACCGCCCAGTAAGGACCTCTCACACCGTGATAGTCACGTCGACTGTCCCCGCTCGCCGCCTGGCGGCAAGCCTGCTCGGCGGCGTCCTGCTCGCCGGCTGCCACACCAGCACCCCGACCCACCAGACGCCCGCCCCGACCACATCCGCAGCCACCGGGAGTCGGCCCGCCATCACGCATCCGACCGTTACCGGCCCGGGCCTGACCCCGTCGCAACGGCTGACCGTCCTTGCCAACACCATCGCTGCCACACCCGGCGACGACACCACCGCCCTGCCCTACACCTACCTGCACACCCGGTCCTGGACCCGCGCCACCAACGCCATCACCCGCACCGACCTGCGCCATTGGCGCCGAGACACCGACGGCTCCGGCCGCGAGACCACTCGACGCCTACCTGACCTGCCAGGACTCGACCATCAGCCCGAAGGCGAAGAGCAGGCATTGTTCGCGCGAGCGCCCGAGACGACGACCGAGCATCTGCCCGGCGGCCTGCACCCGTACCTGCCCGAACCCCTCCTGCGCGACGCGAACACGCTCGCTGGCGCGCTCGCGCCCCCAGAACTCGCCGCCGACCCCGCGTACCCAAGGCTGCTCGTCAACGGCGTCGTCGCACACGCGACCAGCCAATACCTCAACCGGAGCCAGCGGGCCACCAGCCTGCGCATCCTGGCGACCATTCCCGGCATCACCTACCGAGGGCAGAGCACCGACATCGTCGGCCGCACCGGCCTGGCCTTCACCATCACCGCCGACGGATCGACGTCGCAGCTACTGGTCGATCCGGGAAGCGGCGAGATCCTCGCCGCGCACGAACGGCTGACCAGACGCCGGCCGGGTCTGTTCTCCCACGTCCTCATCCTCGAACGCGGCCACACCACCCACGCTGGCACCACCCTCCGGCCCTGACGGGCCCGGCAATGCCCGCCGCCCGCAGTGAACCTGCGAAGGATCAAAGGAGGTTCAACCATGCCCCTCCGTTCCGTCCGTGATTTACCAAGCGCCCCTAACCAGCAGCGTTTTCGACCGCTGCCCAGCTCCGACCTGATCACCAGTACGTTCGGTGGCCGCCCACAGGTTCTGCCAGAGGTGTGGGCGGTACCCCTTCATGCGGCATCCCGGCTCGCCTCGCACCACCGGGCGCAATGGGCGGCGGAGACAATCTCTCGCGACCCATCCGCTGACGACCACGTTGTGGCTGCCGCCAAGAGGTCGATCGACCGCCTCAACGCCACTCGTATCGCTCTGATCGGTGAGATCGACGCCTGGGTTGAGCAGGTGATCCAGCCACCGGGCGGGGCCCCTTTGCACACCGAGACGATCGGCTCCGTGATCGACCGCCTGGCCATCGCGTGGGTTCGGTGGAGGCGATTCTCGGAGACCGCTGAGCTAAACCTGCGCGATGTCGATCCTTCGCTGGCGTTCCAGCAGTTCACCGAGCTCACCGAGGCCTTCGACGTCCTTGTGCTCGACATCCATGAAGGCCGCCGCCGAATTCCTCACTGGCGAACGCTGAAGAGCTATCGGGAGCCGCGATGAGGATCGCCGTCACGCTCAACGGCGCCGACAACGTCGGCAAGACCACGAACGCCCGCTGGTTGGCGGCGGCGATGCCGGACGTCGAGTTCACCGGGACAATCGACCGGTGGGACCGGCGATGGGCCGAGGTGTCGCGACGAGACTTCAGTCAGTGGTGGTTCGTCGACAGCACCACCGACGAACACATCGACCTCGTGTTCAGCTCCCACGCCTCGCGGTGCGCCGGTGGCGGCCTCTTGGTCTTGGAGGACCGCGGTTGGCCGATGCTTGTGGCGACCTGCGCGGCGACAGCGGCGGTCAAGGACGGCATCTCCACCGCCGAGGCGCTCGCGCGAGTCGAGGCCAAAGCACGTCGTTACGCCCCCGCGCCGCGTCGCGAACTACACCTGCTGCTGCGCCACAGCGACCAGCCGGCGGCCGAGGCGCACCACGCCGTGGCACGTGAGCCTGTACCGACCACCGAGCGCTACGCCGAGTATCAGCGGCGATTGGCTGAGGCGATCGATCTTCAAGTTGACGGCGGGCAGTACCAGGGCATCGTGGTGCGGGGGGACCGCCCGCTTCTCGATGTGCAGCGTGAAATCCGTGAGGCCCTGACGCGGCTCGACGTGCCGGTCGTTCCGCTGCCGCCGGACCAGGTCCAGCACCTGTGGGTCCTCGCTGGTATGTCCGAGAGCGGAAAGAGCACGGTCGGCGAGTTGCTACGCACTGAGCACACAGCCACTCGGCTGAAGATCGGCTACCTCATGCAGCTTGCCGCCGATCGACTCGATACCGCCGATCCGTATAGCGAATGGGACGAGGTGACCCAGGCGCAGATGCTCACGGAAGAGATCCTGCGGTTCGCCGCGCTGAACCCGGGCTCGCCCCGGATCAGCCTGGAGAGCGCACACCGCTTCGACGCCACAGCACACCTCCGCAGGATCTGGGGCGAGCGCTGCGAGATCCTGTTCCTCCGCCTTCCGGACAGGCTTCGCACGCAGCGCGCCACCGAGGCCATGGAATCGCTCTCCGCCCGCGACGCGATCAAGCGAAGCCGGGGCGGAGACCGCATCGCGTCGATCGCCGACACGGTCATCGATAACGGCCGCAGCCTCGCGGCGCTGAAGAGAGCGGTCACGGAGGTTGTTCACCGCAGGTCCGGGGCCAGGGTTCCGCCGCACGGGGACACGGGCATCCCGGAGGCGCTGCAACCGGTACTCGCAGACTGCGTCGCCAGGCTGACCGATTCTGAGACCACGATCATCGCCGCCACCGGCAGCCTCGCCCATCAAGGCTGGCTACCGGGATGGAGCGACATCGACCTCCTTGTCGTACGCGACACGCTGCCGCTGGACTGGCTCCAGAACAGGCGTGTACCCCGGAGCGGGCCGGCGGGGGAGAAGATCGCACTGTCGTCGTTCACCACCCGGGAGATGCTCACCGGGGCGGTCCCGCCTCGGGTACTGCACGCGGTGCGGCAGATTGCCCACGACGGCCGCGGCCTGCTCTACCGCCGAACTGACCTCGCACTCAACGCCTTCGACGCACCGACCGACGACCGGGCCTCACGCGGCGAGCTGCCGCTCGTGGTGATGGTGCTGCGGCGACTCGCCGCGAAACCCGAACCCGATGTCCGCGATGTCTACAAGCACGTCGTGCTGATCATGAAGATCATCCTTCGTGCCGACGGGGTGGACCTCGACGGCAGCGAGGAGGTCCGCCTCGCGTTCACCACCAGCCATCCGGATGCTGAAGTCGACCTCCCGGCAGTGGTCGAGGTCAGCGGCGACCGGTGGCGACGAGACGAAACCCTCTCCCACCGGGTCCGCGGTGCCGCCGCCAAGATCCTCGCCTACCACGACACGCTCGGCCGCACGGCCGACGCTCACACCCTCCCCACGGAAGGACCAGATCTTCGATGACCGCCGCCTTTAACGAGGTTCTTCACGCCGATCGAGTGACCCGGCTCGGGGTGGGAGACACCACTCGTCCGGTCCGCGTCGTTCACGGCCTCGATGGCATCCGCACCGACGTAGCCGCTGAACAGGTACTGGCGACCGGGCGCAGCTTGTGGCAGCGATGGTGCGAGCACCCGGCGTACCGGCCGCACGATCTTCTCCTGGGCCTCGACGCCGGCGGCATCGTGCCGACGATCGCACTGGCCTGGGCCAGTGGTAGCGAGTACCGGCTCGCATGGAAAGTCAACCTCGACCTACCCGGGAAGCTCGTCTTCCACGAGCCGCATGCCCGGCGTCTTGAGGTCTTCGCCTACGGCGACTTCAAAGGACTACGCATTCTCATCGTGGACGACGAGATCACCACCGGACTCACTCTGGCCAACCTCGTCGAGGCGCTTCGCGCGGCCGGCGCCGACATCACCGGCGCGCTCTGCCTCGTCGAAGACACCGCCGGCGACGGCCGACAGCTACTCGAGCGCAACGAGGTCCCGCTGTGCGTACTGACCACGCTGTGACCCTCGTCGAGGAACCGATGCGCCACCGCGGCGGACGGTACCTCGTCCGACGTGAACAGGCGCCACTCGGCCGGCTCCTGCCGTATCGACGGGCCAAGGGCGAGACCCCACCCCGACGGGCACGCCTCGACGCGGTACGCGAAAACGGGTGGCGCGTCGACTTCGGCTCTCGCGGACTCGGCGACCTGCTGCTCGGCCTCGCCATGGCACAGGCACTTCACGACGCCACACACGAGCAGTTCGGAACCCTGGAGTACGCCGGCAGCCGGGCGGACCTGATCGCCCGGTGCACCCTTCCAGTCACGGTCACGGGCGGCGACGGGCACCAACTGGGCGTGCTCGGCAGCGGAAACGCCTCGGAGTTTCACGCGGTACCGGAATCACCTCCAACGCTGCTCGACCTCATCGACGCCGACATTGTCGAGGTCCATGCGGCCTTGCCGATGCGCTACTACCTCAACATCGAGCAAACCCTCGGCATCGGGCTTCCCGCTTCCGATGACCCATGCCCCAGGTTCCGGGCGGCCGTCGCAGCCCCGGACCCACTCCACGTGGTCTTCGTGGCCACGACGAGTCGCCCCGACCGCAAGGACTACGGCATCGACAACTTCGGTGCCCTCGCCGACCGACTGTCGACCCGCCAACCGGGCGCCTGGCGCTTCAGCCTGGTGACACCACCGGGCCACCAACCCCCGACACCCGCAGGGCAGATTGAGGTACTTCACGGCCCAACGGCGGCCGACTGCGTTGACCTCTTCGCCACCGCCGAGTTGGTGATCGGCAACGACACCGGACTGACCCATCTCGCCGCGCTCACCATCCGAACGGACGACACCCAGCCACACGTGGTCGGGCTCTACGGGCGGCACGGCTACGCCAAGTGGATCACCGGCTCACCACGCCACCACGCGGTGGCCACCCCGTTCTCGCACCTGATGTCGGTCGCCGACGCGTGTCCCGTGCGGGACCGCTACGACGACACTCTCTGGTCCACCGCGAGCGACCTCCGCGCCATCCCCGCCAAGGTCATAGCCGACTTCGCGGGGCAGTGCGCGGGCTGGTGGACTCGATGATCCGCGTCGGCCGCTACCGCCGCTTCACCATGAACCGCACCTTCCATCTCGACATCGGCGCACACCGCCTTTTCGCCAAGGTGAACCCGAACCCCGTGGAGGCTGCGGCCGAAGTCGCCGGGCACCACCGAATCCGCCATTACTACCGGCTACCGAGGCTGCATTCCCAACACCGCGTCGGGCACTGGACCCTCACCCTCTACGACCGCCACCGACCCGATCTTCCGGACACCGGCCTGCTCCTCGACGCTCTCACATCCACCGGCCCCGGTAGCACGGCCAACCTCGACCGCGGGCTCGACGCAACCTTCCGGCACTACCGCCGAACCATCGACGCGACCATCTGCCGAGTCCCCGCCTCACGCGCCAACAGCAAGCTCTACCGCGACCGGGCCCAGGCCGGCGGCAGGCTGGACCACTACTACGGCCACAACCCGATCATGCTCAAACTTACCGACGCCGACGGTCTCCGGCCCTCTGAACTGCGGGAGACCACCCTCATGGTCAACGGACAGCCCCGACGGCTCGACCTTCCTGCCCTCCTCGGCGAGCTACGCGACGCCTTGCACCCGGACGAGCAGGTCTGGGCCGCGATGACGCAGGGCGACCCCACCGACTTCAACATCGGCCTTGACGCCGACAACCAGCCCGTCTGGTTCGACTACGACACCGCAGGCATCAACGCCCTCCCCGGCGAGATTGCGTGCTTCCTCTGGTACCAGAGACTGCACGGCGCCTGGCTCGTCCCGCACTACAACACCGACGCCTACGCCGACCACAGGAAGGCCCTCGCCGACGCTGTCGAACCCACGGTACGGCTCAGAAGACTTTCCCACCGAGCCGTCGGCATCGACTACCAGCACCAACCATCGCCGGCCCGGCAGCAAGCCATCACCCGATACCTCACGACGCTCGCCCGGCCGCTCGCACTCTCCGCCGCCACGGATCTACTCACCTGGATACGCCCGTACCTCGCCATGCGGATCCTCGCGGTATACCCACTACAGCTCCTGGAACCCCGCGACGCCGCTCTGTCGCTGGGCCTACTCGCCGACCTCTACGCACCCGACGCCGACCTGGAGCAGATCCTCGGACTCACCACTCAGACGCCACCGGAGCCGCCCTCATGAGCCGCCCCACCGCCGTCATCACCGGAGCAGGCACCGGCATCGGAGCGGCCATCGCCGCCCGGCTGTCAGCCGCCTTCGACCTCGTCCTGACCCACCGATACGACGACACCAACCTCGCCGCGGTCGTCGAGGCCGCCCGCCGCCACGGCGCACAGACCCACACCGTCACCGGCAACCTGACCGCCGCTGACACCCAGACCGCACTCCGCGCCACCATCGAGCAACACGCCACCCAACTCGCAGTCCTGATCAGCAACGCCGGCGCGTACCCCCGCATCCCGTGGAGCCGGACGGACCTCAACGTCCTTCGCGACCAGCTCGAACTCAACCTCGTCACGCACGCCGCTGTCATTCGCGCCGCCACACCAGCCTTCATCGCCAACGACTACGGCCGCATCATCGTCGTCTCCTCAGTCATGACCCAGCTCGGACGCGTCGACCTCGCCGGCTACATCGCCGCGAAAAGCGGCTTGGAGGGACTCATACGCGCCCTCGCCCGCGAACTCGGCCCCCACAACATCACCGTCAACACCGTGCGGCCCGGCTCGATCGAGGTCCCCGCAGAACACAGCGTCGTACCCGACCACGACGCCATGGTCCGACGCCAGCTCGACCGACAGTGCATCAAACGACGGTCGGACGTCGCCGCCGCCATCGCCTTCCTGGCCAGCCCCGAAGCGGGATTCATCACCGGCCAAGCGATCAACGTCGACGGCGGCTGGCACCTGTCATGACGACCCTCTGGATCCGCCACGGAACCAGCCTCGACGGAATCACCCGCCCCCACGCCCATGCCCGACCCGACACACCCCTCACCGCGCGCGGCGCGGCACAGATCGCCGCCACCGCCCACGCACTCCGTGACCGCGGTGTCCGGCCCGCAATCGTGTTGACCAGCCCGCATCCGCGCGCCGCCACAAGCGCGGAGATCCTGGCCGCGCTGCTCGGCGTGCCGCTCGCCGCCCCCAACCTGCTGTACGCCGAGTGGCGCGCCCCCGATTGCGTCCTCGGCAAAGGACCTGAGGAGTACCCATCTGAGTACCAGAACTGGCGAACAAACCGGCTCCGCGACCCAGATTCGACTCTGGCCGGCGGCGAAAGTCTCACAGCGCTTTACAAACGAGCGATGGCCGCTGCGGTCCTCGGACACCCCGTCGAAGGAAACACCGCCCTGATCGTCTCGCATCGAGTGCTCATCGGCGCCGTCGCAGCGATCATCGCCGGAGCGAGCCGCCCCCAGGAGGTGTTCCAGGCCGCGCGCCGATTCACGCTCGAACCGGCAGGGATCTGGCCCGATTCAGGTTAACTCCGATAGCAACGCGTCAGCGTTCGCGAGGATGAACTCCTTCAGGGCCTCAGGCTTCAGGTCCACCTCAGGAAGGTGGTCGACGGCCACCCGGTCCAGGGCATAGCCACCACGGCCCGGATCAGTGAACTCCGCACCCGTACGGGCGCTCTCGTCTACCCGGGTGAGCCGGCAGGAGACGAAGTGCTGTACGGACACCCCATCGCCCGACGGCGAGCTGAACAAGAACACCTGGCTAAGCCGCTCTGCCTCCGCCCCCAACTCCTCCCGCAGCTCACGTCGCAGGGCTGCATCGAGGGATGCATCAGTCGGTTCAAGGCCGCCACCGGGCGCAGTCCAGTAAGGGGCTTGGCCAGGCTTCGTCCTCTTGATCAACACCAGCTGATCGCGTTCGTCCCACAGGATCGCTCGTACCGACCGACGTAGAACCTCACGCATGTAAACCCCAATCAACAGCAGCCAGGGCGCAGGCGAATCGAAGTTACACCGTGTGGCCTGCCAAGGACGAAACCTAACTTCATACCGGCGCTGTCGGCCGAGCCCGGGAGTGTGGATCTAACGGAGACCTCTCTGTTGCCGGCGCCTTAACACAGAGATTTTCCTCTATGGCAGCGGTATCGTCACCGGTCAGGCCGATGCCCCAAGTCGGGTCTGCCGAGTTGTGGCGAGGCTCTCCGGGTCAGTCGGCGGCGACTGCGGTCTTGGTGCTGCCGCCGTGTTCGGTGATCCGCGGCCGGATGTGTGCCTTGACGGCGCGGCGGCTGAAGTCTGGGTCGGTCGCCTTGCCTGACCAGATGTAGGCCTCTCCTCGTCCCAGCGCTGCCATCTTGGCCGGCGTTAGATCGGCGAGAGCGGCGTTGGCCTTCTGTAGATGCTTCAACCATGCTGGAGAGGTGAACCGGTGCAAGATGAGTTGGTTGGAGAGCTCGATGAGGGCTATCGGCACTGATGCTGGTTCCTGGCTCGCCACCAGGATGCTCATCCCCTTGTGTCGCATCTCTCGCACGCTCTCGATCAGCCCGGCGGCGAGATCCGGGCTGTCGATGAACTTGTGTGCCTCGTCGAAGACGACGAGTTTGTTGAACCGACGCCCGGCGCTGGTGGCTTCCGAGAACAGCTCCATGAGTACGACGAACAGGCCGAGAGCCTCGTCCTTCTCGATCAGTTCGTCTCGAAGATCTACAATGATTACCCGACCGGGGCGGACCAGGTCCTGAATCCGGGCCGTGTCGTCGATGTAGTCGGCGGCGAGGTCCAGACGCTGGTGGGCCAGCTGTTTGATGGGATCCGACAACGACGATTGGTCGACCCCGGCGCGCAGAGCGTTGATGGACAGGTTGTTGCGGTGCGCCTTCATGATCCGGCCGAGTTGGCGGATGTAGGTGGACTGGTTGCCGACAGCTCCCATCAGAAAACGCCAGTGTGCGGCCCGTAGCTCCGTCGAGCTGAATTTTAGTGCCCGCAGCTCGATGCCGGGATATTCGGTCCGGCGTTGTTCCAGTTGGTCTTCGGGAATCAGCATCAGCACATCGTCGAGCCCAGCCGGCGCTACGCCGTAGCGGTCCCGCAGACGTTGGACCTGCGTCGCGTCGGAGTTAGGGGCGACCAGGCTGGTGAACTCAGGTACGTAGCTCAGGATCGGACTGTAGTGGAAGATGATGGTAGCCAGCGGCTGCGGCAGCCGGTTGACCGGTGGCGTGGCGAGGGAAGCAGCTTCGACGATGGTGCCCAGCGTGTAGCTCTTCCCAGCGCCCTGCACGCCGAACAGGCTGATGGTGTGGGTCTCGTTCAGGTCGAGAGCAATATGCCGTCCGCCGTACTCGCCGATGATGCCGTACTGGGGGGACGGACCGGCTGCGCCGATGTAGATGTCAGGCTGAACCGATGGAGCCGGTGGGTCGGGCAGCGGTTGTTCTGACCGGTCTGTCGACTCCAGCAGTTCCGCTGGTCCGGTGGATTCCACCGGCTCCGGCCCAATTGGCGTTGCATCGGTGATCGCATCGTCTTGGTTGTTTGGGGTCTCGGGGTCGCGGTCGCTCGGTGGCCGGCCCTGCGGCACGACATGGTCGCGGGCAGGTGCCCGGAACGCGGCCTGTGGCAGACGTGCGACGGTGGACTGACGTGTTCCGAAGGTCCCCTCGGAGTGGGTGTCGGTCGGCGAAGCCGCCGCCAGAACCGGATCGGTGGCGATGCCGCCGAGTAGTTCGCTGATAACGTCGCGGCCGACGCGGTGAAACTCGACCTCGCCCTCGTCGTCTTGGTCAGTTCCGCTGCCCCGCAGGTCGAAGATGAGTCCGGTCTGGGTGAAGCTCAGCTGATATCCCCAGTCGAGGTGATCCAACATCCAGTGAGCTTCTTCCGCGATCTCACTGGCACCATCGATGATGCCGTGGCGGACCGCCCGGCCGAGATAGAAGCGCAACAACGCGGCGAGCTCCGCGTTGCGGCTCGCCCGGTCAGGACGATCGGGCTGGTAGTACGCGGGGTCGAAGCCCTCGGCGAGCACGTCTCTGCTGCGGCTGAGCTGCTCGGTGATCTCGTTTCGGACCTTCTGCAGGTCCGCGATGCTGGTCAGCGTGCTGTGACACTTCACTTCGACGAGCCGGCAGGTGATGGCGCGTCGCTGCGCGTCGAGACTGAAGAGGGCAAGGTCGGTGCGTCGAAGTCCGACGCTTTCGGCGACCTCGTCGGCTCTGCGGCGAGCGTCGCGGTATAGCTCCAGGTGGGAGTCGAGGGGGACGAGGATCTGGTCGCCCAGGACTGCCTGGTGCGACAGGTAGAGCCGGGCGAGCGCCAAGCCCAAGACTTCGGTCCGCTGGTTCGGTGCGGTGGACGCGATCTTGAAGGCCAGCCTGCCGGACAGTAGCCGAAGCTGGTCGAAGAAGGTCCCAGCGTGTCTGCGGTCGACCTGGAATCCGTGCTGATCCAGCATTGGACGCAGCAAGGAGCGCAGCTCGTCGACAGACCTGGAGCTGACCACCAGTTGGTGGCCGAGGCCGTCTGGTCCGGTGCTGGCGAAGTCGATGATGTAGTCGGTTCGGCGGGAACTTCCTGGACTGTCGAAGTACTCGACGCCCAAGGTCCGGTCCACGGTGATCACCCAGTCGCTGCAGCGGTGTGCCTGATGTAGCAGGCTGGCGTCGGCGGCGGTCAGGTTCAGCGTTATCCGTGGCACCAGCCCGGTTCCTGCTTCGCCGGTGGCCACCGTCGCTGTGGCGACCGAGATCGTCTGGGGAAGTGCGGTGAGCAGGTCGGAGTATTCCTCGGACCCTGGAATGTCCCGGCCAGGGCCGTGCCGAGGCTGCTTGTGCCAGGCCACGATGCCGTCGGTGGTGTCGACGTAGTCGACGGTCAACTCCTGGACCAGCCCGTGCACCGGTGCTGTCGAGTCGGGGCGGGCCGGACCGACACCGAGATCTTCGCCGCTGAAGGCATCGAAAAGCAGCGTGAGGTGTGCCGTGTGCCGGCTTGTCGCCGAGCGGAAGTCGTCGAGCGGCAGCACCGCGACGGCGAGTTTGGGCGCCAACCCGGTGCTGGTCGGTGTGCAGAACGTCTCCGCCTCGGCGGTGGTGCTCCACTCGCCGCTGAGCAGTTGAGCGAGCGCCATACCGGTGCCGGTCTGCTGCGGGTCTGCCGCGAACAGTCGCAAGTCGTACGAGAGATGCCGAAGGTTCTTGCGGCGCTCCAGCTCGATGAGGGTGTCCGCCAGCTGCTCCGCGCGCCCTGGGTTGACCACGCACAGGACCAGGGTGGCGACGTAGGGGTGCATCCGGACGTAGCGCTCGATCCGGTCAGCGAGTTGTCCGGCGGTGACCGTCAGGGCCGCGCTCGGACTGTCCGGCACGCCGAGCGCCGATGCCACGTCGGCCAACAGGGTCTGCGGGTCGCCCGTTTCCGCTGGTAGGTAGACCCCCCAGTGGGTGGCGAGATCGACGGCAGCGGCGCTGAGCCGGCCGTCGGTGCCGACGGCGGTCAGCGGGAAACCGGTCGGTGCCAGGGCGAACAACCGCTGGGCCGCCGCCCTTACCCGGTCCTTGTCACCCGCCGCTACCACGTGAACGAGCGGGGCGACGGACGAGGCTTCCGCGAGCCAGTGTCGCCCAAGCCGGGCCCAGGTGACCATCCACAGCAGACGCAATGGGTGGGTGGGGGCGACCAGGGTGAGCTGGTGCAGGTTGCCCCGGATGTCCTGGTGCTCCACCACGACGGTGTCGATCTGCAACAACGTCGTCAGTTGCCGCGTCAGCTCGGTGTCAGCGATCCGCCCGGTGCTGTGCAGCGATCCGTTGAGCAGCTCGGTGTATGCCTCCGCGTAGGCGAGTACGGCGGTGTCGATCCGGCTCAGATCACGGCCGGCGACGACCATGCCATCGTCACCACTGATTGCGGTCAGGACGGCGGCCCGGGTGGCGAGGAACTTGTCGAGCCGTTCCGAGGCAGCCAACGGTGGGTGCTGATGCTCGACCTCGACAAGGCGGGGCGATTGCCCGGCCGCTGTGCTCAACTGACGACCGGCGAGCCGGGTGGGCTCGGCCAGGATCTGCCGTTCCAGCTCGGCGAGGATCGGAGCGAGCGGCACCTGCGCGGTGCCATGCCCGCCGAAATCGGCCTCGACGATGGTGCGGGCCGGATCCTTCCATGACGTCTGCTGGCAGCTGACCTCCTGCCAGTCCCGCCCGTCCGCCGACGCCTCGAACGCCAGCCGGAGCAGCTCCTGGGTCACTCCGGCGGTCCGGCGGTTGTTGGGGTGGCTGGGCGGCTCGTCGAGGTCGTTCTCCGCGACCACGTAGAACCGGTGACTCTCGTTGTCAGGGTGGCTGGCCGGAAGCTCGGATTCCGGCTGGTCGCGGCGGCTCGCGTGCTGGGACGTCTCGACCGGCAGCGGCACGCCCGCGCTGTCCATCGGCGTGACCCGGATGTAGTGCCAGCCGTGGTCGAGCCGGGCGGGGCGCAGCCGCTTCAGCATCGCCTTGTACGTCTGCCGTCGGTTGGTGCCGACCTTGACGGTGGTGTGTATTCCAGTCGGGCCAGACTCCTCGGACATCAGTTGGACGGAGAAACTGGTCAGGCCACGGACCTGTCGGGCGTCCGGGGTCACCCCGAAGACCACCGACAGCTGGTTGTGGCCGGATGTGCCGCCTGGCAGGTAAGCCTGGCCGGTGATGCTGCCCAGGACCGGGTGGTCGCGGTGCTCAGGACGTCCGCCGGCGCGCGGCAGGGGCAGCTCATCGATGGTGATGCGTACGGCCGATGCGATCCGGTCCTCCGGCAGCGGCCAGCGGTGAAACGACAGCCCCCAGTTGGCGCGGTCGACGACGATCCGGCGGGTCCAGTCCAGGGAGGTGTCCCGGCCGGCGTCGGTCAGAAACTCGGCCACCTTGGTGCGGAACGCGGCATCGGTGAGCCGCAGGTCCACGACGCGTTGCCGGACCGACCGGTCGGCACGGTTGAGCGCCTGGATGGTCCGGGCGTTGCGGGTGGCCCGGGTGCGCACCTGGGCGGGGTCGGCGAACAGCTCGAAGTCGGGGATGAGCCCGAGCTCGAACAGCGCGCCGCCAGCGGCCTGCGGGTCCCGATCGTTGTGTTCGACGCTGAGCAGGAACCGGGCCCGCTGCAGCGGGCCGGCGACGATCCCGTACGCCTCGGTTGCCTGCTCGTCGAGCACGCCGAACAGTTCGCTGATCGCCGTGCGCAGCCCGTCGGGTAGGGCGGTCTGCAGGCGGGTGGCGAGCTCCTGGTAAATGTCGCCGGGTTCACTCTGCTCGAAGGTGGCGACCCCGAAGGAGTCTTCGGCGCTGGCGTGGGTGCCGGGTGGGATGAACACGAGCAGCGGTGGGCGCTGGCGGTCATCGGCGTCGGGGTTGCGCAGCTCGACGAGCTTGGTGCCGCTGATCGCCACATCGTCGGGCACCTGGGGTGGTTGCCCGAGGACGTGGATCTGGGCAGCGGTGCCGGTCGCGGCGCGTAGTCGGCGGCACAGCTGGGCGGCAAGCGGCGCGCCGAGGTCGGTCACCCGTACGCAGTGCCCCGGTGCGCGGGCGGCGAGCAGCGCGGCGAACCGGGGCACCAGGACCCGTTCGAGGGCTTCGTCGAGGTCGGTGTCGGTGACTTCGCGCAGTCCGGTGCTCATTGTGGCGCTCCGTCGGGCCCGAGGCGATAACGCGGGGTGATGGTCTGGGTGAGGTAGGCATCGGAGAGGTCGGTGTAGAAACCGATCTCCCGCAGCCGGGCGACGAACGCGGCTCGGTTTTCCCGAAGCGCCCTGTGGTCGGTGATGCTGGGTTGGCCGAAGCCGTCCCCTGGCGGAAGCTCGTCGATGTAGAGCCCATACCGGTCGCGTAGCACCGCGAGGAATTCGTCGACCCGGATCGCGGTGGTCCGCAGCGCGCCGGTGCCGTCGGGGCGCAGTAGGGCCAACTGGAGGAGCACTTCGAGTAGTCGGCTGTCGAGCACGAAGCGGCGCTGTCCGCGTCGTGGCTGGGTGAGCATCGCGCCCGGTCGGTGTTTGAGTAACAGGCTGTCGAGGCAGTCGGTCAGATAGCCACGGTGGAACTTGATTCGGTACGCGGTGATGATCTCGATGTAGGTGGCGAACGGGTCGAGTTTCAACTGCAGCAGGTCGGCGATCTGCGGGTCGAGGCCGTTGTCCTCGCCGGATGCCGCCTCCACGACCCGGGCCAGCCGGGCTTCGGCGAACCGGCCCCGGTCGGCCTTGTGCGCCGGGCCCAGCAGCGACAACAGTTGCTCGATGAGGAACATGCCATCGGCCGGCTTGCGCAGCTTGCCGATCTTCACCAGGTGCCAGCCGAAGTCGTCGAGTTTCTTCACGGTGAAGGTTGCCTGCACGAACGCCGAGATTCGGTCGTACCAGATCTGGGCGCTGGTCTCGGCGAGCCGGGCGGCGGGTGTGCCGGGCACCCCTGCGACGTCGAGGAAAAACCCGCCACCGGGCGCAACGCGGTCGCCGGCCGTCCAAACCGGCAGCGCTTTCATGATCCGGAAGTGGTATCGCGCCAGGTGGAAGGCGAACAGGATCTTCAGGTGGTCGACCAGCACCGATCGGGGTACGACTCCCCGGTGGTACAGCAGCCGGGTGACGTCCTGGGTGAGTAGCTCGGCGGCGGCGGTGTCCAGCGGTGGGTAGATCTTGCGGACCCGGCTGCGGTCCTCCCGGTCGGTGACCTTGGTCTTGGCCGCCTCGCAGAGGTTGATCAGGGTCTGGGTCTCGACGTCGATCTCGGTGGCGTCACCGACGCCACCGATCCGCTGGTCGACCCCCGCGAAGAAGAAACGTTTCAGCTGCTCCAGCACGGTGCCACGAGTTGTGGAGCCGTGATGGAGCATCCAGTAGAGCTGTTCGTCGGCACCGTATGGCCGGGATCGGCGCGCTACTCGGAAGCGGTAGGTGAAGCCGTGCAGTGGTCGCAGGCCGGCGATGGCCTGGCCAGGTTTGCCCCGGTTCACCAGGTCGAGCAGGTGCGTTTCCAGCCAGCGGGCGGTGACCTCCGGGTCAAATCCGACGAAGTGATCAGGATGCTTGGTGATCTCTTCGACGAAGACGTCGACGCTCAGATCCGCCCCCGAGCCGACCAGCACGCTCGGCGAGCCCTTCCACCGGAGCCGGGGCAGCAAGGCGGTGAGCACCCGGTCCATGTCGAGCTGTTTGTAGTCGAGGTAGCTGACCGCCGGGTGGCGGAACTCCTTGTCGTCCTTGTTTAGCCCCACTAAGACTCCTCCCGTGGGGCCACCGGCTGCATCCGGATCTGCCCTGTTGGTTCCCGCAGCACCTGCCACAACTCCCGCCCGGTCACGGTGAGCAGCAGCTCCTGGTACGGGGCGGCGGACAACTCGTGCTTGAAGATGGTCAGGCCGAGATGCAAACCCTGGCGTTCGGCGATGCCGGGCAGGTAGCCGTCCCGCAGCCGGTTGAGTAGCTCGAACAGGTCGAGCCGGATCCGCAGCGCGGCCTGATGGTGGGCGCTGCCCTGGTAGCCAAGCACCAGCTCCTGAGCGCCGCCCTCCAGATAGGGCGACTTCGGCGTACCGTCCGCACGCAACGACAGCTGCCCGGCAGGGAACAGCCGGTAGCTGCGGATCCTGCCGTCGGGCACCGCTCGGACCTGCAACGCCAGCGCGTTAGCGACCCGGGCGGCGTCGCCGAGCCCTTCGCTGCGGTTCAGCGCGCCGATGAGCTCCGGCAGCCGAGACGGCAGGTCGTCCGGGCGGGCCAGCAGGTTCAGGAAGTCCGATGCCGAGCGGTACGGCAGCATCCGTCGTGACCGTTCGTCGTCGACGCACTCGAAGTAGAACCGGCGACGGGCGGTGGCGAGGTAGCGGCGGTGCGCCTGGCCGGTGGCCGAGCTCAGTGCCGTGCCACGTGGCAGCTCGTCTACCAGGCGTTGCAGCATCTGCAGGTCGTATTCACCGCGCTGGTCGACCGTCATCAGGGCGCGGCCGGCGTCCGGGCCGACGTAGTCGAGCCGGCGGTCCAGGCCCGGATCGGCGACCGCAGCGATATCGACTTGGGTCAACAGGTTCAGTAGTCGGTCGGTGCCGTCGACCGGCCCAGCCCAGCTGTTGAAGTAGAAGCCGTCGAGCACTTCGGTAAGCTGGTCGCTGGCGTACAGCTCGTGGATGTCCGCGCAGTCGCGACCGCTGGTGAGCATGAAGGCCAGCGCCGACTGGACGTCGCGGACGGTGATGTGCGCGATGCCGCGCAGCTCGGTCAGGCGGTAGAGCATCCGCAGCCGTGCCGTGATCTTCGGCCCGATCGCTGGGTGCGCGAAGGTGCGGGCGTTGTGCCGGGCGTAGCACTTGTCGATGAGCACACACCCGTCGCACCCCTCCCACCGTTGTGGGTGGGTCATCCGGCCTAGCATCCGGTCGAAGACGGCACCGTTGAGCTCGTCGGAGTCGTCCAGCAGGCTGCGGCGGTTGAGGTTGATAACCACGACGCCTGACTCAGCGGCACCTGGACCAGCGGCACTCGTGCCAGTGACGTCGGCCGGTGCGCCCGACCGGTCGTGCAGACCGGCCAGCACCTGGTCGGCCAGGGCCGGGAACTCCGACCGGTGGGTATCGAGGAAGTCGACCAGTCGACCTTCGTTGATCGCGATCAGCCGGGTCTCTCCGGCGACCCCGGCCAGGTCGGCACCGGCGAACGGCGCGAAGAAGTCCAGCAGGACATCGTCGTTGTGCTTGTCCGACTCGTCCTGGCTGCCGTCATGGTTGGTCCGCAGGACCAGGCCGGTCGGGGTCTCGAAGTCCGCTCCGTTGCTGCGCCGCACGGGTGTGCGCGGCCCGTCCTTGGTGGCGACCGTCAACAGCCGTTCTAGGAACGCGGTCTTGCCGTCGCCAGCGTTGCCGGTGATGACCACCAGCCGGTAGGTGCCGGCCAACACGTCGGGGGTGAGCCTGTCGTCCAGCGCCGTGGTCACGTACAGGTCGAACGCCGGGTTGCCGCCGGCGCGGGTGCCGGCGTTGCTCCGGACGCTCTGGCTGTAGAGCGTTTGCAGGTGCCCGACGAACGGGTTACTGCCGGCCGACGACGGCGTTGGCGACGGGAGCACCGGGTCGGCGGGCTCCGGTCGCACCGGCTCGAACACCTGGTCGCCGAGGTCGCGCAACGCGTCGCGTAGCTGCTGGGCGCTGGTGTACCGCTCGCTGCGCAGCGGGGCGATGGCGGTCGACAGAGTGCGGACAAGTCGCGCGGAGAGGTTGTCGAGCCCAGGCACCTGGCGCGGGTCGTCGGGCCGTCGACCCATGGTGGCGGCGCGATCCGAGTAAGGCCACTGGCCGGTCAGCACCTCGTAGAGGGTCAGCCCAAGCGCGTAGACGTCCCGGTCGATGAGGTCGGCGCGGGTGACCGGCCCGCCGGTGGCGAAGTCCGGCGGGGCGTAGCGGGCGGTGCCACCGGTGCGCGACAGACTGGAGTCGTCGGAGACTGCCACGTTGAAGTCGATGATCTTGCAGCCGTTGTCGGTCCGCAGCAGGTTCGCGGGCTTAATGTCGCAGTGGTAAATGCCGTTCTCGTGCAGGTAGACAAGCCCGTCGGCGACATCGACGCCGAGCCGCACGGTGTCGGCTGGCCCCAGCGCCCGCTGACTGACCAGGTCGGCGACCTGCTGACCGTCGACGTATTCGAAGACCAGATACGGGATGTCGCCGCCGTCGAGGAAGTCGGCGCTCTCCACCTTGACCACACTGGGATGCGCCGGTAGCCGCAACAGCAGTTGATACTCGCCCCGCAGCCGCTCGACCACCGAATCCCGGTCACGGTGCACGATCTTCACCGCCCGGTCGAGGCCGGCAAGACGGTCGTACGCCTGGTAGGCGGTGCCGTAGGAGCCCGGTTTGCCGAGCCGGCGGCGGATGGTGAACTTGTGCGTCAGCTGATAGCCCGGCGGCAGGTCCCGGAAGTCGGGCTGCGGCGGCGTCGGCGCGGAGGTCGCCTCGGCCCGCCTGGTGTTGCCCGGTCGGATCAGCCACGCCAGGTCCCGCAGGGCCTCGGTGGCGGTCGGCCGCGCCGATGGCGCCAACGCGCACATCCGGCGCAGCAGCTCGGCCAGCGCTGGGCTGAGCCCGGCAGCGGTCATCACCTGCGGCGGTAGCACACTGCCCCGGCGGGTCTGGTCGTCCGTGGTGGCGAACGGCAGCTCGCCGGTGAGTAACCGGTACGCGATCACTCCGGCGGCGTACACGTCGGACGCCGGGCTCATCGCCTGGGCCCGCCGCTGGCATTCGGGGGCAACATAGGCCGGGTCGAGTACGTCGGCCAACCGATCGATCACCGAGTGGTCCCGTGGCCCCGGCGGCCGAGCGTAGTCGAACCCGGTGAGCACGCCCCGGTTTTCCCCGGTGACCAGCACCGACGCCGGGGTCAACGCCCGGTGCAGCACCCGGTGGGTGTGCGCGTGGGTAAGCCCACGCAACATGTCCGCGACGACCCGCAGCCGCACGTCGGCGCTGAGCGCCTGCCGTGGGTCGGTCAGGTGTACGGTCAGTGGCTGGCCGTTGACGTCGTCGAGGACAAGGACGAACTGTCCTTCGTCGTCGGCGGGGAAGAAGTCGCGCCGGCCCACGATGTGCGGGCTCGGCGGCATCTTCGTCAGAACCTCGTACGCGTTGCCGATCGCGTGGCGCTGCGCCGCCCGCTGATCGGCGGGCAGGAACGGGTCGGCCCGGTAGACCCGCAGCAGCACGGTCTCCGACGCGGCGGCGAAGGTGGCGTTGCGGGCCCGGTATTCGGTGACCTCTTCGTCGCCGCCTAGCCGTTCGCAGACCTGCCAGTTGCCAAAGTGTCGCGGCCCGGTGCGGCGCCGGACCCCACTTCCCAGGGCGTTGAGGACGGTCGCCTGATCGGATCGGATGTCGCGGATCATGCCGGCCCGGATCCGGGCCGGGTCGTCGAGGGCCGGGATCAGGCCGGGCAGGTCGACGACGTCGATGGCGTCGGCGTCGGGGCGGTCGCTCGGGTCGACCAGCCGGGCGTCGCGACCGACCAGGACCACCAGGTGGCCCACGTAGACCTGGGACAGCTCGGGTCGGGCCCGCTCCAACACGCCCTTGAGGGCCCTGGCGTGCCCCCGGAGTTTGCGCACCGGCGAGGCGAACGAGTCGCGACCCTGCGGATACCATCGGACGCCTGCGACGTCGATCCGCCCGGCGGTGCCCTTCACGTCGATCAGGTGCACCGCGCGGGTGGTCACCACCACGAGATCCACTTCGTATGCGGAGCCGCGCACCGGGATCTCGATGTTGTGCAGCACGAACCAGTCGCCGGGAGCGTTTTCCCGCAGGTGCGCGATGACCCGGCGTTCCCCGTCGTTGGCCGGGGTGGACCCACCAACGATCTCAGCCACGATCAGCGAGCCGCCTCTCGCACCGCCTTGTCGAGTAGAGCAAACGCCTCGTCCTCCTTGCGGTCCGCATCGTCGCGGTCACGATACGCCTGCCGCACCACCCCGGCGATCCGCTCCCGGTCCGACCCCGCCGCCATCGGCACCGGCAGCCGGGCCCGCAGCGACTCGTGGATGTCCTGCTGCTTGCCGCCGGTACTCATCGAGCGGAGCATCCGGAACGCCACCTCGGACCGGAGGAACGCGAAAAGGTACGCCCCCGACACCTGCGGATCCCCCGAGACAACCCGGAGAAAGTGCTCAGAGAAGACGTACTTGTCGAGCCAGGCGCCGGTCGCCAGGAGCGGGCGGCAGTACACCTCGGTCTCGCCCAAGGTCCCCTGTGAAGCGATCAGTGTCGTCTCGTCCTGGCAGTGCATGGTGTCGAGGGTGTCGGCATCGAGACTGATCCACCGACCCTCGGGGCGCAGCCAGAATGCCTGGCGTTGGCCGAGCAGCCGGTGACCCGCCCCGGGTGAGCTGTCGACCCGCTTGAATCGGCTGCCGCGAGACAGTTGGCCGCCGGTGCAGATGTCGCCGAGGGAGCGGTGCGGGACGGAGCGGAGGGCCTCGATGATGCGGCGGGCGCGGGGGGAGTAGTTGAGTGCCCGCAGAGACAAGGCGGTGGGCCGCTCGATGGTGAAGCCGAGGTCACGCTCCCGGTCGTGCCAGCGCAGGTCGAGCAGCTCGGGGATGCCGGCGCTGACGAAGAGATCGCGGGTCGCCTCCCGTACTCCGTCTTCGTAGTGCTGCCGCAGCTGCATCGCCTCGGTGATCAGGGCGTCGATCCGTTGCTCGACGCCGCCACCGAAGCGGGGCACCGGCAGGTCGGCGATGTGGCTCGGCTCGATGTGCTTGACGCTGGTGCCGTAGATGCCGCCCTTGATCACCGGGATGCCGAACGGGCTGGCCAGGAAGGTGTAGAGGTAGCCGGCCGGGATCCGGGCGAGGTTCGGCACCACCCGCATGACATCTTGGCTGCACGCCGCACCGGCCATGCTGAGCCGAGCGTAGGTGACCCGGCCGGCGGTCATCCCAGAGCAGGTGACCAGGGTCCAGCCCGGCTCCAGCGGGAGGTTCGGGATCTTCGCGAACGACCTCTTGGTGATCATCGGCAGGTTGGCCAGGTCGGCCTCGAAGATGTCCGCGCTGCCGAGGAACGGCACCCCGTGCGCCGGGTCGGTGGTCCACTCACGGCGGAACCGGCCGGCGTGGAAGACCCGGGCGGTGACCGAGTGCAGCGGCTCGCTGTGCGGCATCCGGTCCAGGTATTTGCGGGCGGCGTAGGCGTCGGAGACGTACGGCCCCGGGTCGAGGCGGAACCCCTGCTCGGCCAGCCAGCTCGCCTGGACGGGATTGTCTGGGCTGGCCAGCTTCACAGCTCCTCCTCGGGGAACCAGTCACGTAGCGTGTCGCGCAGTTTCAGGAACGCCGGATCGACGCAGCCCCTGACGGAGATCCCGGCCGCCAGCCGCTTGAACAGCGCCGGGGAGCGGTCCACCTTGTGCCCATCGCGGCGCAGGTCGCGGTAGCGGTCGCGTAGATGCTCGAGGGCTTCCTTCGGCCGCGCCGGTTTGGCCCGGTCGCGCGGCCAGTGGCCGCTGTCGGCCAGGATCTGCCGGAAGTTGGCGGGGCAGTTGAGCGCCTGGGCGACCCAGGGGTTGTCCTGCCAGATCCACGCCTCCAGCTCCGGTTCGATCACGATCACTGCAAACTCGGCCCAGGTGTCGCGCATCCGCCGGCTGAGTTCGTCGTGGATCTTCCCCGGCCCGGGGGTGCCGTCCCAGTCGTTGTCCAGCACGATTACCGCGCGGTGGTAGTCGCGCCGGTACGTGCGCAGCAGCTCCGGCCCCTGCCGGTAGACCCCGGGATCCTTGGTGTCGGAGACGACCACGTCGTGACGCGGATCGAAGGCGAACCGTTGGCAGCCAACGCTGCGGTGGAACTCGGGTCGCCCGAGGAATCCGTGCAGCAGCTGCTGCATCGAGCCGTCGGCGACCAGGAAGATCACGTCACGCATGGGTGGGGGCATCCGGGGGGTGGGAGGGTCACGAGAGCACTCCTGATGCGAAGAGGGTGCCGATGTCGATGCTGCCGTGCCAGTCCTGCATCCGAGGGTGCGCGGTGCCGGGGATGACCTCGACCGCGCCGTCGCCGTCGAGCCGGGCGAGCACGATGTTGGCGAGGTCGGTGTTGGCCAGCACGATCGGCGACTGGGTGGAGATCCACACCTGATCGTCGGTAAGGGCGGCCAGTGACTGCACCACGGTCTCGATGGCCCGTGGGTGGATGCCGTTCTCCGGCTCCTCGGTGACCAGCAGGCGGGGCCGCGCGGAGCTGGGCAGGTAGGGCAGCAGCGACAGCGACAGAATCCGCAGGGTCCCCTCGGACAGCCCGGACGAGGTAACCCGGTAGCCGCCGGCGTACTCCACCGACAGGTAGGCGTAGTGGTCGTCGGCACGCTCGATCGCGGTGACCCCGGTGATCTGCGGCAGCGCCGTCTGCAGGTGATCGATCCAGTAGCCGAACCCTTGCGGATCTTCCTGTTGCAGGTGCAGCACCAGCCAGGGCAGGTTGCGCCCGGAGGGCAGCACCCGCAGCGGGTCACCGGGCGCGGCGGCCTGGCGCAGTTGGGCCCAGTCCGGATCGAAGAAGACGGCACCTTCACGCAGCAGGTTGGCGAACCAGAGCGCCGCCGGGAACAGCTCCGGATCGGCCGGCACGGCGGCGAGCGCTACCTGACTGCCCGGCACCCGGAAGTCCGGCACCCGTGGGCCTCGGGTGGTCGTCTCGGCGGTGAACGCGGTCGGCTCGCCCGGCCCGCGTTGGATGACCGGCTGGGCGGCTTGGCGGGCGGACCGGCCGCGCTTGGGCAGGTTGGCTCCCTGCATCGCGATGCCCGCGGTCGGGCGCCGCCGGTCGGCCGCGGAGAAGAGGTAGAGGTATTCCTCGTCGACCTGCAACTCGTCGTTGAAGATCCGCAACCGCAGCTCGTACCGCAGGTGATCCGGGATCCGGTGCATCATCGCCGCGGTGCTGCGGCCGGCCATGGTGTTGACGATGTCGGCGGGCAACGCGGCCTCGATGGTGAAGGCGATGCTGTCGCCGCGCCCCTGGTGCACCAGCTCGGTGAGGGTGTGCGCCCGGGGCACGCCGCGCCACCCCGGTGGTCGGAGGAAGGCGTCGGCCACCCGCTGCTGGGCGAGCAGGTCACCGAGCAGCACCGGGATGTCCAGCAGAGTGCTCTTGCCGGCACCGTTAGCACCGGCGAGCACGTGGAACTCGCCCAGGTCGATGCTGAGCTGCGCGAAGCAGCGGTAGTGGTAGGCCTCGATCCGGGTGATCATGTGCGCTCCCCTGGCTCGGGGTGCTCCGCGCGGAATCGCCGGTAGGCTTGGACGATCTCCGGCAGGTCGTTGTCGACGACCTCCTTCTTGCGGGTGACGTCTCGATAGCTGGTGCCGCCGTTGCGGTAGACCGGGATGCGCTCCACAGTGTCCTGCAGGATCGGCACGCCGTCCGGCCGACACTTGTAGATCTTGTTGCCGCGCCGGTCCACCCCGACCTTCTCCGCCACCGCCATGAAGACCGGATAGTCGGGTTGCTCACCCAGCTCGGCTGCCAGCTTCTCCCGGTCGGTCTTCTTCTTGAGCAGCAGCACCGAGGTGAGGATGTTGACGTGGGCGTCGACGATGAAGGTCTCCACCGGCAGCTCGACGCTGGCCAGGATCCAACAGTTGTCCAGCACCCAGCGGCGGATTCCTTCGTCCACCGGGCCGGGGTTGGACAGGATGCCATTGGGCAGCACGATGCCGATCCGCCCGCCGGGCCGGACCCATTCGACCGCCCGTTGGATGAACAACTGCTCCGGCGACATCGCCGACACCCGGCCCGGCCCGGCCTCGACCTGGCCGGTCTGCCGGTTGCGGGCCCAGGACTGGGCCACCCCGTCGCGGTACGCGTCGAGGATGTCCGCGTCTTCGATCTTGATGTCCGAGCCGAACGGGGGGTTGGTCATCAGGACGTCGATGCTGCCCAGCGGGATCTTCTCGGCTGCGGCGTGCCGTTCGGTCAGGTGGCCGCCGGGGAAAGCGAGGGAGTCCAAGTGGAAGACGTTGCCCTCTTCGCCGGTGGAGAGCATGACGCTCATCTGCGAGGCACGCACCAGGAATGGGTCGAAGTCGGCCCCGAACAGATGCGTCCGCGAGTACTGGGCCAGCCGCTCCTGGTGCTCGATCAACTGTGCCTCGGTGTCGGGCAGACCCTTGGTGCCCGCCGCTGCACGCCACTGGTCGAGCAGGTAGCGCAAGGGCTCCCGGAGGAAACCACCGGTGCCACAGGCCGGATCGAGGATGGTTTCGTGCTCCTTGGGGTCGAGCATCTGCACCATCAACTCCACGGCGCCCTTCGGGGTGAAGTACTGCCCCCGGTCGCCGCGCAGGTTGATGCCAACCAACTCCTGATACGCCATGCCCTTGACGTCGATGTCGGTGCCGGCCAGGTCGTAGGAGGCGAGCTCGCCGACGATGAAGGCGAGCGCACGCGGCGAAAGGCTGATCTGGTCGCGGTCGGTGAACAGCGGATAGTTCTTCTTCACCTCGTCGAAGAGCTCATGAATGCGCCCGGCGATGTCGGCGCGGCCTTCGTTGGTGAAGGGTTCGGCCGGCAGGGCGTAGAACCGGGGTGCGCGGTGCTGTCGGCGGCTGATCCGCTCGTCGTGCACCTTGGCGAAGATCAGGTAGAGGAACTGCCAGAACGCGGCGTCCTTGGGCAACCCTTCGTTGCCGTGCACGTAGTTGTGGCAGCGCCGGAAGGCGGTCTTGAGCATGGCTGCCTCGCCTCGGCGGAGCCGAGCTGCAGAGCCGCTCGTGGCGCCGAAGCTGCTGGCGGCGTCGATCGGCCAGTCGGCCCGCGCCGGGAATTTGACACCGAATCTGGTGTTTTCCCGCTGCAGGAAGAAGAAGTCCAGGCCGTTGGTCCACAGGCCGTACTGCGCGTTGGGGGTGGCTGGCGTGCCGAGCAGATCCTCAAGCTCCTCCAGATCCTGCCGGGCCTGCTCATGTGTCCTGATTTTGGTGACGGCCCGGCTGACCTTCGGCTCCGGTTTGCAGATCACCACCCGTTGCAGGTTCTCCAGGGTCTGCGGCGCGCCAGGGGTGAAGACCGCGATATCGGCCTTGCGGATGCGCCGGCGCCGCCCCTCGATGTCGACCGGGATCGGGAAGTCGCGCGCCATGTCGTCGACCGAGATGCCGTACTCCACGGCCAGGGCTCGGGCGATGCGCTGGCGGACCTCTTCGTTGCCGCGCAGCCGGACCGCCTTGTTGGTGATGAAGTCGATGGTCTCGTCTGTTGCCAGGGACTCCGGCCCAGCTCCGGCGACCGCTGCCGTGCGGGATTCGTCGCCCGACGCGACGTCATGGCCCCTGTCGTCAACCATCCGCTGTGCCAACCCCTCTGAGCCGATCAAGTCTCGATCATTGTCGCCTGTGTGACCGACACTCCCGCGCGACACCCCCGAATCTGCCCGGGGTGGCGAGGGCCGAGCCGGAGGTGACCAGCGCAAGAGGTGGTCAGCGGTGGGTGCTGACCTGGGCGACGAAGGCCGACCAGGCGGTCGGGCCGAAGGTGAGGGTGCCGTCGGTGCGGTCCTTGCTGTCGCGGACCAGTACCCGGCCCGGCAGGTTGTCGGCGACCTCGACCCAGTCGCCGCCATTGCTGCCGCTACGGGTGCTCTTGTGCCAGTTTGGTGCGTCACTCATGTTCATGGATCACCCAAGGATCAAGTCGCGGGACAGATCACAGGGTAGCGCTCGCGCGCAGATGGCTTCCCAGACAGTTGCCGCGTAGTGCACGTCCTTCATCCTGGTGCCGATCTCACCCTCACCAGGGTGTCGATGTATACCACCGGCGATCCGTCCGGAAAGTGGCGATTGCAAAAGCGCCCGTGAGCCCGGCGTGCACGCCTGCCGTGAACGGGGTTGTTTAGACGGGTGACGGACCCGTCTGGCTTCTTTCGCGCATTGACTACTGTCAAGGCGCACTATTCGAAATGGGTTTACTCCTACCCAATAACCGCATTTTTAGACCGCCCTGACCTAATCGAGCAGTCCGCGTATGGCGCTCGCGAGGTTGGCAAGCCTTTCGTCTGCGCGGCCGCGTCGGTGTTTGACCCATTCCTTGCCTTCGGCGGCGACGCCTTCGAGGACGTGCAGGGTGTGACTGAGCCCGGCAGCGTCTAGCGACAGCTCAGCGATCTTGGTCGGGTTCTCGTCGTGCTGGAGCGTCCCGTTGTCAGGATCGCTAACTTGGATCGAGATGGGTTCTCCGTTGAACAGAGTCAGCTCGAAGGTCTGCTGTCGGGTGGCGATGCCGTCGATCCGTACGGCTGCGACGGCGTCGAAGCGGTAGTTGAGCCGTTGGGTGGTGCGGCTTGCGGAGGTTTCGAAGTCGAGATCGATGTCTACCTGCCGGACGCCGTCGTCGGTGAGGAGAAACAGCAGCAGGCGATACCGGGAGTACCGCCACGGTCCCTGCGGATACCGGGCCTTCTTGCAGGAGGGTGCCGGCGCCTCGATGAAGGCGTGGGCGATCACCTGGCTGGGGCGGAGTCGGTATTGCCGCATGGCCTGGTCGACCAGGACCTTGCGGTCGCTTTCCAACCAGGTGGCCATCTCGGTGTCCGACGGCTTGTCGGACAGCTTTTGGCACCACCGGTGGTATGCCGCCCAGCGGGCCGTATTCTTGTCGTTGCGTTCGGCATGGTCGTCGGCGACCCTGCGTCGCTCGGCGACGATCCGAAACGACGAGCGCACCGCCGCCACCGCGGACGCCACCGCGAGCAGGAACCAGCCTGTGCCGGACAAGGGGGCGCTGGTCACGACGGCAGGAACGGCCCAGAGGCTCCCGGCGGCAAGGAGGGCCAGTCCCCCGACGTGGAGGGCCGTGGTCCTGGCGGGGTTACGCAGCTGCTGGCGGTACGCGGTCAGCGTGTCTCGTTCCCATTGCCCTCGGACATCTCCCACCAGGTGTCGGACGAGCCAGGCGACCCGTTCGGCCTCGATGCGCTGTTCCCGATAGAGCTCGACCACCTCGTCGCGGAGGTGCCGGCGGATCCCCGCCGTCTGGTCGAGCCAGTAGGCTCGGTCGGTCCCTTCGGGCACGTAGCGGCGGAAGTAGCGGTCGAAGAGCCGGTCCACTTTGCGGGCGAAGCCTCCCGGTGGTGCATTTCGTCGCTGCTGCCGGGGTGGACGGATCTGGGCTTCCTTTGCGCGCAGCCGTGTTCCGCGGTAGTACCGGTCCGCCCCACCGACGCAATACGCGGCCAGTCCGACCAGGGCGGCGAGTAGACCGAGGAACGGGTCGAGCGTGCCACGGGCCGTCACCAGTACGATCATCTGCACTAACGCGAAAGTAAACACGGCCGCGCCAGCGCCGGCGCGTAGCCAGTCGCGCAGCGCAACAGCAGCGGGTTGCACCGGTAGGGTCCGAGGCTGAGCGGGTGTGGAGTGAAAGAACTTCCAGACGCGGTTGAATCGGTTCTTCGCTGTGCGCTGCCAGTCGGCCAGGGCCACGGACTTCCGCCACATCTCTTCCTGCATCGCGCCTTCGAGTAGCGCCTCGAGATGGCCGTAGATCCCGTCGCGTTGACGCCGGTTCAGCGCGTCGATCTCTTTGACCACGAGATCGGTCTCGGCAGCGCCGACGGGAGCCAGGAGGCGGATAATTATCTTCAACCCCGCAGCCCACTCGTCATGGTCGTCGAGATGGGGCAGGCTGGCGCAGATGGCGGTGAGGCGATCCAGCTCCTCGGGGGCGAGTTGGCGCAGGGTGCGTCCGCTCAACAGGGCGATCAGCCGGTAGAACTGGACCTCCGTTGTCACATACCCGCCGGCGACAGCCTTTTCGATGAGCTCGCGCGCCTGATCACGAACTCGCGCGTCGAGGTACTTCAGCGCGAAGGCGAACTGCTCCTCCGGACTCGGGTTTGGCGGCAGTCGGTAGAAGTTGATGTCGCCGTGGACTACGCCTGCCTGTACGTCGACGTGCGCATCTCCTTGGGCGATGTTGGTCGTGGTCGGGGTCGTCATCACATGCCCCGCACTACGGCGATGATGGCCGCGAGCCGCGCGGCCAGCTCGGACACGTCGGCTACCAGTCCCCGCAACCGCTTGAGCGCGACCATCAGGCCGCTCTTCTTCTCGGGTGTGCCCGCCGAGACGCATGCCGTTGCCGCTTCCAGTTCCGACTCTGCGGCGGCGTAGGTTTCTTCGTCCAACTGTCCGTCGAGGTGGGCCTGCTTGAGGTGGGTTCGCAGGTCCGCGATGCTCGCTGCCAAGTCGATCGGCTGGTTGGCGCCAGCGCCGACGGTGACGTTGCCGTAGATCTGCCCGGCTTGCACCCCGACGTGGGCGTTTCCGGTGGCGATGTTGCGGTTGGTCATTGGCATCGTGGGGCTCCCGTCCCGGTCCGCGCCGCCTCGGCTGGCCGGCCCGTCGCTGATCAGTTCTCGCGCCAGTGCGGTGGCGAACGCGGCGGCGTGGCGTGCGGCCTTCGGTTGCCAGTCCTGTCCGTCCGTGGCTGCCTTGCTGCCGTCCGCGTGGTCGCTGATGCCGCGCACGACCACCACGGGCAGGGCACGGTTGAGATGGCCCGCCTGGGCCACACCGGCCGCTTCCATCTCGATCGCTACGGCGTCGTTGTAGTGCTGGCGGATCCAGCGGGCCTGTTCGGAGATTCCCGAGTCCTGCACCACTTCCCCTGCGGCGATCGGCCCGAAGTGGACCTTGGGCGCTGCGCCGACGGGAAGACCACGGCGCCACCCGGCGGACCTGTCGACGTGGTGGGCGATCTGGTCGGCCTCGTGGGGGATCTCCCACGCCTTCGGTCGGGCCTTCAAACCGTCGTCCTCGCTGGTGCCGCCGTGGTAGGCGTAGATTTTGCTGGCGACGACCACGTCACCGAGTCGGATGTTGGGCCAAAGGCCACCGGCGACTCCCACGAACAGCACAGCGGCCGGGGAGAACTCGGCCATCGCCCTCTCGGCGAGCACCGCGGCCGGATGATTGCCCTTACCGACCAGCCCCAGGGCGACCCGGCAGTCGCTTTGTCTGATCCGGCCGACCTCGAAGCGGGTGCCGGCGGGGTGCCGCCGTACACGTAGGTCGGTCAGCTGGTCGCGGACCGCTGCGTATTCGAGGTCCAGCGCCGTGAGGATCACGACGAGACCGCTGTTCGTGCTCACGCTTTCTCCCTGTCTGTCTGGCTGAGGGGTCGGATCATCGGAGGGTGAAGAGTCGTGCGGGGCCCGGGACGGAATAGCCGAGCGGGACGTCCGCCATCGGTCTTGCGACTCGGCCCGGCGGGGACGATGAAACCGTCCACGCTCTGCACTTTTCGGTAGAAGTTCCGCGCATCGAGCGGCACGCCCCACACCGCCTCGTAGACGTCCTGAAGCTCCGAGATCGTGAAGGTCGGACCACAAAAGGCGGTGGCGAGCGCTGAGCGCTCCAACTTCTCCCGCGCCCGGTCGACCCCATCGGTCAGGATCTGCCCATGATCGAAGGCGAGTTGCGCGTCACCGGACAACGCCTGCGCCACCGGGGTCCAACACGCCCGGGATGCGTCGGTGCCGGCGACCGGCTCGGGTAGCCGAGGGGCGATGGCCAGGTAAGCCGCGGAAACCACGCGCCCTCGGGGATCACGATCCGGCGCACCGTAGATGCCAAGTTGTTCGAGGTGCAACTGATCCGGTCCCAAGCCCGCCTCCTCGGCAAGCTCTCGATGGGCAGCCGTCACCAGGTCTTCCTTCTCGTGGCCGAGGAAACCGCCAGGCAGAGCCAAGGCGCCCTGATAGGGCTCAATCCCGCGCTCGATCAACAGCACATGAAGGCAGGACTCCCGCAAGGTGAGAATGACGAGGTCAACCGTCAGTAGAACTGGCGGTGGCACCCAGTGATCGTGAGACATGGACCGACCATAGACTTATTGTCACCCTGACAGCGAGCCTGCGGTGCTGTCGGATTTCAGCGTTTCCCGCGCGTACGGAAGCGCGTTCTTCGCCGCTTGGCTCACCAGGCGCCGGCCAGCCGCTCTCGCTGCTGGTCGGACTGCGCTGGCTTGACCTTGGCCGACCAGCGTCGCACCACAAGCGGCCACCGATCTGCGTCGTCGTACTACCGGCTTGTGGCGAAGCCCGGGACGGGGAGGCTGGACGCCTGAAGCCGGTTTGGCATGCGGACTAGCGGCGTGGCCGGTGCCGGAGTCGTCGGCCTGGCCACATAGGATCTTTTCGTGTCCTCCCTGCCGTGGGACTTTGTTGTGCTTGGCGTGCCGGTGTCGGTGCAAGCCAAGTCGACGAGTCGTACCCGGTGGAAGGCGGCTGTCAGCGCAGCAGCTCGTGCAGCGTGGCCAACTGGAGGCGAGCCCCTCCGGGGTAGGCTCCAGATCCACGTGACGTGTTACCACGACAGCGCTCCGCCACTGGACGTGGACAACATGCTCAAGCCGATCCAGGATGCCCTCATCGGCATCGTGTACGTCGACGATGGGCAGCTTGTGGACTGCCACGGGCATCTCCGCGATGTCAATGCTCAGTACGGAGTAAGGGGCATGACGCCCGCGCAGGCGCACGGGTTTGTCTCCGATGGCCCCTTCGTGCACGTTAGGATCGAACCGGCCCCCGAGCTAGGGAGGCTGCCATGAGCCCTAAGCGCCGGAAGAATCTTTTCACCAGTCATCTGCAGCGGATTGTTGCCGAACTGCAGGCCGATGGCTGGATTGTGAGCACAGAAGATCAAGGCTTGCCTGGTGCGTTCAGAGCCGATCTTGTTGCGCGGCGCGGGGACGAGATGCTTATTGGTGAGCTCGCATCACGGGAAACTGCGAAACGTGACTCGCTTGAACAGTTGGCGCGACTTGCCGAAAGCATTCCGGGTGCTAGATTGCAGGTTTATTGGCTTGGCGATGCTGTCGAGAACCTGCCGGCGCCAGCCAATGTCGAACGCATCATCGTCGAAGCGCGAGGGGTTCTGCCACACTCGACACCAGCAAGTCTACTACTTGCTTGGGCTGGTCTTGAAGCGGCGGTTACGCATCTCTCTTCGGAGCTTGAACTGCAAGTGATGGAAGCCGGCGCATCATCATGGCAGACGCTGACAAACTTGTACAGCCTCGGCCATATCGATGAATCCGACTTCAAGCGACTTAGTGAGCTTTGGCGTGTCCGCAACGACATTGCTCATCGCGGGAGCCCAACTAAGCCGTCGAATGAGGACGTTTCATTCGTGCTTGATCTGGCTCGGCGCATGGTGAGAGGCCAGTACGCCTCTGTGGATGACATGATCGATTGGTTCCTTGAGCGCTACGAAGACCCGGTTAATCAGTTGCCATACGACGGCGCTGAGGGCGGCTACCAGTATCAAGGCGATGGGCCATTTGACGCGGATGAGGTGCTTCGGGAAGCGTTTCCACAATCCTCGGAAACGTCGCTCCTTGAGGCGGCCCACCTTCTCAACAGCATAGCTGCAGAGTGGGTTTTGAAGCGCGACGAATAGTTGAGCGTGCTAGATTTTTAGGTATCATGCCGTGATCTCGCATGCCCTACTTGCCCTGAATGTTTGGGGAGTTGTTCTTATCGAGAGGAGCGATTCATGGCGTGCGGCTCCCGGTCGGGGCTTCGAGTCTTGGTCGACAGCTGTCCTACCTGGAGCCTCGCACCCATCGACCACCGGGCCAGCCACACCCGTCCAGAGCTGCAAGATCGCTAAAAATGCTCACTGCGTCAGACGACCTCGAACATGCCAGCGCGGAAATTCGCGACCCTCACACGGACAGTTTTGCAGCAGGCTTCTATCAACCCTTGACTACCGTGAAGAGCCAGTGCCACGCGGCGCTGCGCCGGCTCCGCGAGGTCGCGCCCGAACTGGGCCGCGACGAGGGACGACCCGGCGGCGGCCTGGTCACCGGAATGGAGGCGAACCAGTGAGGCAGGAGGAACTGCGCCGACTGCTGGCCGACGCGGCCGAGGACGTCCGACTGTCGCGCCCGGCGTCGACCGGCTGGGAACGGGCCCGCCGCGTCCGCCGCACCCGCCGCACCGCCGCAGCCGTCGCGGTCGCGGTCGCTTTGCTCACCGGCGGAACGGCGCTGGCCCTGCGCCCCGCCGAACCGCCGCCGGCACCGGCCACCACGGCGACACCGGCCCGGAGCCCGATCCCGAACCCCGTGCCCGTGCTGACGCCGCCGGCCGACCTCGCCTATCCCGGTGACCCGCTCGGCCGCCTCGGCGACCCGGTGACCGCCGCGCTGTCCGCCCGGCCGGTCCGCCGGGCACTGGCGCTGTACCAGCCGGTCGACCCGGCATCCGGCGTCGAGGGGCGGATCCGGGTGCTCGGCGACGACGGCTTCGTCCGCGAACTCGACGTGGTCACCCCGGCCCGCACCCGCGACGCGGGCGGCAACTACGCCGTGCCGCTGAAGACCGGGAGCCTCTCCCCGGACGGGCGGACCGCCGCCTTTGCCCAGACCGGCGAGGTGATCGTGGTCGACCTGACCACCGCCGCCGTGCGCCGCCACCCGATCGAGGGCTACCTGGAGCAGGTCCTCTGGGCCGGCGACCGGCTCCTCGTCGGCGACGACGACACCACGTACGAGGTGGACCGGGCCACGGGCACCGCCCGCAAGCTGCCCGTGTCGCCCTGGGACATGGTCACGCCCGACCCGACCGCCCGGACGGGCACCATGCTGTCGGTGGGCGGCCCGCAGGCGGGTCTGGTCCTGACCCGGTGGAGCGCCGACGGCGCCCAGCGGGCCCACTGGCCGCTCGATTTCCGCGCGCTGCCCCGCGGCAACACGGTCGACGAGTTCTACGGGCGGGGCTGGCAGCGTGGCGACCTGGTGGCCCGGGCCGGCTGGCTCACCACCGGCAACACAGGTTCACTGGAGGGGGTCGCGCTGCTGAACGCCAGCACCGGCGTGGTGACCCATCTGCTCAATCTCGGCCGGGACCACGGGAAGGGCTGCTGCGAGGTGCTCGGCTGGGACCGGGACGGAGGGGTGCTGCTGCGCTACGACTCGGGCGGGCTACTGCGCTGGCGACCGGAGACCGGCGAGGTGACCGGCGTGGTCCGGGTCTTGTACGGCGAGGTGTCGCTCGCCGCCGGTTGAGCAGGTGGGCGTAAAACGCTGGGCACGTCGCCGCCCGCCCTGCCGTCGTACCGCCGCAGGGCCGGTCCCCGCGCGACCGCGGCGGCGCGCGGGGACCGGCCGGCGGGTCAGCTCGCCAGGCCGCCGGGCTGGTCGCCCTTCACGACGGGAGCCCGGACCAGGTTGCCCCACTCGGTCCACGAGCCGTCGTAGTTGCGCACCTGCGGGTAGCCCAGCAGGTGCCGCAGCACGAACCAGGTGTGGCTCGACCGCTCGCCGATCCGGCAGTACGCCACGATGTCGTCGTCCGGGCTGAGCCCGAGCTGGTCGGCGTAGATCGCACGCAGCTCGTCCGCCGACTTGAACGTGCCGTCGTCGTTGGCGGCGGACTTCCACGGCTTGCTGACCGCGCCCGGGATGTGCCCGCCGCGCAGCGCGCCCTCCTGCGGGTAGTCCGGCATGTGCAGCATCTCGCCGGTGTACTCACCCGGCGACCGGACGTCGACCAGCGGCCGGCCCGCCGCCACGTGCGCCATCACCTGCTCGCGGTACGCCCGCACCGGCGCGTCGTTGCGCTGCGGCACCGGATACTCGGCGCGGGGCCGGGCCGGCCTGTCGCGGGTCAGCTCGCGGCCCTCGGCGACCCACTTCTGCCGGCCGCCGTCGAGCAGCCGCACGTCGGGGTGGCCGAAGAGGGAGAACACCCACAGGGCGTACGCGGCCCACCAGTTGAAGTTGTCGCCGTAGAAGACGACCGTGTCGCCCCGGCCGATGCCCTTGGCGGCGCACAGCTCGGCGAAGCTGCGGGCGTCGAGGTAGTCCCGGGTCACCTGGTCGTTCAGCTCGGTGTGCCAGTCCACCTTGACGGCGCCCGGGATGTGGCCGGTGTCGTAGAGCAGCACGTCCTCGTCGCACTCGACCACGACGAGGCCCTCGTCGCCCAGGTGCGCGGCCAGCCATTCGGTGGTGACCAGCCGCTGCGGGTCCGCGTACGACTGGAGTCGGGGATCGGGATCGCTCGGCACAGACATGGTCCCCAAGGTACGCCGCTTCGCAGTCCCGCGACCGGCCATCGGGAATCGGTGCAGCGGATGTGACGCGCCAGACGTGACAGTGACGAGACCACCGACCAGCAAGGAGTCCCATGACCGTACGGCAAGGGACCGGGCCGCCCCGGAAGGCCGTGTCGCCTGTGGACTTCACCGAGTTCTACCAGGCGCACTTTCATCGGCTGGCGGTGCAATTGTACGCGTACCTGGGGGACCACGCCGAGGCGCAGGACCTGACCCAGGAGGCGTTCTGCCGGATGCTGGAACGCTGGGACCGGATCAGCGCGTACGACGACCCCTTCGCGTGGGTTCGCCGGGTCGCCTGGAACCTGGCCACCAGCCGCCTGCGCCGGGTCCGCACCGCCGTGCGGCACCTGGCCCGCCAGCGGGAGGAGCACGTGCCCGGCCCGGAGCCGGACCGGGTGGCGTTGAGCCGTGCCCTGGCCGCTCTGCCCGCGAATCAGCGTCGGGCCATCGTGCTGCGCTACCTCGCGCACCTGAGCGTCGCGGAGATCGCCGACCAGATGGACGCCCCCGAAGGCACGGTCCGCTCCTGGTTGTTCCGGGGCCGGGCGACGCTGGCCACCTTCTTCACCGAACGGCAGGAGTCCCACGATGCGTGAGACCGCCCTGGACGAGATCTTCGCCGAGTTCGAGGCCGACGCCCTGACCAGTTTCCGCCCGCCGGGCGTGCCGGTGGCGGAACGCCGGGTACGCGACCGGCGGCGACGACGGTTGCTGGCGGGTGTGGCTGCCCTCCTCCTGGCCGGACCGGCCGGAGCGTTCGTCGCCGCCGGCCGGGGCGCGGATCCCGACCCGCCGGCCCCGGCACCCACCCCCTCCGTGTCACCGACATCCACCGGGCAGCTCCCCGAGCGGAGAGTCGCCCTGCCCGGCGAGCTGACCGACCTGCGATTCGTCGACGCCCGGCACGGCTGGGCGATCTTCGACACCTGCGACTCGGGCGACCTCGACGCGACCGGCTGCCGGCGGACCGTCGGACGGACCACCGACGGCGGGGTGACCTGGCAGCAGAGGATGATGCTCGCCGACGTGAAGGGGTCGGCGAGCCTGTTGCCGGTCGACGACCAGACGCTCACGGTGTTGGTCCACGACGGATATTTCGTCACCACGGACGGCGGCACTCGCTGGTTCCACCACCAGCTCAGCGCTCCGCCGCCGGCCGCGCAGGCGAGCGCCGCCACCCGCAGCGGGTTCCTCGTCCGCTGCCCTGGCGAAAACGGCCTGGAAGGCAGACCATGTCCCCGACGGGAGCTGATCCGGGTCGGCTCCGGCCCCGTCCGCCCGCAACCCCCGGTGGCCCTCACCGAAAAGACCGGTCACCGGGTCGTCGAGGGCGGCGACGGGCGGCTCTGGCTGGCCGTACGCGACGGGGACCGGCTCACCGTCCTGCTCAGCACCGACGGGGCGGCGAGTTGGCGGAAGCTGCCGGCCGTGACGGGAGCCGGGCGGCTCCTGGTCTCCCCGGACGGCGCCGACGTTTGGCTGGCGAGCGTCCAGGAGGACGGATTCGACATGGCGGTGACGAAGCAGATGTGGCGGCTGGCCGGGAGCAGGTGGGAGCAGCGACCGGGCCTGCCCGACAACACCGTTGACGTCGCCGCCGCGAACGGCGGGATCCTCGCCGTCACCAGCGCCTACGGCAACGCCGGCTTCTGGGCCGACGGACGCTATCTCGACGTGCCCGAGCTGCGCGCCGCGCTGCGGTACGACACCGACCCGAGCCCGGCGGTCGAGGTGCTGCGGGACGACACGGTCGTCGTGAGCACCGGATCCGCCCGGATCATGGGCGTCGGCTCCGGCGTCACGCGTACGTGGACCCGGATCTTCTGAAGAGGGACCGGCGTGCGCCGGTGCATCCTTCGGCGGTACGAACCGGAGCGGTCAGGCGCGGCGGTGGGCGATCCGGCCGGCCACCACCGTCACCAGGCAGGTGCCGTCGGCGTCGAGGACCGCCAGGTCGGCGCGCCCGCCGGGCGCCAGCGTCGGCGGTACGGCGCTCGGCAGCACCCGCAGGTCGCTCCGCTCCACGGCGGCCCGCAGCGCCGGCTCGGTCACGTGCTCCGCCAGCACGGCGGTCACCCCCCGGCGCAGCAGCGCGTGCACCCGCTCGCGGGGGGTGTCGGCGGCCGGCAGGGGCTGGTCGTGCACCAGCCCCGGCCCGAGCGTGCCCGGCCAACGGCGGACCCTGGCCCCGGCGTACGCGTCGATCAGCTCCGCCAGCGGACCGACCGCGACGATCCGGTCGGCCCGGACCACGACGGCGGCCCCGGCGACGGGCGGGGTGCCGGGCGCGGTCCGCAGCAGCGGCGCGGTGTGCAGGGTGAGCATGTGTCAGTCGGTGACCGGGCCGAGCGACGGGCGTTTCGCGGTGACCGTGTCGCCGGAGGACCTGCCGGTGAGCCGGCGCTTCACCCACGGCGCCAGGTGCCGCCCGGCCCAGCGCAGGTCGGCGGCCCGGGCGGCCAGCCAGGGCGTGGGCGCGGGATGCGGCGGCACCAGCAACCACTCCTCGTCGCAGCCCACGCCCAGCGCGGCCAGCACCTGCCCGGCGACCCGGCGGTGACCGGCCTCCGACAGGTGCAGCCGGTCGGTGCTCCAGAGCATCGGGTTCAGGTAGGTGTCGTCGGCGTAGAGGTCGACCAGGATCGCGCCGTGCCGCTCGGCGGTCTCGCCGACCGCCCGGTTGAGCAACTGGACCCGGGGGGCGACGAGCCGCTGACCGGGCAGCCGGGCCATCACGTCGGCGAACCGGAAGAGGACCACGTCGGCGCCGCCGGAGCGCAGCTCCCGCACCACGTCGTCGAAGCGGGTGACCAGCGCGTCCGGGTCGAAGTTGCGGCGGAGCACGTCGTTGCCGCCGGCCGCGAAGCTGATCAACTCGGGCCGCATGGCGAGCGCGGCGGGCACCTGCTCGGCCACCACGGCCGGGAAGAGCCGGCCCCGGATGGCCAGGTTCGCGTACTGGAAGTCGGGGCCGGCCTCAGCTGCCAGCCGGGTGGCCACCAGATCGGCCCAGCCGCGGTAGCTGCCGTCCGGGTACGCGTCGTCCATGCCCTCGGTGAAGCTGTCTCCCACCGCCACGAAACTGCCCCAGCGCACCTGTTCATCCCTCCGCCGTGGTGGTAAGGAAGGGCACCTTGCTAACGCTTCCGGTAGAGGAAGGGCCCCTTCCTAACGCGGGACAGTCTCCACCAGCAGCGTCGGCGGCGGGGGCGGTCGACGGGCAAACGTGGTGGAGGTCATCGACCCGGATCAGGAGCGTGCTCCGCACCCCGTCGCAACGTGGCCTATCAGGGCAAGCTCCCTCGGTCATCCGACGATCCGTCGCATTTGTGGTCCTGCCGGCTGGTCGGCGGCTCCGGTCAGATAGATGGCGGTGCCCCCCGGATGCGCTGCGGCCCCTGGTGTGCGAGCCTCTTCCGAGCCATTTTCACGGGGTTGTGTCGTTTGTCACCACCGCGTCACCCTCAGCACGGCTGAGGAGATGACGTCGCCCGGTCCTGGGGGGAGAAACACCGTGCCAAATCTTGACGTGGCGCTGAAGAGTGCGATGAGCATCGACGGCGCGATCGGCGCCGCACTCGTCGACTACAACAGTGGCATGACGCTCGGCGTCGCCGGTGGCGCGGGGGAGGTCGACCTCACCGTCGCCGCCGCCGGCAACACCGACGTGGTCCGCGCCAAGCTGCGCACCATCGAGATGCTCAACCTCAACGACGAGATCGAGGACATCCTCATCACGCTCGGCACCCAATACCACCTGATCCGCCCGTTGACCAGCCGTACCGGCAAGGGGCTCTTCCTCTACCTGATGGTGAGCAAGAGCGGCGCCAACCTGGCGATGGCGCGGCACCGGCTGCGCACCATCGAAGAGAGCCTGGAGTTGTGAGCGGGATCGACGACAGCCAGACGCCCCTTCCCCGCCGAACCGCACGCGGCACGGACACCCTGCCGCCACCGCACCGGCTGCCTCCGTCGCTGGCCGGGAACACCTCGCTGCCGTACCCGGCGATCGGGCAGGAGATGGCGGAGCTGCGCCTACAGATCCCCGGGGTGCAGGGCTGCGTCCTCGGCGGGGTGGACGGCCTGCTCATCACGCACAACCTGCAGAACGACGTCGACCCGAACGAACTGGCAGCGCTCGCCGCGACCACGTACGGGCTGGGCCGGCAGGTGGGACTCCGGCTGGGGCAGGGCGACTTCCAGCAGTCCACGGTCCGCAACGCCGACGGCCACCTGAGCGTCTACGCGGTCAGCCCGCAGGCGCTGCTCGCCGTCGTCGGCGAGGACACCGTCAACGTGGCCCGGCTGCACCTGCACGCCCCGGCCGTGGCCGAACGGCTCGCCGCCCTGCTGGCCTCGGCCCCGCCCCGCTGAGGCCACTGCGGCTCACCGAGGCCCGCTGACGGCATCCCGCGCCGCCGGCTCCGGCACCAACCGCTGGCAGCGTCCATCGGGGACCGGCCCGGGCGTCGTACCCGAATTGGGTCGTCGCCCGGCGCCGGTCGCCGTACATTTCGCCAATGCTGCTGCGTATGTCGACCCTGCTGCTCCGGACCCTGCGCGAGGACCCGGCGGACGCGGAGGTGCCGAGCCACCGGCTGCTGCTGCGGGCCGGCTACATCCGTCGCGCCGCACCGGGCGGCTACACCTGGTTGCCGCTGGGCAAGCTGGTGCTGGACCGGGTCACCGAGGTGGTCCGGCAGGAGATGACGGGGATCGGCGACCAGGAGGTGCACTTCCCGGCGCTGCTGCCGGCCGAGCCCTACCGGACCTCCGGCCGCTGGGCGGAGTACGGCGACGACATCTTCACCCTCGCCGACCGGCGCGGCGCGGAGCACCTCCTCGCGCCCACCCACGAGGAGCTGGCCGCGCTGCTGGTGAAGGACCTGTTCAGTTCGTACCGGGACTTCCCGGTCACGCTCTTCCAGGTGCAGACGAAGTTCCGGGACGAGGCCCGGCCCCGCGCCGGACTGCTGCGCGGGCGCGAGTTCCTGATGAAGGACGCCTACTCGTTCGACCTCGACGAGGCGGGACTGGCGGCGGCGTACGACCGGCACCGGGGCGCGTACCGGCGGATCTTCGACCGGCTCGGGCTGGAGCACACGATCGTGCACGCGACGTCCGGGGCGATGGGCGGTTCGGCGTCGGAGGAGTTCCTCGCGGCCACGCCCGTCGGCGAGGACACGTTCGTCGGCTGCACCGGATGCGACTACGCGGCCAACACGGAGGCGGTGACCACGCCCGCCCCGCCGGCCGGCGACCCGGACACGCAGCCGGCGGCCGAGGTGCACGACACCCCCGAGACCCCGACCATCGCCAGCCTGGTCGCGCTGGCCAACGCCCGACGCCTGGGTGGCCGGCACAACTGGACCGCAGCCGACACCCTGAAGAACGTGGTGCTCGCCCTGCGCCGGCCCGGTACGGGCGAGGCTGAGGCCGAGCTGCTGGTGGTCGGGCTGCCCGGCGACCGCGAGGTCGACCTGAAGCGGCTCGGCGCGGCCGTCGCCCCGGCCACGGTGGACGTCTTCGACGGCTGGGACGCCCATCCCGAGCTGGTTCGTGGCTACATCGGCCCGCAGGTCATGGCGAAGCTCGGCATCCGCTACCTGGCCGACCCCCGGGTGGTGCCGGGCAGCGCCTGGCTGACCGGCGCGAACGAGCCGGGCCGGCACGCGACGGGGGTGGTCTGCGGCCGGGACTTCGTGCCCGACGGCACCATCGAGGCAGCCGAGGTACGCCCCGGCGATCCCTGCCCGGCCTGCGGAACGGGCGAGCTGACCATGCGCCGGGGCATCGAGATCGGGCACATCTTCCAGCTCGGTCGCCGCTACACCGACGCGTTCGCGGTCGACGTGCTCGGCCCGGCCGGCAAGCCCGTCCGGCCGACCATGGGCTGCTACGGCATCGGCGTGTCCCGTGCGGTCGCGGCGATCGTCGAACAGCACCACGACGAGCGGGGGTTGGTGTGGCCGGAGACGGTCGCGCCCTGCGACGTACACCTGGTGGCCGCCGGGAAGGGGCCGCAGTTGGACGCGGCGCTGGAGCTCGGCGGACGGCTGGCCGCCGCCGGGCTGCGGGTGCTCGTCGACGACCGGACGCACGTCTCCGCCGGGGTGAAGTTCACCGACGCCGAGCTGATCGGCATCCCGCGCGCCGTCGTGGTCGGCCGCCGTCTCGCCGAGGGGTACGTCGAACTGCGCGACCGGGCGTCCGGCGAGCGCGTTGAGTTGCCAATCGACGGAGTGGCGGATCAGCTCGTCGAGCGGGTAAACCGGGTGCGCGGGGACATGGTGTAGCGAACGTGTCACGGGGTACCGCAGTCCGATCGACCGAGTGGCGTTTCTGGAGGCTCTCATGACCGGTTACCGGGTCAGCGACGTGATGACGAAGCAGGTCATCTACCTGCCCGCGGAGACCACCCTGGACGAGGCTGCCAGGGTGATGAAGGAGGCGGACATCGGCGACGTGGTGGTCACCGACGGCGCCACCCTCGCCGGCATGCTCACCGACCGGGACATCGTGGTGCGGGCGGTGGCCGAGTGCAGCAACCCGGCCACCACCACCATCGGCTCGATCATCACCCGCGAGGTGGTGATGATCGAGCAGCACTCGACGGCGTCCGAGGCGGCGGCCCTGATGCGCGAGCGGGGCATCCGGCGGGTGCTGGTCTGCGACAGCGACCGCAAGCTGGTCGGCATCGTCTCCCTCGGTGACCTCGCGATGCAGCTCGACCCCAGCTCGGCGCTGAGCGACATCACCGAGCAGGCACCCACGGTCTGAGGTGTGAGGAAGGGCCCCTTCCCAACGCCTCCGGTCGAGGAAGGGTCCCCTGCAAACGGCGGTAGCCTCGGGGCATGCCATCCATGCCGGCCCGGCTTTCCGAGATCGTCGACGAGTTCGCCGCCGCGCCCCGCGACGTGGTGCTGGAGATGCTGCTGGAGTACGCCGACGTCATTCCGCCGCTGCCCGCCGGTTCCGCCGACCGGGAGGGCATGGAGCAGGTGCCGGAGTGCCAGACGGCGTTCTTCCTGCGTGCCCGGGTGACCCCGGACAAGACGGTGGAGACCCTCTTCGACTGCCCGCCGGAGGCGCCCACCACGCGCGCGTTCGCCGGCATCCTCGCCGAGGGGCTGGCGGGCGCGAGCCCGGACGAGGTGCTCGCCGTCCCCGACGATCTCTACCAGCGGATGGGGCTCGCCCAGGCGATCAGCCCACTGCGCGTACGCGGCGGCACGGCCATCCTGGCCCGGCTCAAGCGGCAGGTCCGGGAACAGATCGGCTGACCGGAGGGTTGTCATCCGGCATGGAGATCGACATCTACGCCGACGTCGTGTGCCCGTGGTGCTACATCGGCAAGCGCCGGCTGGAGCAGGCCCTGGAGTCGTACGAGGGCGAAGTGACCGTCCGCTACCTGCCGTTCCAGCTCGACCCGTCTCCGGTGCCGGAGCCGCGCCCGCTGGTCGACGCCTTGGCCGCGAAGTTCGGCGGGGCGGAGCGGGTCAGCCAGATGTTCGGGCAGGTGACGGGGGTGGCCGCGGCCGCCGGCCTCAAGCTCGACTTCGACCGTGCGGTTGCCGCGAACACGTTCGACGCGCACCGCCTGGTCGCCTGGGCCACCGAACGTGGACGCTCCGCCGAGATGGTCGACGCGCTCTACCGCGCCCACTTCACCGACGGCGTCAATGTGGGCGACCGGGAGGCGCTCGCCGCTCTCGCCGCCGAGGTGGGCCTGGACGCCGCGGAGGCGCGCCGCTTCCTCGACTCCGACGAGCGGGTGGCGGAACTATCCGAGGAACTGGCCGCCGCCCGGCAGATGGGGGTCACCAGCGTGCCCACCTTCGTGCTGGCCGGCAAGTACGCGGTGACCGGCGCCCAGGAACCGGAGACGCTGCTCGCCGCCCTGGCCGAGGTGGACCGCCGCGAATCCGAGGCCGACTGAACTGTTCCGCCGATCGGCACGGACATCGACCAACGCGATGTTTCACGTGCAACGGTATCGGTGGATGTGATTACTCAGGCCGGCCTGGCCAGGCCCTCCACCACCTGCGCGCCGGGTAGCACGCCGAGCGCCGGCCCCGGCAGTGCGATCTTGCTGTGCCGTACGCCGGACCCGATGATCACGTGCGGCGTGGCGACCACCCGGGAGTCGACCAGGATCGGCCACTGCTCCGGCAGGCCGATCGGGGTGATGCCGCCGTACTCCATGCCGGTCAGCTCCACCGCGTCGGCCATCGGTGCGAAACTCGCCTTGCGGACGTCGAGCGCCCGGCGGGCCACCCCGTTGACGTCGACGCGGGTGGTGGCGAGCACCACGCAGGCCGCGTAGCGGACGACGCCCTCACGCTTGCCGGCCACCACCACGCAGTTGGCCGACACGTCCAGCCCCACCTCGTACGCGGCGCAGAAGGCGGCGGTGTCGGCGAGTTCGGCGTCGATCGGCGCCACCAGCACCTCGTCGGCGTCCACCGGAGCGTCGGCGGGCCACTGCCCGAGGGCGGCGGCGACCGGCGGAGCGAGCAGGTCGAGTCGGGCGCGGGCGGACTCGGTCTTCAGCGTTCCCATCACGCCTGCGATCCTCGCACCAACCACCGCCCGGCCGGCCCGGAGCCCGGAGCATCCCGAAGCCCGGACCGCCCCAGCCCTGGTCGACAGGGCCCGAACGGCGCGGCGGGCCGGCAGCTCGACCGCGCCGGTCAACTGCCGGTGAGGAAACCGTTCTCGCGGAGCAGAGCGCGGTCCCGGACGGAGGCCAGTTCCTCCGCCCGCTCGGCCTGGACCCGACGCACCTCCATCTCCTCCAGGGCGTGACGGACGGCGAGCCGGATCACGCCGTAGAGGAAGACGAAACCGGCGACGTAGAGAATGACGGTGGCAACCATGGCGAACATGGCGTCACCGTAGGCCGAACATGAACGCGCAGGCCGTTCATCTTGCGTCCGTTCCCCCGTACGTGTGCGTGACGGGTTGTGCGTTGGCTCACCGGAGCAGGTCGGCCACCGTTATCAGCACGAAGAGGCCGATGACGATCTCGCTCACCACCCAGGAGTGCTGCTGGGCCCAGTCCCGCATCCGGGGCAGCACCACCTCGGCGCGGTGGCCGAGCAGCAGCAACGCCAGCAGCGGCAGGGCCAGCAGCATGAGGGTCAGCAGGACGAACGGCAGCAGGTGCCACCACGACAGGTCGTGCCGGCCGGCGGTCGCCCCGACGGTGAGCATCGTGAGCTCGTCCGAAGGCATCGCCAGAAAGAGCAGCGCGCCGAGCCGGAACGCGTAGCCGGGGCCGGCCTGCTGCAGTTTGCTCATCCACTTCGGCGGGTTGGTGTCGTGCCGGCGCAGGAAGACGACCACCGCCAGGACGACCAGCAGCACCAGCACCGCCACGTCGATCCAGCGGCCGACCGTTCGGCGCCCACCGGAGCCGTCCCCGATGTTGATGTTCACCACCCGGATGAGCAGCCAGCTCGCCGTCACCCCGACGGTGACCACGGTCCCCGCCCCGGCCAGGTAACCCAACGAGGCGGCCCGTGGACGGTCGGCCGAGGCGAGGAAGACCGCCGCGACCAGTTGCGTCCCGGCGACCATCACCACGGCCATCGGCAGGATGGTCAGGAGGTTCATCGTCCGCCCATCATCCCGGGCGTACGGTCCGGACGGGCCGGATCGGCATGTTCCAGCGCGCGTGGATCAGGCCGCCGGGCCGGGCACCACCCGGCCCGCCAGTGCTACCCCCAGCACGGCCAGCCCGGTGGCCACCGCGAGAGTGCCGGCGTAGCTGGCCGGACCCGGAGCCGCGCCCGCGGCGAGTACCGCACCGGTGAGCGCCAGCACGGTCGCCGCGAAGAGCGAGTCGCCCAGTTGCAGCGAGGAGCTGTTGCGGCCCTGCTCACCGGGGGCGGACAACTCCAGGGTGAGCACCGACAACGAGGGATAGAGCAGCCCCATGCCGACCCCCGCGCCCGCCCAGCCGAGTATCCCGACCCAGACCGGCACCGCCGGCGCGACGACAAGCGTCACCACGGCGGTGCCGGCGGCGATGCAGGTCAGACCAGCCCTCGGCAGGGTGGCCCGGGACCGTGGCGCGGGCATCCGCCCCTGCACCCAGGAACCCACCGACCAGGCCACAGCGCCGGTGGTCAGGACCAGGCCGGCGGCCGTCGGCGACAGTCCGCGTTCCCGCGACAGCATCAGCGGGATCACCACCTCCGCGCCGACGAACGCCGCCGAGGCGAGGCCACGGAGCCCGACCACCGTGGGCAGGCCCCGGCCGGCGCGCAGGAACCCGGCCGGCAGCAGCCGGGGCGCGCAGACCAGCAGCCCGGCCAGCGCCAGGGCCACCAGCCCGACGGCGGTGCCGCCGTGCTGCTGCCCCCCGACGTGCAACAGTGCGGCGCTCACCCCCGCCCCGCAGGCCCAGCCGATCCGGGCCGCCGCGCCAACCGGCAGCGCGGTGATCGTCGCCCCGCCGACCGCACGCAGGCCGGGGTGGATCAGCAACACCGCCGGCACCGCCACCACCGGCACCGCCAGGAAGACCCACCGCCAGCCGAAGTACTCCACGATCAGGCCGGCCAGCGCCGGACCGACCAGCGACGGTACGACCCACGCGGCGGCGAACGCCGCGAAGATCCGCCGGTGCAGCACCTCCGGGTACGCCTGCCCGACGATCACGTAGAGCGCCACCGAGAGCAGGCCGGAGCCGAACCCCTGCACGATCCGGCCGGCCACCAGCACGCCCATCGTGGTGGCGCTGCCGGCGATCACCAGCCCCAGCACGAACCAGACGAGCCCGTGCCACATCGGCACCCGGGGGCCACGGGCGTCGCACCAGATGCCGGAGGCGACCATGGCGAGCACGCCGATGGCGAACGGACCCCCGAAGGCGATCCCGTAGAGCGCCAGCCCGTCGAGGCTGCGGGCGACGGTCGGCATGGCGGTGCCCACCGCCAACGCCTCGAACGCGAGCAGCGAGATCAACGCGACGCTGCCGACCGTCATCGCCCGCAACCGGGGCGAGAAGAGCCCCGGTTCGCTGGCAGCCGGGGCCGTCGGCGGTGACGTGGTGGTCACCGCCGGCCGGTCCGGCGCGGCCGGTGCTCGGCACGGATCGGCGGATCCGGCTGTGATGGCCCCGCCTGGGCCCGGCGCAGTTCGATCAGCACGGGTCAAGCCTCGTACCTGAACCCGCATTGAGGTCAAGGGTGGACGCCGTCACAGCACCAGCCCGGCGCCGACCGGCCCGGCGCTCTCAGGCCGTCTCCAGCGCCTCCCCGATGCCCTTCGCCAGGCCCGACAGGTGCTGGTCCGCCAGCACGTGACCGGCGGTGATCACCAGCGCCAGCGGCCACTCGATGACCTGGAGCGCGGCGAGCACCCCGATGCCCGCGTAGTAGGCGATCTTGTCGGGTGGCGGCACGGCGACCTCGCCCAGCACCGGGATCTCCACCCGGCGGCCGAGCGCCCGGATCGTCTCGTGCGCCCCGCTCAGATGACGCGTCAGTGTGCTCATCCCAGCCTCCCCCGATGACGGTGACGACGATCCGGATTCCACCGGCACCACCGTCCATGCCCGCCGCGCGGAGAAACTTCCGGCCCGCCGCGCGGGAGAAACTTTGCGCTGCTCGGAGGGCATAACGGACGGTACGCCGGGAAGCCAGGCCGCCGGAGTTGAGGCGTGGGAGGCGAGATGGCGTACGGCAGAGGCATCGGCAGCGGGGGGCCCGACCGGCGCCTGTCCGGTCGTACGCCTCGATGACCCCGCTGGGCCGCGCCGCCGCTCGGCTCCTGCCGCCGGTCGCCGTGCCGCAGGTCGTCGGCGAGGCCTCCCGGAGTGTCGGCGCCGCCGCGAACCGGCTGGCCCGGATGGCCGGGCTGACCCGGCGTCGGGTGTGGTCCCGCCCCGGCCGGCACCACATCGAGGTGCACGGCGTGTGCCAGGACGGCGGCGACGCCCTCGCGCGGCAGGTCGAGGCGGCGCTGGAGCAGGTGCCTGGGGTGGAGTGGGCCCGGGTCAACGCCCCGTCCGGACGGGTGGTCGTGGCCGTCGGCACGCCGCAGCCGGAGTTGCGGCACCTCATCGCCACCGTCGCCCGGGCCGAACGCGTCTGCCCGCACCAACCGGACCCGGACATCCCGCCGCCGCACCCGCCCGAGGAGGGGCCGCGCACGCCGCGCACCCTCGGTGCGCTGGCCTCCGACGCCCTGGGCCTGACCATCTCCGCCGCCACCCGGATCCTGCCGTTCACCCCGGTGCCGGGGGAGGTCGCCGGGCTGCTCGGCGCGGTCGACCTGCACCCGAGGCTGCACGCGCTGGCAAACCGGGGGCTGCGCGCCGACCCCCGCGCCGACGTGCTCTTCCCGCTCGCCGAGGCGGTCGTGCAGGGCCTTTCCGGCGGCTGGACCGGGATCGTGCTCGACGGCGCGCAGCGGGTGGTGCAGTGGGGTGAGGCACGCGCCCAGCTCCGCACGTGGGCACAGGCCGAGCCCCGGCTGACCGGGGATCCGGACCGGGCGGTCGCCCGGGCACCCAAACTCGACCGTCCCCGGCCGAAGCCGGACGGCCCCGCCGAGAGATACGTGACGCGCATGCTCACCGCCGGCGCCGCCGCAGCCGCAGCCGCCACGCCGGTCGTCGGCCGGAAGCGGGCCGCCGCGCTGGGCCTCTCCGCGCTGCCCAAGGCCCCGGGCAGCGGACGCGAGGGGTACGCCGCCCAGCTCGGCCGGATCCTCGCCCGGCGCGGAGTGATCGCGATGGACCGCAGCGTGCTGCGCGAGCTCGACCGGATCGACACGCTGGTGCTGGACGCCGCCGTCCTCGGCTCCGACCGGGGCGTGCTGGCTGACCTCGCCCCGCTGGCCGGGGCGGACACCGGGCGGGTGGCGACGCACGCGTTCACCCTCTTCGACCCGGCCGCGCCCGGGGAGCTGCGGCAGTCCGACGGTTGGCGGCTCGGGCCGCTGGACGCCCTGGATGCCGATGATCCGGGTGACACCCCGGACAGCCGGCGGCTACGCGAGGGCGGCGGGAGCCTGCTCGGCCTCGCCGAGGGCGACACCCTGGCCGCCGTACTGCGGGTCGAGCCGGAGCCGGCGCCGGGCGTGGACGCCCTGCCGACCGCCGCCCGTCAGGCCGGTCTGCGGCTGGTCGTGGCCGGCGACGACGACCGGCGGTACGGCTTCGCCGACGCCCACCTGCCCGGCGGCGACCGGCTGGCCGAGTCGGTGCGGGCGCTCCAGGCCGACGGTGCCGTGGTGATGGTGGTCTCCGGCGACCGGGCCGCGCTCGGCGTCGCCGACTGCGGGCTGGGGTTCTCCGCCCCCGAGGATCTCCCGCCCTGGGGCGCGCACCTGCTGGTCGGCGCCGACCTCCGGGTGGTGACGCTGGTGATCGAGGCGACCGGGGTGGCCCGCTCGACGACCCGGCAGAACATCGGCCTGGCCCTGGCCGGCACCGGCCTCGGCGCGTTGGGGGCGTTCACCGCCGCGCCCGCGCAGTTGCCCGGCCGTACCCTCGCCGCCGTGAACGGCGCGGCCGCGCTGGCCTTCGCGCACGGCGTCGTACGGGCGCACCGGCTGCCCGACCGGATGGACGCCCCCGCGCCGACGATCACCGCCTGGCACCTGATGCCGTCCTCGACGGTGCTCGACCAGCTCGGCACCGGTCCGGACGGGCTGGCCAGCGACGAGGCCCGGCGCCGCCGGATCGCCTCGCCCGACGGTCCCTCGGGACCGACGGGTCTGCTGCGCGCCTTCGTCGACGAGCTGGCCAACCCGCTCACCCCGGTGCTCGCCGCCGGGGCGGTGCTCTCCGCGACCTTCGGCTCGCTGGTCGACGCGGCCCTGGTCGGCGGGGTGGTCGGCGGATCGGCGCTGCTCGGCGCGGTGCACCAGCACAACACCGAACGGTCGCTGGCGGAGCTGCTGTCCCGCTCGGCGGTGACCGCCCGGGTACGCCGCGACGGCGCGGAAGCGGTGCTGCCGGCCGACGAGTTGGTGCCCGGCGACGTGATCCTGCTCGAAGCGGGCGACGCCGTTCCGGCGGACTGCCGGGTGCTGGAGTCGGCCGGCCTGGAGACCGACGAGTCCTCGCTCACCGGTGAGTCGCTGCCCGTCGGCAAGTCCGACCAGCCTGTCGTTGCCGCCGCCGTGGCCGACCGCCGGTCGATGCTCTACGAGGGCACCACCGTCGCGGCCGGCCACGGAACGGCGGTGGTGGTCGCCACCGGCGCGGACACCGAGGCCGGGCGGAGCCTCGCGATGGCCCGGCAGGCCCCGCCGGCCAGCGGTGTGGAGGCGCGGCTGGGCAGGCTGACCCGGGGGGCGATCCCGCTGGCGGCGGGCTCGGCGGTGGCGGTGGCCGGCGCGGGTCTGCTGCGGGGCGTACCGCTGGCGGAGACGGCCGCGACCGCCGCGAACCTGGCGGTGGCGTCCGTGCCGGAAGGGCTGCCGTTCCTGGTCAGCGCCGCGCAGTTGGCCGCCGCACGGCGGCTGGCGGAGCACGGTGCGTTGGTCCGCAACCCGCGCACCATCGAGGCGCTCGGCCGGGTGGACGTGCTCTGCTTCGACAAGACCGGCACCCTCACCGAGGGGCAGCTGATGCTCGCCGGGGTCGGCGACGACGGCCGGTACGTCCCGATGGACCGGGTCGACGACAGCCTGCGACCGGTCCTCGCCGTCGCGCTGCGGGCCACCCCGCCCGCCGCCGACCCGCACGACCTGGCCCAGCAGACGGATCGCGCGGTCCGGTCCGGCGCGCAGGCGGCCGGGGTGACCGAGCAGACCGGCGCGCAGGGGTGGGAGCCGGTCGGTGGCCTGCCGTTCGAGCCGTCCCGCGGCTACCACGCCACCGTCGGCCGCACCGGGGACCGGCTGCTGCTCAGCGTGAAGGGAGCGCCGGAGTCCGTGCTGCCCCGGTGCTCCGCCTGGCGCACCCCGGGGGGACGCGACGAGCCGCTCGACGACGCGGGGCGCGACGGGCTGCACGCGACGCTCGCCGCCCGGGCCCGGGCGGGGCACCGGATCCTGGCCGTGGCCGAGTGCCGGACCTCCTCACCCGGGGTCACCGACGACCAGGTGGACGACCTGACGTTCGTCGGCTTCCTGGCCCTCGCCGACGGGGTACGCGAGAGCGCCGCCCCCGCCGTGCGCCGGATCCGCCAGGCCGGCGTGCACACCATCATGATCACCGGTGACCACCCGGCGACGGCGGAGGCGATCGCGGCCACCATCAGCGATCACGACGAGCAGCGGGTGGTCACCGCCGCCGAACTCGACCAGCTCGACGACGACGCCCTCGCCGCGCGGCTCGCCGCCACGGACGTGGTGGCCCGGTGCACCCCCGCGCACAAGGTACGGATCATCCAGGCGTTGCAGAAGTGCGGCCGTACGGTGGCGATGACCGGCGACGGCGCCAACGACGCACCGGCGATCCGGCTGGCCGACGTCGGCATCGCCCTCGGCCAACGGGGCACCCCGGCGGCCAAGGCGGCGGCCGATCTGGTGGTCACCGACGACCGGCTGGAGACCATCATCGCCACGCTGGTCGAGGGCCGGGCGATGTGGTCCTCGGTACGCCACGCGCTCAGCATCCTGGTCGGCGGCAACCTCGGCGAGATCGCGTTCAGCGTGTTGACCGCCGCCGCCACCGGCCGGTCGGCGCTCACCGGGCGGCAGCTTCTCCTGGTCAACCTGCTCACCGACCTGGCTCCGGCGTTGGCCATCGCGGTCCGGCCACCGGGCGCGGACCACGCCGACGGCCTGCTCCGGGAGGGACCCGACACCTCGCTCGGCGAGACGATGACCCGGGAGATCGGACTGCGTGCCGCCGCCACCACGCTGGGCGCCACCGCCGGCTGGACGCTGGCCCGCTACACCGGGCGGCGCAGACGGGCGGGCACCGTCGCACTGGTCTCACTGGTCGGCACCCAGCTCGGGCAGACGGTACTGGCGGGCGGCACCAGCCCGGCCGTGCTCGCCTCCACCGTCGCGTCCGCCGGGGTGCTGGCGGTGGTCGTCCAGACGCCGGGGGTCAGCCAGTTCTTCGGCTGTACCCCGCTCGGTCCGGTCGGCTGGACCATCGCGACGGGCTCGGCGCTCGGCGCCACGTTCGCCAACGGCGCACTCACCCGCCTGGTGGAACGCCTGCCCCGGTCGGAGTCCGGTCCGGCGGACAGGCCAGACGCGGATGGGCCGGACGCCGACCGGTCGGACGTCGGCGATTCGACCGACACCACGGGCGACCAGGCGACGCGACCGTGACCGGCGTCTGTCTCCCCGTCGGCCCTGTCGAGCTGCCCGCACAGATGGGGCACGGCGCTCGGTGGTATCCGTCCGAGTTCCTCGTCGGCGTCGTCCACGAACCGTGCCCTGTCGTGTTGGTCCCATGGACGGGGCAGCTCGACAGCGCCCCGGCCAGAAGCTGTCCAGGCACCGTGCACCCGCCCGGCGGGCTGCCTGATCGGTCCCGACTCACCCCGCCGGATGCCAGGTGGCGGCGGCGCGACGCAACCGGTCGTTGATCGCGCGGCCGACGCCGACCTCGGGCACCGGCTCGACCAGGATCTCGCCGACGCCGGTGGCGTCCAGCTCGTGCAGCGCGTCGAACAGCCGCGCGGCGGCCTCGGTCAGGTCACCGGCGCCGGAGAGCACCTCCACCGCCGCCCAGTCGCCCGCCGGCCGCTCCCGGAAGGCCAGGAAGCCGCGCCGGACCCCGTCGGCCGCCGGCGGCTCGCCGCCCGAGACCAACCGCAGCGGCGTACGCGGGGCGTAGTGCGCCGCCAGCGTGCCGGGCGCGACCGGCTGCCCGGAACTGCCCGGGCGTACGGTCACCGGGCCGACTGCCTCCTCCAACGCCTCCACCGGCAGGGCGCCGAGGCGCAGCACCACCGGCTGCCCGCCCCGGGCGTCCACGATTGTCGACTCGATCCCGCACCGCGTCGGGCCACCGTCGAGCACCACGTCCACCGCGGCGCCCAGCCCGCGCACGACGTGCTCGGCCCGGGTCGGGCTGAGCTGGCCGAACCGGTTCGCGCTCGGCGCGGCCACCGGCACGCCGGCCTCGGCGATCAGCGCCCGCGCGTACCCGTTGTCCGGCACCCGGACCGCCATCGTCGCCAGACCCGAGGTGACGATCGACGGGACCGCCGCCGGCCGGTCCACGATCAGCGTGAGCGGCCCGGGCCAGAAGCGCTCGGCCAACGCCGCCACCGCAGCCGGCACCGCCCCGACCAGCTTCTCCAACTCGGCAGCCTCGGCAAGGTGCGTGATCAGCGGATCGAAGCTGGGCCGCGCCTTCGCCTCGAAGATCCGGGCGGCCGCCCGGGCGTCCAGCGCGTTCGCGCCGAGCCCGTAGACGGTCTCGGTGGGAAAGGCCACCAACCCGCCGGTACGCAGGATGGCGGCGGCCTCGGCGATGCCGGTGTCGGCCGGGAGCTGGCGCGGGTCTCGGGTGGTCACGTCCCGACGCTAACGTGCCGGCAGCGGTGCCCGGCGGGCGACAGCCCACGCGATGCCGCTCACCACGGTGCCCAGCAACGCGAGAACGGCCACCACCACGTCGACGAGGAACACCGACCGCCAGCCGAGCGCCTGCGCCAGCACGCCGCTCACGACGGGCCCGAGCAGGAGGGCGGCGCCGAGCGCGAGGCCCAGCACCAGCCGGGCCGGGGAACGCCAGCGGCCCACCTGACCGGAGAGGACGACGGCGACACCGGCCACGGCTCCGGCACCCAGCCCGACGACCACCCGCCCCGCCGCCAGCAGCGCCGCCCCCGACGCGGACGCGCTGAGCACGTTCCCCAGGACCAGGAGCACCAGCGCCGGCAACGCGGTGACGATGGGCCACCGCCGGCCGAGCAGGTAGCCGGGCACGACCAGCGCCACCGTCGCCGCCACGAACGACGCGGCCATGGTCAGCGTCATGGCCTCGCTGGACACTCCGAGATCGCGCCTGATCGCGCTGGCAAGTGGTCCGACAGGCGCGGCGAGCAGCCCGGCGGCGAGCAACGCACTGAACGCTGGGCCGGCAAGCAACCAGATCGGGCGAACCATCGACGGCGGCGCGGGTGCGGGGTATCCGGGCGCGGTCACGAAGCGAGTCTATGCATCGGGCTCCAACGTCGATGCGTGCGATCATGCCGCAGTGGTGGATCAGCCGGTCAGCGTGTTGTGGTCGCGGCCGTTACACCTGAGGTCGGGCCTGCAAGCGATGGCGGTGGCGTCCGGTCTCCTCGTCGTGGCGGAGCGGCACTCGCGTCTGGTCCGGCTGGAACCCCGCAGCGGGGCCCAGTTGTGCGAACAGCGTGTCGAGGACTGCTGGGGTACGTACGGCATCCACCGCACGGCGTTGTCCGCGCCTCGGCCCTCGTGCCCGGCGGGGCGCTGTTCGCCTTCGCGGACGGCTCGCTGCTCACCATCGACCGCGCTGGCAACGTCGTCGCCCGCACCCGGCTGTCGACGCGGGTCGACCGGCTGGTTCCCGCAGACAACGGCCGGATCCACGCAATCGGCAAAGGTCACCTCGTCACGCTCGACATGTGCCCGGCCCATGGCGTCATCCGAGGCAGCCAGAGTCTTCCTTACAACTGATCTCAATTCCGACGGGCAACCCGGCGCTGCTCCGGCCACGACATAGCGGTGTTGGAGACACAGCTACGGGAGGGGTGGAGATGCGGGTATGCGGACGATCACCGTACGGGTGGTGGCCGGTGGGAGGACAGGTCCGAGGATGCCGCTGAGGCGGGGAATCGCCGAGCGGGCCGCAGCCGATGCCGAGTACACCGAGTGCGTCCACGCCGGTCTGTCGCAGTGGCGCCGGACGGCGTATCTGATGTGCGGCGACTGGCACCAGGGCGACGACATCGTGCAGCGGGTACTCACTGAGCTGTACCGCAACTGGCCACGGGCTCGGCGGGCCGACAACCTGAATGCGTTGGTCCGGACGATGCTGCTGCGCCGGTTGATCGACGATCGGCGGCGCGGCTGGGCCAGAGTGTTGCTCACTGACCTGCTACCGGAGCGGCCCGCGCCGGCCGCCCCGGATGCCACGGAGCGGCTCGATGTGGTGGCGGCGCTGCGTCGGATCGCGCCGCGGCAGCGGGCCGTCCTGGTGCTGCGGTTCTTCCAGGACTTGACGGTGGAGGAGACGGCGCAGGCGCTGGACTGCGCGCCCGGCACCGTCAAGAGCCAGACCGCCAAGGGGCTGGCGACGCTGCGCCGCCTGCTCGCCCCTGGCAGAGATGACGTGCTGACCGGCGACGCGAGTGGCGCGCCGACCAACGTACTGCCTGACGGGAGTCGAAGATGACTGAGGAAATGGATGTAGCGCGGTTGATGCGCGCCGAAGTCGAATCGGCCGAACAGCCGTCGGCCGTGCTGAACATCGAGCAGGCGATGAGCACCGGGCGGCGGCAGCGCTGGTACGGCCGCGGCGCGGGTGCCGCGTTGGCAGCGGTCGTGCTGGCCGTCGGAGCTGTCACGGTGCCGGGTCTGGTCGCGCCGGACCGGCCGTCGGCGCCGTCGCTGGAGATGGTCGGCGCCCTGGCTCCACTGGAGCCGTTCACCGGGCAGGTACCGTCGCCCGGCTCGTCGCGGATCCCGGCCGTGTTGGAGATGGTCGACCCAACCGTCCAGTACGTTCGGTTCGGTTGGTTGCCGTCGGGCTTGAACGGGGTGCAGTACCAGGTGGGTCTGCTGCTGAGCGGCCCGGGAGTATCCCTGATCGGGCACGCTGCCGGCTCGCCACAGCCCAACTCGTGGGGAGGTGTGGCGGTCAGCCTCTACCCGAAGGGGGTGACGCCGTCGGCGCCTCAGGTGATCGGCATCGACGGGCGGGCGCCCACCGTCAGTACGGTGCCCGCGCCTCAGGTACGGGGCGCAGCGGCGACCTTCACCCAGTACGACGTCGAGGGCACCGACCAGCTCTGCCTCCGCTGGCAGTACGCCCCGGACGGCTGGGCCGAGGTCCGGGTCGCGCCTTGGGCGTCGGGACAGGATGCCCGGGAGATCGCCCTGCACGTGGCGCAGAAGCTCACGCTCAGTACGACCGAGCGGGTGCGGATGCCAGTCCAGGTCACGGGGGTGCCGCAAAACCTGCGGCCGATCCTGACCGACGTCGGCGGGCCGCTGACCTCGGACGGCACGCGGTGGCACGCCGGCGTTACGTACAGCGCCGAACCTCCCACCGCGAATCCCGGCTCCCAGCGGGCAAAAACGCTGGACGTCACCTTCTCCCCGTACTTCAAGATGACCGACAAGATCCGGACCGAACTGAACGGTAAGCTGCCTCCGCAGCCGAACACCACCGTCGACGGTCATCAGGCGTACTTCACCCCTGGCGGAGGCCCGGACTGGCTTGAGTCACTGACTGTGTACGACGTACATGGGCTGACGGTCAGTATCGACGCGCACCGCGGTACGCTCGCTGAGCAGGGCACCAAGGAGCTGTTCCAGCAACTCGACCTCACCGGCGCCACGCCGAACTGGCGCACCGCGCTGGTGGTCGACTAACACGCGCAGTCACCGCCCCGGAACTTGCCGGTCCTCGCCGGCGGCTCCGGGGCGGTTCGTTGTCCCGCCCAGGTCGTGACCGTCAACACCGGCAGCAGCGGAGTTGACCACTCACCGAGACGCGGTGGCACACGTGGAGGTAAAGAACGTCAATCAGAAAGCTGATTGCGCGAGGACTAAGCCCCGTGACCTGCATGGGAGCTGAGTGGAGCCCAGGGGACTCGAACCCCTAACCCCTGCCTTGCAAAGGCAGTGCTCTGCCAGTTGAGCTAGGGCCCCCGGGCCGGACGATGCCGCCGGTGCTGGCAGTGACCTGGGGATCAGCGCAGGTCGGGAGCGGTGGTCGCCTCGTGCCACAGGGCGCGCTCGTCGTTGGAAGCCTTGACCTTCGCGGCCACCACGGCCGCGACACCGATGACGCCGGCCAGGATCAGGAGCTTCTTGATCATTGGGATCTACCCCTCGTGCTCGACTGTCGTCGGACGATGTGCGGTGGGGCTAGCTGGAATCGAACCAGCGACCTCAGAGTTATCAGCTCTGCGCTCTAACCGACTGAGCTATAGCCCCGCGTAGCGACGAGCAAGGTTAACCCATCCGTCCGCCCGGCCCCAAATCGGGGCCGGCCGGGACGTCCGGCCGTTGCCGTCCCCCTGAACCTACCGGAGGCCGCGCGGCGGGCCCAGTTGATTTCGCCGGCCGTACGGCGTGCCCCGACGCCTCCGGACGTGCCCGGACACACGAGAGCCGGGACTCCGCGCTCGGCGGTGCCCCGGCTCTCGTCGGTGGTTCAGTCGCGCTCGGCGAGCGTCAGCTCGATGCCGCCGACCAGGTCGGCGCAGACGTTGTAGACGAACGCCCCGAGCGTGGCGAGCGCCGTGAACAGCACGACGTTGACCAGACCGATCAGCGCCGAGCTGAGGATCACGCCCTTGGCGGTGATCTGGAAGCCGCTGGTGCTCTGGCCGCCGCCCGCGCTGACCAGGTCGGTCAGGCTGTCGTTGACGCTGGTGAACACGCCCATCGCGTCGAGCGCCAGGTAGAGCACCGAGGTGGCCACCACGACGACGATGAAGAGCACCACCGAGACGGCGAACGCGAACTTCATCACGGACCACGGGTCGATCCGCTTGAGGTTCAGCCGGGCCCGGCGCGGTCCGCGCGAGGCGGCCGAGCTGACCGACGTACGCGCGGCGCGTACCGCGTCACCCACGCGGGCGGCACCGACGGCGGCCGCGCCGCTGACGCCCGGCGGCAGCCCGCCCCCGTTGGCGGGACGGCCCGCGCCGGCCGGTCGGGCACCGTCCGGTTGCGGCTTCGCGGTGCCGGTGACACGGGGCTGGGTGCCAGTGGCACCTGTGACCCTCGGCTGGGTGCCGGTGGCGCCCGTGAGTCGCGGCGATGTCCCGGTGGTGCCGCCCGACGGGCCGGCACCGAACTTCAACGGCTGGGTCGCCGTCGGCTTGGCCGCGGCCGGGCCGGCCGCGGGGGTCGGCTTGTCGGCCCCCGCCGCCACCTCGGTCTTGTCCGCCCCGTCCGCGTCCTCGGAGGGCTTGTCCGGGGGCGGCGTCATTCCGGGAGCCCGGGTGAATTTCGGGGCAGGCGCGTCGGCGGGGACGGTCGCCCGGCCCACGGCGGCGCGGCCGGTCGCTGGTGTGCCGCTCTTCGCGGCCTCCTCGTCGACCGGGGTGGCCGAGGTCCCCGTGTTCCCCGACTTCGCCTGTGTCTCCGTCATTCAACTAGTCCTGTTCGTCAGGCTCGTCGGCATTGCGAGCAATCGCCACGATAGTCACGCCATCCGGAAGGTCCATCAGCTTGACCCCCATTGTGTTCCGGTCACGTGTACGGCGTACAGGCTTCACCGGAGTCCGGATGACACCACCGTTGCTGGTGATCGCGAACAGTTCGTCGTCCGGGTCGATCACCACCGCGCCAACCAGACCACCGCGCCGCTCGGTAATCTTCGCAGTCAGCACGCCCTTACCTCCCCTGCCCTGCACGGGGTATTCCTCGATCGGGGTACGTTTCGCGTATCCCCCGTTCGTGGCGACCAGGACGTCCAGACCCTCACGGACGACCTCCATCGCCAGCAGGACGTCCTCCTCGCTGAACCGCATGCCGATCACGCCCGAGGTGGCCCGGCCCATCGGGCGCAGCGCCTCGTCGCTGGCGTTGAACCGGATCGCCTGCGCGTTCTTCGACACCAGCAGCAGATCCTCCTCGGGGGCGACAAGCGCCGCCCCGACCAGCTCGTCCTCGTCGCGCAGGTTGATCGCGATGATGCCGCCGGACCGCGGGGAGTCGAACTCCTCGAGCCGAGTCTTCTTCACCAGGCCGTTCTTCGTGGCAAGTACCAGGTAGGGGGCCACCTGGTAGTTCGGGATCTCGATGATCTGGGCGATCTGCTCGTCGGGCTGGAACGCGAGCAGGTTCGCCACGTGTTGGCCCTTCGCCACCCTACTGGCCTCGGGCAGTTCGTACGCCTTGGCCCGGTAGACACGCCCCTTGTTGGTGAAGAACAGCATCCAGTCGTGCGTCGAGCAGACGAAGAAGTGGCTGACGATGTCGTCCTGCCGCAGCGTGGCCCCACTGACGCCCTTGCCGCCGCGCCGCTGGGAGCGGTAGAGATCGACCTTGGTCCGCTTGGCGTAGCCCGTACGGGTGATCGTGACGACCACGTCCTCGCGGGCGATGAGGTCCTCCATGGAGACCTCGCCCTCGAACGGCACGATCTTGGTCCGCCGCTCGTCACCCCACTTGGCGACGATCTCGCCCAGCTCCTCGGAGACGATCTTCCGCTGCCGCTCGGGCTTGGCGAGGATGTCCTTGAGGTCGGCGATCTCCAGCTCCAGCTTGGCCAGGTCGTCGAGGATCCGCTGGCGCTCCAGCGCGGCGAGCCGGCGCAGCTGCATGTCGAGGATCGCGGTCGCCTGGATCTCGTCGATCTCCAGCAGCCGGATCAGGCCCTGACGGGCGTCCTCCACCGTGGGCGAGCGCCGGATCAGGGCGATCACGTCGTCGAGGGCGTCCAGCGCCTTGGACAGGCCGCGCAGGATGTGCGCCCGCTCCTCCGCCTTGCGCAGCCGGAACGCCGTACGCCGGCGGATCACGTCGATCTGGTGCTCGACGTAGTAACGGATGAACTGGGCCAGGTTGAGCGTGCGCGGCACCCCGTCGACCAGCGCCAGCATGTTGGCGCCGAAGGTCTCCTGGAGCTGGGTGTGCTTGTAGAGGTTGTTCAGCACCACCTTGGCGACCGCGTCGCGCTTGAGCACGAGCACGATCCGCATGCCGGTACGCCCGGAGGACTCGTCCCGGATGTCGGCGATGCCGCCGAGCTTGCCCTCCTTGATCAGCTCGGCGATCCGCTCGGCCAGGTTGTCCGGGTTCACCTGGTAGGGCAGCTCGCTGACGACCAGGCAGGGGCGGCCCCGCTTGTCCTCCTCGACCTCCACCACGGCGCGCATCCGGATCGACCCCCGCCCGGTGCGGTACGCGTCCTGGATCGCCTGCGTGCCCACGATCAGGCCGTGGGTGGGGAAGTCCGGCCCCTTGACGATCTCCAGCAGCGCGTCGAGGGTGGTGGCCTCGTCCTCCTCCGGGTGCTCCAGGCACCACTGCACCGCCGCGCCGATCTCGCGCAGGTTGTGCGGCGGGATCTTGGTGGCCATGCCGACCGCGATGCCCTCGGAGCCGTTGACCAGGAGGTTCGGAATCCGCGACGGCAGGATGGTGGGCTCCTTGGCCCGGCCGTCGTAGTTGTCCTGGAGGTCGACGGTGTCCTCGTCGATGTCCCGCAGCATCTCCATGGCCAGCGGGTCCAGCTTGCACTCGGTGTAGCGCATGGCGGCAGCCGGGTCGTTGCCCGGCGAGCCGAAGTTGCCGTTGCCGTCGACCAGCGGGTAGCGCAGCGACCAGGGCTGCGCCATCCGGACCAGCGCGTCGTAGATCGCCGAGTCGCCGTGCGGGTGGAACTGACCCATCACGTCGCCGACCACCCGGGAGCACTTCACGTAGCCCCGGTCCGGGCGGTAGCCGGAGTCGAACATGGCGTAGAGGATCTTGCGGTGGACCGGCTTGAGCCCGTCCCGGACGTCCGGCAGCGCCCGCCCGACGATGACGCTCATCGCGTAGTCGAGGTAGGAGCGCTGCATCTCCACCTCGAGCCCGACCGGTTCGATGCGGTCGTGCGCGACGACGGCAGCGGCGACCTCGGGAGCCTCGGGCTCGTTCGGTGTGGACTCGGGGATATCGGTCACTGTTAACCCTTATCAGACTCAGAGTCGTTTTCGTGCTGTGGATAACGGCTGTGGAAACCGGCCGTGCTGTGGATAACTCTGTGGATCGGCGGGCCGGCCGGTGGATTACCGGCGGGCCCGCCGAGGCCCGTCAGATGTCCAGGAACCGGACGTCCTTGGCGTTGCGCTGGATGAACGAGCGGCGCGCCTCGACGTCCTCACCCATCAGCACGCTGAACAACTCGTCGGCGGTGGCCGCGTCGTCGAGCGTGACCTGACGCAGCGTACGCGTCGCCGGGTTCATCGTGGTGTCCCACAGTTCGGGGTAGTTCATCTCGCCGAGACCCTTGAACCGCTGGATGTCGTCCGGCTTCGCGTTGGGCTTCTTCTGCTGACGCAGCGCGATCAGGCCATCCCGCTCGCGGTCCGAGTACGCGTACTGCGCGTCGTCGCCCTTCTTGTTCCACTTGATCTTGTAGAGCGGCGGGGCGGCCAGGTAGACGTGCCCCAGCTCGACCAGCGGACGCATGAAGCGGAAGAGCAGCGTGAGCAGCAGGGTCTGGATGTGCTGGCCGTCGACGTCGGCGTCGGCCATCAGAACGATCTTGTGGTAGCGCAGCTTCTCGATGTCGAAGTCGTCGTGGATGCCGGTGCCCAGAGCCGTGATCAGGGCCTGGACCTCGTTGTTCTTGAGCACCCGGTCGATCCGGGCCTTCTCCACGTTGAGGATCTTGCCCCGGATCGGCAGGATCGCCTGGGTCCGTGGGTCGCGGCCCTGCTTGGCCGAGCCGCCGGCCGAGTCGCCCTCGACGATGAAGACCTCGGACTCGCGCGGGTCGGTGGACTGGCAGTCGGCCAGCTTGCCCGGCATCGAGCCGGACTCCAGCAGTGACTTGCGGCGGGCCAGCTTGCGGGCCTGCTGCGCGGCGATCCGGGCGCGGGCCGCCTGGGACGCCTTCTGGATGATGACCTTCGCCTCGGCCGGGTTGCGGTCGAACCAGTCGACCAGCCACTCGTTGCAGACCCGCTGCACGAAGCTCTTCACCGGGGTGTTGCCGAGCTTGGTCTTCGTCTGGCCCTCGAACTGCGGGTTGGCCAGCTTCACCGAGATGATCGCGGCCAGGCCCTCGCGGATGTCCTCGCCGGAGAGCTTCTCGTCGCCCTTGAGCAGCTTCTTGTCGGCGCCGTAGCGGTTGACGACGCTGGTCAGCGCGGCCCGGAAGCCCTCCTCGTGGGTGCCGCCCTCGTGGGTGTTGATCGTGTTGGCGAAGGTGTAGACCGACTCGCCGTACGACTCGTTCCACTGCATGGCGATCTCGACCGACATGCCCTCCTCCTCGGCGCCGAACTCGACCACCGTCTTGTGGATCGGGCTCTTCGAGGCGTTGAGGTGCCGGACGAAGTCGGCGATGCCGCCCTTGTAGCAGAAGGTCACCTCGCGCGGCTTGCCCTCCTCGCCCTCCGGGACCCGCTCGTCGAGCAGGTGGATGGTGAGGCCCCGGTTGAGGAAGGCCATCTCCTGGATCCGCCGGTAGATGGTCTGGAAGTCGAAGTCGACCGTCTCGAACACGTCCGCGTCGGGCCAGAAGGCGACCGCGGAGCCGGTCTGGTCGGTCGGCTCGCCCTTCTCCAGCGGGGTCGGCTTGGAGTTGTGGTACTGCTGCCGCCAGACGAAGCCGTCCTTGTGGATCTCCACCGCCATCTTGGTGGAGAGGGCGTTCACCACGGAGACACCGACGCCGTGCAGACCGCCGGAGACGGCGTACGCCTTGCCGTCGAACTTGCCGCCCGCGTGCAGAACGGTCAGCGCCACCTCGACACCCGGCTTCTTCAGCTTGGGGTGCAGGTCGACCGGGAAGCCCCGGCCGTTGTCGGTGACCCGGACCCCACCGTCGGCGAGCAGCACCACGTCGATGGTGTCGCAGTGGCCGGCCAGCGCCTCGTCCACGGCGTTGTCGACGACCTCCCACACCAGGTGGTGCAGACCGCGTTCACCGGTCGACCCGATGTACATACCGGGGCGCTTCCGGACCGCTTCCAGCCCTTCGAGGACGGTGATCGACCCGGCGCCGTACTCCTGCTTGTCCTGCGCTGCCACCCTCGGCCACTTTCTCGCGCCGTCCGCACCTGGTGGCGCGTCGGGCGCGGGTTCGGCGGACAGGACGCGACGTCGACGCGCGGACCGGCACCGGGGACAATTCCGGGGTACGGATCGAACGCGCCGGTCGCCGCGGTTGCCCGCGGATCGCGATCGGCTAGACCCGACATGGACAATGATCGCGGGCCCTGCTCCGGGCCCGTGTCTCGTCGCTCCGCACCGGGTCTTCGTCTCAGCGTCAATCTTACTGTGCGCGGACGACAGAACCGCCACTCGGCACCCCTGCGAAGCGGCTGAGACCGACGTAGCCGGCCGAACCGCGCCGCCCGCGACTCCCCCTACACGCGAGGGGGCCATAGGGGGCCGGCGCCGCCCGACGATCGGTGCCGGTCGGAGCGCCGGAGGCGTCCTCCCCGCCACGCCGTCGACCCGGCCTTGATCTTTTCCGGCCGGAACCGGACGATCGACCCGATCGAAACTATCCGTGCTCATTAAGAGGTGACGCCAGATGGGGCTGGACAACGTCGCGGTGCAGTGGCCGCGGACCGGCCGCTTCTACGATCCGGTCGCGCCGGCCGAGTTCGTCGACTTCGGCGACATCGTCGACGTGCCGAGCATCTCCGCACCCACCGCGGCGCTCGCCGAGCTGATCGCCAAGACCGGCACCGTACGGGCGACCGCGTACACCGAGCTGGTGGATCTGCTGCTCGGCCTCGAAGGAGTGCTCTACGCCACGGATGCCGCCGCCGAGGACGAGGACCCGGTGATCGACCCCGACGGCTGCGCCTGGGTCGCCGGTGGCATCGAGCGGTTCGTGGCGGGCCACCGGGCGCACGGCGAGGCGGTGACCTTCGACTCGGTGAGCGAGGTGCTGCGGGCGCTGCTCGCCGACGGCCGCCTGGCGGAGCAGCAGTTGCGCTGGCTCGACAGCCGGCTGGACGCGCTGCGCGACGAGAGCGGCGAACCGCCGCAGTGGAACTTCACCTGCGCCGAGCTGGCCGTCCTGGCCGCCTTCTACCGGCGCTGTGCCGACCGCGGCTTCGCCGTCTACGCCGACGCCTGACCGCCCCGGCGCCCCCCGCCGGCCGCACCGGCGCGGCTGGCGGCCGCGATGACCTCGGTCAGCACGGTGTGCAGGTGGCGCAGGTCGTCGACCGGCAGGCCGAGTCGTTCGACGATCGTGGGCGGGATCTGCTCGGCGCGCGCCCGCAGGGCCTCACCTGCGGGCGTCAGGGTCACCGCGAGGCTCCGCTCGTCGGCCGGGTCGCGCTCGCGCCGGACGTAGCCGGTCGCCTCCAGCCGCTTGAGCAGGGGTGACAGTGTGCCCGGGTCGAGCTGGAGCAGGCGGCTGAGGTCGCGTACGGACAGCGGCGCGTGCTGCCAGAGCGCGAGCATGACCAGATACTGCGGGTGGGTCAGCCCCATCGGCTCCAGCAGTGGCCGGTAGACGGCGACCACGCCACGGGCCGCGACCGAGAGCGCGAAGCACACCTGTTGCTCCAGCGCCAGGGGATCCCCGTCGAGCTGGTCGGGCACGGGTGGACCTCCTCGTCGTCGTTGCGATCCTACCAACGATTGGTGTACCAATTATTGGCATGCAAAACGTTCCCTGCCGTACCGGAGAGGCCAGGCGATGACCGAGGACAAGCCGACCCCGAAGGCCCCTGGCGAGGGTGGGCGCCTGATGGCCTGGGCCTTCCGGCGCCTGGCGGGCCCGCCGGAGGTGCAGGGCGCGGTGCAGGGCGGTTCGAGCCAGGCCCGGGAGGCGTGGAAGCAGGACCTGGAGCGGCGTAAGCAATGGAGCCGCGAGCAGCGGGAACGCAAACGCGCCGAGCGGGAGGCCCGGCACGACGGTCGCTGACGCGATCCGCCGGCCCGGTGCGCGCCCGGCTGCCGGTCAGCCGTAGGTGTCCCGGGGGCCCCGGCCACGGACCCGCCGGGGGCCCTTCGACCAGGACGGCGCGGCAGGGCCGTGGATGTGCAGCTTGCGCACCACGTTGTGGCCGACCTCACGGGCGATCTGCTGGAGCAGCGAACCGGCCAGCAGCCGGAGCTGGGTCGCCCACGCGGTCGAGCGGGCCTCCACGGTCAGCTCGCCGTTCTCCAGCTTCACCGGCCGGCTGTGCTGGGCCACCTCCGGGCCGACCACCCGCTCCCAGGCGCCGAACACCGTCGCCTCGGCCGCCGGCTGCTGCCAGCCGCGCGCCTTGACGAGCCGGTTGAGCACCGCGCCGAGCGGCTGCGGATCACGCGGGTCCGGCCCGGAGCCGGAGTAGCCGCGCAGCCGCCGCTCCTGACCGCCCTCGCCGCCCCCGCCGCCGGTGGTACGCCGCCGCGTCCGCGCCGCCGCCTCCCGGCGGGCCTTCGCCGCGTCCAGCACCGCCCGGGCCAGCTCCGGCCCGCTCGCGCCACCGGAACCCGCCGCGCCACCGTCCGGCGCGCCGCCGGAATTCCCGCCGGCCGTCCCACCGCCACCACGGCCGGGGCCGAGGCGGGCCGGCGGAAGCCGCTCATCCGACACGTTCCACCGTCCCCTCGCTGACGGCGTACCGGGCACCACGCAGCGACGCCGGCACGTCCTCGGCGACGGCGCAGGTCACCAGCAGCTGGCTCGCGCCACCCACCAGCTCCGCGAGCCGTTCCCGCCGGCCGGCGTCCAGCTCCGCGAAGACGTCGTCGAGCACCAGCACCGGCTCGATGCCGTCGGACCGGAGCAGGTCGTAGCCGGCCAGCCGCAGGGCCAGGGCGTACGACCAGGACTCGCCGTGGCTGGCGTACCCCTTGGCGGGCAGCGGGCCCAGGGTCAGCGTCAGCTCGTCGCGGTGCGGGCCGACCAGCGTCGTGCCCCGCTCGACCTCGGCGGAGCGGGAGTCGGCGAGCGCGGCGGCCAGCGCCGCCGTCAGCGCCTCCCGGTCGGTGGTGGGCTCCGCCAGCTCCACCGACGGCCGGTAGGCGATCCCGGCGGCCCCGCGGCCGGCGGCCACGGCGTCGTACGCCTTCGTCACGTGCGGGCCCAGCGCGGCCACCAGTTCCAGCCGGCCCGCGAGCAGTTCCGCACCGTGTCGGGCCAGGTGGGTGTCCCAGACGGCCAGGGTCGACAGGTCCCCGCCCCGCGACCCGCCCGTCTTGCGGGCCAGGTACGCGGTGCGCAGCAGGGCGTTGCGCTGCTTGACCACCCGCTCGTAGTCGGCCCGCACCCCGGCGTACCGGGGCTGGCGGCTCACCAGCAGGTCGTCGAGGTAACGGCGGCGCTCGGCCGGGTCGCCCCGGACGAGTTCCAGATCCTCCGGGGCGAACAGCACGAGCCGGAGTGCGCCGAGCACGTCCCGCGGCCGGCGGGCCGGTGACCGGCCGAGCCGGGCCCGGTTGGCCTTGCCCGGAACGATCTCCAGCTCGACCAGCAGCTCGCGACCGTCGTGCACCACCGCGCAGCGGATCACCGCCGAGGACGCGCCCATCCGGACGAGGGGGGCGTCCGTGGCGACCCGGTGCGAATCCAGGGTCGCCACGTAGCCCAGCGCCTCGACCAGGTTCGTCTTGCCGACGCCGTTGGCGCCGATCAGGACGTTGGCCCCCGGCTCCAGATCCACGCCGACCCGCTCGTACGAGCGGAAGTCGACCAGTTCGAGCCGGCGGACGTACACAGGCCTGTGGATTCCGGTCAGCGCTTGTGGACGGCGTGCCCGCCGAACTGCTGGCGCAGCGCGGCGACGGCCTTCATGGCCGGCGAGTCGTCCTGGCGGGAGGCGAAGCGCGCGAAGAGCGAGGCGGTGATCACGTTCAACGGCACGGCCAGCCGGACCGCCTCGTCGACCGTCCAGCGGCCCTCGCCCGTGTCCTCCGTGTAGCCGCTCAGCTCGGCCAGCTCCGGGTCCTCGTCGAGGGCCCGGTCCAGCAGGTCGAGCAGCCAGGAGCGGACCACGGTGCCCTCGCGCCAGGACTTGAACACCCCCGGCACGTTGGTGACCAGCTCGGAGGCGGCCAGCAGCTCGTAGCCCTCGGCGTAGGCGTGCATCAGGCCGTACTCGATGCCGTTGTGCACCATCTTGGCGTAGTGCCCGGCGCCGACCGGCCCGGCGTGCACGAACCCGAACTCGCCCGCCGGCTTCAACGAATCGAAGATCGGCATGAGCCGGTCGACGTGCTCCTGGGCGCCGCCGACCATCAGCGCGTAGCCGTTCTGCCGGCCCCAGACGCCGCCGGAGACGCCGGCGTCGAGGTATCCGATGCCGCGGGCGTTCAGCCGCTCGGCGCGGGGCCCGTCGTCGCTGAACCGCGAGTTGCCACCGTCGATGACGATGTCGCCCTCGCCGAGGAATCCGGCGAGCTCGTCGATGGTCGCGTCGGTGACACCGGCGGGGACCATGACCCAGACCGCACGCGGCGACTCCAGCTTCTCCGCGAGCTCCGCCAGGGTCGCGACATCGCTCAGCTCCGCGTTGTGGTCGAAGCCGACCACCTCGTGCCCGGCGGCGCGCAACCGCTCGCGCATGTTGCCGCCCATCCGGCCGAGCCCTACCAGGCCGAGCTGCATGTGTTCCTACCTCCGTGCGTCGGGGTCCTGCGGGATGCGATCAGCGGGAGACGCGGATCGGCATGATGAGGTACCGGTACCCGGGGATGACCTCGCCATCCTCGCCCGCGGGCGAAATCACCGCGGGCTTGAAGGCGTCGACGAACGAGAGCACGGCGAACTGGGCCCCCAGGTTGGTCAGGCCGTCGATCAGGTACTGGGGGTTGAAGCCGATGGTCAGCGGGTCGCCCGTGAAGGTGGCCTCCATGGCCTCGCTGGCCCGCGCCTCCTCGGTGCCGCCGGCCTCGACCACCAGGCCGTCGGCGCTGAAGCTGAGCAGCACCGGGGTCGTCCGCTCGGCCACCAGGGCGACCCGCTTGACGACCTCGATCAGGGTGCTGACGGGCACCCGCGCCTCGGCGTTGTGGCTGGCCGGGAAGAGCGAACGCACCGGCGGGTAGTTCGCCCCGTCGAGTAGCCGGCTGGTGGTGCGCCGGGTGCCACCGGCGAAGCCGATCATTCCCTCGCCGGTCTTGCCCTGGGAGAGCGCCATGGTGACCTGCCCGCCGATCGGGCCGAGCGCCTTGGCGGTGTCGTGCAGGGTCCGGGCCGGCACGAGGGCGTTGAAGCTCACCTCGGGGTCGTCCGGGTTCCACTGCATCTCGCGCAGGGCCAGCCGGTAGCGGTCGGTGGCGAGCATGGCCAGCGTGCCGCCGGAGAGCTCGATGCGTACGCCGGTCATCATCGGCAGCGTCTCGTCGCGGCCGGCGGCCACGGCGACCTGGGCGACCGCACCGGCGAAGGCGGCGGCGTCGACCGTGCCGGCGCTCTCCGGCATCTCCGGCAGGGACGGGTAGTCCTCGACCGGCATGGTGGGCAGGGTGAACCGGGCGCTGCCACAGACGAGTTCGAGGTGGGCGCCGACGGCGGCGATGTCCACCGGTTTGGCGGGCAGCGCCTTGGTGATCTCGGCCAGCAGCCGACCGGAGACCAGAGCGGCACCGTCGGCGTCGCCCTGCACCTCGACGGTGACCTGGCTGGAGACCTCGTAGTCGAATCCGGAAACCTGCAGGTTGCCGTCGGTGACGCGCAGCATCACGCCGGCGAGCACCGGTACGGACGGCCGGTTGGGCAGGCTCTTCGCGGTCCAGGCCACGGCCTCGGCGAGCGCGTCTCGCTCCACTCGGAACTTCATCAATGCCTCCGCGTCGACGTCAGCGACAACTCTCTCATGCCGACCGCTGCCTACCGACCCGCCTGTCCGTGCGGGTACCCATCGCACCTTATGGCGCGTGAGCATCGGCCGTGCGCCCGACCCCGTGGATCCAGGTGCCGGGGCGACCGCCGACGGCGGTGCACGGCCCGATCCACAGGAAGTCCAACGGTGATGATTGGTTTTTGTTCTCTTAGAAGAGATAACTCGTCATCTTCATCGCACCTGTGCAAACTGTGGAGAACCTGCGTCTGCGCAGCTCAGGCACGTTATCCACCGGTGGTTTACCTGTGGAGAACCAGGGGTATAACCCGCCTGGCGGTCCACAGGCGGCCGGCGTCCCCAGGTTGTCCACCGTTGTCCACCGGTTGTCCACCGGTAATCCACCGACTTTCTCCCCAGTCCTGTGGATAGCGGGAAAGGGTGTGGACGCCGTTGTCCCCAGAACCTTCAACAGGATCCCCACAGGCGGACCGTCTTCGGTGGACAACGGACCGGTTGTCCCCAGGCGTCCACAGGGTCGTCCCCAGGGTTTGTCCACAACCTGTGGGTAACCGCGAGGTGGGCGGACGGTAGTTGTCCACAGGCAGTGGACAACGAGCTGTGGACAACGATCCGAGCGGCGAACGGACACGGCCCTGATGTTGTGGTCTCCACCATGTCGAGGGTCAAGCCGTGGCCCGCTGTGGAAGACGAAAAAGCGCCCGGCCGGTGGTCCGGCCGGGCGCGTCGGGTCCGTCCCCGTCCGCCGTACGGATGGGGTGGGGCACGTCTCAGGTGTTCTGCTTGATCCGGTTGGTCAGCTCGGCGATCTGGTTGTAGAGCGACCGGCGTTCGGCCATCTGCTGGCGGATCTTGCGGTCGGCATGCATGACGGTGGTGTGGTCCCGGCCACCGAACGCCTGCCCGATCCGGGGCAGCGAGAGGTCCGTCAGCTCCCGGCACAGGTACATGGCCACCTGACGGGCGTTCACCAGCACCCGGGATCGGGAATGGCCACGCAGGTCCTCCAGGCTGACCCCGAAGTAGTCGGCGGTGGAGACCATGATCTGGTCGGCGGTGATCTCCGGCCCGGCGCCGTCCGGGATGAAGTCCCGCAGCACCTCCTCCGCCAGCGACAACTCGACCGTCGAGCGGGTCAGGCTGGCGAACGCGGTCACCCGGATCAGGGCGCCCTCCAACTCCCGGATCGAGTTCGACACCCGCGAGGCGATGAACTCCAGCACGTCCGGCGGCGCGTACAGGCGCTCCTGCGCCGCCTTCTTCTGGAGGATCGCGATCCGGGTCTCCAGGTCCGGCGGCTGGATGTCCGCGAGCAGCCCCCACTCGAAGCGGGTACGCAGCCGGTCCTCCAGGGTCGCGAGCTGCTTCGGCGACCGGTCGGAGGTGATGACGATCTGCTTGTTCGCGTTGTGCAGGGTGTTGAACGTGTGGAAGAACTCCTCCTGGGTGCGCTCGCGGTTCTCCAGGAACTGGATGTCGTCGATCAGCAGGATGTCGACGTCGCGGTAGCGCCGCTGGAACGCGCTGGTCTTGTCGTCCCGGAGCGAGTTGATGAAGTCGTTGGTGAACTCCTCGGTCGAGACGTACCGGACCGAGCGCGCGTTGCCGAGCGTCGTGGCGTAGTGCCCGATGGCGTGCAGCAGATGCGTCTTGCCCAGCCCCGAGCTGCCGTAGATGAACAGCGGGTTGTACGCCTTGGCCGGCGACTCGGCCACCGCGACGCTCGCCGCGTGGGCGAAGCGGTTGGAAGAGCCGATCACGAACGTCTCGAACATGTACTTCGGGTTGAGCCGGTTGCCGCCCGTGTCGGCGCCGGGCAGCCGGCGGTCCTCCCGGACGCCGGGGCGGTGATCCGCGCCACTCCGGCCGGGCCCGTTGTCGGTGCCGGTGTCACGGGGCAGCGCGCGGATTACGTGCTGGTCCCGGGGGGAGACGGCGTCCTCGCGGTAGCGCGGCTCGTACCCACGGGCGTCGGCCGTCGGCGGATCCAACTGGGCGGCCTGCTCCTCGTAGCCCCGTCGCTCCCCGGCGCCCCGGGCCGGAGCGGACCGGTCAGGCCGGGACGGCTCGGCGAAGGCCGTGCTGAAGAGCGCCTCCTGCCCGTCCCGGTCGCCCGGACCCGGGCGGTGCCCGCCGTCGCCCGGCGTCGGGGAGGACGGGTCGGGCCGCCGCTGGGGGTGCGCCTGCTCGGGGATGAGGGGTGGCTGCCCGGTGTCGTGGCCCGGGCCGCCCCGCTGCCCGACTATCCCGTCGAAGCCCACCGGCGCGTCGGCGAAGTCGAGCGGCCCGCCGTCGTGGTCGGCCGGCCCGGGCTCCGGGGCGCTGCGGTAGACGGTGCCGGCCGGCCGGCCGGAGCCGTCGTCGGGCAGCCGTACGGTCACCGCGACCTGGATCGGCCGGCCCAGCCGGCGGGTGAGCGCCTCGGTGATCGCCGGGCGCAGCCGGGACTCGATCACGTCCCGGGTGAAGGCGTCCGGAACGGAGAGCAACGCGGTGTCCTCGACGATGGCGCGCAGCCGGGTCAGCCGCAGGTAGGCCCGCTGCTGCGCGGAAATGATCTCGTCGGCGAGCTCGTCGGTCGTCGCCGTCCACACCGCGGCAAGGTCGGTCGTGCCGGTCACCGTCGTGCCACCCCCTCGCCTCTGCTCCGACGACGCCGCCGCCTACTCCGGTCGGCCCTCCCTGACCCGTCGCTGTTCGCGCGGGTGGGACGACACCCACCTGGGCGGCCGACCGGTTCTCGTCCACAAGTTATCCACAGCCTGTGTACGTACCGATTGTGGCCACCCGCCGGACGCGGGTCGGACCTGCCCCCTGCCTGAACGGGCGCTGAAGCGGGTTCACCGTGCCGAACGATTCACTGCCTTGTCCGGTCTTGCCCGCCAGCGACGACCGGACGTTTCGACGCTGACCGCAATCGGGCACGGTAACAGCGTTGTCGGCGCGCCATCAACCGCCGACGCGCGGTGGCCCTTGGCAACATCAGCGAAAACCGCCGCTTCGGTCGCCGGAGCGGTCCGGTGTCCGCCCTGCTGAGGGTGTTTGACGGTGGTTGCGGCCCTGCGTAGGGTGGAATGGCTGCTCTCTCGCCCTCTGCTAGGGTGATGGGTGCTTGCTGTCCGCGGTCGCTTCCCCGCATCGCCGAGGTCCGCGTCGCCGGGCAGCGTCGCATCGATTGCAGCCTGAGTCGATTGCAGCACCGAATCGATCGCAGCACCGATCGGGGGCCACCGCCGAGGTGGCCTGGACCACCACACGACCCCGGCGACCCCTCGTCCGAGGCGTACGAAAACGGAGAGCCTGACGTGAGCAAGCGCACCTACCAGCCGAACAACCGCCGGCGCGCGAAGACCCACGGCTTCCGGCTGCGCATGCGCACCCGGGCCGGCCGCGCCATTCTTTCGACCCGTCGGTCCAAGGGCCGCGCCCGCCTGTCGGCCTGAGGCCGACCGGGGCAAGTCCGGGGAACGTGGGCAGTCGTGCTGGCGGCCGCACAGCGACTGCGGCGCAGCACTGACTTCGCCGCAGCGGTCCGGGGTGGCCGTCGCGCCGGCCGTGGCGCCGTCGTCGTCCACCTGAGCCTGCCGACCCCCGACGCGGCGACAGTAACCTCGCCGGAGCCGGCGCGGAGCAGCGGTGCGGAGCAACCCTCCGGGCCGGCCCGCGCCGGCTTCGTCGTGTCCAAGGCTGTCGGCAACGCCGTGGTCCGCAACCGGGTCCGGCGCCGCCTGCGGCATCTGGCCCGCGAGCGGCTGGCCGAGCTGCCCGGCGGAAGCACCCTGGTCGTACGGGCGTTGCCGGCTGCGGCCGAGGCGTCGTACCCGCGACTCGGTGCCGACCTGGACGCGGCGATCGCCGCGGCGAGGGCCCCCCGCGGACGGCGGTCCCGGTGACGTCAGGACCAGCCACGTCTCGGCCGGCCACGATCGGTGCCCGAGTGCTGAGCGGGCCCATCATCGCGTACCGTCGGTGGATAAGTCCGGCTCTGCCGGCCCGCTGTCGGTTCTACCCGTCGTGCAGCGCCTACGCCCTGGAGGCGGTGGCCCGGCACGGCGCTATCCGGGGAGCGGGCCTCACGGTCCGGCGGTTGTTGCGCTGCCACCCCTTCCACCCAGGTGGACACGACCCGGTGCCGGAGCCGGGCGGCCGCCGCCGTGCCGATGTGACTGGAGCCTGAGAATTGAGTCTCGACTGGATCTACTACGCGATTTCGTGGATCCTGCTGGCCTGGCATGGGGCCTGGGACGCCATCGGGGTGCCGGACGGGGCGGCGATCGGCAGCAACTGGGCCTGGATCCTCGCCATCATCTTCCTGGTGGTCACCGTCCGGGTGATCCTCTTCCCCGTCTTCGTCAAGCAGATCAAGTCGCAGCGTGCCATGCAGGCGCTCCAGCCGAAGGTCAAGGCGCTGCAGGAGAAGCACAAGGGTGACAAGGAGACGCTCCAGAAGGAGATGATGGAGCTCTATCGGAAGGAAAAGGCCAACCCGCTCATGGGCTGCCTTCCGATGTTCCTCCAGATCCCCGTCTTCCTGGGCCTCTTCCACGTGCTCCGCCGGCTCGACCCGGCCAACCAGGGCAAGACGCTCTACGGCTGGACGGTCACCCAGTTCGAGAGCGCCTCGGCCGCCAAGCTCTTCACCGCCCCGATCGCCGGCAAGTTCGGCTCCACCGCCGAGGAGTTGGCTCGGCTCGGCGCCAACGGCACCACCGTGAAGATCATTGCCGGCATCCTGGTGCTGGTCATGATGGGCACCACCTACCTCACCAGCCGCCAGATGATCCTCAAGACCGGCTGGGCCGAGGACCCGCAGCAGCGGATGATCCAGAAGCTGATGCTCTACGGCATCCCGCTGTCCCTGCTGATCTCCGGCGCGATCTTCCCGATCGGTGTGATCATCTACTGGGTCACGAACAACCTCTTCACCCTCGGCCAGCAGCAGTGGGTGCTGCGGAAGTTCCCGCCGCCGCCCACCGCCACCAGCAAGCCGGGCACCTCCGCCCGCAACCCGGTGCAGCCGGCCAGGACCGGTGGCCTGCTGGGCCGTAAGGCCGCTCCCCAGCCGCCGGCCAAGCCCGCCGCGCCAAAGGTCGCCGGCCCCAAGCCGGGCGCCAAGCCGGTCAACCCCAAGAAGGGCCCCGCCAAGCGGCAGGGCTGAGAGCCTCCGGGCCGCCGTGGGGAGACCTGCGGCGGCCCGTTCCGCACCGTGCAGCCGCCGGATGGCCGGCGCCGGGCGGAACCGCCGCGCGCGGCGCGGTCACGGGCGAGACTGCCCGTACGACAGACGTGCCCGTGGGCACCGGCGACCTCCCGCCGGCCCCGGGAAACCAACGGACCCGACGGTCCGGCCGAGCGACTACGGAGATGAAACCGTGACCGACACCAGCACCCCCCACGCCGACCAGTCCCTGGGCGACGAGGGGACCGAGCCGACCGCGGTGAACGGCGAGACCGAGGGGACCGACGAGGAGCCGGGCACCAAGGAGAAGAAGGCCGCAGGCGAGAGCGAGCTGTTCCGGCAGAGCGAGATCGCGGCCGACTACGTCGAGGGGCTGCTCGACATCCTCGACTACGACGGCGACATCGACGAGTTGGTCTCCGGCGGTCGTCCCGTCGTCGAGGTGGTCGGCGGCCGGCTCCAGAACCTGGTCGGTCAGCGCGGTGCCACCCTGGAGGCGCTTCAGGAACTCGCCCGGCTGGCTGTCTTCCGGCAGACCGGCACGCCGAGTCGGCTGCTGCTCGACGTCGGCGGCTACCGGGCCAACCGCCGCAAGGAGCTCGCCGCCGTCGCCAGGAACGCCGTCGAGAAGGTCAAGGAGCACGGCGAGCCCGTGCGCCTGGAGCCGATGTCCGCGTTCGAGCGCAAGTGCGTGCACGACGTGGTCAACGCGATGAGCGGCGTGGAGAGCGAGTCCGAGGGTGTCGAGCCGAACCGGCGCATCATCGTCCGGCCGGCGGACTGACCGGGTGACTCACGACGACCCCACGGCCGGTGCCGTGGCCGGCCCGGGCGGCACGCCGCCCGGGCCGTCGCCTGTCCGGGACGAGCCGACCGTGCACCCTGACTCCACCCCGCCCACGACACCCGAGGACCGGGCCCCGTCGCCCACCGACGCGGTGCTGCCGCCGGAGTTGGCGGGCGCGGCGCGTACCCTTTTCGGCGACCGGATCGACCTGGCCGCCGCGTACGCCGAACTGCTGGCCACCGACGGCGTGGTTCGCGGCCTGATCGGCCCGCGCGAGGCGCCCCGGATCTGGGACCGCCACCTGCTCAACTGCGCGGCGGTGGCCGAGCGGATCCCGGAGGGTGCGACGGTGCTCGACGTCGGCTCCGGGGCCGGACTTCCCGGCCTGGTCCTGGCCATCGCGCGTCCGGACCTGACCGTGACCCTGATCGAACCCCTCGCCCGGCGCACCTCGTTCCTCATCGAGACGGTGCAGCGGCTCGGACTGGCGAAGACGGTCCGCGTCTTCCGGGGGCGGGCCGAGGAGGCGGCGACCGGCTCGACTGGCGTCGGCCCGTTCAGCGGGGACGTGGTGACCGCCCGTGCCGTCGCGCCGCTGGACCGGCTGTCGACCTGGTGCCTTCCGCTCGTCGTGCGCGGCGGACGGCTGATCGCCCTCAAGGGCGCGTCCGCGGCCGACGAGGTCGCCGAACACGCGGAGACGGTGGCGCGGCTGGGCGGCGGCGAGCCTGAGGTACGCCGTTGCGGCGAGGGAGTGATCGATCCGCCGACGACCGTGGTGGAGATCGTGCGGGAACGGGTGGTCGGCCCCCGGCCGAAGGCTCCGAAGGGGTCGCGCGGCGGTCGGAATCGGCGACGCTGAATTCGGTCGCACGCCGCGCCGGTTGCCGCGCAATGGCTTCCCGTCTGCCCGTTGTGTCGTTGAAACCGGTACGGGTGGACGGAAGGATGAGAACCCGACGTGGACCGGCTGCGCCCGTGAGCCGTAGGCTGGCCGCGCGTCGATAGTGTGGAGCGGGCGGCAACGGATGTTCACCGGTCCCGACCGCTCCCGCCGGGCCGTACGCTCGCGCGGTGCGATCACGTGCGGCCAGTTGACGGGGTGCGGACCGACCATCCGAAGCGGGCAGGGATGACAGGTGCATGACGACGGCAGGTACGACGATCCGCGCGTGACCGGGTCACGCGACCCGGTTTCACGTGAAACCGACTACCCGAGCTGGTCCCCCGACGAGCCGTCCCGTGGCCCGTCGATCCAGCCGCAGGACTGGGAGCCGGCCGCCCGGCCGAGTGCTGCGGAGCCGGACGCGCCAGCGCGGGCGGCAGTCGACGGGCCATACCCGGGTGGTGCGGCCGGCGGTCGGGTGATCCCCATCCGCCGCAACGCTTCGTCCCCGGCCCGGTTCGAGTCCGCCGTGCCGCAGCAACCCACCCCGGACGCGGTGCCGGACGCGTCCCCCGACCCCGTATCCGTCACCGACACGTCCGGGCCCCCGGCCGGCTCCTACGAGCCCGCTGCCGCCGAGGCCGCGTACGTTTCACGTGAAACCCCGACGCGCGAAGAGGATGACCCACCGTTGGCTATGGAGGCGATGCGCGCCGTGCAGATCCTGAATCCGAGTGGCGAGGTGATGATGCCTCGGCCGGAGCGGACCCGGGTCATGTGCGTCGCCAACCAGAAGGGCGGCGTGGGAAAGACCACGACCACGGTGAACCTGGCGGTGGCGCTCGCCCTGCACGGTAACCGGGTCCTGGTGGTCGACCTCGACCCGCAGGGCAACGCCTCGACGGGGCTGAACGTCCCGCACCACACCGGCGTGCCCGACGTCTACGACTGCCTTATCAACAGCGTGCCGCTGGCGGAGGTCGCCCAGGGGGTAGAGGGCATCCCGAACCTCTGGTGCGTACCGGCCACGATCGACCTCGCAGGTGCGGAGATCGAGCTGGTGTCGGTGGTCGCGCGCGAGTCCCGGTTGTCCCGGGCCATCGAGGCGTACCCCGGTCACTTCGACTACGTCTTCATCGACTGCCCGCCCTCGCTCGGTCTGCTCACGGTCAACGCGCTCGTGGCCGCGCAGGAGGTGCTCATCCCGATCCAGTGCGAGTACTACGCGCTGGAGGGGTTGAACCAGCTGATCAACAACATCAACCTGGTCCGGCAGCACCTCAACCCCAGGCTCGACGTCTCCACCATCCTGCTCACCATGTACGACCGGCGTACCCGGCTGGCCGACGCCGTCGAGCAGGACGTCCGGAACCACTTCGGCGACAAGGTGCTCCAGGCGGTCATCCCCCGCAACGTCCGGGTTTCGGAGGCACCCAGCTACGGTCAGTCGGTGATGACCTACGATCCGGGATCGCGGGGGGCGACGAGCTACTTCGAAGCCGCCCAGGAAATCGCCGAGCGCGGGATCAAGGAGCCGGTGGGCCGGAATGGGTAGTGGGGAACAGTCGCTGGGAGGCGTGGCATGAAGAACCGTCCTCGGGGCGGTCTGGGGCGAGGCCTCGGAGCACTCATCCCGACCGGGCCGCCGCCGACCACCGCGGTTGAGCCGACCACCACGGCAGTGCCGGCCGTCCCGGACGAGCCCGCTGTCGGCGTTGCCACCGCCGTGCCGACCGAGCCGCCGCCGGCCGTGGCGAGCCAGCCCGTGGCGGCACAGCCGGAGCCAGAGCCCGCGCTCAGCCCGGTGCCGGGCGCCCGGTTCGCCGAGATCCCGGTCGACGCCATCGTGCCCAACCCGAAGCAGCCCCGCCAGGTCTTCGACGAGGACGCTCTGGAGGAGCTGAAGACCTCGATCCAGGAGGTCGGCTTTCTCCAGCCGATCGTCGTACGGCAGCTCGACGACGAGAAGTACGAGCTGGTCATGGGTGAGCGACGCTGGCGGGCCGCGCAGGCCGTCGGGCGGGAGAACATTCCGGCGATCGTCCGGGACACCCGCGACGACGCCATGCTCCGGGACGCGTTGCTGGAGAACATCCATCGGGCGAACCTGAACCCGCTGGAAGAGGCTGCCGCCTACCAGCAACTGCTGGACGAGTTCGGCGCCACCCACGAGGAGCTGGCCAGGCGGATCGGGCGGAGCCGACCGCAGATCTCGAACACCATCCGGCTGCTCAACTTGCCCGCCCAGGTCCAGAAGCGGGTCGCCGCTGGCGTGCTCTCGGCCGGGCACGCCCGAGCGCTCCTCAGCCTCGACGAGGCCGACGCACAGGAAAAGCTCGCGCTCCGGATCGTCGCCGAAGGGCTCTCGGTGCGGGCGACCGAGGAGATCGTCGCTCTGGCCCTGAGCGACGGTACGAGCAAGAAGGAGACGGCCAAGCGCCGTCCGAAGCCGCACGCCCCCGCCCTGACCGATCTGGCCGACCGCCTCTCCGACCGTTTCGACACCCACGTGAAGGTCGACATCGGCCGGAGCAAGGGCAAGATAACGATCGAGTTCGCGACGGTCGACGACCTGGAGCGGATCGTCGGCATCATCGGCGTCGGCCAGGAAGAGGAGCCGGAAGCCTGATCTCTGGCGTACCGCCGGCCGCGTGACCCACAGGGTCACGCGGCCGTGTCATGTCTGGCCGCCGCCGTCGTGCGTTCCTCTGCCCGAAGCGGGGGATGCCGCCGGGGATTCAGAGGGGACGCACCGGCCATCGCCGAGCGGCTCGGCGACGGCCGGGGTTCTGCCCAGCGGCTGTGTCGGCTCGAAGGGCGAGGCTTGTCGGGGTGGGTGCTCCGGTGGCGATCGAGTGCCTGAGATCGTCAGGGCGGAGGCGGAAGCCGTGCCGACAGCGGAACAGCACCGAACGCGGTAGCCGGCCCGGACTCGGCTCATGGCCCTGAGCGCGGCCCGCCCTCGCCCGCGCGCTGCCCCTACGCGCTCTGGAGCCCGTGCCGCGCCTTGAGAGGAATCGCCTTCCGAAGCTGACGCGCCTAAATCGACCCGCGCTCGGAAACTCTCCCGTCTCCCGTCTCCCGTCTCCCGTCTCTCGTCTCCCGTTTCACGTGAAACGGGAGCACTCCAGGAGGCGCCCGAGACCTCTGGACGGGCAGAGCAAATGACCGCTGAGCCCACGCCAGGGAGGGCGGGCCGACGGGAACCCCAAGAACCGCCCCTGTGGCCCGCAGAAGGCAGGAAAGAGGGCCGGACCACTCCGAGTGCAGGATCGGGTCTGCGGGGCCCCGTAGCGCTTCCTGGCGGGCTCGACCAATGCCCATCCCGAACCGGCGGCCGCCCCCGACAAGACGCAAGGACGGCCTCGCGGCGATACCCGGCCAACGGCGCGTCCGACGAGCAGGGCAGGGAACGTCCCTGCCGAGGCAGTTAGGCACAGGCTGGTTTCACGTGAAACCAGCCGGGCTCGTGCACGCCGTCCAGGTCGGCGGATTGAGAGGGGTTCGACGGCCCGGCTCTTGGCGAGATCGGAAGCTTCGGATCGGCCGCCCGGAAGCGGTCAACGGCTTGCCGTAGCGGCTACGCCGCCAAACCCGCAGCGGCAGTCCTCGCTCGTCTCGGCCCATGGTCGCCCTGGCGTTGGCCCGAGCTACTGGGTGCACGACGTATGGCGTTGACGTCGGTCCGTTTGGACGTCATCGGAAGGCCTGCCTGTGGACAGAGACCCACCCCGCCGGGGCGGCGTTGGAGGATCCGACACGACCCGGCAGTTTGTGGCCGTGTGTCACAGGGAGCAGGGCGAGGCTGAGCGACTGAGAGCAGTGCCGCCCCGGGATGCAGTGCTGTCGGCAGGTCCCCACCGACACGCGCTGCCGCCCGCCCCTGCCCTCGGCGAATCCCGGACGCGCGGATTTCTCCTGCCAACAGAACCGCCGGTGGGACGGATGGCACAGGAGAGCGGGGACGCCCTGCCGGCCGCTCTCCCGTTTCACGTGAAACGGCGCGCGTCCGCTGCCGGTCGGCACCCGGCAGTGGACGCAAGTTATCCACACCGGTTATCCACAGGGGCACCCCCCGCCGGGTGAATTCCCGCGTGAAACGGGGTGTCAGCCTGTGGATGACGGCAGGTGTGCGGCGTCCCGTCGGCCTGTGGATAGCTGTGGACAAAGCCGCGCCGGCTATCGCGGTCGCGCTGCCTCGTTGATCGTTCGGGTGGGGACAGCGGTCCTGGAACCGGTTAGTGTCAGCGTCGTGCACGACACCCCTCCCTCTGCTCCGGACTTCACCCAGTGGCCGTCCTTCCCCTTCGAGGGCGACCTTCGCGTCAAGCAACTCGATGACCCGGTCCCGGTCGAACCGCCGCGTAAGGGCGAGGGGCACCGGGAATGCACCGCCTGCAGCGCACCCGACGACGCCTACATCTGGGTGGGCGAGCGGTGGCGGGTACGCGCCATGGATCGCCCGACCGGGCTGCCGATGGTGTTGATCCTGGAATCCCGTTCGCACCTGGACCTCGGCGACCTGCCGAACCTGCTCGCCGCCGAGCTGGGTGTGATGACCGTCCGCCTGGAGCGGGCGATCCGGTCCCTCGACGGGGTCGCCCGGGTGCACGTCAACCGATGGGGCGACGGTTCGGCGCATCTGCACATCTGGTTCCTGGCGCGGCCGTACGGTCAGCTCCAGCTACGGGGAACCTTCCTCTCCCTGTGGGACTCCATCCTGCCGGCCATCTCCGAGGCGCAGTGGCGAGAGAATCTCGCCATGGTCGCCGCCTGGTTGGCGGAATTCGGAGGCCGGCCGCTCGCCGAGCCGCCGCGCATCCAGTGGCAGGCGCCGTCCAGCTTCGCGGGCCAGCCCATGGCGGGCGGCGACCCGCCGGAGGGCGAGGCGGTGTCCGTCATCTCCTCCGCCGAGGAGATTCCGCCGGCAGAGGTGCCGGAGGCCGGGCCGACCGCCACGGACGAGAGCCGGTCCGACGCCTGACGCGCCGCGGGCGGCCACCCGAAGGAGATTCCTCGGGGTGGCCGCCCGCGGCGCGTCAGGCCAGAAGCGGGGATTCAGGAGTGGCGGGCCACGGCGCGGGCCACCAGGGACCCGAGCATCCTGCCGAAGTCCAGACCGGCCGCCTGCACCGCGAGCGGCAGCAGGGAGGTCTCCGTCATCCCCGGTGAGACGTTGACCTCCAGCACGTGCGGCTGGCCGGCCGAGTCCACGATCAGGTCGACGCGGCTCAGGTCACGCAGGCCCAGCGCGTTGTGCGCGGCCAGCGCGACGTCGGCGACCGCGTCGGCCACCTCCGGCTCCAGCCGCGCGGGCGTGTGCCAGGTGGTGCGGCCGGCCGTGTACCGGGCGGCGTAGTCGTACACCCCGTTGCGGGGCACGATCTCCACCGCCGGCAGGGCACGGGGTCCGTCGCCCAGGTCCACCACGGAGACCGCGACGTCCATGCCGGGCACGTACCGCTCGACAAGCGCCGTGGAGTCGTACGCGAAGCAGCCGACCATCGCGGCCGGCAGGGACGCGGCCTCCCGGACCACGGCGGCGCCCAGCCCCGAGCCGCCCTGGGCGGGCTTCACCATGAGCGGCAGGCCCAACCGGTCGACGATCCGGTCCAGCACCGCCACGGCGCCCAACTCGGAGAACCGGTCGTGCGGCAGGGCGACCCAGTCCGGGGTGGGGATGCCCGCCTCGCGGAGCACCGCCTTGGCCGACGGCTTGTCCCAGGCGAGCCGCGACGCGCGGGCGTCGCACCCCACGTACGGGATGCCGCAGAGGTCGAGCACGCCCCGCAGCGACCCGTCCTCGCCGGTGGCGCCGTGCAGCGCGATCACCACGGCGTCCGGCGGGTCGGCGGCCAGGGCCGGCAGCAGCGCCACGTCGGCGTCCCGCAACTCGGCTTCCATCCCGACGGCGCGCAGCGCGTCGAGCACCCGACGGCCGGACCGGAGGGAGACGTCACGTTCGTAGGAGAGGCCGCCGGCGAGCACCAGCACGCGCAGGTCGGTGGTGACGGCGGAGCCGGTCACGAGAGAACGGTCGGCAGCGGTGGGAGCCATGCCGGAATCATGCCAAGTCGGGTCCCGGCGCATCCGCGCCGGCCTGCCTCCGCCGCGTGCCGGGGCGGCCGACCGCGCCGAACACCCGCCGCATGGCGATGTCCTGCTCCATCACGCCGGCCAGCCGGCGCACCCCCTCGCGGATCCGTTCCGGCGACGGGAAGGAGAAGTTCAACCGCATGTTGTCGCCGCCGGTGCCGTCGGCGTAGAAGCCGGTGCCCGGCACGTACGCCACCCGGGCGGCGATGGCCCGCGGCATCATCGCCTTCGAGTCGAGGCCGTCGGGCAGGGTCGCCCAGACGAAGAGACCGCCGCCCGGCGTGGTCCAGGTCGTGCCGGCCGGCATCAGGTCGTCCAGCGCGGCCAGCATCGCGTCGCGCCGCTCCCGGTAAACCTCCCGGTAGACCTTGAGCTGCTCCCGCCAGGGCATGGTGCCCAGATAGGTGGAGACGGCGGCCTGCGCGTAGCCGCTCGGGCAGAGGATCTGCGCCTCACTGGCGATGACCAGCTTGTCGCGGACCGCGTGCGGCGCGAGGATCCAGCCGACCCGCAGGCCCGGGGCGAAGGTCTTGGAGAAGGTGCTGAGGTAGAAGACCCCGTCGCGGCGCCGAGCGCGCAACGGCGCCGGCGCGTCCCCCTCGAAACCCAGCTGGCCGTACGGGTCGTCCTCGACCACCAGCAGGCCGGCCCGCTCGCAGATGTCGAGCACCCGCTCGCGCCGCTCCTCGGTCAACGTCACGCCGGTCGGGTTCTGGTAGGTCGGGATGGTGTAGAGGAACTTCACCCGCCGGCCGGCGCGCGCCTGCTCGGCGATGGCCGCCTCCAGCGCCTCCGGGATCAGCCCGTCGTCGTCCATCGGCACGTGCGCGACCTGAGCCTGGGCGGCCTGGAACACCCCGAGCGCACCGACATAGGTCGGCCCCTCGGCGAGCACCACGTCACCCGGGTCGAGGAAGAGACGGGCCACCAGGTCGAGGGCCTGCTGCCCGCCCACGGTGACCACCACGTCGTCCGGGGAGGCGCCACAGGCGGCGTCGATGCCGGAGAGCGCCATCACCTCGCAGATCCGCTCGCGCAACTCCAGGGTGCCCTGGCCGATGCCGTACTGGAGGGTGGTGGCGCCGTGCTCGGCACCGAGCCGGCCGAGCATCTCACCGACGGCGTCGAGCGGCAGCGCCGCGATGTAGGGGGCGCCGCCGGCGAGCGAGACCACCTCCGGCCGGCTGGCCACCGCGAAGAGCGCGCGGATCTCCGAGGCGGTCATGCCCCGCACGCGCCGGGCGTACCGGTCGGTGTAGTCGTCGAGCGTCGTGCCGGTCATGACATCACCTCGATGGCTGCTCGGGTGGCTCCCGCCCCGGCGTACCCGGGACACCGACGGCCATGGCGACGCGGGATGCCGGTTGTCGATCCTAGTCCCCCCAGGTCAGGAGCGTCGCTGTGACGTGATAGGCGTCCACATCGCGGACCGCCGGCCGGTGCCCGGAACGTGGGGCATTCGCGCGTCCTCTCCCGTGGCGTCCGTTCGCGGCGTACGATCGCTCGTCGGGAGCAGGAGGGCGGCGTGGTCGTGCCGTGCCGGTCCCAGCTTCGAGCCTAATGTGGGGATGCGCCAATGTCGCGACGTCTGGTGAGCTTGACCCTCGACACCTTGGAGGACCTGCCCCGTCCGTGCCGGGAGTGCGTCTACTGGGAGCTTGATCCGGTTTCTGCGGACCGGGCGTGCGCCGCCGGCGACCCGGGGCTGGAGAAGGAGGCCTGGGTCTCGCAGACGCTGCTGGAGTGGGGGTCCTGCGGGAAACTCGTCTACGTCGACGGCATGCCGGCCGGTTTCGTGCTCTACGCCCCACCGGCCTACGTGCCCCGCTCGATGGCGTTCCCCACCTCGCCGGTATCCGCCGACGCGGTGCTGCTGATGACGGCCAACGTGGTGCCCGCGTTCGTGGGCGGTGGGCTGGGCCGGATGCTGGTCCAGGGCGTCGCCCGGGACCTCACCAAGCGTGGTATCAAGGCGATCGAGGCGTTCGGTGACGCCAAGGTCGGCGACGCGGCCGACCCCGCCGGCACCTGCGTCGCCCCGGCCGACTTCTTCCTCTCCGTGGGCTTCAAGACCGTCCGCCCGCACCCGCGCTTCCCCCGCCTGCGGCTGGAGCTGCGTACCGCGTTGAGCTGGAAGTCCGACGTCGAGTACGCGCTGGAGAAGCTGCTCGGCTCGATGAGCCCCGAGACGTTGCTCCGTCCGGTCCGGCCGACCCCGGCCACCCGCTCGTCCGTCGGCTGACCGCTCAGTCCACCACCGTGCCGGCGGCCACGACCGCCCGCAGCTCGCTCACGTCGATCGAGCCGGTGGGGACGTCCCGCTCGACGGGGAAGTACATTCGCTGCACGGCGGCCACGATGGCTTCGACCACCCTGTCCCGGAACCGGGGGTCGATCAGCCGGGCCCGGTCGGCGGGCGAGGTGAGGTAGCCGACCTCGACGCGTACGGCGGGCATCCGGGTGAGCCGGAGCAGGTCCCAGGCCTTCGCGTGCGTACGGCAGTCCCGCAGCCCGGTACGCGCGACGACCTCGCGCTGCACCAGCCCGGCCAGCCGCTCCCCGGTCGCCGAGGTCACCCCGTTGTCGGTGCCGTAGTGGTAGGTCGCCACGCCCTCGGCCTCCGGGTTGTGGTGCTGGTCGACGTGCAGCGAGATGAACACGTCGGCACCGAGCGAGTTGGCCAGCTCCGCGCGGCTGACGTCCGGCAGGCACTCCTCCGGCGCCGGCCCGCGGGTGAGCTGCACCCGGACCCCGGAGGCGGCGAGCCTGCCCTCCAGCCGGCTGGCCAGGTCGTGCACCAGGTCCGCCTCCGTCCAGCGCAGCGGTCCGTCCGGAACCACCACGCCCGGATCGGTGCCCCCGTGGCCGGGGTCGATGACGACGGTCCGGCCCACCAGCGTCGGGCCGGACTGCCGGATGGCGTCGGACTCGCGCAGCCACTGCGGCCGCCCACCGACGACCTTGCGGCCGAGCCTGCGCAGCGCGTTCATGGTGTGCGGCCCGCACGAGCCGTCGGGGGTCAGTCCGACCTCGCGCTGGAACTGGGCGACCGCCCGGGACGTCCGTACGCCGTAGATGGCGTCCGCGCGCCCGACGTCGTAGCCCATCTCCAGCAGCCGTTCCTGGAGCGAACGGACGTCCTCGCCGGTGAGCGGCTCGGGAATCGCGTGGTAGAGGGTGCGGGCGCCGAGCCGCCAGCGGGCGGCGTCCAGGGCCCGCCAGGTCTCCGCGCCGACCCGACCGTCCACGCTGAGCCCCCGGGACTGCTGGAAGGCCCGCACGGCCCGCTCGGTGTGCGCGTCGAACTCGTCGGCGTCCGGCGCCGTCGGGACGAGCAGGTCGAGGCCGGTCAGCACCGTACGGATCTCCGTTACAGCGGGTCCACGGTCACCGGGTCGGATCGGACGCACGCACGACCCCCTCTGTGCGACGGTTGCTGGCCGGGCGGCCCCCGGGGTTGAGGTTATGCGTTCTTGCGGTTCCAGGTGCGGTGCGCCGGGAAAAAGGCGTCGACCCCGTACCCGGCGGACCGGATTCGGGGTCGACGTCGCGTTTGTGCAGCTCAGAGCGCCGATTCGATGAGCCGCACCAGCTCACCCTTCGGCTTGGCGCCAGCGATCGACTGCACCGGCTCGCCGTTCTTGAAGACGGTGAGGGTCGGGACCGACATCACCCGGTAGGCGCGGGCGGTCTCCGGGTTCTCGTCGATGTTGAGCTTGACGATGGTGACCTGGTCGCCCATCTCGCCTGCGATCTCCTCCAGCAGCGGCGACACCTTGCGGCACGGGCCGCACCACTCGGCCCAGAAGTCCACCAGAACCGGCTTGTCGGACTTCAGCACGTCGGCGGCGAAACTCGCGTCGGTGACCGACTTCGTTGCTCCCACTATTGACCCTCCTCCGGGATGTGTTTCCGTTGTTCAGCCCTGCAACGTGGCGATGAAGCGCTCGGCGTCCAGTGCGGCGGCACAGCCCGTACCGGCGGCGGTGATCGCCTGCCGGTAGGTGTGGTCCACCAGGTCACCGGCGGCGAACACGCCGGGCACGTTGGTCCGGGTGCTGGGTGCCTCAACCTTGACGTAGCCCTCGTCGTCCAGGTCCACCTGCCCCCGGAACAGCTCGCTGCGGGGGTCGTGACCGATGGCCACGAACACGCCCGTGACGTCCAGGACCTTGGACTCGCCGGTGTGCGTGTTACGCACCCGCACCCCGGAGACCTTGCCGTCGTCGCCGAGGATCTCCTCGACCACGGTGTTCCACTCGACCTTGATCTTGTCGTTGCTCAGCGCCCGATCGGCCATGATCTTGCTGGCCCGGAAGGAGTCCCGGCGGTGGAGGATGGTGACCGACTCGGCGAACCGGGTGAGGAAGCTGGCCTCCTCCATCGCCGAGTCGCCGCCGCCGACGACCACGATGTGCTGGTTACGGAAGAAGAAGCCGTCACAGGTCGCGCAGGACGAGACGCCGTGGCCGAGGTACTCCTGCTCGCCGGGAACGCCGAGCGGGCGCCACGCGGAGCCGGTGGTGAGGATGACCGCCCTCGCCCGGTACGCGGTCTGCCCCACCCAGACGGTGCTGACGGCGTCGGAGCCGATAGTGCCGGTGTCCTTCAGCTCGACCCGTGTCACGTCGTCGGTGAGGAACTCCGCGCCGAACCGCTCGGCCTGCTTGCGCATGTTGTCCATCAGTTCCGGGCCGAGGATGCCGTCGGCGAAACCGGGGAAGTTCTCCACCTCGGTGGTCGTCATCAGCGCGCCGCCCGACTGCACGCCCTCGATGATCAGCGGCTTGAGGTTGGCGCGCGCCGCGTAGACCGCCGCCGTGTAACCGGCGGGCCCGGAGCCGATGATGATCAGGTTGCGGACCTCGTCCACTGCCGTCTCCCGAGTGTGTTGTTCGCCATCGGCGCGCACCGATGCCGATCCGATGCCGACGCCCCTCGCGGTGCCGGCAGTCTGATGTGCAGAACGTCATCGTACGAACCGGGGATTCCCGAGCCGGTCATCCGGTGGGTCAGGTCACGTGGACGGTCAAACGTCCGGTGGCCGCGAATTCACCCTACCCGCGCGCGGTGGCGGCTGTCCGAGCCGGACCCGGGGACGCCGCACTCCGGACCGGTCGCCCAGGCCCAGCTCGCGCCGGCGGCGTCGGTGAAGCGTACGACCAGCGCCGGCAGTCCCTGGAACCGGGCGTAGTCGACCACCTCGACCACCAACGGCCCGTTGCCGTGCTCCGCCCTGATCGCCTCGATGCAGGCGGCGAGCGCGCCGGGGTCGGTGAGCCGGTCGAGGCCGAGCGCCAGAGCGGGCCGCCGCCCGCCCTCCGCCTCGACACCCGGCACCGCGGACCGACCGCCGGCGGAGCCCTGTGACTTCTTCGCCAACGCCGAGAGCCTGGCCAGGGACTCCGGTGTGTAGTCCGTGCCGCTGGACACCGACGGTTCGCCGGCGACCCGGAACGGGGTGGCGGCCTCGGGGCTGACGCTCTCGCGGCTCGCGCTGCCCGGCAGGGCGCTGTCCCCGGTTCTGCTCGACTGCTGGTCCCCGGTGAGTTGGCTGACGCCGAGCCCGACCGCCGCGACCGACACCGCGGCAAGCGCGACCGGCCCGGCCACCCTGGCCCAGCGGCGTCGCCGTCGCCCCGGCCCGGTGCCTCCGCCGCGCCCCGGCTCCGACCGGGGTACGCCGGCAGGACGCCGCCCGGAGCCGCCGAGCGGCTGCTGGGGCACCGCCCCGACGCCCGGCCTGGATGCCACCGGCCCGTCGGCCACCTCGGTGGCGTGGGCCAGGGCGCTGACGATCCGGTCGGCGACGTCCGCCGGCATCTCCACCGAGGGTGCGCCCCAGTCGGCCAGATCGGCGTGGACGCCCGCCAGGGCCGGTGCCAACAGCGCGTGCGCCTGCGCCCAGGCAGGGTCCTCGTCGACCAGCCGGGCGACGAGGACCTCGTCCGGGGTGCCGTCCAACGCCCCGCCCAGATAGTCGGCGAGCAGGTCGTGGTCGACCTCCCTGAACCCCCCGGCAGTCACGCGTCCTCCTGGTGGGCATCCCGCCGGGACCGTCCCGACACCGATCGGACGCCCTCGGGCGACCGTGGGTTCCCCCGGGTGACGGCCGGCACGTCCGGACCTGTCGTCGGGGCGGATTTCGACCCCGGCGTAACGACCTGTCGCTCCGCCTGCCGGGTCACGGGGCCGGGGCGCAGGTGCCCGAGCTGGGCCGCCAGGCGGGCCCGGCCCCGGGCGCACCGGCTCTTGACCGTTCCCTCGGCCACGCCGAGGATCTGGGCCACCTCGGCAACGGGGTAGCCCTGCACGTCAACCAGGATCAGCGCCGCCCGCTGTTCGGCCGGCAACCCGGCGAGCGCCTGACGGACCACGAGCGCGGTGTCGTGGTCCTCGACGGGGGCCGCCGGTTCGACACCCCCGGTGGCGGCGCCTGAGTCGTCCCGGGCGCCGTCCGGTAGCGGCACCGTGGGATGCGCCTGGCGCCGGCGGATCCGGTCCAGGCAGGCGTTCACCACGATCCGGTGCAGCCAGGTGGTGACCGCCGAGTCACCCCGGAACCGGCCGGCGGCCCGGTGGGCGGACAGCAGGGCGTCCTGGAGGGCGTCAGCGGCCTCCTCGCGCTCGCCGAGCGTGCGCAGGGCCACCGCCCAGAGCCGGTCGCGGTGGCGGTGGAAGAGCTCGGCGAAGGCGTCCCGGTCGCCGGCCACGTGGGCGTGCAGGAGATCGAGATCCGTGGCCCCGGACTGCGTCGACGACGTGACCGGTGAGCCGCTTGCCTCGCCCACCGGTCCACCGGTCGTGCGCTCCTCGCGTACGCCCATCACCACGTCCGTCGGAGGCGGTGCCCGGGGTACGGCGGCCGGCTCACGACCCCTGGACCGTGATTTCCTGGACGCCGAGCTTGTAGCCGCCGTCACTCGAGGGCAGCTCGGTGATCCAGAACATCAGGTAGCGGTACTTCTGGTCGGCGTTGAAGCCGTTGAAGGTCATCGTGACGCCGTCGTGCTCTTCGAACGGCTGGCCGATCCGGGTCTTCTGGTAATCGGTGAAGAGCGCATCGTCCCCCGCCGAGGTGGAGGGCTGGTCGCTCGTGCCGGCGAGGAGTTGGGCGGAGGCGCCCCGGGCGGAGAGCAGGACCTGCACCGACTTGACGGTGCGCTCGTCGCCGAGGTCGATCCAGACCCCCATGCCCTTCTTCAGGTTGCCGAAGTTGGACCTGTTGTAGGTGTCGGTCTCCCAGCCCTTGTCCTCGTTGCCGTCGAAGACCTTGTCGGCCCCTTCGAGCTCGTCCCGGGACTTGCTGTCGGGGTCGATGATCCGCGCCGCGCTGATCTTCAGCGGCCCGGTCGTGGTGGCGGCCGGCGGGTCCTCGTTTGCGGGCGGAGCGGACGAGGGGGCGGCGACCGGGTTGGGCCGTGGATCGTCGTCGCCGCCCAGGGTGCTGATGCCGATCAGCAGGCCGACCAGGGCGACGGCAAGCAGGGCGGCGATGCCGAGCGCGACCTTCCGACCGCCCGCGGCGGCCAGCGGGGACGGCTCCTCGCCGGTCTCGGCCGCGAAGCGTAGCGGGCCGCTGTTGTCCAGGAACTGCTCGTCGGCCGGCACGTCCAGCCGCGCCAGTTCGGCCGCGAGCACGTCCGACGAGGGCGGCTCGATTCCTGCGTCGAGCAGATCCATCGTGAGGTCGTCGAGGTATGCCGGCACGCCCGCCCGGACCTGCCGGGGGGCGGCGATCGCGCCGTTCGCGTCACGGACGGCGTCGGGGATGGCGGCCCGGCCGTGGCCGGCGGTCGCGCCGCGCAGCGGAGCCTCGGCGTGCGGCCAGTGGCCGGTCAGGGCGAAGTAGAGGATGCCACCGACCGCGCGGACGTCGCTCTGCTGGCTGTCGTCACCGTCGGTGCGTGCGTCGGCCAGCACCACCCGACCGTCGTCGCTGACCATCACCGTGCCGGGGTGGACGTTGCCGTGCACCATGCCGGTGGCGTGCACTGCGGCGAGGGCGCTGGCGACCGCGTTGCCGATGGTGGTGGCACGGGTCGGGTCCAGCGGGAAGTCCGCGGCCAGCTCGCGCAGCGACTGCCCGTCGACCCACTCGCGCACCACGTACGCCCGCTCGGCCTCGTCGATCGCGTCGTAGACGCCGACCAGGTTGGGGTGGATGACTCGGCTGGCCGCGACGGCACCCTGGAGCATCTCGGTGGCCGAGTCGCCACCCGGGTAGCGCAGTACGACCGCGACGGGGCGGCGCAGGATGACATCGACCCCGCGCCAGACCAGTCGACCCGCGCTGTCGTTGTTGATGTGCTCGACCAGCTCGTAACGCTCGGCGAGGATCTCACCGGCCGTGGGAGCACCGAAGGTCACGACCTGAGGAGCGCTCTCCTCCGCGGCCTGACCCTCGCCGACCTGGGTCACCCGTCCTCCCTCGGTGATCGTGTCGATCGATGGACCCGCGCTGCTGGGCATGTGGCTTCCCGCTCTGCCTTCGAAGGAACCGGTAGACCGGTGTCGACGCGGAGCGCCGGCGCCTGCCGTACCCGTCGGAAGCGACCTTACCCGGGTTGGCCGTCTCCCCGACATGTCATCTTCACGCCGCTCCCGGGTCGAGCTGCCGCCAGGCGGCCGACTTGTCCGGTTGCGACCGTTGTCGCCCGCGTTGCTGGCACATGTACTAGCCAATCTAGAGGTTGCCCGCAAGCGCCCACCGGGAGGGGGCCGGCCGAAACGGCGATCGCGCCGACGCTGCCGGGGTTCCCTCCGACCGGGCCCGTCATGCTCAGCCGTACGGTTGGTTATCCACAGGCCCATTCGGCGTCTGAGCGGTGGATCACAGAGTTATCCACAGGCGCATCCCCAGGCTGGTGATCGTCGTTCACAGAGAGTGCAGTGCATCCGCCGGCGCCGGCCGAGGCGGCGGAGTCGACCGATCAACGGCCCAGCCGGCGGCGGACCATGCCCACGACTTCGGTGATCTCGCCGATCCGCAGGACCATCGCCAGCCCGAGGTACGTCCCGCCGATCACCGCGCCGCCGACCACGAGCTGAACGATGGCCTCCAGGCGGCTCGGCGTGTCGTCGCCGGGCAGCAGCTTGACCACGATCAGGCCGACCACCGCCGCGCCGAGCGCCGCGACCAGGACCCGGCCGCCGGTCCGCATGATCTCGCCGAGGCCGATGCGACCCACCCGGGGGCGGAGCAGCCAGGCGGAGGCGATCGCGGCGGCCAGGTAGGAGACGGCGTTGCCGATCATCATGCCGGCACCGGCGAAGCTCGCCGAGAAGGCCACGAAGAGCACGATCTGCACCCCGACACGGAGCGCCACCACCGGGATGTTGATCAGCGCCGGGGTGCGGGTGTCCGGCAGCGCGTAGAAGGCGAAGGTGAACAGCTGGCTGACCGCGAACGGCACCAGCGCGAGTGCGGCGGCGAGCAGCACCACGGAGGTGGCGGTGGCGTTCTTCTCGTCGAAGGCGCCCCAGCGGAACAGGGTGAACGCGATCGGGGAGGCGAGCACGGCGTAGCAGACGGCGATCGGGGCGAGCACCGCGGTCACCATCCGGGTGCCCCGGGACAGGTCGGCGGCCAGGTCCGCGTACCGGCCGTCGGCGGCGGCGGCGCTCATCCGGGGCATCAGCGCGGTGATGATCGAGACGGCGATGATGCCGTGCGCCGTCATCAACAGCAGGAAGACGTTGTTGTAGATCAGCGGGCCGGCGGCGTTCTCCCGGCCGGCCTGGTTGAGCAGGTTGAACAGCACGATCAGGCCGATCTGGCTGACCGCGACGTAGCAGAACATCCAGGCCCCGAGCCGGCCCAGCTCGCGCAGGCCCAGCTCGCGGAAGTCGAAGCGCAACTTCCAGCGGAAACCGACCTTGCGCAGCGCCGGCAGCAGACCGGTGGCCTGGATCGCCACGCCGAGCAGGGTGCCGCCGCCGATCAGCAGGATCCGCCCCGTGGTCATCTCGCCCGGCTGGATGATCTCGGCACCGAAGATCGCGATGTAGAGGCCGGCGGTGGCGATCACCACCAGGTTGTTCAGGATCGGCGCCCACATCGGGGCGGCGAAGTGGCCCCGGGTGTTGAGCACCGCGCTGATCAGCGCGCTCAGCCCGGAGAAGAAGATGATCGGCAGCATCAGGCGACTCAGCATCGTGACCAGCTGCGAGTAGTCGCCGGACGACTCGCCGCTGCCGTAGAGCGTGGTCAGCTGGGTGGCGAACAGGACCGCGAGCAGAGCCGCCACGCCGAGCGCCAGCACCGCGAGGGTGAGCAACCGCTGGGTGTACGCCTGGCCGCCGTCGGCGTCGGCCTTGCGCCGGCGTACCAGCACCGGGATCAGCACGCTGGTGAGCACGCCGCCGAGCAGGAACTCGTAGACCATCCCGGGCAGGATCTGCGCGGTGGTGTACGCGTCACCGACCAGCGCGCCGCCGAGCGCCGCCGCGATCACCAGGTTGCGCAGGAAGCCCGTACCCCGGCTGACCAGGCTGCCGATGGCCATCACCGCGCTGTTGGTCGCGGCGCTGGCCTCGCCCACCTGCTCCTGCGGCGGCGCGGTCGACTCCATGGCCGGCTGGTTGAGCGGCTCGGCGGAGATGAACGTGGCGCCGTCCGACGGCCGGCCGGGCGCGGCGCCGCCCTGTGCGGCGTTCGCGCTGCGGTAGAGCCCGCCGCTCATCCTGTCGCCTCCAAGACCGGGGTACGTCGGAGCCGGATACCGGCCCGCACGTCACAGACGATAGTCAACGGGCACTCGTTACCCGCGCCCGGCGGACCACATCCCCACCGGGACCGATAGGCTGGCGCTCCCATGTCCGAAGCCTCCGCTCCCCACGCCGCCGACCGCCGCGAACTCACCGCCGCACAGCGCAACGCCGTCGCCGAACTGCTCCGGGTCTCCCCGGTCGCCGACGAGTTGGGCCGCCGGTTCGCGCGGGCCGGCCACGAGCTGCACCTGGTGGGCGGTTCGGTACGCGACGCCCTCCTCGGCCGCCTCGGCGACGACCTCGACTTCTGCACCGACGCGCACCCCGACGAGACCCTGCGCATCGTGCGCGGCTGGGCCGAGTCGATCTGGGAGACCGGCCGGGAGTTCGGCACCATCGGGTGCCAGCGGGACGGCCTGCGGCTGGAGGTCACCACCTTCCGCGCCGAGTCCTACGACCAGGTCAGCCGCAACCCGGTCGTCGAGTACGGCACGGACCTCGCCGAGGACCTTCGGCGGCGCGACTTCACCATCAACGCGATGGCGGTCAGCCTGCCCGAGCACCGGTTCACCGACCCGCACGGCGGGCTGGACGACCTGGCCGCCAAGGTGATCCGCACCCCGGGCACCCCCGGCGAGTCCTTCGGCGACGACCCGCTGCGGATGCTGCGCGCGGCCCGCTTCGCCGCCCAACTGCGCTTCGCGGTGCACCCCGACACGTACGCGGCGATGACCCGGATGGCCGCCGACCTGGACCGGATCACCGCCGAGCGGATCCGCGACGAGTTCACCAAGCTGCTCTGCGGCGCCGATCCGATCACCGGGCTGCGGCTGCTCGTCGACACCGGGCTCGCCGAGCGTTTCCTGCCGGAGCTGACCGGGCTGAAGCTGGAGATCGACGAGCACGCCCAGCACAAGGACGTCTACGAGCACACCCTCACCGTGGTGAGCAACGCCGTCTCGTACGAGACCGAGGGGCCGGACTTCGTCCTGCGGATGGCCGCGCTGATGCACGACGTCGGCAAGCCGGCGACCAAGGCGGTGGGCTCGGACGGCCGCGTCAGCTTCCACCATCACGAGGTGGTCGGGGCCCGGCTCACCAAGGCCCGGATGAAGGCGATGCGGTACCCCAAGGAGATCACCTCCAAGGTCACCGCGCTGGTCGCGCTGCACCTGCGCTTCTACGGCTACGGCCGGGGCGAGTGGACGGACTCGGCGGTGCGTCGCTACGTCGCCGACGCCGGTGACCTGCTGCCGCGCCTGCACAAGCTGACCCGGTCGGACTGCACGACCCGCAACCGGCGTAAGGCGGCCCAGCTCGCGGCCGACTACGACGCGCTGGAGGAGCGGATCGCCCGGATCGCCGCCGACGAGGACCTGGCGCGGGTCCGGCCCGACCTGGACGGCAACGCCATCATGGAGCTGCTGGGCGTGCCGCCGGGGCCGCTCGTGGGGCGCGCCTGGAAGCACCTCAAGGAGCTGCGCCTGGAACGCGGCCCGCTGGACCGCGACGAGGCCGAGGCGGAGCTGCTGCGCTGGGCCCGCGACGAGGGCATCGTCGGCTAGTCCGGCCGGGTGCCGCGGTCCGACGCGGACGAATCGATCCAACCGAACCGTACGAACAGGGCGCCGTCCCCCGGCGGGGGACGGCGCCCTGTCGCGCTCAGCGGACCGACCGCTGTGCGGGTGGCGTCAGCGGGTCTCGACCGCCGTGCCGTCGACCGACGGCTTGCCGTTGCCGGTGGTCGCCGCCGCCGAGCCGAGCTTCGCCAGCAGGCCGGTCAGGTCGATGCCGGTCAGGTCGCTGCCGAGTTGGAGCCCCTGGGCCACGTTGCCCGCCACCGACTTGGTCAGCGACGAGGCGCCGTCGGTGGAGATGACTGTCATCTTGTCGATCGCGCCGATCGGGGCACTGGCCGCCTCGACCACCTGCGGCAGCACCTTGACCAGCAGGTCCAGCACCGCGGCCTCGCCGTACGCCGCGAAAGCCTCGGCCTTGCGCGCCATCGCGTCGGCCTCGGCCTGGCCCTTGGCCAGGATGGCCGCGGCCTCGGCCGCACCCTCCCGCTCGACCGCCTCGGCGATCGCGGAACGCCGGCGCTGCTCGGCCTCACCCTCCTTGGCGCCCTCGATCGCGTTGGCCTCGGCCAGCGCGGCCCGGCGGGCCCGCTCGCCCTCACCGGTGAGCCGGGCCTGCTCGGCGGCGGCCTGCGCGGCCGCGATGACAGCCTGGCGCTGCGCGTCGGCGTTTAGCACGGCCGCGTTACGGGACGCCTCGGCCTCCTGCTCCACCTTGTACCGGGCGGCGTCGGCCGGCTTGCGCACCTCGGTGTCGAGCTGGCGCTGCTTGAGTTCGGCGTTGCGCTCGGCGACCTTCTGCTGTTCGGAGAGGATCGCCTGGTCCCGCTCGGCCTGGGCCAGCGGCCCGGCGGCGGCGGACTTCGCCTTGGCCGCGTCGATCTCCGCCTGGATGGCGGCCTGCTTCAGCGACAGGTTCCGGTTGGCCTCTGCGATCGCCTCCTCGGCGAGCAGCCGCTCCTGCTCGGCCTGCTGCCGGGCCCGCGCCTCGGCGATGGCCGCGTCCTTGAGTACCCGGGCGGCCTCCGGTCGGCCCAGGTCCTGGAGGTAGGAGCCCTCGGCCAGGATGTCCTGGAGCTGGAAGGTGTCCAGCACCAGGCCCTGGTTGGTCATCGAGTGCTCGGCCTCCTCGGCGACCGCGCTGGCGAACGCCGCCCGGTCCCGGATGACCTCCTCGACGGTGAGCCGGCCGACGATCGAGCGCAGCGCGCCGGCCAGCACCTCCCGGGTGAAGTCCTCGATCTCGTCCTGCTGGTGCAGGAAGCGCTGCGCGGCGGCGCGGATGGCGTCCTCGGTGCCGCCGACCTTGACGATCGCGACGCCGTGCAGGTCGGCGCGGATGCCCTGCTTGCTGACCGCGCCCTTGATGCCGACGTCGATCCGCCGGCTGGACAGGTCGAGGGACTGGAGCTTCTGCACCACGGGCAGGACGAAGACGGACGCGCCGAGCACGACCTTCTGCCCGGAGTTGTCGGTTGACCGGCCGCCGTCGGCAGTCTGCGTGGTGCGGCCCTTGCGGCCGGTGACGATGAAGGCCTCGTTCGGCCCGGCGACCTTGATCCGGGAGAGCACGAAGAGGACGAGCACGAGGACGAGGAGGACCGCGCCGCCGATGGCGATGAGAAGGGGCATGTGACCGTCCTTGTTTCTGTATGAGGGGGTTCAGTAGGTCTCGACGTGCACGCTGGTCTCGCTGAGCGCCTCGACCACGAAGATCTGGGCCCCGATCGGGATCGGGTGGTCTGCGCGGGCGTTGAGCTTGACCGGCTGGCCGGCCACCCGGACGCGGACCTCGCCGTAGCCGTCGGCGGGCACCGGGGTGACCACCAGGCCGAGCGCGCCGACCAGGTGGTGGCGGGTGGGGGTGGGGTCGGTGCGCATGTTGCGGGCCGCCCGGCTGAGCCGGGACGTGGCCCAGGCGGTGGGCACGGCCGCGACGACACCGCCGGCCAGGGCCGCCGCGATCATTCCGGGCGTACGCCCACCGAGCAACTCGTTGACGATCGCCGCGCCGAAGCCGAGCGCCCCGGCGAAGCCGGCGACCGTCTCCGTCGACACCGGGCCGTCGAAGTCCGGGTTGCCGAAGTGGAGCAACTCGGTGCCGAGCAGGGCGAGTGCCAGCACCGCGACACCCGCGCCGCCGATGATGAGAAAGATGAGTGTCCCCGTGGCCACGGCCTGCACGGTAGCGGTGCCCCGCAACGCGAACTGGTCAGCCGGCCGGCCGCGGGAGCCTCGGCAGCGACACAGGGCTGTCCAGTGCGAGGCTGGCCCGACATGTCCACTTCCAGCTCATCAAGGAGCGCACGTCGCGGACGACCTCCGAGATGCCGACCGGGCCGAGGTCGGCGACTTCGCCCCGGACACCCGCCAGGTGCTGGGGCAGGTCCGGCTCGTCCCAGCTGTAGCCGGGCGAGAATCCGATCCTGATGGTCCGGTCACCCGGCCAGTCCCGCTCCAGCGAGCTGTGCCCGTCGCCGAACCGCCAGCCGCGAGCGGTCAGCACGTTCAGCTTTCCGCTCTCCACCGGTGCGCCCGCCACGGTGTTCAGGTCGAGGTCGGCGAGGCTGAACAGTTCCCGGCCCACCTGCGGGAACGGTTGGATGATCAGGTAGTTGGCGAAGATCTCAGCCCAGGCCGCGCGGTCGCGATCGAAGTGCCAGGGGTGTGCCACACCAACGGTCGCGGCCGGGTCGAGCGTCCAGGTCTTGTCGTCGATGTCGGCGAAAGTGCGGTCCTCGGCCCCACGGAAGGCCGTGACGACCTCGCCCCGCTCGTCGAAGGTCGCCCACAGCAGGCGGCGCGTCAGGTGCCACGTCAGCGGATGGTCGACGAAGAAGCTCCGGTACTCCGCGCCGGTCCAGCGCCGGCCCAGGACCATCGCCTCCTCGATGGCCCGGCTGCGCTCCGTGACGGTGGCCGTGAGGTCGTTCGTCAGCTCGGTGTAGCGACGCCGGGCCGCCTGGACGAGGTTCTGGTCGTCGGCGGCGGTACGCCGGGGCAGCCGGACCATGCGGGCCAGGCGCCTGCCCCACTGATCGGTGTACCACGGCTGGAACCGCTCGTCGAAGGCGACGGTGAACCGGCGCGGACCGTAGTCGAGCACCGTCCGGCCGTTGGCGTCCAGGCCGAAGTCCGGGACGATACGGTCGGCCAGTTGTGCGGGCTGCAGCCCACGGGCCGCGGCGACGTCGTTGAGGCGCTTCTCGGCCAGGCGCCGGAAGCCCACGGTCTTCGCCTTGCGGGACAGCCGGTGCAGATGCGTCAGGGCGAGGTCGGTGCCGATCGCGGCGAGCACGTCCATGCCGGTGCGTACCCGTATGGACGTGCTCGCCCAACCGGGGAAGAGCGACGTCAGCGCGGGCACGGTGGTGTCGTCGCCGAGCAGTGCCAGCGCCACCATCGCGAGGCTGCTCTTCGCCGGATACTGGGCGGCCTGCCACTGCTCGAAGATCGCCCAGGCGAAGCCTGCGAGGCTGCGCGGGTCGCAGGCCGCACGCACGTCGGTGATCGCGGGGTGAGCCGCCGCGATCTTCGACACCGCGAGCAGCGCGCACAGGTTACGCACGGCATCCTGCGTCAGCGCGTCGCCGCCGTCCCGCAGAGGCACCGCGGGTAGGGCGGGCAGAACCATCCATTCCGGCAGATCGGGCACCCGCAGCGGCTTGCCGTCTGCGCGCCGTGGAGGCCCAGCAAGCACCGGCAGCACCGAGCCCGGCCGGTTCTGGTCGGCTTGATTTCCCCCGACCTGGTCGAAGGCCGTACCGTCCGAATCCGCCTGGGGCATCGGCCTGTCCACCGCTGCGGAGGCCTCCGCAACCGAACCGGCAGCCGCCGTCGGCGACGCCTGATCAGGCAGGTGCAGGCCGCCCGGGCGGGGACTCAGGCCCTCGCGCCATGCCGCGGGCAGCACCCAGGCGTCCTCGTCGGGCAACACGAACCTACGCAAGGAATCTCCCCTGAGCGATTGATCAGCGGCCCGCAGGCTAGACCACCGATAGGACAGAAAGATCAGCAACGCCCCAACGGGTCGCCGAGTGCGGAACGGGCGGGCAACCCGGGCCCGCCTGGCGGCTCGGGCGGGGTGACGTCCGGCCGCCGGGGACAATGGGTGGATGCGCTGGACCGTGCTCGACTCACCCATCGGCGAGTTTTCCGTGGCCACCGACGGGATCCACGTGTGTCGGGCCCATTTCGGCCGGGTCGAGGGCGCCGCCGAAGAGCCGGGCGACGAGGCGGCCCGGCAGGCGGTCGCGGAGCTGCGGGCCTACTTCGCCGGCGAGCTGACCGGGTTCGAGGTGCCACTGGCGGCGCCGGGCGGGTCCGACTTCGAGCGGGGCGTCTGGCGGGAGATGACCGGCATTCCGTACGGCGAGACGCTCACCTACGGCGAAGTGGCCCGGCGGCTCGGTGACCAGGGTGCCGCCCGCGCGGTCGGGGTGGCCTGCAACCGCAACCCGCTCCCGGTGCTCGTGCCGTGCCACCGGATCGTCGGCGCCGGCGGCAAGCTGGTCGGTTTCGGCGGCGGCCTGGACCGGAAGGTGAAGCTGCTGGAGCTGGAGGCCGGGGTGGCCCTGCGCCGCGCCTGGTCCTGACGCGGTCCCGCCCGCGCCCGCCCGGTCAGTCCGGGGCGGGGAGACAGCCGCCGTCTGCGATGCGGGCTCCGATCTCCACCACGACGTCGCCAGCCCGGACGCTGCCGAAGACACATGCCCGGCCGGTCCAGCCGGCGAAGATCAGGCCGTCGGCTGCGCCGAGGTCGAGCCGGCCCGGTGGCCGCACGGTGACCTCGGTCAGCCCCGTCGCGACGATCGCCCGCTGGATCGTTTCCTGCCCGGGCTCGCCCCGGCCGCCGGTGGTCAGGAGGTTGAGTCGCTTCATGACGTCCGCCGCGCAGGCCCGGGCACCGCTGGCCGCCTCCTCGCCGAGTGTGCCGCGCTGTCGGAAGGCGTCGTTGGCCGCCTGCTGGCGGCGGAACTCCTCCGCGCGAAGTTGCTCCTCGGTCACCGGATGGCGGGTGCCGGGCGGACGCGACGTGGCGGCCGGCGCGTCGCCACCGGGCCGGGCGGACTTGCCGGGCCGCGCAACCCGCTTGCCCGCGCTGGCGCAGGCGGCCTCGGCCGACGCCGTGGAGGTGGCTGGGAGGACTGACGCCCCACTGCTGGCCGGTGCGCCGCCTGCCGGTGTGGTGGTCGGGAGGGTGCCCGGCGCCGCGCAGCTGACGAGGACCGGAAGGAACACCGTGCCCACAACCGCCCCGATCAGCCGCCGCGTCGCGCCGCGAGCCGGGCGGCGAGGGAGGGATGTCACGCCGGTCAGCCTAACGGCGCGTCGCTCACCGCTCGACCCCGTGTGACATCGGTGGTCGTGGCGCGTACGACGCCGGGGGACCGGATACGGCAAGGGCCGGGTCCCGTACGGACCCGGCCCTTGGTGGTGCTGGTGGTCGGCGCGTCAGCGCTCGATCTCGCCCTTGATGAACGCCTCGACGGCGGCGTGCGCGTCGTGGTCGGCGTACTGCACCGGCGGGGACTTCATGAAGTACGACGAGGCCGACAGGATCGGGCCGCCGATCTTCCGGTCCAGCGCGATCTTCGCGGCGCGGACGGCGTCGATGATGACGCCGGCCGAGTTCGGCGAGTCCCACACCTCGAGCTTGAGCTCCGCGTTGAGCGGGGTGTCGCCGAAGGAGCGACCCTCCAGGCGGATGTAGGCCCACTTGCGGTCGTCGAGCCACGGCACGTGGTCCGACGGGCCGATGTGCACGTCGCTCTTGCTCATCTCGTGCGGGATCTGGGAGGTGACCGACTGGGTCTTCGAGATCTTCTTCGAGACCAGGCGGTTGCGCTCCAGCATGTTCATGAAGTCCATGTTGCCGCCGAAGTTGAGCTGGTACGTGCGCAGCAGCTCGACGCCCCGGTCCTCGAACAGCTTCGCCAGCGCGCGGTGCACGATGGTGGCGCCGACCTGGCTCTTGATGTCGTCACCGACGATCGGCAGGCCCGCGTCCTCGAACTTCTTGGCCCACTCGGGGTCGGAGGCGATGAACACCGGCAGGGCGTTGACGAACGCGCAGCCGGCGTCGATCGCGGCCTGCGCGTAGAACTTGTCGGCCTGGTCCGAGCCGACCGGCAGGTACGAGACCACGACGTCGACCTGCGCGTCGCGCAGCGCCTGGGCGACGTCGACCGGCGTGGCGTCGGACTCCTCGACGATCTCGCGGTAGTACTGGCCCAGACCGTCGAAGGTCGGACCGCGCTGCACGGTGACGCCGGACGGCGGCACGTCGCACAGCTTGATGGTGTTGTTCTCGCTGGCGACGATCGCCTCGGCGAGGTCCATGCCCACCTTCTTGGCGTCCACGTCGAACGCCGCGACGAACTGCACGTCCGAGACGTGGTAGTCGCCGAAGGTGACGTGCATGAGACCCGGGACGCGGTCGTTCGGGTCGGCGTTGCGGTAGTACTCCACGCCCTGCACGAGGGACGAGGCGCAGTTACCCACACCGACGATGGCGACGCGGACGGAGCCCATAGCGTCTGCCTCCTTCTTCTTCATCACGGCCGCTCTGTCCTGGACTCTCCAGGCGGGGGCGGGCTGTTGTCTTCTCGTCGGCCGCCGGCTGTCCCGGTTCGCGGGGCAGCCGGGGCGCGGCCGGAGCGCTCGTTGGCGATGAGCTCCTCCAGCCAGCGGACCTCGCGCTCACAGGCGTCCAGGCCGTGTCGCTGCAGTTCCAGCGTGTAGGCGTCGAGACGCTCTGCTGCCCGGCCGAGTACGTCGCGAAGCCCCTCGCGACGTTCCTCGACCTTCCGCCGGCGACCCTCCAGGATGCGGAGTCGGGTCGCCTGGTCGGTCCGGGCGAAGAACGCGAAATGCACGCCGAAACCCGTGTCGTCGTACGTCTCGGGCCCGGTCTGTGCGATCAGTTGGGCGAAGCGTTCCTTGCCCTCCGCGGTGATTTCGTAGACCACCCGACCTCGCCGGCTGGTCAGCGCGGGAACCTCCTCAGCAGTGGTGGGTGCCTCGGCGGCCTCGGTGATCCATCCCGACGCCTGTAGCCGGCGCAGGGTCGGATAGAGCGAGCCGTAGCTGATCGCCGCCCGGATGGCACCGAGCTTGGCGGTCAACTCCTTGCGCAGCTCGTAGCCGTGCATCGGAGCCTCCTGCAGGAGGCCGAGGATGGCGAGCTCGAGCACGGGCCATCCCCTCTGTAACCTCTACGCGAACGCGCAACCGCCGCGATGTATCGGTCCGATACATCGCACGCTAGCGGATCGCCGCGATCAGGGCAAACCCCTCCCGGGGCCCGCCCATTCCGAGATCGGGTGGTTACGCATCGTTACCGTGGTCGCCTCGTCCGGCCGGACCGCGTACCCTTCTCCGCATGCGTACGCAGCGCCAGGTCGTCGACTACTCGCTCCGGAAGCGAGCGGTGCTGCGTGAGCTTCTCGCCGGCAGGGTCGGCACGTACGACGTGTGCGACGCGTCGCCGTACCTGAAGAACGCTGCTCGCTTCCACGGCGAGCCGACCGACGAGCGGTGCCCGATCTGCCGGAGCGAGAACCTGACCCACGTCCACTACATCTACGGCGACGAGCTCAAGCAGTCGGCCGGCCAGGCCCGGACGCTGGCGGAGTTGCCCGTCCTGGCGATGACAGTGCGTGAGTTCCAGGTCTTCGTGGTGGAAGTGTGCCTCGGCTGCGACTGGAACCATCTCGTCGAGCAGTACCTGCTCGGCCGGGACGGGCTGGCCGGGGGACCCGAGGGCGGGTCCGATCAGGATGCGGTGGGCGGCGCGGCCGCCGTGGGTGGCGCCTCGGCCGGTCGACGGAGGCGAGAGGCGCAACGGTGACCCTTGCTCGATCGGCCGACGCCGGCCAGCACGTGCGGCCCCGGGGTCAGCGATGGGCCGTTGGTCTGATTGGCCCGAATGATTTCGCAATGCGACACTGTCGATCGGCACGCTCGTGCCGCAGTGACGGGTGTCCCATCTCACGGCAAACCGGTGGCGGTGCAGTCGCGCCCCACCGCAACGGCAGGGTGTGAGGAATGAACTCGTACGGCGATCCCAGTTCCCCGCGCGGGCGGGCCCATATCCCGGGTCAGCAGGGCGAGACCGGCGGTGACGCCGGCGGGGGCGGCTGGTCGGCCACACCGGAGGGTACGGCGCCGGCCGGTCGCGCCTCGGTCGCGCCCCACGCCGCCGCTGGTGGGCGGGCCTCGGTGGGCGGCTCGGCCGCCGTGCCGCAGAGCGGTTCGGCCTCGGCCGCTGTACCCCCGCGCGGTTCGGCCTCGGCCGCTGTGCCCCCGCGCGGTGGTTCGGCCGCCGGCTCGGCCTCGGTGGGTTCCGCCTCGGTCGGCCGGGCGGTGCCGGGCCGGGCCTCGGTGCCCGTCTCGCCAGCGCCCGGCGTGGGCCGGGCGGGTGCGGGCCGCGCGTCGGTGCCGGTCTCCCCGGCTGCCGGCGGGTCGGCCGGGCGGGCGACGGTCGGTGCCGCCGCCGTCGGTGCGGCCTCGGCGGGGCGGGCCAGCGTCGGGTCGGCCGCGGTCGGCGGCGTGGCCGGCCGGGCCTCGGCACGGGCGAGCGTCTCGCCGGGCGCGGGCGGCCCGGGTGGGCCCGGCGGACCGACCGGACCTGGTCGCCGTAGCCGCGGCGCGGGCGACCCGGCCGGCGCGGCGCGGGCGAAGAAGCGCAAGCGGATGAACATCCTGATCGCCAGCTTCGCCGTGTTCATCATGCTCGCCGGGCTCGGCGTCGTCGGCTTCACCTACTACTCGACGAACGTCGTCCTGCCCGACGAGGTCCCGCTGCCGCTCTCCACCACGATCCTCGCCAGCGACAAGAAGACACAGGTGGCGCGGCTCGGCAACGAGAACCGCACCTTCGTCACGATCGATGCCATTCCCGAGCATGTCCAGCGCGCCGTGGCGGCGGCCGAGGACCGCAACTTCTACAAGCACTCGGGCGTGGACTACAAGGGCATCGCGCGGGCGGCCTGGAACAACCTCAGCGGCGGCGACAAGCAGGGCGCCTCGACGATCACCCAGCAGTACGCCCGCAACGCGATCGAGAACCTGAAGGACGACACCTACGCCCGGAAGGTGAAGGAGGCGATCTTCGCCTCCAAGCTGAACGAGAAGTACACCAAGCCGGAGATCATGCAGCACTACCTGAACGTGATCTATTTCGGGCGCGGTGCGTACGGCATCGAGGCTGCCGCACAGACCTACTTCAACAAGCCGGCCAACAAGCTCTCGGTCGCCGAGGGGGCGGTGCTCGCGGCGCTGATCAAGCAGCCGGTGGGCAGCACGACCCACAAGGGCTACGACCCCGCCGTCAACCGCGTACAGGCCGAGGAGCGGTGGAACTACGTGCTCGGGGGCATGGTCGAGGAGGGCTGGCTGAACGCCGCCGAGCGGCCCACCGCCTACCCGAAGGTGGCGGCGGTGAAGAAGGACGGCAACGGCTTCGGCGTGAAGAGCCCCCGGGGCAACGTCGTCAACTACGTCCGCCAGGAGATGGAGCAGTGGGGCATCTGCTCCGACTCGGGCGCGGCGGGCAAGCCGTCCTGCGTCGACGAGCTGCGGTCCGGCGGTTACCGGATCACCACCACCATCAACGCGAAGATGCAGAAGGCGCTCGAGGAGGCCGCCCCGCCCGACCGGAAGGGGTCGGTGCTCTACGGGCAGCCGAAGAACCTGATGGCGGCGGTGGTCTCGATCGACCCGAAGTCCGGCCGGGTGCTCGCCTACTACGGTGGCGACAGCGGCGCCGACTTCGACTACGCGGGCAAGAACACCGATGCCAACGGTGACATCGTCGGTGGCCACCCGCCGGGCTCGTCGTTCAAGGTCTACACGCTGGCGGCGGCCATCGAGGCCGGCATCTCGGTCAAGTCGATCTGGGACGCCACCCCGTTCAGGCCGGAAGGCTTCAAGGACAAGGTGCAGAACGCCGGCCGCGACGTGACGAAGACCTGCAACAAGTCCTGCACGCTGGAGGAGTCGACCATCCGGTCGTACAATGTGCCGTTCTTCCACCTCACCGAGAAGATCGGTCCCGACAAGGTGGTCGCCATGGCGCGGCAGGCCGGGGTCAGCACGATGTGGACGGTCGACCCGCCCCAGCCCTTCGACCTGGTCAAGGAAAAGCCGGAGAAACTCGCGCCGAGCAAGTTCGACCGGGTGATCGGTTACGGCCAGTACCCGATCACGGTGCTCGACCACGCCAACGGGCTCGCCACGCTGGCCAACGGCGGCGTGTACAACAAGGCGCACTTCGTCCTCACCGTCGAGAAGCAGAACAAGGCCACCGGCAAGTGGCAGAAGGTCCCCGGGACCGGTGAGCAGCGCAAGCCGCAGCCGCGCATCAAGCGGGAGGTCGCCCAGGAGGTGACCGCGGTGCTGAAGGAGATCCCGGAAAAGAGCAACGCCAACCTGGACGGCGGGAAGGACGCCGCCGGCAAGACCGGCACCTGGGAGCACAACGGCACGCCGCGTAACGCGCACGCCTGGATGGTCGGCTACGACGAAAACCTCGCCACCGCGGTCTGGATCGGCAGCCGCGATGCCAAGAAGCCGACCATCATCGACAAGAACAAGAACGACATCGGCGGTAGCAGCTTCCCGGCGGAACTATGGAAGCGGTACATGGATGACGCCCTGAAGGGCTACGAGGGGTCGGACCTGCCGAGCATCACGGGAATCGGTGACGACAAGGCTGGCAACGGCGAGGAGCCGCCTCCGCCGACGCCTTTGCCTGGGCAGCCCGGGCAGCCGTGTACCGACCCGACCGGCATGTTCTGCCCAGGCGGCAACAACGGCGGTGGCAACAACGGTGGCGGCAACAACGGCGGTGGCAACACTCCGGGCGGCCCGACCGCGCCCACCAGCCCCGAACCGAGGCCGGGCGGCGGTGGTGGGCTGCTACCCACCATCAGCCCCAGACCGGGCGACGACTGATCGACGAACGCCGCCGGCGGCCGGAGCACCTCTCCGGCCGCCGGCGGCGTTTCGCGTACCGACTTGTCGGGGTCGGGAGGGGGACGCGGAGGCCTGAAGTACGGCAGGATGCACCCTCATGAGCACACAGTCGACGCGAGGCATCGACGACGCCGGTGCCCCCGACCACCCGTCCCGCTCCGACGGCTTCGTCCGGGGCCTGTCCGGCGCCATCGGCGGCCCGCTCGGCGACCACGCCGTCGCGCTGGACCGGCCCGCCGGTCGGGAGAGCCGGTTCTGGACGGCCACCCGGATCGTCCTGGCCCTGGTCTGCCTGACCCTGGCCCTGCACTGGGTGCAGAAGTCGCCCTGCCAGAACGGCGCCTGGCAGAACAACGTGCAGTACACCCGGTTCTGCTACACCGACGTGCTGGCGCTCTACTACGCCGAGCGGCTCAACGAGGGAGCAGTGCCCTACCGGGACCACCCGGTCGAGTACCCGGTCCTCACCGGGTACTTCATGGGCGCGCTCGGCCTGCCGGTGCACGCCGTCGGCCAGGACGACCCGGGGCTCAACCAGGGCATGTGGTTCTACAACCTGAACGCTCTGGTGCTCGGCGCGCTGGCGGTCGCCACGGTGGCGGTGATCCTCGGCCTGCGCCGCCGACGACCCTGGGACGCCGCGCTCTTCGCGCTCGCCCCCGCGCTGGTGCTCACCGCCACCGTCAACTGGGACCTGCTCGCCATCGGCCTGGCCGCGTTCGGCCTGTTCGCCTGGGCCCGGAGCCGGCCGGTGGCGGCCGGCGTCCTGCTCGGCCTCGCCGGGGCGGCCAAGATGTGGCCCCTGTTCATCCTCGGCCCGATCCTGGTGCTGGCACTGCGCGCCGGGCGGCTGCGCGCCGCCCTCACCGCCTTCGGCGCGGCCCTGGTGTCCCTGGTCGCCGTGAACCTGCCGGTCGCCATCCCGTACCGGGAGAACTGGGACCGCTTCTTCGAGCTGAACTCGACCCGCCCGATCGACTGGGGCACCCTCTGGTACATCGGACGCTACGTCGACGGCAAGTTCGGCAACGCCAACCCCGCCGACCTCGGGCCGTTCGAGTGGCTGAACGTGAACATCCCGACGCTGAACTATTTGTCGTACGCCCTCTTCGGGCTGGCCTGCCTCGGCGTGGCCGCGCTGGGGCTGCTGGCGCCGCGCCGGCCCCGGCTCGCCCAGCTCGCGTTCCTGGTGGTCGCCGCGTTCCTCATCTTCAGCAAGGTGTGGTCGCAGCAGTTCGTGCTCTGGCTGCTGCCGCTGGTGGTGCTCGCCCGCCCGAAGTGGGGTGCCTTCCTGGCCTGGCAGTTGGCCGAGGTCTGCTACTTCGTGGCCTTCTACGGGGAACTGCTCGGCGCGGCGACCGGAAAGCCGGTCTTCCCGGAGGGGGTCTTCGTGCTGGCGTCGACCCTGCGCCTGGCCACCGTCGTGGTGCTCTGCGTGCTGGTCGTCCGGGAGATCCTGCGGCCGGAACTCGACCCGGTGCGGCGCACCTACGCCGACGACCCGGACGGCGGTCTGCTCGACGGCGCACCGGACGCACCCTGGTTCGACCGCTGGCGACGCCGGCCCGAGGCTCCCGCCGAGCCGACGCCCGTCACCGCCTGACCCGTTCCGCCGGCCGGCACGGGTGGCACACCCGCCGGCCGGCGGAACACGGTCAGAGCCGGTAGACCACGATCTGGCCGATCTCTTCACGGGTGATGCCGAGCCCGTCGACCGGTGCGTCGATCGTGACCTCCCACGGCGTGCTCGCGATCTGGTCGCGCATCAGCAGCACGGTGCGAACCCCGAGGACGCGCAGGTAGTCGACGCTGGTCTGGTCGGGGAAGGCCAGCGTCACCCGGCGTACGTCGTCGAGCTGACGCGGGGTGAAGCCGCTGCCCCCGTTGACCACGTCCTGGAACTTGCTGGTGGACCACAGCATCACCGGCTGGTCGAGGTTCTGGCTGCTCGGCAGCACCAGCATCGGGCCGTCCACGGTGCGCATCGCGGCCGGTTGGGGCGGCACGATCGGGTGCGGCGTGGCGTTCAGCCCTTCGCCGATCACCAGCACCAGCGGCAGCAGGGTGGCCAGCCGTAGCCACGGGCTCGGCCAGGAGGGGATCCGCTCGGCGGAGAACTCCCGGACGCGGGTGGCGAACGCGGTGATCGCGCCCGCCGCGAGCAGCCCGAGCAGCAGCGTGGTCCAGAGCATCAGCCGGCCCGGCGTGCGGATGCCGTTCCACCCGGGCAGGTGCTCGAACAGCGGCATGTAGGTGAAGGTGCCGTCGAAGAACCGGGTGCCCATGGCGAGCACCATGGTCACCACCACCCCGGCGAACAGCAGCACCCGGTGGCGCACCTTCCAGATCGAGAAGAAGAGCCCGCCGATGGCGAGCGCGTAGAGCGCGAAGCCGGGCAGCAGGGTCATCTCCGGGTGCCAGGGCAGCGCCGCCCGCGCGCCCTCGTGCAGCGCGCCCCAGACCCGCGACTCCGCGGGTGCGGTCAGGAAGCCGGTCGCCGGCGGGGAGAACCCGCCGATGTCGCCGATGGAACGCTCCGCCTGCGGGTGCAGCTCCGCCACCTTGAAGTACGGAATGGCCAGCAGAGCGCCGACGCCGGCGAAGAGCAGACCGCCGACCAGGTCCGCGATGAACAGCCGGCGGCCGAACGGGCGCTTGACCGGCCGGATCACCCACCGCCGCAGGAACCAGGTGACGGCCGAGACCAGCACGGCCCCGCCGAGGAAGTACGCGAACGGCAGGCCGATGCCGAAACCGAGACTGAGCTGCCAGGCCGCGACCATCCAGCCGGTGTAGACCCAGCCGTCGTGCCGGCGTTCGGGCCGGTAACCGTGCCGCAGCGACCAGCCGTGCCCCCGGGCGAGCATGGCCAACGCCAGCGGGATGCCGCCGTTGGAGATCACGTGCAGGTGGCCGGCCTGGGACAGCAGCCAGGGCGCGTAGGCGTAGCTCGCCCCGGCCACCGCGGCGCCCATCCGGCCCGCGCCGAGCTGGCGGGCCAGCGCGTACGCCCCGAGCAGGGCGAGCGCGTGGGCCAGCACGAACATGATGTTGTAACGGAGTACGGCAGCCTCGGGGCCGGTGCCGATCATGCCCGCCGGGGCGTACCCGAGCAGGGTGTCCGAGAAGGCGAAGCTCCAGTTTTCCGGGAAGAAGGCGTTCGCCTGCCACAGCTGCGCCGGATTGGTCAGCAGGATGTGCCCCGACCAGGCCATCTGCCAGGCCTGGAGGCTCGGGTCCCAGTAGTCCTGCGGCAGGGTGTGCTGCGGGTAGCGCAGGGCGGGCCAGGTCATCAGCACGGCCAGCGCCAGCGCGCCGAGCGTGGCGAGCGTCCACTCGTGGATCAGCAGCCGGCCAGTACCCCGGCCGACGGCCCGGGCGGCGCGCCCGAGCCGGGTGGGTACGGGCTCGGGGGCGGTGGCGAAGGCCGTCCACGGGTCCGTCTTCGCGTCCCCCGCGCCGGCCCCGTCCTTGTCCTTCTTGTCCCCGTCCTTGTCCTGCTTCCCGTCCTTGCTCTTCTCCGACGCGTCCGCGTTGCCGACCTTGCCCGGGCCCTCCCCGGCCGCGTCGGTCCTGGTCTCGGCTTTGCCGGTTCCGCTGCCCGGTCCGGCTTTGCCTGCGGGCTCGCTCTTGCCCGCCTCGCTCTTGCCCGCCTCGCTCTTGCCCGTGGACTCGGCCTCGCCTCCGCCAGCGGACCCGGCCTCGCCCTTGCCAGCCGGCTTGGCTTTGCCGCTCGCGGCGCTGCTGCCAACCGTGTCGTCCTTGACGGCCGTGCCGGTCCTGCCAGTCGTGCCGTTGTTCTCGGCCGTACCGCTCTTCTCGGCCGCACCGTTCTTTTCGGCCGCACTGCTCTTCTCGGCCGTACTGTTCTTTCCGGCAGTCGGCGTGGCGTCGCTGCCGGTCGGCGCGGACGGGTCGGTGGTGCTGTCGGGGCGGCGTCCGCCGGCGGCGGACTGCTCGGTGGTCATGCCGCCGGGCTCCCCGCGCCCAGCCGGTCGCGCAGGAAGGCGATGTCGGCGCCCTGACCCTTGACCCCGCCCGGGGTCTCGACGATGACCGGCGCGTCGGCCGCGCGGATGACCGCCACCAGCAACTCCGGGTCGATCGTGCCGCCGTCGAGGTTGTCGTGCCGGTCCTGGCCCGAGTTGAACGCGCCCTTGGAGTTGTTGGCGTGCACCAGGTCGATCCGTCCCGTGATCGCCTTGATCCGGTCGACCAGCCCGAGCAACTCCTCGCCCCCGGCGTGGGCGTGACAGGTGTCCAGGCAGAAGCCCACCTCGTGGTCGCCCACGGCGTCCCAGAGCCGGGCGAGCGCGTCGAGCCGTCGGGCACACGCGTTGTCGCCGCCGGCCGTGTTCTCGATCAGGACCGGGACGCCGAAGCCGCCGGAGTCCGCCGCGTACGCGAAGGTCTTGCGCCAGTTGTCGAAACCGGTCGCCAGGTCGTCCCCGGCGTTGACGTGCCCGCCGTGCACGATCAGCCCCTTCGCGCCGATCGCGGCGGACGCCTGGGCGTGCCCGACCAGCAGCTTGCGGCTGGGGATCCGGATCCGGTTGTTCAGGGTGGCGACGTTGACGACGTACGGCGCGTGCACGTAGAGGTCGACGTCGGCGGCGCGCAGCGCGTCCGCGTCCTCCCGCGGCTTCGGTGCCTTCCACCCCTGTGGATCGGAGAGGAAGAACTGCACGGCCTCGGCCCTTCGGGCGGTTGCCTCCGCCACCGGGTCGGTCGAATCGACGTGGGCTCCGATACGCATGCATCGGAGCCTACGTCGCGTTGCCGACAGCCGGGTTGATGGCCGCGGCGGAGGCGTCGGCCTCGCGTCACCTCCCGGTGCCGGCGGTCGTTGATGCGAGTGGGATCCACGGTTGCCGCTCCCGGCCTGCACGGGTCGAAAGTTCGGCTCACCGGGGCGCACCCGCACGAGGGGCGAGCGTCGACAAGCGGGGGCACCCCCGTCGCGCGGCCCGGCGCGACGGGGGCCGCCCCGGGAATGCGAACCGCCCTCATCAGGAAATTTGTCAAGAATTCCGCTATTTCCCCCAACAAGGGGCGAGAGCCGATGTAACGTCAGGTAACAACACGATAAAGCTCCGCGGGGCGTCCCCGGTCCAACCTCATCGGTGTGGTCGTTCCTCCCCAGGTCCCACCCAAGGAATGCGGACGGGACGCCCCGCGGCCTCGTGCACGGGGGCTCGCATCGACACCGACGTCGAGGCGGGCCCCCGTCGCCTTGGCCTGACGACACGGACCTCGCCTCGCCTCGGCGGTGGGCCCGCCGACCACCCCGGGCATGATCCTTCGGACCGGGTATCCTGGTCCGGTTGTCCACGTCCGGCCGGGTTCCCCCGGGACCGGCGTGGGCACGACGCACGACCTCCTGCCACGGAAGGACCGTGGCCGCTTAGCCCACAGGAGGTGAGCACGTCTTGCGTCACTACGAAGTCATGGTGATCCTCGACCCCAGCCTCGAGGAGCGCACCGTCGCCCCGTCGCTCGACACGTACCTGAACGTGATCCGGACCGCGGGTGGCTCGGTGGAGAAGACCGACGTGTGGGGCCGCCGGCGCCTCGCGTACGAGATCAACAAAAAGGCCGAGGGCATCTACGCCGTCGTCGACCTGCAGGCGACGCCTGCGGCGGTGGCCGAGCTGGACCGCCAGCTGCGGCTCAACGAGTCCGTGCTGCGCACCAAGGTCATCCGGCCGGAGATGCGCTAAGCATTCAACCCCGGTCCACCCGGATCAGCCTCACCGGCGCTGTCGGAGGGCTCTGAGAGCCTGTACGGCAGAACTGATGAGTGCGCGAGGAGATGGTCATGGCAGGAGACACCACCATCACGGTCATCGGCAACCTGACCGATGACCCCGAGTTGCGGTTCACCCCTTCCGGTGCCGCGGTCGCCAAGTTCCGGGTCGCTTCGACGCCCCGGTTCATGGACAAGGCCTCCGGCGAGTGGAAGGACGGCGAGCCGCTCTTCCTGGCGTGCACCGTGTGGCGGCAGGCGGCGGAGCACGTCGCCGAGTCGCTCCAGCGGGGCGCCCGCGTGATCGTCTCGGGTCGGCTGCGTCAGCGGTCGTACGAGACGCGCGAGGGCGAGAAGCGCACCGTCATCGAGCTCGAGGTCGACGAGATCGGCCCATCGCTGCGCTACGCCACGGCGAAGGTGCAGAAGATGTCCCGCTCCGGCGGCGGTGGCGGCGGCTTCGGCGGCGGCGGTGGTGGAGGTGGCCAGGGCGGCGGCGGAGGCAACTTCGACGACCCCTGGGCCTCGGCTGCACCGGCACCCTCGCGCGGTGGTTCGGGTGGCGGCAACTTCGACGAGGAGCCCCCGTTCTAATGGCGCCGAGCGCCCGCGATCGCAAACCAGGAGCACGAGCAATGGCTAAGGCCGCTGCACTTCGCAAGCCGAAGAAGAAGGTGAACCCGCTCGACAAGGACGGGATCACCTACATCGATTACAAGGACACCGCGCTGCTGCGCAAGTTCATCTCCGACCGCGGCAAGATCCGCGCTCGGCGGGTGACCGGCGTGACCTCGCAGCAGCAGCGGCAGATCGCCCGTGCGGTCAAGAACGCCCGTGAGATGGCGCTCCTGCCGTACACGGCCACGGCCCGCTGAGAGGAGGCACCGATATGAAGATCATCCTGACTCAGGAGGTGTCCGGCCTCGGTGCCCCGGGCGACATCGTCGAGGTCAAGGACGGCTACGGCCGTAACTACCTGCTGCCGCAGGGCTTCGCGATCGCCTGGACCAAGGGTGCGGAGAAGCAGGTCACGGTCATCAAGCGGGCCCGCTCGGCCCGGGAGATCCGCGACCTCGGCCACGCCAACGAGGTCAAGGGCCAGCTTGAGGGCCTCAAGGTCAACCTGAAGGCCCGCGCCGGCGACGGTGGCCGGCTCTTCGGCTCGGTCACCCCGGCCGAGATCGTCGACGCCGTCAAGTCCGCCGGTGGTCCGGCCCTCGACCGTCGCCGCCTGGAGCTGCCCGGTCACATCAAGTCGACCGGCTCCTACCCGGTACGGATCAAGCTGCACCCCGAGGTGACCGCCAAGTTCGACCTCAACGTCGTCCAGGGCTGACACCCCAGCACCACGGAAAGGGCCCGCACCGACCGGTGCGGGCCCTTTCCGCTGTTTACGGCAGCCCCGCTCGACCGGCGGCGTCCGCTCGCCCACCACGCCGAGGGTGATCCCGCCGCCGATGACCCCTCGCCGGCAACGAGTCAGCCGAGCGGCTGACCGGTGATTGCGCTGATCATCACCGTGGAGAGGCCACCGCCGACCACGGCCGCCGCCAACGCGACGGTGCCCGCACGCCACGTCGCGCCGACACCGCGTAGCAGCAGCGCCACGACCAGGCTGCTGGCCAGCGCCAACCCGAAGCGCGGCAGCCCCGGCGCCAGCGAGCCCAGCGCCCGCGACTGCGGCGAGGCGCAACCCCCTCCGGTGACGTCGGTGACGCAACCGGCCGGCACCTGCCCGTCCAGGGTCAGCAGCCAGACGAAGACCAACACTGCCGGCACCAGGTAGCAGGCAACGGTGTAGAGCAGCGGCCGCCAAGGCCCGCCGGCATCGGCATCGAGCAGGTCGTCCTCGATGCGCCGACCCCCCGTGTCCGGCCCGGCAGCCCCGACCTGACGGCGTACGCCTGGCGGCGCCGCCCCCCGCGCGGCGCCCTCCGGATCTGCCCTCCCCTGTCCCGGCGCCGGACGCGGCCGAGGCGCCGGGGAGGGAACCACCGACGACCGGGGCGTCGACCCCGACGGAGCCACCCACCACGGATCGTCGCCCGACCAGAAATCCTCGTCCCCGTCGTGCCGCCCAGGCCACGACGCGTCGGCCCCGCCGGAGACCGGCGGCACGGTCCGGTCCCACCCGCCAGCACCGGGGTACCGCTCCCACTGACCGGTGCCGTCGGTCCGATCCCAGCGGTCGACGGCACCGGCGTGGTCGTCCCAGCGGTCGGTCCCGCCCGTCGGGTGCCACGCGCGCACACCCGACGCGTCCCACGGATCCACCGCCGGCGGGTGCGGAGGCGCCGCCTCGGGTGTCGCCCCACGTGACTCCCGGAGGTCGACGGAAGGCCCGCCCTCCGCCGCCCACCCGCCCTGCCGAGCGGGCCGTGCGGCCTCCCCCGTCGGCACGGGCTCAGCCGCCTCCGCCCCGGGCCAGGCGGCCCGTGGACGTTCGGAGGGCAGGCGTCTCGGGCCGGTCCGGGACGACACCCCGGGGGCCGGATCGTCCGCAGCCCGCCGGCGCCCGGAGTAGCCCTGCTCCTGGGGGCGGTCGAACGTCCACTCGCCAGTGTGCTCCGACTCCTCGGCCCCGCCGATCGTCGGTGTCTCACGCCAGCTCGTCTCGCTGACCCGGTGCCAACTGCTCGTGCTCTCGGTGGTGCGCCACCCGCCGGAACGGTACGGGCCGACCCCGACCTCGTCGTCCGGTGCGGCGTGCCGTCCGCCGTCCGCCCTGCGTACGCCCGACTCCAGCGCCCAGCGCGGCAGGTAGCTGTCCTCGGGCTCCCGCTGGCCGCGCTCGGCAGCGCGACGCCGACTCGGGGTGCGGTGCCGATCGGGGGCGTGCTCGTAGGGGGTCACCGGCGCGGGGTCGGCGGGAACGTCCCAGGAGACGACCGGCTGCCGCTCGCGCGGGCCATCTTCTCCGCGTCCCCAGTCCCGGTAACTCACGGCCGGAGCGTGACCCTTCTCAACCGATGGCGCAATCCGCTATCCGGGTGTAGCCGTTCGCTGGAGATGGTACGGGACGTTCGACCCGGCGACCTGGCCAAAAATTTGCTGTCCACAGGGTGGGGATTGCGTTTGGCCAGGTCAGCCGCGTGAGGTGAAGAATTCCCCAGCCGTTGTCCACAGGCTGTGCACACCCTGCGCACATGCTCGTCCACCGGCGTCCACAGGTTGTCCCGAGGCTCGTCCACCGAGGTGGTTGAGGGGCTGACCTCGGGTTCCGTAAGGTGGTGCACCCGACCGGCCCGCGCGATGACCCCCGATCGACCGGCAGGTCGAGGGGTGTCGTACCCAGGCGGTAGGGCTGGATCCGGATCCGACGCAGTGGAGGGGGAACCCGTGTCGGTCACCGACGACATGCGGACGGACTCGCGATCGGGCGGGGGGCAGGCGTCTCCGCCGCCGCAGCGCGACGGTCAGTTCGACAAGACCCCGCCGCAGGACGTCGCCGCCGAGCAGTGCGTCCTCGGCGGCATGCTGCTGTCCAAGGACGCCATCGCCGACGTCGTCGAGATCCTCAAGACCAACGACTTCTACCGGCCGGTGCACGCCACCATCTTCGACACCATCCTGGAGATCTACGGCCGGGGCGAGCCGGCCGACCCGATCACCGTGGCGGCGGCGCTGACCGACTCCGGCGACCTCGCCCGGATCGGCGGCGCCCCCTACCTGCACACGCTGATCGCCAGCGTGCCGACCGCCGCGAACGCCGCGTACTACGCCCGCATCGTGAGCGAGCGGGCGGTCCTGCGGCGCCTGGTCGAGGCCGGCACCAAGATCGTGCAACTGGGTTACGGCACCGCCCAGGGCGGCAGCCGCGACGTCGACGACATCGTCGACCTCGCCCAGCAGGCGGTCTATGACGTCACGGAACGCCGCGTCAGCGAGGACTTCGCCGTGCTCGCGGACATGCTCCAGCCCACGCTCGACGAGATCGAGGCCGTGGGCGCCCAGGGCGGCGTGATGACCGGCGTCCCCACCGGCTTCACCGACCTGGACCGGCTGCTCAACGGCCTGCACGCGGGCCAGCTGGTAATCGTCGCCGGACGGCCCGGTCTGGGCAAGGCGCTCGCCCTGGACACCCCGCTCGCCACACCGACGGGCTGGACCACCATGGGGGACGTCAAGGTCGGCGACGAGCTGCTGGGTGCCGACGGTCTGCCGACGAAGGTCACCGCCGCGTTCGAGGTGCGGCACGACCGGCCGTGCTACGAGGTCGAGTTCTCCGACGGCTCGGTGATCGTCGCCGACGGTGAACACCTGTGGAAGACCACCACTCGGGCAGGTCGTCGCGCTGCCCCTGCCCGACGGCGCAACCACTGGTCCCCCGAGGCCATCGAACGGCTGCGCCAGGCAGCCGCAGTTGCAGTACCCGGCGACGACGTTACGATCGCGGAGTTGGCCGCCGTGCTCGGACCGGAGCTCACGCACACCGCCCACCGGGTGGCTCAAGACATTGCCGGCGATTCGCCCGTGATCGTGCGTCGGCGCCCGCGTGTACGGCCAGCCAGGGCCTACCCGGCCCGCCGCCTCCACCGTCGGTTGTTGGATCGTGTCGAGCAGTGGTCGGACACGTTGGCGACGGCGGATCTGCCCGACGTGGTGACGACGGAGCAGATACGAGCGACCCTGCGCACGAACACGGCTGACCGGCGACTCAACCACGCGGTCGAGAACGCCGCCGCCCTCTGCCTCCCGGAACGGGATCTCCCGCTTGCGCCCTACACGCTCGGCGTCTGGCTCGGTGACGGCCACACGGCGGAAGGAAGGGTCACCACCGGCTACCTGCGCGCGGCGGGGGTGCTGGGCAACAAGCACATTCCCACCGTGTACCTGCGGGCCTCGGAGGCACAGCGGCGAGCGCTGCTGGCCGGGCTGCTCGACACCGACGGCACCGTGACGGCCACAGGGAACGTGCAGTTCACCACGACGTTCCCCCGCCTCGCCGAGGACATGCGCGAACTGGTCGTCAGTCTCGGTTACCGCTGCTCCATCAGCCGAAAGACCGTCAAGGGTCGCACCGCGGCAAGCTCGATCGCCTTCAACGTGAACTTCACGACGAGGGACGAGGTGTTCCGCCTGCCCCGCAAACGGGAGGCACACCGACTCCGGCGCCGTAGTGAGAGCAACGCCCGGACGGACAGCCGTTTCATCGTCGACGTCCGGCCGGTGCCGAGCGTGCCGGTCCGATGCGTCACGGTGGACAATTCCGATCACCTCTACCTGGCGGGTCGGGCGATGATCCCGACACACAACAGCACCGCGAGCATGGACTTCGCCCGCAACGCCGCAATCAGGGCCAACCAGGCGTCGGCGATCTTCTCGCTGGAAATGAGCAAGGTCGAGATCGTGATGCGGCTGCTCTCGGCCGAGGCGCGCGTGCCGCTGCACGTCCTGCGCAGCGGCCAGCTCTCCGACGACGACTGGACCAAGCTCGCCCGCTGCATGGGTGAGATCAGCGAGGCACCGCTCTTCGTCGACGACACGCCGAGCATGAACCTGATGGAGATCCGGGCCAAGGCGCGCCGGCTCAAGCAGCGGCACGACCTCAAGTTGATCGTGGTCGACTACCTCCAACTGATGACCTCCCCGAAGCGCACCGAGAGCCGGCAGCAGGAGGTCGCGGACCTCTCCCGTGGCCTGAAGCTGCTCGCCAAGGAGGTCGAGTGTCCGGTGATCGCGGTGAGCCAGCTGAACCGTGGCCCGGAGCAGCGCACCGACAAGAGACCACAATTGTCTGATTTGCGTGAATCTGGGTCTATTGAGCAAGATGCCGACGTTGTCATCCTTTTGCACCGCGACGACTACTACGACAAGGAGTCGCCGCGGGCCGGAGAGGCGGATTTCATAATCGCCAAGCACAGGAATGGCCCGACTGACACCGTGACGGTGGCGGCGCAGCTGCACCTGTCACGATTCGTGGATATGGCCATCGTGTGAGACAGACCGGAGCACGGATGCCGGAGGCTGCGCGGGACGCGGCCATCGAACGTGCTCTGGCCGGCGAGAGCCTGACCAGTATCGCCCAGTCGAACGGTGTGTCGCGGCAAGCGATTCGTGGCCTGCTGCGGCGCCGGGGCATACCACCGAGGACCGTCGGCAAGCTCACCGAGGCCCAGCGCGTCGAGGTGCTACAGGGTTACCAGGCGGGAGCGACGCTGGGCCAACTTGCTGTGGCGTACGGCATCACCGAACCCGCCATGCGGGGTCTCGTCTTGCGGCGAGGTATTCCTCTGCGGCGGTCGTTCACACGCTGCGACACGACGCATTCGAAGAGCTGAGCAGGTATTCCACGTCGCCCCACCCGGCTGGCCGGACGGTGTCGTCACCGAGCAGGCCGTCCATCGTGGCCACGGCGACGCGCGTCGCGAGCACCCCGGGCAGCGGCGCGTCGGGCAGGTCGAGAACCAGGTCCAGGTGGTGCACGACGGCCTCGGTGGTCAGGGTGGCGAGCAGGTCCGGCACCCGCAGCACGTGCCCCTGCGTGGTGACGCAGCCGTCGGGGTCGGCCGCGCCCGCGGCGCGTACGGCCGCCGGGGCGGTGTCGGCCCAGAGCCGGACGATCGCGCCGGGGCGGTCGAAGGCCGCGGCGGAGCGGCGGGCCCACCAGGCGTGCCGCGCGCCGTCTGGGTCACCGCCGGTCGGGAACGCGCGCCAGTAACCGACAGCGTCCACGTCGGGCGGGCCGCTGGCGGGGCTGGCCAGCGCGACCAGCGCCCGTTGGGCGTCGCAGAGCAGGTGGAACAGCAGGTCCGCGACGAGCCAGCCCCGGCACCGGGTGGGCCGTTGCAGGTCGGTGTCGTCGAGGTCGGCGACGACCCGGACGATCCCGTCGTACGCCTGCGCCAGCGCGAGGTGCTGTCCGCGGTGCGTCATCAAGGCAGCGTCGCACGGTCGCCACGGTGCACACGGCAGGCGGCGCTGCGCGAGGCGGCGTACCGCCGGTGACCGGGCCGGTCGAGTCGCCGGCCCGGTCGACGGGATGGCTCAGCCGAACATCTCGTCCAGGAAGCTCTTGTGCTTCTTGCGCTTGTAGTGCCCGTGGTAGCCGTGGTGCTGCTGGCTGTGCCCGTAGGCGGGGGCCGGCGGGTAGCCGTGCGCCGGCGGGGGCGGCGGCGGGACGGCACCGTAGCCCGGCTGGTGCGGGGCGGGGGCGGGCGGCGGGGGCGGCGGGGGCGCGTAACCGCCCTGCTGGTGGCTGGGCTGGGGAGGCGGGGCCGGGGCCGCCGCGCTCTGCTGGCGGTTCCAGTTGGCCTCCGCCTCGAACAGCTTCTCCAGCTCGCCGCGGTCGAGGAAGAGCCCCCGGCACTCTCCGCACTGGTCGACGACGACGCCGCTGCGCTCGTACTGGCGCATTTCACCGTGGCACTTGGGACAGGTCAGACTCATCCTCCGACCGTACCCGGTCCGGTCACGCAGTCGCTGTCAGCGCTTCCGTGACTTCTTGGTCGGCGACCTCGTGGAAGTCCTCGTAGTAGGTGCTCACCGCCATGAACTCCGGCGGGTGCTGGGCGCAGACGACCTGGTCGGCCTCGGCGGACAGCATCTCGTACGCCTCCTGCGAACCGACCGGGACGGCGACCACGACGCGGCGGGCGCCGAGGTGGCGGGCGACCTGGACGGCGGCGCGGGCGGTGGCGCCGGTGGCCAGGCCGTCGTCGACGATCACGGCGGTGCGCCCGGTCAGGTCGAGCGGCGGCCGGCCGGCGCGGTAGAGCTGCTCCCGCCGTTCCAGTTCGGCCTGTTCGCGGTGGACGACCGCGGCGATGTCGTCGGCGCTGAGCTGGCCGGCCACGATGTCGTTGAGCACCCGCACGTTGCCGGGGCCCAGCGCGCCGAAGGCCACCTCGCGTGCCTGGGGCATGCCGAGTTTCCGCACCACCAGCACGTCCAGCGGGGCGCCGAGGCGTTCGGCGACCACCCGGGCCACGGGCACGCCGCCGCGTACCAGTCCGAGCACGATGACGTCCGGTTCGCCGATCAGGGCGGTCAGCCGGTCGGCGAGCGTGCGGCCCGCCTCCTCACGGTCGCGGTAGGTGGTCATGCCTCAGGTGTACGCCGTGTCGCCGTCCTCCGCCCGGCAGTTCGCGGAACCGGTGGGCCGCAGGGCGGGTGCCCAGACCAGGAGGGCGAGCGGGTAGAGCAGGTAGCCGAAGCGGGTCGTCGGCATCAGCAGGATCGCGGCGAGCAGCCCGTACCCGCAGATCAGGGCGGCGGAGACGGCGGTGCGGGGCGGACGGCGGGCGAGCCGGACGGCGATCGTCAGCCCGGCCGCGAGCAGCAGTGCGACGGCGACGGCGCGGCCGGCGGGCAGCGTGGTGGCGATCAGGTGCCCGGGGAACGGCGACTGCGCCGGGCTGGTCACCAGACCGTGGCCGAGCGGGAAGCGGAGCACGTTCTCGACCAGGGCGTCGCGGTCGACCAGCAGGGCCGGCAGCAGGGCGGCGGCGGGCAGCCCGAGGGCGCCCGCGGCGACCCGCAGGCCGGCTCGTCTCGTCATGCCCCAGATGATCAGCACGAGGGCGACCGGCCAGGCGAAGAGTTTCAGCGCGCCGGCCAGGCCGACGGCGATGCCGGCCGGCACGGGCCGGCCGGTGGCGGCGAGGGCCAGCGCCAGCAGGCACAGCGCGAGTACGGGCAGGTCGTCGCCGCCCGTGGCCAGGGTGAGCGCGCAGACGGGGAGGACGGTGGCGGCCTGTACGCCCCGGAGCACGGCGGCCCCGGCGGGCTGGCCGCTCGCGGGGTGGCCGCCCCGGGTCAGGGCGCGGACGGCCAGGGCGAGCGCCAGCGCGGTGCCGACCGCGAACCAGACGCGGGCATCGGTCCACCAGGCGTCGGCGGCGGCGCGGGGTAGCCCGAACAGGGCCATTCCGGGCTGGTAGGGGGTGTAGCCGAGGAGTTGTTCGCCGGGCGGTAGCGCGGCGATGGCGTCGTGCCCGAGGTACGGGGTGCCGGTGTCGACCAGCCGCCGGCCGGACTCCTCGACGACCAGCACCTCCTCCTGTGCCCGGTCGGTGCGCCCGCCGGCCCGTTCGATGCTCTGCCAGGCCAGCGGTACGAGGGTGGTGCCGAGCCAGGCGAGCCCGGTGATCGCCCAGCGGGCCCGCAGGCCGGCCAGCGGCGATCCGGGGTCGCGTCGGCGGAGCAGGAGTTGGCCGGTCGCGGCGATGGCGGCGACGAGGTACCCGATGGCGGCGACGCTGCCCCAGGCCCGGTGCGGGGCCAGGGTGGACGTGGCTGCGGTGATCGCGGCGAACACCGCCGACGCGGCGTACAGGCCGAGGTCGAGGGCGAGGCCGTCGGCGGCGGAGTCGAGGGCCTGCCAGCCACGGCGGCGGGCGGTGGGGGCGGCGGTCACGCGGGCAAGTGTGGCAGAGAAGGTCCCCGTCGGGGCGTCAGGCGGGGAGGTGGCGGTCGGTGCGGCCCCGCCCGGCCGGCCGGCGCCCGGGGGCGAGGCGGATCACGGCTCCCGCGTCGTGCAGCGGGGGCGCGAGCGTGCCGGGGCTGCCTCCGGAACCGCGCCGGAAGGCCGCGAGGAGCGTGCCGGCGGGCATCGGCCGGGCGAAGAGGTGGCCCTGGCCGGCGGTGCAGCCCAACTCCCAGAGGGCGCGGCGTTGCGGCTCGCTCTCCACGCCCTCGGCGACCACGTCGAGGTCGAGGCTGCGGCCCAGGTCGAGGGTGGAGCGGATGACGGCGGCGGCCTCGGCGGAGCTTTCCATGGCGGTCACGAAGCTGCGGTCGATCTTCAGCTCGTGCACGGGGATGCGGGAGAGCAGCGACAGGGAGGAGTAGCCGGTGCCGAAGTCGTCGAGGGCGAGTCGGACGCCCTCGTCCCGCAACCGGCTGAGCACCCGGTCGACCACGTCGAGCTGGCTGAGCGTGAGGGTCTCGGTCAGCTCCAGCACGAGGCGGTCGGGGGGCAGGTCGTGGGCCCGCAGCCGGGCCAGCACCGAGCCGGGGAAGCGGGCGTCGAGCAGGCTGCGCGGTGACACGTTGACGGCCACGGGCACGTCGAAGCCGGAGTCCCGCCAGCCGACTGCCGCGATCAGCGCCTGGTCGAGGATCGCCTCGGCGAAGGCGGGGAGCAGGCCCGAGCGTTCCACCGCTTCGAGGAAGCGCAGCGGGTCGATCACTCCGTGGGTCGGGTGGTGCCAGCGGGCCAGGGCTTCGGCGCCGGTGACGCGGCCGGTGCCGAGGTCGACGATGGGTTGGAAGTTGACGGTGAACTCGTGGTCGGCGACGGCGCGGGGCAACTCGCCGCCGAGGGTGAGCCGGCCGAGGTCGGCGGTGTCCCGGGTGGGGGCGTACGTCGAGGTGCGTTGCCCGGCCCGTTTTGCCTGGTACATCGCCACGTCGGCGCGGCGCAGCAGCTCCGGCATGCCCCCGGTGGCGGGTGCCGCGGCGATTCCGCCGCTGGCTTCGACGCTGATCCGCATGCCGTCCAGGTCGAAGGGCTCGTGCAGCGCGCCGAGCAGGGTCTCGGCGCGGTGGGCGGCCACCGCTGGCGCCGGTAGACCCCGCAGGAGTACGGCGAACTCGTCGCCGCCGAGCCGGGCCACCAGGTCGCCGTCCTGGGCGGCGCCCCGCAGTCGCTCGGCCACCTGCACGAGGACCTGGTCTCCGGCGGCGTGCCCGAGGGTGTCGTTGACCTCCTTGAAGTGGTTGAGGTCGATGAGCACCAGGGCGGTCACCCCGTCGGCGTGCCGGGCGCTGAGGTGTTCGGTGCCCTGGTCGAGCAGGTGTCGACGGTTGGCCAGCCCGGTCAGCGCGTCGTGCATGGCGGCGTACGCGTGTGCGTCGGCGACCCGGGCCAGCTCGGCGTACGCCTGTGCGTTGCGGACGGCGGTGCACAGCGCCGAGGCGAAGGTGCGCAGCGTGTACTGCTCCCGCTCGGAGAGCTGCACCGGCCCGCGGAAGCGCAGGCGCAGGATGCCGACGTCGGCGGTGCGGTCGTGCCCCTCCAGCGGCGCCGGGATCAGCGTGCCGTCCACCGAGGTCGGTTCGCCGGCCGGCCCGTCGTAGGTGATGCCGACCGCGCCGCCGCGTACGGTCCTGCCGCCGTCGCGTAGCTCGATCTCCACCTCGTCGGCGGAGAAGAGTTCGGCGGCCTGGGTGACGGCGGTGGTGAGGACCTTGTCCAGGTCGACCACGTTGAGCGCGTCGGTGGTGCGGGCCAGCCGTTGCCAGGCCTGCTGCTCGGTGCGGGCGTTGACCCGGTTGGAGTAGAGCAGGTGGAGGCTGAGCACGAGGGGCGGGACCGCCAGCAGGAGCCTGGGGTCCGCACGCAGGATGAACAGGGTGGTGACGATGAGGACGAAGCGTGCGATCGCGCTGGTCAGGCGCAGCCCGAGATCCTCCCGGAAGAGCTGCCTGAGCCGGGTGCCGGTGGCGAGCGCGATGACCGGGAGGGTCAGCAGCTCGTCGAGGACCACGGTGACGGCGTAGGCGACGCCGATGAGGCCGATGGCGTGCCCCAGGTGGGCGAGCGTCGGGGACCAGCCGAGGGCGTGCAGGGTCGCCCCGGCGCCGGCCGCCAGGAGCATGCTCTTGGCGACGCCGAAGGCTGCCTTGAGCGGCGGAAGCTTGATGAGCAGCAGGGCGATCGTCACCCCGACGCCGGTGGTCAGGATGACCAGGGACGTCGGCGCGACCGCCAGGCTCAGGATGATCGCCGTCTCGCTCCAGGAGATGGCGTGGACGGTTGCCCGGATCCGGATCCGCCACTTGATCGTCATGCCGAGGGCGGCCAGGAGGATCAGGGTGAGGGAGAGGACGAGGTGTTCGCCGGACAGCTCCAGCCGCGTCAGGCCGCGAACGGACACGACCGACGCGGCGACCGCCACGACGCAGACGAGGCCGACATGCAGCGCCAGGCGCTGCTCGGCCTCTGTCTTGCCCACATCCGGTCGTGTCACCGTGTCCCCGACTGCCGTCCGCACTCGATGAGCAGAGGCCCAGGCTACCTACGGTCACTCGTTGACCACAATCGTCACTGCCACTCGTGAGCCGACATCACTGCACCCCTCCCGGCTTTCGTGTTGGCTTCTGCGCGGTGGTGTTCCGCGACTGCGCGGCTATGTTCCGCGACGCCGACAGCCTAAGTGCGGTTCGGCCAATTATGGAGGGATATATGTGACTATGAGCAATGGATGAGAAGCATACCCCGGTGCGTTACTTTCTGTTCGTGGCTGGGGACGGAGTGCTGTGTTTCTATCGACTCTCGGTTAACGCTAGATAATGAACCGGTGGCGGCCTGGTCGACATCGGGCGCGGGGTGCAGTTTGCAGCGGCCGAATGGCGTGGGCGTCGCCGCGGGGCGGGAGGAACCGGAGCAAGATGCAGCCTGTAACTTGCCCGGTGCCCTTCTCGGCCCACGTGATCGGCAGCCGGGCAATTCTGGTGACGGCAATGATCGCTGTCCGTGACGGTCGAGGTCAATGGGCGGGGACATCCGTTACCGGCGGGCACCTGGAGTGATGGCGTAACTGGCGTGGGTGGCTATCGGGTCGGTTCCACGGGCGCGGAGGTGAAACGGTCGTCGGGCGAAGGTGGGGAACGCGTTAGTTCTTCCGGTCAATTCGCGAGTGATGCCGTACGCCGATGTGAGGACCGTGGTGGAGCGGCGGTCGGCGTGGGCCCGTCCGCCGGTCGATGCCCGCGCCGGCAGCCCCTTTCCCCGTACCCGAAAGATAGGCTCGCGACCGTGACCGATCCCGCTCAGCTCACCCATGTCGATCCGGCCGGCGCGGCCCGCATGGTCGACGTCTCCGCCAAGGCGGTCAGCGGCCGGCTGGCCGTCGCCACCGGGCGGCTGCGCACCACACCCGAGGTGGTCGAGTTGCTGCGCCGCGACGGGCTGCCGAAGGGCGACGCGCTGGCGGTCGGCCGGCTCGCCGGCATCATGGGCGCGAAGCGCACCCCCGACCTCATCCCGCTCTGCCACCCCATCGCCCTGCACGGTGTCGCGGTCGACCTGACGCTCACCGACGACACCGTCGAGATCACCGCGACCGCGCGGACGGCGGACCGCACCGGCGTGGAGATGGAGGCGTTGACGGCGGTGGCCGTCGCCGGCCTGGCGCTTGTCGACATGGTCAAGGCGGTCGATCCGGCGGCCAGCGTCGACGCGGTCCGGGTGCTGCGCAAGGAGGGCGGGAAGACCGGCCTGTGGGTCCGCCCGGAGGATCGGCCGTGATCCGGGCACGGGTGGTCGTGGCGTCCAACCGGGCGGCGGCGGGGGTGTACGCCGACACCAGCGGGCCGCTGCTGGTGGCCGGCCTGCGCGACCTCGGCTGCGAGGTGGAGGGGCCGGTGGTGGTGCCCGACGGCGAGCCGGTGGGTGAGGCGCTGCGGGCCGCCCTGGCCGACGGGATCGACGTCGTACTGACCAGCGGCGGCACGGGAATCAACCCCTCCGACCGCACTCCCGAGGTGACCCGGGCGCTGCTCGACCACGAGGTGCCCGGCATCGCCGAGGCGATCAGGGCGCACAGCCGGGACAAGGTTCCCACCGCCGCGCTCTCCCGGGGGCTCGCCGGCGTCGTCGGCCGGATGCTGGTGGTCAACCTGCCCGGCTCGACCGGCGGGGCGCGGGACGGCCTCGCCGTGCTCGGGCCGATCCTTGTCCACGCCGTCGACCAGCTCCGCGGCGGCGACCACTGACCGTTAGGCTCGGCCGGTGAGCACGGAAACCGTACCGGCCGCCGAGCCGGCCACCGCGCCCCCGCCGGTCGGCTGGGAAGAGGCCCGGTCCCGGGTGTACGCGGTCGGCCTGGCCGCCGCGCTGCCCGCCGTCAGCCGGCCGCTCGCCGAGATCGACGGTCACACCCTCGCCGAGCCGCTGACCACCCGTACGGACCTGCCCGCCTTCCCCACCTCCAGCGTCGACGGCTGGGCGGTGCGCGGCACCGGCCCGTGGCGGCCCGTCGGGCGGGTGCTGGCCGGCGGCACCCCCGCGCCGCTGGCCGACGACGGGACGACCGTCGAGATCGCCACCGGCGCGATGGTGCCGGAGGGCGCCACCGCCGTGCTGCGGGTGGAGGAGTCCCGTCGTACGCCGGAGGGCCTGGTCGACGGCACGCCGCGCCCGGCGCCGGAGTGGCGTGAGCCGGGCGAGGAGGCGTCCGCCGGGGAGGAACTGCTTCCCGGCGGCACGCCGGTGGACCCGGCGCTGATCGGGCTGGCCGCCTCCTGCGGGCACGACAGCCTGCGGGTGCGGCGGCAGCCCCGCGCGGCGCTGCTGGTCTTCGGCGACGAGCTGCTGACCGCCGGCCCGCCGGGCGGCGGCCGGGTGCGGGACGCGCTCGGGCCGGCGGTGCCGGCCTGGCTGCGCCGCTACGGCTGCCTGGTCCACCCCTCGGACGTGGTGGGACCGGTGACGGACACCCTCCCCGCGCACGTGGCCGCCCTGCGCGCCGCGCTGACCACCGCCGACCTGGTGTGCACCACCGGCGGCACGATGCACGGGCCGGTCGACCACCTGCATCCCGCCCTGGCGGCGCTCGGGGCCGACTACGTGGTCAACACGGTGGCCGTGCGGCCCGGCTTTCCGATGCTGGTGGCCCGGCTGACCGGCACCGACGGCCGGGACCGGTTCGTGGCCGGGCTGCCCGGCAACCCGCAGTCCGCCATCGTCGCCCTGGTGTCACTGGTCGCCCCGCTGCTGGCCGGGCTGGCGGGCCGCCCGATGCCGGCGCTGCCGCACGCCACGCTCGCCGAGCCGGTGCGCGGCCGGGGGAAGTACACGCACCTGGCCCTGGTCCGGCTGGACCGGACCGCCGGCACCGCGCACCCCGTCCGGCACGTCGGCTCGGCGATGCTGCGCGGGCTCGCCGGCGCCGACGGGTTCGCCGTCATCCGGCCCGACACCTCCGGCGAGCCGGGCGACCGGGTGCCGGTGGTGCCGCTGCCGCTGCTGCCCGGGGAGCGTTCGTGGTGACCACGCCGACCGCCGACGCGTCGGCCCACCTGCCCGCGACGTTCGGGGAGATCACCGACCAGCCGCTCGACCTCGCCGCGCACGAGGCGGCGGTCGCGGACCGCCGGGCCGGCGCAGTGGTCTCGTTCCAGGGCGTCGTCCGCGACCACGACCACGGTCGCGCGGTGACCAGCCTGGAGTACGAGGGCCACCCGAGCGCCGAGCGGGTGCTGCGCGAGGTCGCGGCCGAGATCGCCGCTGACCCGGACGTGTACGCGGTCGCGGTGTCGCACCGGGTCGGCCCGCTCGCCATCGGCGACGTGGCCCTGGTGGCCGCGGTCAGCACCGCCCATCGGGCCGCCGCGTTCGCGGCCTGCTCCCGGCTGGTCGACGAGGCCAAGGCGCGGTTGCCGATCTGGAAGCGGCAGGTGTTCGCCGACGGCACCGAGGAGTGGGTGAACTGCCCCTGATTCGGGGCGGCCCACCCGCTCAGCGGCGAAGGCTGGGCGCGGCCTGCCGGCCCAGCCGGTCGGCGTAGAAGGCCGGCTCGGCGCCGGGGCGCCACGGCAGCGCGGCGACGAGCAGGATCAGGGCCAGCGCCAGCGAGTTCTCCATCAGCGCGCCGAAGAGGCCGTCCTGATAGTGCGACACCTCGGGGAGCTGGTGCTCGTATGGCCAGATCGGTGAGATCAGGAAGAGCAGGTAGAGCCCGATCGCGGCGACGCCGTGCCGGAGCCCGGTCAGCGTCGGGTACCAGATCGGCGGGCGCAGACCGGCCATCCCCGGCAGCCCGCCGTACGCGCCCTGGCCGGCCCGCTGCACCAGCCCCCGGCTGGCGTCGCGGCGGCGTACGGCGGCGTCGGCCAGCACGATGATCGCCGGGATCACCCACACGAGGTGGTGCGTCCAGGAGATCGGGCTGATCACGTTGGCGGTGAGGCCGACCAGGGTGAACGCGGTCAGCTCGTCGCCGTCGGCGCGGGCGTTGACGGCCCGGGAGAGGCCCAGCGCCAGCATCAGCACCGAGAACGACAGCCAGAGCAGGCCGGGCGTCTCGATCGAGTCGTACAGCCGGGCCAGCAGCCCGGCCAGCGACTGGTTGGGCGTCATGTCGGCGGCACCGACCCGCTCGGTCTGCCAGAGCACCCCGCCGAAGTAGGCCCGGGACTCGGTGCCGACGATCGCGAAGGAACCGACGGTCACGGCGATCACCGTGCCGACCGCGGTGGCCGCGGCACGCCACTGTCGCGTGATCATCAGGTAGACGATGAACAGCGCCGGGGTCAGCTTGATGGCGGTGGCCAGGCCGATGCCGACGCCCGCCCACGCGCCGCTGTAGACGAAGCGCAGCAGCAGGCCGTCGGCCGCGGCGACGTGGGTGCCCCGGCGGGACCGCCAGCGCAGGCCGATCAGGTCTGCCATGATCAGTGCGAAGAGGAGCAGGTTGACCTGGCCGTAGCCGAGGGTCTCGCGGGCGGGCTCGACGGCCACCGCCAGCGGCGTCGCGATCGCCACGGTGAACCAGAGCGGCCAGCCGAGCCGGTCGACGATCGGGCGGAGCAGCCCGGCCAGCACGATGGCGAGTGCGGCGATGCTGGCGAGTGCGTTGACCATCCCGGCCAGCTCGACCGGGAGGTGCGCCATCGGCAGCATCACCAGGCCGCCGAACGGTGGGTAGGTGAAACCCAGGGTGGTGTTGGGTGCGATGAACTCGTAGAGCTCGTGACCGCTCGCCCACCACACCACCGCGCCGTGGTAGATCTTCATGTCGAAGAAGTTGTACGGTCGCCCGAAAGCGCCGATGGCGAGCCATGCGGCATAGGCGACGGCGGCCACGATGCCAGCCCGTACGACTGTCCTACGATCGATCCCACGCGTTACGCGGCGGACTGGGGCGAGGCGGTCCACCCGTCTCCCGACGGTCGCCGGCATGGCGTGGCCACCCCCGTACCAAGGTCGTCCTATCCGTCCAGGTCCTGCACGGAGCCTAGAACGGCGCCTCACGTTAATGCCTCCCGCGTTATGCGACCGTGTCCGATCCCACACATGTTTTTGACATTTCCACCGCGTTAAACGCCTACTGCGTGGTTCAGGTGATTCGCGGGGTTGCCCGGGCAGGACCGGCGGAGGGGAGGTATCGACGCAGGTCAGCCCGGTAGTCGCCGGGCCGCTGCTGCCGATCGTACGGCGATCCGGGCCTCCCTGCGGGCGGTACGCACGGCTCGCTGCACCGAACGTCGGGAGTGGCCGACCCGGTGACCCGTCCGCCACCGCAGGCCCGGCTTGCCACCGGTGTCCGCGGCGGCGAGCAGCAGCCCGCCGAAGAGGCCGAGGTTCTTCAGGAAGTGGATCTGGTTGTTGCTCCGCGTCGCCGGGTCGTCGTTGCTCCAGAAGGGATGCCCGGCCAGGGTCACCGGGACCAGCGTACCTGCGAGGACGAGCGCCGCCGGCCTGCTGAACCGGCCGGTGGCGAGCATCAGCCCGGCGCCGATCTGCACCGCCGCGTTGACCCGGATCAGCGTCTCGGTGTCCGTGGGGATTCGGGGGTCGGCCTTCTCCAGCAGCGGCGTCACCCGGTCCGTCACGGGCTTCGCGGCCGGGACCAGCCGGCCGGGGTGCTGGAAGTTGTGGAACCCGCTGACCACGAAGATGCCGCTCAACATGGCGCGGGCGAGGGAGCGTACGGGTTTCATGGGTCAGTCATACCCCGTCACCAGCCCGGTTACCCCCGCAACGCCCGATCCGGATCGGCCCGGATGGACGGCGCGCCACGCCGATTCGAGCGACCGTCGCTGATGGACCGCCTGTGACGGGTAACGTGCCCCGCGTGACGACGCTGCGGCTGCGACCCGAGGACCCGGCCGACACCGGCGCGGTCCGCCGGGTGCTGGCCTCCGCCTTCGCCCGCCCGGACGTGTCCACGCCGCCCGAGGTGGGGTTGGTCGAGGAACTGCGGGACAGCGACGCCTGGCTGCCGGAGCTGGCGATGGTCGCCGAGTACGGCGGCGAGATCGTCGGCTACGCCCTGCTCACCCGGGTGCGGGTGAGATCCGACGACCACGCCGCGCCGGCGCTGGCCCTCGGGCCGGTGGCCGTCGCCCCGCACCGGCAGCGGATCGGCCTCGGCACGGCGGTGGTGCAGGCCGCCATCGAGGCGGCCACCGAGCTGGGTGAGCGGCTGGTGGTGGTGCTCGGCGACCCGGCCTACTACCACCGGTTCGGCTTCGGTCGGGCCGACCGGATGGGGCTGACCAGCCCGTGGTCCGGTCTCGGCGACCCCTGGCAGGCACTGGCACTCCCGCCGACCGTCAGCGGGGAGGGGCCACCGCCGCACGGCGAGGTGCTCTTCCCGCCCCCCTGGTCGAAGGTCTGACCCTCGCGCGGGTGTCGTCGCCGACGGCCGGCTGCCGCCGGTCAGGCCGGTTGGGTGCGCAGGTAGCGGCCGAAGTGCGGGACGGTGAAGGCGACCGTGCCGCGCTCGCCGGAGTAGATCAACCCCTTCTTGATCAGCGCGTCCCGGGCCGGGGAGAGGCTGGCCGGCTTGCGACCCAGGGCGCGGGCGATCTCCGCCGTCGGCACGGCGGCGTCCATGTCGTCCCGGCCACCGCCGTCCGCCTCGCCCTCCACCAGGGACAGCGTCGCCATCGCCCGCATGTACTCGCGTTCCGCCGGGGTGGCCCGCTCGAACCGGGAGCCGAAGAAACCGACGGCCAGCTCGGCCTCGGCTTCCGGCGCGGCGACCCGTACGTCGGCGGCGGTGATCGGCGAGCGGGGCGCATGGTCCCAGGTCGCCTTCCCGTACGCCTGGACGAAGTACGGGTAGCCGCCGGACTTCTCGTAGAGCAGGTCCAGCGCCTTCTGCTCGTACTCCACCTCCTCGCGCTGGGCCGGAGCGCAGAGCGCCTGGTCGGCGGCGAGCCGGTCGAGCCGGTCGATGCGCTGGTAGCGGAAGAGCCGTTCGGAGTACGACTTGGCGGCGCTGAGCACGGCCGGCAGGTGCGGCAACCCGGCACCGACCACGATCAGCGGCGCGCCGAGCTGGGACAGCTCGTGGCAGGCGGCGCAGAGCGCGGAGACGTCCTCCGGGCCGAGATCCTGCATCTCGTCGATGAAGATCGCGACACCGGTGCCGACGTCGGCGGCCACCGCGGCGGCGTCGGTGAGCAGCTCGACCAGGTCGATCTCGATGTCGCCGGAGTCGGCGCGACCGCTGGCGGCGGGCACGTCGATGCCGGGCTGCCACCGGTCGCGCAGCTTCGGGGCGGCGGTGCCGCGGCCGGTCGGCGCGGTCCGCTGGGCGAACGCCTTGAGCACGCCGAGGAAGGCGTCGATCCGGTCGGGGGCACGGTGCCGGGGTGCCAGCTCCCGGACGGCCATGTGCAGCGCGGCGGCGATCGGGCGGCGTAGCGACTGGTCCGGCCGGGCCTCGATCTTGCCGCTGCCCCAGAGGTGGTTGATCGCCTGGGAGCGCAGGGTGTTGAGCAGCACTGTCTTGCCGACCCCGCGCAACCCGGTGAGCATCAGGCTGCGTTCCGGCCGGCCCCTCGCGATGCGCTCCAGCACGACGTCGAAGACGTCCAGCTCGCGCCCCCGCCCGGCGAGCTCGGGCGGGCGCTGGCCGGCGCCCGGGGCGTACGGGTTGCGGACCGGATCCACGCATCGCACAGTATCGGCCCGTCTAGCTTGGGGACTAGACATGCGTATACGGGGCGATCGGCGTGTCGGGGTCGGGATGGCGTCGACACAAAACTAGGGCTGTCTAGCGTGGATGCTAGACAGCCCTAGTTTCGCCAATCAGCGCTTCGTCAGCGCTTCTTCAGGCACAGCACGTAGTCGAGGAAGTCCAGCGAGTTGTCGTGGACGTAGTTCGCGGTCGACTCCGGCGCCCGGGTCTTGCAGCGGTCGCCGTCCGTGGTGGCGGGAATCCGCGCCAGCACCTCGTACGTGTTCGGGCCGCAGGGCACCTTCCGTAGCTCGGCGTCGCTGGCCGTGCCGTCGTTGACCACGCAGTCGCCCACCGCGTAGGTGCTCCTGCTGGGGCTCGGCCGGGCCGTCGTCGGTGCCGCGCTGGGCCTGTCCGTCGGCCGGGCCGTCGGGTTGGCGGAGGCGCTCGCCGTCGGGAGCGCGATCGGGTCGTCCTCCTCGCCGGCCTGATAGAACGCCCAGCCGGCCAAGCCGAGGCACGGGCAGAGCAGGAGCACCACCACCAGGCCGATGATCAGCGCGACCTTCCCACCGCCCTTCTTCGCGGGCGGCGCCACCGGTGGCATCCCGTACCCGCCGGGGGCCGGCGGAGGGGCGCCCCACTGGTTGCCGGGCGCCGACGCGGACGCCGATCCGGCCGGCGGATACGCCGCTGCCTGCGAGTAGCCTCCCTGCTCCGCCGGCGGCGGGTACCCGGCCCCGGAGGTGGGCGGCGGCGGATATCCGGCCCCGGACGTGGGCGGCGGCGGGTACCCGGCCCCGGACGTGGGCGGCGGCGGGTACCCGGCCCCGGACGTGGGCGGCGGCGGGTAGCCCGCCCCGGAGGTGGGCGGTGGGTAGCCGGCTCCGGAGGTCGGCGGTGGGTAGCCCGGCTCCGGGGCGGGCGGAGGCTGCTGCCACGTCGGCGCGGCAGGTGGTTCGGCGGCCGGGTCCGGCTGCCCCCATTGCGACTGGCCCCACTGCGGGGCGGGCGGCTCGCCGCCGGGCCGCGGCTGCTCCCACTGCGACTGGCCCCACTGCGGCGCGGCCGGCGGCTGGGGATCGGCCGACTGCGGCTGCCCCCACTCGGGCAGCGTGGGATCGATGGGTCGCGGAGTGCCCGGCGGGCGCTGGTAGGGGTCGTCCGGCTGCCCGGGTGATCCGTAGGTCGTCATTTCTTCCCTAGGGGTGCGGTGACTCAGCGCTGCTTGAGGCAGAGCACGAAGTCGAGGGTGTCGAGCTCGCTGTCGAAGAAGTACCAGTTGGTGTAGCCGTTCACCTCGGCGCACTTCGCGGCGGCGTCCTTCTCGCCGCTGGTCGCCCCGTCGATCCGGCGCAGCACCTCGTACGTCTGCCGGGCGCAGTCGGTGATCAGCAGCTTGGGCCGGCCGTCGGCCACCCCGTCGTTGCGGACGCACTGGCCGGCCTTCGCGAAGCGCGGGTCGGCCGAGGACTCGGGGGCAGGCGCGGTCGGCGCCGGTGGCGTCTCGCTCGCGGGTGCCCCCGAGGTGGCGGTCCCGGCCGCCGGTGCCGGGCCACCCGACGTGCCGACGGATGCCCCCTCGTCCTGGCCGAGCAGGTAGAACACCGCCGCCCCACCGACGAGGGCCAGCACCGTCACGGTGGCCAGCACCGCGAGCACCGGCCGCCGGCCGCGCCGGCGATCCGGGGGGAGACCACCGGCGTACGGCTCCCCGCCGTGCGTCGGCGGGGGGTAGGAGGTGTGCGGTGCCTCCCAGACACCCCGCTCCGAGGACCCCGCCGACGGGTCGTACGCCTTGTCGGGGCGCCGCCCGTGCCACGGTTCCGGGCCCCCGCGACCCGGTGGTCCGTAGTTCGGCATGCACGTCTCCCGCGTGAGTGGTGAGAGGCCGGCCACCAACGAGGGACGCCGGCGCCCAGGCCACCGTAGCGTGTCCACCGATGAGCCCACCTCCCTCAAGTGCGTCGCCGTCCGTGGACGCCGGGACACCCAGCAGCCCGCGCGCCGGGACGGTCCCGGCGCCCGCCGCCGTGCCGGCCCTCGTCTGGACCGCGTTGATGCTGGTCTACGTCCTGTGGGGATCCACCTACCTGGGCATCCGGATCGTGGTGGAGTCCATGCCACCGCTCGGCTCAGCGGCCCTCCGGTTCGGCGTGGCCGGCCTGGTGCTGGCGATCGTGCTGCGGCTGCGGCGTGGCCCGGGCGCGCTGCGTGTCGACCGGCGGCAGTTGGGCTCGGCCGCGCTGGTCGGGGTGCTCCTGCTGGCCGGCGGCAACGGGCTGGTGGTGCTCGCCGAGTCCGGGCCGCCGGGTGTCGCCGTGCCCTCCGGAATCGCCGCGCTGCTGGTGGCCACCGTTCCGCTGCTGGTGGTGCTGCTGCGTACGGTCACGGGCGACCGCCCCCGGCACTGGACGCTGGCCGGGGTGACGCTGGGCTTCCTCGGCCTGGTGCTGCTGGTGCTGCCGACCGGGGGAGCGGACGCCGTGCCGTTGGCCGGGGCGCTGACCGTGGTGGCGGCCGCCACCTGCTGGTCGGTCGGCTCGTTCCTGTCCAACCGGATCCGCATGCCCGCCGATCCGTTCGTCGCCACCGTCTACGAGATGTTCGCCGGGGCGGCGGCACTGGCCGCCCTCGCCCTGAGCCGGGGCGAGCTGCGCGGCTTCGACCTGGGCACGGTGACGACCCGCTCGTGGCTCGCGCTCGCGTACCTGATGGTGGCCGGCTCGCTGATCGCCTTCACCGCGTACGTCTGGCTGCTGCACCACGCCCCGATCTCGCTGGTGTCCACGTACGCCTACGTCAACCCGGTGGTCGCGGTGGTGCTCGGGGCGATGTTCGCCGCCGAGTCGATCACCACGCAGGTCCTGCTCGGCGGCGCGGTCATCGTTGCCGGGGTGGCCCTGGTGGTGAGCACCGAGAGACCGCGACGTCCCGCGCAGGGGAGTACGCCGGAGCCGTCGCACCGGTAGCGTCCGGCCCGTGTCGACCGGGCTGCTGGCATGCGTGGCGCTGCTCGGTGCGCTGGCCGGCCTCGCCGCGCCCCACGTCGCCCGCCGCCACGCCCAGCCGGGCCCACCGACCGGGACCGGTCCCGGGCTCCCGGTCCTGGCGGGCGGTGCCGGGGTCGGGGCACCTGCGGGCGTGCCCGGTGCCGGGCCGCCGGTCGTCTCGGGTGCCGGCGAGGCAGGGCCTCCCGCGGGTCTGACCGCCGTGGTCGGTGCGGTCGTCTTCGCCGGCCTCGCGGCAGCCCTGGGGGCCGATCCCGCCCTGCCGGCCTTCCTCGGGCTGGCGGCAGTCGGGCTGGTGCTCGCCCTGGTCGACCTGTCCTGCCTGCGGCTGCCCGATCCGCTGGTCGGTGCCGCCGCGACGGTCACCGTCGTCGGGTTGGGCGGTGCGGCGCTGGTGTCCGGCACCCCCGGCCGGCTGCTCGGCGCGGTGGCCGGAGGCGCGCTCTGCTTCGCCGGTCACGTGCTGCTGGCGCTGCTGCCGGGGTCCCGGCTGGGCTTCGGCGACGTGAAACTCGCCGCCGTCCTGGGCCTGCCGCTCGGCTGGCTCGGCTGGTCGTACGTGGGGCTGGGGCTGCTCCTGCCGCACCTGCTCAACGGCGTGGTGGTGCTCGCCCTGCTGCTCACCGGCAGGGTGCGCCGAGACACCCCCCTCCCCCTGGGCCCAGCCCTCCTGACCGCCACCTGGCTGACCACCCTGACCCCCACCCCCTAACCCCCGCCCCGCCCCTCCCCGCCTCTACCCCCGCCGGCCCGCCCGGCGATCTTGCAGTTTGTGCCCCGGCAATTGGTGCATGAGGGGTATTTCGAGGGCCCAAAGTGCAAGATCGACGAGAATCAGGCGGAAGGAACCGCGGGCGAGGGGGGAGGGAGGGTCAGATCAGGCGGAGTTGGCGGTCTCGGGGGCGGCGGGGTTCCGCCTCGCCGAAGCGTTCGAAGAGGCCCGGGTCGATGGCGTCGAGGAACGGCGTCGGGCGGCAGTCGCGTTCCGTGCCGTGCCTGGTGCGGCGGGCCGCGTGCGTCACGTAGAGGCGGTCCTGGGCGCGGGTCAGCCCGACGAAGAAGAGCCGCCGTTCCTCGGCGATCGCGTCGTCGTCCGGGGTGCTGCCGGGCCAGCGCAGCGGCAGCAGCCCGTCCTCGGCCCCGACCAGGAAGACCACCGGGAACTCCAGCCCCTTGGCGGCGTGCAGGGTGAGCAGGGTGACGGCCTCGGCGCGCGGGTCGAGCGCGTCCACCTCGGCCCCGGTGGCGAGCTGGGACAGGAACAGCGGCAGGTCGTCACCGCAGCGGCGGGCCAGCGGGGTGAGCAGGTCGACCGCCGACCGGACGTCCTCCGGGCGTACGGCGCCGGAGCCGTCCAGCGTCGGCACGGCGAAGCGCTCCGCCAGCACCTGACCGGCCCGCCGGACCCGGGCGGTCAGCGAACCGTCGATCCCGTCGGCGTGCCGCAGCTCGCGGGCGATGGCGGTCACCCCGGGCCGGTCCCGCAGCCGGTCGTGCGAGCGCTTCTGCACCGGGATGTTCGCCCGGGCCAGCGCGTCCACGAGCGGTGCGGCCTGCGCGTCGGTGCGGTAGAGCACCGCGATGTCGGAGAAGGACAGCGCGGTCGACCGGCCGTCGATCCGCCCCGAGTCGAGGGACCGGTGGGAGAGCCCGCCGACCAGGTCGTCGATGGTGCGTACGACGAAGTCGGCCTCGTCGGCGACGGAGGCCGCGGGGTAGCGACCCACCAGCGGGGCCTCCGGGTCGAGCCGGGCCGGGTCGAGCCGGCGGCCACGCACGAGCGACGACGGCGCGATGGCCTGCACGGCGGCGGCCAGGATGGGGGCCGAGGAGCGGTAGTTGCGGTTCAGCCGCACCAGCCGGGCGTCGGTGAAGTCCTGCGAGAAGCGCAGGAAGTAGCCGACGTCGGCGCCCCGGAAGGAGTAGATCGCCTGGTCCGGGTCGCCGATCGCGCAGAGGTTGCCGTCGGCGGGGCTGAGCAGGCGCAGCAGCTCGTACTGCACCTCGTCGACGTCCTGGTACTCGTCGACGAAGATCCACCGCCAGCGCTCCCGGTACCGCTGCACGAGCTTGCGGTCGGCCCGGAGCAGCGCGACCGGCAGGGTCAGCAGCTCGTCCAGGTCCACCAGGTCCTGCTTGCGCAGCAGCGTCGCGTAGCCGGCCTCGTCGTCGCCGGCCTCGGCGCGGGCCTCCGCCCGCTGGGTGTCGTCGGCGATCCGGAAGTCCGCCGGCAGTCCGACGGCGTCGGCGTTCTCCCGGAGGATGGTCAGGCCCAGCGAGTGGAAGGTGCCGACGGTGACGTCCTCGGCGACCGGCCCGAGCAGCCCGTCGAGGCGGTGCCGCAACTCCTCGGCGGCCCGCCGGGTGAAGGTGATCGCCAGGCACTGCTCCGGGAAGACGTTCAGCTCCGCGCAGAGGTAGGCGATCCGGTGGGTCAGCGTCCGGGTCTTTCCGGTGCCCGGGCCCGCGACGATGAGCAGCGGCCCGCCCGGCGCGGAGGCGGCCACCCGCTGCATCGCGTCCAGGCGGTCCAGCAGGCCCGTGCCGACCTCCTCCATCCCGGCGAGCATCGGCTCGAAGGGCTCGTGCGGTGAGGGCGTCGGCGCGATCGGTGGCGGCGGCGCGGGCGGCTCGGCCTTGCGCTTCGGCTCGGCCTTCGCCGCCGCCGGGCGCTTGGCCCGCGGCTTCGGCGCCGGCTCCACGGGGGTGCGCTGCGCCGGCACGGGTACGTCGAAGAGCGTCTCCTGCGCCGTGCCGGTGCGTACGCCCAGCTCCACCGGGTCGAAGAGGGTGATGACGCCGTACTCGCCGTCGTATCCGGGGACCCGGCGGACGTCGCCCCGGCGCAGCCGGCCGATGCCCTCGGCGAGGAGTTCCCCGCCGACCTGTTCGATCTCGGCGAGCGGGGTGCTGGTGAGGATCTCCAGCTCCGGGCCGAGGGCGGCGACCAGTTCGTTGAGCTTCCCCTCGACCTTCTTGGACCGGGCGCCCACCTTGTTGATCTCGCCGAGGATCTCGGCCAGCGGCACCAGGTGGGTGACGTCGCGGGCGTGCGCGGGCCGGTGCCCGGAGGGTCGGTCGGCCAGCTCCTCGATCCGGCTGAGCACGCCGACGGTCAGCGGCTTGCCGCACTCCGGGCAGCGGCCGGCGGCGGCGCGGGTCTTCTCGGGCGACCAGTTGACCCCGCAGAGCCGGTGCCCGTCCGCGTGGTACTTGCCCTCCTCGGGGAAGAACTCGATGGTCCCGGCGAGCCCGTCGCCGGTACGCAGCGCGTCCCGGATGGCGAAGTAGTCGCGGGCGGTGGCGAAGACGGTGGCCTCGCGGGCCAGGGCCGGCGGCGAGTGCGCGTCCGAGTTGGACACCAGCTGGTAGCCGTCCAGGCTGCCGACCCGCCAGTTCATCTCCGGGTCGGAGGAGAGGCCGGTCTCCACGGCGAAGATGTGCTCGGCGAGGTCGGCGTAGCAGTCGGCGATCGCGTCGAAGCCCGACTTGGAGCCGAGCGCGGAGAACCACGGCGTCCAGATGTGCGCCGGCACCAGGTAGCCGTCGGCGCTGGCCTCCAGGGTGATCTCCAGCAGGTCCCGGGAGTCCAGGCCGAGGATCGGCCGGCCGTCCGAGCCGAGGTTGCCGATCCGCCCGAGCGCGGCGTTGAACCGGGCCACCGCGTCCAGGTCGGGCAGGTAGATCAGGTGATGCACCTTGCGGGTGCGGTCGTCCCGCTTGTAGATCGTGGAGATCTCCACGCTGAGCATGAACCGGACCGGATCCGTCTCCGCCTCGCTCGCCAGCCGGGGTGGCAGCCGGCGGGCGATGTCCCGTTCCGCCTCCGGGCTGAGCCGGTGCAGGCCGGGCTCGGCCGGGTGCAGCGTCTCGCGCAGGTGGTCGTACCAGGCGGGATGGGTGAAGTCGCCGGTGCCGAGCACCCCGATGCCCTTGCGCCGCGCCCACCAGCCGAGGTTCGGCAGGGTCAGGTCGCGGCTGCACGCGCGCGAGTATTTCGAGTGGATGTGCAGATCCGCGACGAACGGCGGAACGCCGCCGGGGGGTGCGGGACTGAACGGAGGCACGCCGCATCCTGTCACGACCGCGCCATTACCCACCCGTCGCCACGCACACCCGTGACCTGAGCATCCGGTGCTGGACAACGCCGGCACCCCGCGCTATGGGGTCAGCGGGAGCGCAGTTCCACCAGGGTGATCTGCGGTTCGGCGCCGACGCGGACCGGCGGGCCCCAGAAGCCGGCGCCGTTGGTGACGTAGACCTTGGTGCCGTCCACCTCGCCCAGGCCGGAGACCACCGGCTGCTGGAGCTTCACCAGCAGGTTGAACGGGACCATCTGGCCGCCGTGGGTGTGCCCCGAGAGCTGGAGGTCGACGCCGAACTTCGCCGCCTCCGTCGCCGCGACCGGCTGGTGGGCGAGCAGCACCACCGGCCGGCTCGGGTCCCGGTCGCCGAGCGCCGCCGCGTAGTCCGCCGGGGCGGCCAGCCCCGTGCCCGCCGCGGTGACGTCGTTGACCCCGGCCAGGTCGAGCACGCCGCCCCGGGCGTGGATCTCGGTCCGCTCGTTCTGCATCACCCGCAGGCCGAGCCGGTCCAGCTCCTGGACCCACTCCTCGACGCCGGAGTAGTACTCGTGGTTGCCGGTGACGAAGTAGCTGCCGTGCCGGGACCGCAGGCCACGCAGCGGCTCGGCGGCCTCGCCCAGTTCGGCCACGGAGCCGTCGACCAGGTCGCCGACGACCGCGACGATGTCGGCGTCCAGGCGGTTGATCGCGGCGACGATCCGCTCGGTGTGCGCCCGTCCGCGCAGCGGGCCGAGGTGGATGTCGGAGACGGTGGCGATCCGCAGGCCGTCCATGCTCCGGGGAAGCTTGGCCAGCGGGATCTGCACCCGGTCGAGCTGCGGCGGGCCGAGGGCGGTGCGGATGCCGTACCCGGTGAGGCCGGTGGCGGTGAGCCCGGCGAAGATCGCCGTCCCACGGGCGAGCAGCAACCGGCGGGAAGGGTCGTGGTCGGGCTGCGCGACGGCGTCGGCGGCCGGCGGGTCCGCCGGGCCGGCGGCGCCGACCATGGCGGGCTCGGGCGCCGCGGCGGTGGGCTCGGCGGCGGCGACCCGGCGGCGCAGCACCAGCTTGGTCACCGCCATCGGCACTTCCAGCGCCACGAGCAGGACCAGCAGGTAGAACATGATGGCGAGCCAGAGGTAGCCCGGCCACGCGAGCCAGTAGAGGCCCGCCTGGGTGCCGGCCATGGTCGCCGGTACGAGCAGCGCGAGCACCAGGACGGTGATCCCGCCGATCCGCCGCCACCGCCCCGGGGCGGTGGTGTCCCGCACCAGGCGCTTCCACAGGTAGAGGTGGATCAGGCCGGTGATCAGCCCTATGGTGGCGACGAACGCCAGTGCCGCCAACATGTGTGCGCCTCCCTCAGCCGCCCGCGAAGGGCGGCAGGACGTCGATCGTGGCCCCGGCCGGTAGCGGTGCCTGGCGATCATGACAGGTCACGCCGTCGACGAGGAAACTCGCCACCCCCAGCACGGCGGCGAGCCGCTCGCCGTGCCGGTCGGTCAGCTCCGCCACGAGTGCGGCCAGGGAACGGCCGGCGGGTGCGGTCTCCTCGGGCCGGCCGGCGGCGGCCCGCGCCCCGGCGAAGTAGCGGACGGTCAGCGGCGCCCCGGCGGCGCCCGGCGTGACGGCTGTCTGGGCCGGCTTCCCGGCGTGTGCCGGGGGTGCCAGTTCTGTCACGGTCAGCCTCCGATCGCGGACATCGGCCGGGCGGGCTGGAGGAAGGCCGGGTCGTCGATGCCGTGCCCGGCCCGCTTGCCCCACATCGCGGCCCGCCAGCGCTGGGCCAGCTCGTCGTCGTCCGCCCCGGCCCGCAGCGCGCCGCGCAGGTCGGACTCCTCGGTGGCGAAGAGGCAGGCGCGGACCTGACCGTCGGCGGTGAGCCGGGTGCGGTCGCAGTCGCCGCAGAACGGGCGGGTGACGCTGGCGATCACGCCGACCCGGGCGGGGCCGCCGTCGACCAGCCAGGTCTCGGCCGGTGCCGCGCCGCGCTCCACCGGGTCGGGGGCCAGGTCGAACTCCGCGCGCAGGGTGGCCAGGATCTCGTCGGCGGTGACCATGGCGGCGCGGTCCCAGCCGTGCTGGGCGTCGAGCGGCATCTGCTCGATGAACCGCAGCTCGTAGCCGTGGGCGAGGGCGAAGCGGAGCAGCTCCGGCGCCTCGGTGTCGTTGACGCCGCGCATCAGCACAGAGTTGATCTTCACGGGGGTGAGCCCGGCGGCGGCGGCCCCGGCCAGCCCGGCCAGTACGTCGGCGAGGCGTGCCCGCCGGGTCAGCCGGGCGAACCGCTCCGGGGCCAGGGTGTCCAGCGACACGTTGACCCGGTCCAGCCCGGCGGCGCGCAGCGTGGGGGCGAGCCGGTCCAGCCCGATGCCGTTGGTGGTCAGCGAGATCCGGGGGCGCGGATCGAGCGCCGCCACGGCGGCCACGATGCCGACGAGACCGGGCCGGATCAGCGGCTCCCCGCCGGTGAACCGCACCTCGGTCACGCCGAGCTGGCGTACCGCCACCCCGACCAGCCGGACGATCTCGTCGTCGCCGAGCAGGTCCGGGCCGGCCAGCCAGGGCAGCCCCTCGGCCGGCATGCAGTAGGTGCAGCGCAGGTTGCACTTGTCGGTCAGGGACACGCGCAGGTCCCGGGCGACGCGGCCGTACCGGTCGGCGAGGACGCCGGTGGTCGGCGGGGCGGCGTTCACCCGTCGACGGTAGCGCGCATCAGCCCCGCCAGAGCCGCCCGGGCGGTGTGGGCGACCGCATCGCGGTACGCCGCGCCGAACAGGGCGGTGTGCACCAGCATCAGGTGGAGCTGGTGCAGGGGCACCCGTTCCCGCCACCCGTCGGCCAGCGGCCACGTCTCCGCGTACGCGGCGAGGACCCGGTCCAGGTGCGGCACGCCGCCGAAGAGCGCGAGCTGCGCCAGGTCGGTCTCCCGGTGCCCGCCGTGGGCGGCCGGGTCCACCAGCCAGCCCCGGTCGTCGGCGCCCCAGAGCACGTTGCCCGGCCAGAGGTCCCCGTGGATCCGGGCCGGCGGCTCGTCCCCGCCGAACTCGCCGATCCGCGCGACGACCTCCTCGACGAGCCCGGTCTCGGCGGCGGTGAGCGCGCCGGCGTCCACCGACCGGCGCAGGTGGGGGAGCAGTCGCCGCTCGGCGAACCAGCGCGACCAGGGGCCGTCGTCCGGCGTGTTGTCCTGCGGGAGCGCCCCGATGAAGCCGGTCCACCCGGCCCCGAAGACCGACGCGCCGGCCCGGTGCAGGGCCGCCAGCTCCCGGCCGAAGCGCTCGGCCGCCCCGGGCGTCGGCTCGCCGGGCTCCACCCAGTCGAGCGCCAGCAGCCCGGGCAGCGCCACGACCACGTCCGGTACGGCGACCGCCCCGGCCTCGCGGAGCCAGCGCAGCCCGGCCGCCTCGGCGGTGAAGAAGCCCTCGGGCACCGGCGTCCCGGCGGCCTCCGGCCAGGTCTTCGCGAAGATCGAGTGGCCGTCGTCCAGGGTCAGCCGGGACGCGGCGCAGATGCTCCCGCCGGTGACCGGCGTCTCCCGGATCCGCTGGTGGGTCAGGAAGGTCGGCAGGTGCTCCGGATGCGCCCGCAGGTACGCCAGATCCATCTGCGCAAGGTAACCCCTCCCGCCGGCCCTTGGGTCCCCGGTCAACGCATGTCGGCGCCCATCGTGGGATCGCGGCGGTTGAGCAGGAACGTGCTCTCCGGCAGGGAACCGTCGGCCTGCCGTGGCCCCTCGGCCACGTCCGGCTCACCGCTGCGCAGGGTGGTGGTCGCCCAGTCCCGCTGGTTCCACGAGTTGTCCTCGTCGTCGACCGCTTCGCCGAGCCAGGTCTCGTCGCGGTTGGCCAGGGCCAGGTTGTGCCGCAGCACCGACACCGAGTGGACGAACGCGAACCCGGCCTTGCCGTTGCGGAAGGCCGTGCTGTTGGAGATCGACAGCGCCCCGCGGTTGCTTGCCTCGGTGAACCCGTACCCGGCGTTCTCCCAGGCCGCGCTCTGGGTCACCCGGTGCCGCACCTCGGGGGCGGGGTCACCGCCGCCGAGCTTGAAGCCGTTGCCGCCGCCCTCGGTGAACCCGGGGGTGTCCCACCGGTCGATCCCGTTGCCGAAGGCCCAGGACCGATCGACTGTCACCGGGTCGGTGAACTGGCTGAGGTCCAGCCCGTCGGCCGAGTTGTGGTACATCCGGCAGCCGCGTACCAGGTTGCCGGTGCCCGAGCCGTACTTGAACGCCAGCCCGTCGGCCGTACCACCGGCGTCCGAGGTGTCGTGGTTGGCGTGGAAGTCGCTGTCCAGCACCTGGTTGCCCACCGTGCCCCGGTCGCGCAGCAGCAGGCCGATGCCGCCGTTGTCGTGGACGGAGAGCCGGGAGAAGACGGAGTGGCGGCAGGAGACGCAGACGTACGCGTGGCCGGGCGCGTTCTTGATCTCCAGCCCGCGTACGGTCCAGTAGCTGGCCCGCTGGGTGATCGCCCACTGGCCGTCGGGCACCCGGCTGGCGTCGACCACCGCCCGCTCGTCGCGGTAGTTGCTGATGGTGATGCGCCGCTGGGCGGTGCCGCTGGTGGTCATGACCACGGGCTCGGTGAGCCGGTGGGTGCCGCCGTGCAGCATGATCGTCTGGCCCGGGCGCACCACGGCGACGGCCCGCCCCAGGGTGGCGTACGGGCGGTCGGCGCTGCCGGTGCCGGTGTCCGAGCCGTTCGGCGCGACGTGGATCTCGGCACCGGTCACCGGGGCGGCGGGTCGGGCCGCCGGGGAGGCGGTGGGCGGAGCCGTGGACGGGGGCGGTTGCGCGACCACCGTGGGACCGGCCGGGACGCGGACGGGGTCCGGCGCCTGGAGCACGGCGTAACCGATGCCCCCGGCGGCGACCGTCGCGACCGTCGCGCCCGCCACGACCTTGTTGGCGAAGAACCCCTGGATCATGGCCCAGAAGGACACGGCGGCCGGGACCGCCGGGCCGCCCGCCACGAGTCCGGCGGCGACCGGGAACGTCGTCATGCCGGGCAGCAGCCGTTCCGGGGCCAGCAGCACCTGCCGGTGCGCACCGCACCGTGGGCAGCCCCGGCCGTGCCGGCTCAGCCGCTTGCGCCACAGCGGGCCGGCGCTGCCGTCCCAGCCCCGGACCAGCGCGGCCAGGTCCGGGCAGCGGGGTGACGCGTGCAGTGCGCGGACGATCAACCGGCTCTCGTCCAGTCGCGTCCGCATCCGGCCCAGCCGCACCGCCGCGTGCTTCGGGCTGACCGACAGCGCGTCGGCCAGCTCGGCGCGGGTCAACTCGCCGATCGCCTCCCGCCACCACCATCGCAGCAGCCGCCGGTCGTCGTCGTCCAGCCAGCCGGTGGCCTCGGCCAGCTCCCGGCGCTGCTCGCTGAGGATCAGCTCGGCCACGGTCCGTTCGGCCAGGTCGCCGCCCGGGTCGGGCAGGTCCACGTCGGTCTCCTGCTCGCGGCTGCGGGTCCTCGCCTGCCCGCGCAGGTGCAGCTGCACCTGCCGGTACGTGATGGACACCAGCCAGGACCGGAACCGGTCCGGCTCCCGCAGGTCGGGCAGGCCCCGGATCACCCGGACCATCGTCTCCTGGACGAGGTCGTCGACGTCCGCGTGCCCGTTGAGCGCCCTGCCGACGATCCCGTAGACGAGCGGAAGGTGGGCGGCGACCAGTCCGGTGAGCGCCGCCTCGTCACCCGCGCGGGCGGCGGTGACCAGCGCGGCCACGTCGGGGTCGGACGCCTCAAACGTACCCGGGGCCAGCTCCGCGTCGCGGGCCGGCGCGTGGACGTCGCTGCCGGTCACGATGGCGGTCTCTCCTCACGTCGCGGGTCGGTCCGACCACATCGGCGGGAACGCCACGTCGCCGGCCGTCGCCCGGTCCCCTTCGCCGCCCGTCCGGCGCTGGTGACGACGCAGTTTCACGGATGTTCGCACACCGAAACACGCCTGTAAAGATCGTTGCTCGTCACTGTCTAAGTAAGTCGGCCAGCCAAACAAAGTTCCGAGTTTCCGTTGTCGACGGGCCCCCGCGGTCGTCTACGGATCAGAGCGGGCCGACGCCGACCCGCCTGGCGCCGGCTCTGGGCAAGCCGGCCGCCAGGCGGGCCACAACCACACCTCCACCACCCGTACGCAGGAAGGAAGTCAATGCGACAGACCATCCATTCCCCCGACGCCCACCCGGCACCGGCCACCACCAGCGTCGGTCGTCGGCTGTGGCGGCGCCTGGTGCCGCTGGCCGTACTCGCCGTGTCGGTGCCCGTCGCCGTGGTGGCGACCGGCGCCCCGTCGCAGGCGGCGACTGTGGACACCGGCGCGTACTACGTGTTCGTGTCGCGGCACAGCGGCAAGGTGATCGACGTGTCGAACTACTCGACCAGTGACGGCGCGGCGATCCACCAGTGGACGCGTACGGACACGTTGAACCAGCAGTGGCAGTTCGTGCCGACGGACAACGGCTACTACCAGTTGCGTTCGCGGCAGAGCGGCAAGGTGCTGCAGATCGCGAGCGCCGAGGACGGCGCCGCGCTGACGCAGGAGACGGCGAGCACGAACACCCGGCAGCACTTCGGCGTCGCGGACTCGGCCGACGGCTACGTGCGGTTCGTCAACCGGCACAGCCGCAAGGCGCTCGACGTGTGGGAGTGGTCGACCGCGAACGGTGGCCGGATCTCCCAGTTCGCCGACCTCGACGGCACCAACCAGCAGTGGCAGATGGTCAAGGTCGGCTCCGGCGGCACCCCGTCGGTGCCGTACGGCAACGCGCCCGACGGGTTCGCCACCGGGGTGACCGGCGGCGCCGGCGGGCAGACCGTCACGGTGACCACCCAGTCGCAGCTCAACCAGTACGTCACGGCGTCGGCGCCCTACGTCATCCGGGTCGCCGGCACGATCAACATCAGCCCGAAGGGCACCGAGCTGCGGGTGGCGTCCAACAAGACGATCATCGGCGTGGGCACCAGCGGACACATCGTCGGCGGCGGGTTCTTCCTCGGCTCGGGCGTCAACAACGTCATCATCCGCAACCTGACGATCCGGGACACGCTGATGCCGGACGACGACCCGGGTGACGACACCTACGACTACGACGCCATCCAGATGGACACCGTCAACCGCGTCTGGATCGACCACAACCGGCTCCAGCGGATGAACGACGGCCTGCTGGACAGCCGCAAGGACAGCACCAACATCACCGTCTCCTGGAACCACTTCGCCGACAACAACAAGACCTTCGGCATCGGCTGGACGGAGAACGTCACCGCCCGGATGACCATCCACCACAACTGGTTCCAGAACACCAGGACCCGCAACCCCAGCGCGGACAACCTGGCCAACCTGCACATGTACAACAACTACCTGCAGAACTGCGCGTCGTACGGCAACTACGTGCGGGGCGCGACCAAGGCCGTCATCGAGAACAGCTACTACGAGAACGTCCGCAACCCGTACTACGTCGAGGCGGGCGAACTCGTCCAGCGGGGCAACGTCACGGACAACAGCCCGTGGGACTCCGGCAAGGTCAAGTCGAAGGGCACGGCGTTCAACCCGAGCAGCTTCTACTCGTACACCCTGCACAACGCCGCGGACATCCCGGCGATGCTGCGTACCCACGCCGGCCCGCAGGCCAACATCGGTCTCTGACGTGTAAGGAAGGGCCCCTTCCTAACGCATAGCGTTAGGAAGGGGCCCTTCCTTACACCGTCCGGCGGCCAGCAGCGCCAGCCCGCCGGCGGCCTGGATCACCGCGAGCACCACCAGGGCGGTACGGAAGCCGGCCAGCCCGCCCCCGGCGACGGTCCAGCACAGCGCGGCGACGGCGGGCGCGAGCGTCGTCGCGATCATCCGGACGGTGCCGCCGATGCCGCCGGCGGCACCGGTCGAGCCGGTGGGCGCCGCCGCCATGACCGCCGCGATGACCGGGGTGTTGAACAGGCCGAACCCGACCCCGACCAACGCGATCTGCCAGCCGAGGTGCACCAGCCCGGCGTCGGCGGAGAGGGTGACCGGCAGCAGCGTGGCTCCGGCCGTCAGCGCGGCACCCGTCGCCGCCGCCGGCAGCGCGCCGACCCGGTCGGCGAGCCAGCCGGCGACCGGCGAGGTGACCGTCATGGCGCCGATCTGGACCAGCAGCAGCATTCCGGCCACCTCCGGGCCCTCGTGCAGCACGTCGGCGAGGAAGTACGGCAGCAGGAAGACGGTCAGCGCGACGTTGAAGCACACCAGGAACAGCCCGAGGCTGGTGAACCCGAAGCGGCGGGCGCGGACCAGCGCGATGACCGGCCGGGAGGCGGGCAACCGTGCCCAGGTCAGGCCGAGCCCCACGGCCAGCGCGCCGAGCCCGGCGGCCAGCACCGGCCGGGCCGCGATCTCGTCGACGGCGACGAGCACCGCGGCGACCGTGCCGCCCAGCAGCACCGCCTCGCGCAGCAGCGGCAGCCCCGGGGCGGGCAGTCCACGGCCGTCGCGGGGCAACGCCCGCAGGCCCAGCCAGAGCGCGACCGCGACGAGGGGCAGCTTCAGCAGGAACACCGCGCGCCAACCGGAGGCGCCGGCCACCAGCCCGCCCAGCGAGGTGCCGGCCATCCCGCCGACGGTCATGATGGTCACCACCGCGCTGATCGCGCGGGCCCGCTGGTCCGCCCGCACGGTCGCGGCGATCACCGGCAGGTAGACCGCCAGCGTGAGCCCGCCCGCGACGCCCTGGAGCAGCCGTACGGCCAGCAGCACCCACATCGCCGGGGCGAAGGCGGCGAGCACGCTGGTGACCCCGACACCGGTCATGGACGCGACGAAGATCAGCCGGGGGTCGGCCCGGTCGGCCCAGCGGCCGGCGGGGATGGCGATGGCGGCCATCGGCAGCGCGTACGCGAGCAGCACCCAGGTGGTGGCGGCCGGGTCGGCGCCCAGGTCGGCGCCGATCGAGGGCAGCACCACGCCGGCCATGCTCATCTCGGAGGTCGCCACGAGCATGGCGACGGCGACCGCCACGACCGGCGCCCAGCGGGTGCGGACGACCGGAGCCGACGACTGCGGTGGGGATGCGGTGGTCATGGGCACCGACGGTAGGGACGCGTACCCTCGCCGGGCATCTGTCGAACGACCGTACCGACCGGCCGGTGCGGGGTCTGCGCCGTCGACCGGTCAGTTGACAGATGGCGGGGCCCCGCCGGCTGCCTAGCGTGGTCGGCACATCCACCCCGAACGTACTGGGAGAGCACCATGACCACGCAGAGACTGCGGCTGGCCGTCATCGTCGGCAGCATCCGGGCGGGCCGGTTCGGCCCGGTGGTGGCCAACTGGTTCGTCGACCGGGCGCGCCGGCACGACGGCTTCGACATCGACGTGGTCGACCTGGCCGAGGTCGACCTGCCGCCGACGCTCACCGCGTTCGGCGCACCGCGGCCGGCGGCGGTGGAGGCGTTCGCGCCACGGCTGGCCGCCGCCGACGCCTTCGTGGTGGTGACGCCGGAGTACAACCACAGCTACCCGGCCTCGATCAAGACCGCCATCGACTGGTACCGCGACGAGTGGCGCGCCAAGCCTGTCGGTTTCGTCTCCTACGGCGGGGTCTCCGGCGGCCTGCGCGCGGTGGAGCACCTGCGTCCGGTGTTCGCCGAGGTGCACGCGACGACGGTGCGGGACACCGTCAGCTTCCACGACTGCTGGGACAGGTTCGACGAGTCGGGGGCGCCGGTGGAACCGCAGGGCTGCGACAACGCCGCCAAGACCGTCCTGGACCAGCTCGGCTGGTGGGGGCGGGCCCTGCGGGAGGCCCGCGAGCGGGTTCCCTACGCGGCCTGAGCTTCGCGCGGGGGCGCGTGGCCGGACAGGGCGCGGTACGTGTCGCCGGGCCCGGTGGCCGCGTAGCGTTGACTCCCGTGCTGCACGGCCGAAGCGAGGAGACCGCCCGGATCGACGGCCTGCTCGGGCAGGCGCGGGCCGGGCGCAGTGGCGTGCTCGTCCTGCGGGGCGAGGCCGGCATCGGCAAGTCGGCGCTGCTCGGTGACGCCGCCGCCCGGGCCGACGACATGCGGGTGCTGCGCACCGACGGCATCGAGTCGGAGGCCGGTTTCCCCTTCGCCGGGCTGCACCTGCTGCTGGGCCGCCAGAGTGAACGGATCGATGCTCTGCCCGCCCCGCAGGCCCGGGCGTTGCGGGTGGCGCTCGGTCAGGAGGCCGGCGGCGACGTCAACCGCTACCTGGTCGGGCTGGCCGTGCTGACCCTGTTGGCCGAGCTGGCCGAGGAACGCCCGCTGCTCTGCCTTGTCGACGACGCGCACTGGCTCGACCCGGCCTCGGCGGAGGCGCTGCTCTTCGCCGTACGGCGGCTCGACGCCGAGCCGATCGCGGTGATCGTCGCGGTCCGCACCGACGAGGTGTCCCCGTTCGACCCGGCCGGCCTGCCGGAGCTGCCGGTCGGTCCGCTGGACGAGTCGGCCGCCGCCGAGGTGCTGGCGCAGCGATCGGACCCGGTGCCCGGCTACCTCCGGCCCGACCTGCTCACCGAGGCGCAGGGCAACCCGCTTGCCCTGCTGGAGCTGCCGGTCGACGGCGTGCCGCGGCCGACGCCGTCGTCGCGTTTCCAGCGGCTCCACGGGGTCTTCGCCGAGCGGGTGCGGCGGCTGCCCGAGGCGACCCGTCGGCTGCTCGGCGTCGCCGCCGCCGCGTCCTCCGCCGACGCCTCCGTGGTGTTCCCGGCCGCCGAGCGCCTCGGCTGCACCCGGGACGACCTGGCCCCCGCTGAGCGGGCGCAGCTCGTGCGGCTGGTGGACGGCCGGCTGGTGTTCCGCCACCCGCTGGTGTTCTCGGCACTGCGGGACACTGTGGAGGCCGGCAGCCGGATGGCGGCGCACGAGGCGCTTGCGGCGGTCTACGCGGCCCGGGGCGACGTCTGCTCGTACGCCTGGCACCGGTCGGCGATGGCCACCGGGCCGGACGAGGAGGCGGCGGGTGCCCTGGAGGCCGCCGCGCGGAGCGGGTCGGCCCGGGGCAGCGCTGTGGTCTCGGCGATGTACGAACGGGCCGCCGGGCTCACCGCGGACCGGGCCCGGCACGGGCGGCGGCTGACCGTCGCGGCGGAGGCGGCGGCCGACACCGGCCAACTGGACCGGGCCACGACGCTGGCCGACCAGGCCGCCGAGCACGTCACCGATTCCCTGCAACTGGCCGACATCGCACTGGTCCGCGCCATGGTGCTGGACTCGGTGGACCGTCCCCGGGAGGCCCACCGCCTGCTCTCCGACGCCGCCGTGGCGGTGGCCGCCCTCGATCCGAGCCTGGCCGGTCACCTGCTCTTCCGCGCCGGCCGGGCGGCCGCCCACGCGGGCGACTTCGACGCGCTGGACCGCACCGCCGCCCGGGCCGGGGAACTCGGCGTGCCCAGCGCCCACCTCGTCACCGCGCTGTCCCGCGCGTTCGCCGCGCAGAACGCCCTCACCGACGCCGCCGTCGCACCGCTGCGGGTGCTGGTCGAGGAGACGACCGGCTGCGACAGGCACCTCGAACTGCTCGACATCGGGTGGTGGCACCTCATGCTGGCCGACCTGGACAGCGCGGACGACATCGCGGCGCGGCTGGCCGCCGTGGCCCGCCAGCAGGGTGCCGCCGGCCTGCTGGCCTCGGTGCTGCCGCTGCTCGCCCGCGCCCAGCTCATGCGGGGCCGGCACGACGACGCGGAGGCCAACGCGACGGAGGGGCTGCGGATCGCCGCCGACACCGGGCAGCGCCGGCACGCGGTCTACCTGACCACCGTGCTCGCCGGCCTGGCCGCGATTCGGGGTGAGGAACAGCGGTGCGTCGAGCTGACGGCGGCCCCGATCGCGCGGGGTGTGACGCCGGGCAACGTCCACGCGGCCGGCGCGCTGAGCCTGCTCGACCTGGGCCTCGGCCGGTACGAGGCGGCCTTCGGCCGACTCTCCGGCCTGCTGGGCGCGCGGCACCGGGGCGGCGCGATGGCCAGCCTGCCCGACCTGGTGGAGGCCGCGATCCGGGTGGACCGGCGGGACGACGCGCTGGCCGCCGCCCGGCAGTACGTCGAGTGGTCCGGTCGCGTCCGGCAGCCGTGGACGGGGGCGGTCGCGTTGCGCTGCCAGGCGCTGCTGGACGGCAACGCCGACGACCGGTACGCCCGGGCGGTGGCGCTGCACCAGGAGGGCGGCACCCCGTTCGAGCGGGCCCGCACGGAGCTGCTGTACGGCGAGTGGCTGCGCCGGGCACGCCGGATCAGCGAGGCCCGGATCGTGCTGCACTCGGCGCTGGAGATCTTCGACCGGCTCCAGGCCCACCCCTGGGGCGCGCGGGCGCGTGCCGAGCTGCGCGCCGCCGGGGAGAGCGTGCGGGCCGCCGACACGGGCGCCGTGCAGCGGTTGACCCCGCAGGAACACCAGGTGGTGCAGTTGGCGGCCCGGGGGCTGAGCAACCGGGAGATCGGCGCGCAGCTCTTCCTGAGTCCTCGCACGGTCGGCTACCACCTCTACAAGGCGTATCCCAAGCTGGGCGTCGGCTCCCGCAGCGAGCTGGCGTCCCTGGTGGCCGCCCGGCCCGGTCACTCCGCCCGCGTCGAGGCGTGAGCCCTCGAGCTGGGGAAACACGCTCCGTAACTGTGGATAACCCGCATGTCATCCACAGGGGTGACTGACAGTGTCGGCTGGATCGCAGGCTGTCAGTCATGTCTCCGCCCGACCGCCCCCGACTCGCCGTCCGTTCCCCCGCCGACCTCATCGCCGCCGTGCCCTACCTGCTCGGCTTCCACCCGACCCACAGCGTCGTCGTGGTGGCGATGCGGGGTCGCCAGATCACCTTCGCCGCCCGCGCCGACCTGCCCGACCTCACCGACCCGCGCGACCCCGCCGGCCATCTCGCGGGCGTCGTCGCCCGGCAGGACGCCGAGATCGCCACGGTGCTGGGCTACGGCCCGGCACACCTGGTCACCCCGGCGGTCGACGCCGTGCGCGCCGCGCTGGGCACCGCCGGCCTGGCCGTGCTCGACGCCCTCCGGGTCACCGACGGCCGCTACTGGTCCTACCTCTGCGTGGAACCGGAGTGCTGCCCGCCCGACGGCAAGCCCTACGACGTGGCCGCGAGCGAGGTCAGCGCGGCGGCCGTCTTCGCCGGCCAGGTCGCCCTGCCCGACCGGGCCGCGCTCGTCGCGCAGGTCGCCCCGGTGACCGGTCCGGCCCGATCGGCCGTACGCGAGGCCACCGCCCGCGCCGAGCGACGGCTGGCGGCACTGCTCGACCAGGTGCCGGCGGCCGACCCGGGTGGCGAGCGGCCGATCTGCTCGGCGGGGGCCGCCGCGCTCCGCGCCGCCCGGCGCAGGCACCGGCGGGCGCAGGTGCTCACCGACGACGAGGTGGCCTGGCTGAGCGTGCTATTGACCCGGGAGCCGGTACGCGACCACGCCTGGGCGCGCACCGACGGGCGGGACGCGGACATCGCGCTCTGGACCGACGTACTGCGCCGGGCCGAGCCGGAGCTGATCGCCGCGCCCGCCGCGCTGCTGGCGTTCGCGGCGTGGCGGGCCGGGCAGGGGGCGCTGGCGGCGGTGGCCCTGGAACGCGCCCTGGCCGAGCACCCCGGTCACTCGCTGGCGCTGCTCCTCGACGACCTGCTGCGCCGGGGCGTGCCGCCCGGGGAGCTGGACGGCTGGCCGGCGGTGGGGAGGCCCGGCGTGCTCCGCCGCAGGCGCCGCCGGCGTGATCCTCGCTGACCGGGCGGCGACCTGCCTGACGGAGCGTCGTCAGAGCATCCCGAGCGCGGCGCCGATGACGGCTTGAGCGGTACGGCTGAGCTCCTCACCCTTGGCGTCGGTCCCGGTGATCGAGTACTCCATCCGAAACCGGCCGTCGCGGGTGGACGCCACGCCGGTCAGGTAGCCGAACCGGGCACCCGTCTTGATCCACAGGAGTTCGCCGCCGGGCAGCGGAAACACGGTGAGCCCGGCGCTGTACGAGGCCGGACCACCGGAGACGTCGGGGACCGCGGGCAGGGTGAACATCTCGGCAAGCTGGGCCGGCGGCACGACCCGGCCGGCGAAGAGCGCGGTGACGAACGTGTCCAGGTCGGCGAGGCTGGAGATGACGTTGCCGGCGGCCGGGGTGAAGGTCTGGCTCCACGTCGTGACGTCCACCAGCTCGGTAACTCCGTCGCGTACGACGGCCTGGTATCCGCGTGCGTGCGGCCCGAGGATGCGCGGGTCGTCGCCGGGTGCGTACGTGTCCCGCAGGCGGAGCGGGCGGACGATCCGCCGGTCCAGCTCCTGCGCGTACGGGTGGCCGGTGACCTTTTCCACCAGCAGGCCGGCGACGATGTAGCCCATGTTGGTGTAGTGCTGCTTCGTCCCGGGTTCGAACTTCCGGGGGTTGCGCAGGCCGAGTCGCACGATCTGTTCCGGGTTCCAGCGGTCGTACCGGTGGGCGAGCTGCCACTCGATTCCGTCGGGCATGGTCGGGCTGGGGATGCCGTTGGTGTGGTCGAGCAGTTGGCGGACGGTGACGGTCGGATAGTCGGCGGGCAGCAGTCCGGGCAGGTGCCGCTGCACCGGATCGGCCAGGTGGATGCGGCCCTCGGCGACCAGTTGCAGCACCAGCGCGGCGGTGAAGACCTTGGTGGTGCTGCCGATCCGGAACCGTGCGTGCGGCGGCACGGGGGCCTGGCTGCGCAGGTCCCGGACGCCGGTGGCGCCGGTCCAGCAGCCGTCCGGGGTGATGATCCGGACCTGGGCGCTGGTGGCGTCGGAGTTGGGTAATCCGGCGATCGCCTGCCGGAGCGGGCCGGGGTCGAGGGTGCCGGGGTGGCAGTCGGCGGTGGAGTGGGCCGGCGGAGCGGCGATGACCGCGCCGGGGGCCACGACGGTCAGCACGGCGGTGAGCGCCGTCGCGACGAGGGCAGTATTCACGGTCTTCATGGCGTCGAGCCTGTCGTCCGGTGCCGGCCGGGGCATCGGGGAGATTCCCCTGGCGCACCCGGAACGGATGACCGGGGACAACCCGGTCATCCGTCGTAGCGGCGTGCCCCTAGAAGGTGCGGGTTGGCGACCCGACCGACCGGTAGGTAGGCTGAGGTCATGACCCCGAAGCCAGCAATCGCCGTCAGTGACCTGACGAAGTCCTACGGAACCCGCAACGCGCTGGATCGACTCTCGCTGTCGGTCGAGCGCGGCAGCCGCACGGTGGTCCTCGGGCACAACGGCGCGGGAAAGTCCACCCTCCTGGAGATCATCGCCACGCTACGCACCCCGACCTCCGGCACGGTGACGGTCGAGGGCCACGACACGGTCGCGCAGGCCCGCGAGGCGCGACGCCTGATCGGTCTGACCCCGCAGTCCAACGCCCTGGACCCACTCGCCACCCCGACCGAGGTTCTCGACTTCCAGGGCGTCGCGCTCGGGCTCGGTCGCCGGAACGCCACCCGCCGAACGCGGGAACTCCTCGACCTCTTCGGCCTCGCCGAACACCGCCGGACACGCGTCTCGAAGTTGTCCGGCGGAACCCGTCGTAAGGTCGACCTCGCCGTGGCCCTGGTCGCAGAACCCCCGGTCGTGATTCTCGACGAGCCGACGACCGGGCTCGACCCGCTCAGCCGCCTGGACTTCTGGCACGAGCTGAAGCGACTGAACCAGAACGGCAGGACCCTCCTCGTCTCGACGCAGGACCTCCACGAGGCGGACGTCCTCGCCACCGACGTCGTGGTGCTCCGCGACGGCGCGGTCGCCGCACAGGGCTCCCCCGCGTCACTGAAACGGCGCATCGGGGAGCGCACGCTCATTTTGGGGCTGGCGGACGCGGCCACCTCACAGGCGTTGCTCGCCTCCTCCCGTGCCTCGTTCCGGGCCGAGCCCGACGAGCCACGGACCGTACGCCTCGCTCTCTCCGACACCCCCGACGCGCTGAAGATCGCGCTCGACGACATCGGCCAGGTCGCGGGCGGCGTCGCGGAGTTCCGCCTGACCGAACCCTCGCTCGACGACGTCTTCGTCGCTCTCGCGGCCCGCTGACCTGAGCCCACCACCTTCCGTAGGGACACCGATCATGAGTCTTCTCACCGTCTCGCCCGCCCCCGCGCGCAGCGCCCCACTCCCCGTCACCCTCGCCGCGATGAGGCGCTCCACGCGAGCCGTCCTGCGCTCTCCGACCCTCCTGGTCACCCCGGTCGCGCAGTCGCTGTTCTTCCTGCTCATCTACTCGGGGCAGCTCAGCGCCGTCGGCAGCGGCTATCTCGCGGGTGGCAGCTTCGTCTCGTTCCTGCTCCCGCTGATCCTGCTCACCGGCGTCGCCACGGGCGCGGGCGCCGCGGGCACCCTGGTCCTCCAGGACGTCACCAGCGGTTACCTCGACCGACTCCGGCTGGCCCACGGCACAGCCACCCCGTTCCTCATCGGTGCCGTCTTCGCGGCGCTCGTGGCCGTCGCCATCCAACTGCTCGTCACCGTCGCCGGAGCCGCACTCATCGGGTACCGGCCGGAGAGTTGGGCGGGCATGACCGCGATGCTCCTCCTGATGCTCACGCTCGGCCTGGGCATCGCGCTGCTCAGCATCGCGGTCGCGATCCGGACGGCCTCGGCGTCGAGCACCAACCTCGTCACCCTCGCCGTGTTCGGGCTGTCGTTCTTCACCGGGGTGTTCGCTCCGGTGGACGAACTCGCCGGATGGATGCGTGCGATCGCGACCGTCAACCCGCTCACCTACGTGGTCGACGCCGCCCGCCAACTCGAAAGCGGTGCCACGCTCTCCGCCGCGCCGATCGCGTCCGTCGCCCTCGTTACGCTGGCCCTCGCCGGAATCGCCGCCTGCGCTCTGGCCCTGAACCACGCCCGGAGGAACCGATGACCCCCTCGGCGGACACCCGCTCGCAGATCGTGGCTGCCTTCGGCGAGCAGTTAGCCGCCGTTGGCTACCAGGGCGTGTCTCTCGTCGGGGTCGCCCGGACGGTCGGCATCCAGAAGCCGTCCATCTACCACCACTTCCCCGGCGGCAAGGAGGAGATCTATTCGGCCGTCGCGCTGAGGTTCATCGAACAACTCGGTGACCGCATGGCGGCGGCGATCGCGACCGAGGGGTCGACGGATGAGAAGCTGCGAGCGCTTGCCGTCGTATCGGCGGAGCACTCCACCAGCGCCATCTCCTTCGAGCAGCGAATCTACGACGCGCTCAACCTCGTCTCCGAGCAGACGAGAAACGACGTCTCGCAGCGGTACGTGAGCGGCCTCCTCGACCCGGTCGTCGCGCTCTTCGCCCGAGCGGTCGAGGCGGGAGACGTGGCGGGCGATCCCTGGTTCCTCATGAACGCCTTCCTCCATCTCACGCGCGCGGCCGACCTCATGAGCGAGCCCGGCGGGGCGGGCCAGATCGTCGCGCTGTTCCTCAACGGCGCCCGGCCCCGCTAGCGTCGGCGCGACGCCGCAGGTAGGTGGTTCAGCCATGCCGCGGCGCCGCTCTTCGTCGCCGTCGCGGCCGTCCGTCAGGTGTAGGTAGCTACACCCCCTTGGGCGGAGAGCTTCATTCCGACCACGGCTGTCGGATGACAGCGTGGTCACATGCGAATCCTGACGACCATCGTGATCGCCGCCGGGTTGCTGGCGCTGCCTGCGCCTGCGGCCGCCGATCCCGGCAAGGTGCGCACCGACGCCGGCTGGACGGCCGGCACCGTACGCGGTGACCACCGGCTCTTCCAGGGCATTCCCTACGCCGCCGCACCCGTCGGCGAGCTGCGCTGGCGTTCCCCGCAACCTGTCGAGCCATGGGCAGGCATCCGCGACGCGACACGACCCGGCAACCGGTGCGCTCAGACAGCTGACAACTGGGGCCTGCCAGCCAGCGACAGCGAGGACTGCCTCTACCTCAACGTGACCGCGCCGCGTGGCGCCTCACCCCGCAATCGCAAACCGGTGCTGGTCTGGCTGCACGGCGGCAGCCTGACGAAGGGCGCCGGCAGCGACTACGACGCCGTCCGCCTCGCCACGCGCGGCGACATCGTCGTGGTGACCGTCAACTACCGGCTGGGAATCTTCGGCTTCTTCGGCCACCCCGGGCTGCCCGACAGCGGTGCGTTCGGCGTGCAGGACCAGCAGGCGGCCCTGGGGTGGGTACGGCGCAACGCGACCGCGTTCGGCGGTGATCCGGGCAACGTCACGCTCGCCGGTGAGTCAGCGGGCTCGCACTCGGTATGCGCCCAACTCGCCGCTCCGGCCTCGGCCGGCCTGTTCCACCGCGCGATCACCCAGAGTTCCCCCTGCTGGAGCCAGGACGACCTGCCGGCGGTCCTGGGCGTGCCACTCTGGATCCCCGCCTCGGCTCATGAGGGACACGGGCAGCTCATCGCCGATGGACTCTCCTGCTCCGACGTCGCCTGCCTGCGGGGTAAGTCGACTCTGGAACTTCTCGCGCAGCCCGCACTGCCTTTCCCCGGATACGGCAACGCCGTGCTGCCGGAAGACCCGGCAGAGGTGTTCGCCGAGGGACGCTTCCACCGGGTGCCGATCCTGTCCGGCATCACCCGGGACGAGGGCACCATGTTCGCATCGATGGTGTTTCCCAGGCTCACCGCCGCACAGTACGTCGATGGCCTCACCCAGATCTTCGGGGAGCGGGCACCGGCTGTCCTGGCCGCCTATCCGCCCGGCGACGTGCCCACCCAGACCGCTGCCGCCGTGCTGAGCGACCTCGACTGGGCGAGGTCGGCGCGGGACACCGATCGGTTGCTGGCCAGGCACGTCCCGGTCTATTCCTACGAGTTCCTCGACCGGACGGCACCGCAGCTGTTCCCGTTCCCCGACGATCAGGTGGAGCCCATGGCATCGCACGGCTCGGAACTGTCGTTCCTCTTCGACCCGTCGTGGGAGTCCGCACCGCTCACCGACAAGCAGCGTCGACTCGGCGACCTGATGATCGGCTACTGGGCGCGATTCGCCGCCACGGGTAACCCCAACGGCCACGGTCTACCGGCGTGGCGGCAGCACCCGTACGTCCAGGGCCTGGACCTCGACAGGGTGGGCCACTTCGACCGGAGCGCCGCGCACCGGCTGACCTTCTGGGACGGCATCTGAGCCGTGGCGACACCACGGTGACAACGTCATCGGGTGCACCGCCGCGTCCTGGGCCAAGCCGGTGACAAGATACGGTCGGGATCATGACCCTCATCTTCGCCGACCTCGGCCTGCACCTGGGCGTCCTGGACGCCCTGCTGGACGACGCGATCGCTGCCGACGACCTCAAGGCGCTCATCGAGTCGACCGGGCCCGATGGCCCGGAGGACGGCTACCCGGGTCCAGGCCCGCGCCTGGAGGCGTCGCTAAAGCTGTTGCATGCCGTCGCGGTGCCGCCGGCCGAGGCTGCATCGATCACCGACTTGCAGTTCGACGGCGGCAGCGACATCTACATGCTGATCGAGCAGACCCTGGACATCGACACCGGCGGCGAGTCCGACGACTACAACGTGACGTCGCTGGAGGGCATCCACGCACTGTCCAGCCTGCGGTCCCTGGACCTGGACGGCCACGGCTACCGTCCGGGGCCGTTGGACCTGACCCCGCTGACCGGCCACCCGACCCTGTCGGAACTGGTACTGACCGGGAAGTGCACGGGAGCGGCGGCGCTGGAGTCGCTGCCTGCGCTACAGACCCTCGACGTCGGGCTGGCGCAGCTCGACGACCCCGATGTCCTGACCCGCTTGGAGGCCCGCGGAACGACGGTCCGCCGTTGACCGTGCCACCGCGTCGGTGATCCGGCGGATCGCCTCGGTGATCAGTTCAGGTGAGGTGGCCAGGTTGAGCCGTGCGTGTCCGGCGCCCCCGGTGCCGAAGATGGGGCCGGGGCTGAGGGCGACTCGTCCGCGTTCGAGGAAGACCGCTGCGGGGTCGTCACCCAGGTCGAGAGCGCGGCAGTCGAGCCAGGCGAGATAGGTGCCTTCGCCGGGCTGGTACCGGACCTGCGGCAGGTGTCGGTCGAGCAGGTCGGTGAGCAGCCGGCGGTTGTGGTCCAGGTCGGCCAGGAGCGCGTCGAGCCAGTCGGTCGCGTCCCGGAGCGCGGCGATGTGGGCGGTGACGCCGACGTGGCTCGGGCCTTCCTTGACCCACCAGGGGATGCGGGCGAGGTCGTCGACGGCGGCGGGGCCGGCGACGGCGAGGGCGGCCTTGAGCCCGGCGAGGTTCCAGGCCTTGGAGGCGGACAGCACCGAGAAGGCGTTCTCGGTGCCGGGCACGCTCAGGTACGGCACGAAGACCGCCCCGGCCAGCACGAGTGGCGCGTGGATCTCGTCGGCGACGACCCGTACCCCGTATCGGCCAGCCAGGGTGGCGACGGCAGCGAGTTCGTCTGCGGTGTGCACCGCGCCGGTCGGGTTGTGCGGGCTGCAGAGCAGGTAGGCGGGCCGGGGCCCGCGGGACGCGGCCCGCCGGAACGCGTCTTCCAGGGCGTCGAGGTCGAGCCGCCCGTCCACCCCGAGCGGGGCCTCCTCGATGGGCCGGCCGGTGTGTCCGACGAAGTCGTAGAAGGGGTGGTAGACCGGGCAGTTGATGACGACAGCGTCGGTGCGGTCGCAGACCAGGTCGAGGACTTCGAGGATTCCCTGCATGACATCGGGAACCATGGTGGTGCGTTCCACGGCGAGGCCGTCCCAGCCCCACCGCTTACGGGCGAAGTCGGCGAACGCCTCGGCATAGCCGGTCCCAGCGGGGTAGCCCGTATCGCCGCGACGTGCCGCGTCGGTGATCGCGTGCACGATCGGCTCGGCGAGCAGCACGTCCATCTCCGCGACGAACACCGGCAGCACGTCGCTCGGGTACCGCCGCCACTTCTCACTGGTCCGGGTCCGCAGTTGGTCGAGGGAGAGCTGACGCAACGGGCTCGCTTCGGAAGTCACGGCACCAAGGGTAGGCGCGTCGCACCCGGAAAGAATCCGGCCGCCGCACGTTCCGCAGCCTGGGTGCCGCATCCAGCCTGGTCAGTGCCGCTTTCGCGTACGCTGCGGAAGCCGGCGTCAGTGCGTTGCGGTTGTCGGTGTGGAAGTGGCGGTCCGGCGCGATCGCCCTCTACGAGCGGCTCGGATTCACCGTCACCGAGTCGTGGGACGAGCGGGACCAGTTGGTTTGTATGGAACGTCCCGTGTGATTGGGGGCGCGGTCAGGCCCGGGCGGCCACCTCAGCGAGGAAGGCACGCCATGCCGTTGGCGAGAAGGTGAGGGCCGGGCCGGCGGGGTCCTTCGAGTCGCGAACGGCGACGACACCGGGAAGATTGCCAGCGACCTCGACGCAAGCGCCACCGTTCGAACTGCTGCGCGTGCTCTTGCGCCACTGGGCGCGGGTCAGGTCAGCCATGATCGTGCTTCCAGGAAGTCGATGGTTTGGTCTCGCGGCAGCGCGACCGATCTCACGGTATCCCAAACGGCCCAGAGCGAGGCAACATCATTCGTGATGCGCCCGGCGGCTAGGTCGTCCAGGTAGCCGACCTCACCGTCAGGTGTGCTGGCGATGATGAAGGGTCCGGCCTGGCCGGCGTGCAGCCCAGCACGGAGGGGCAGCACATGGACCATGATGTTCGGACGCCGAGCAAGCTCAATCAAATGGTCCAGTTGCGAATGCATGATGTCTGGTTCTCCCCGTCGAAGCGCAGCCTCATCGATCACAAAGATCAGAAGGGGAGGCCGTGGGCGATCGAGCACGGCGGCTTGTCGGCGTAGCCGTGCGTCGACGTAAATACCTGCTTCGGCGTGCAACGGCCCGCTGGCCATGACGGCATGGGCATAAGCCTCGGTTTGCAGTAGACCGGGAAGCACCACCGACTCGAACCATCGGAGTCCTGATGCCTCGCGCTCGATCTCCGTCCACGGTCTGAACCAGGGTGGCTCGCGGCGCTTCAGCGCGTCGGGCCACAGTTCCTCTATGTCCTTGTTCAGAATTTCGGCGACCCGGGCACGGTGGCGGGTCTGCGGGGTTCGTCCCTGGCTGACCCAGCGTGCTGCCGTCTTCGGATCGACACCTATCTGAGCTGCGAGGCTCTCTGCGGTCTCGCCTGCCTTCGCCATGGCCACCTGGACAGCCCTGTTCATCCCTGCTCCCCACCTCAACGTCCTTTATGACCCGAGTACAGATTGCTACGCGGTGTTATTGGTCGGCAACCCTGGGCAGTGTCTCTGTGGACGGCGCGAGCCGGTGGTGGCACCCGAGGCCCGCCAAGTCGCGTCGACGGAGGGGGCCGCCGCTGGGCGAGCATCCGTGGCGGCCCCCTCGTCCACGACGGACAGAGGGGAAAGACATTGCCGGACCGCCAGCCGCCGAAGCCGGACCCGAAACCCGCACCGCCGATGACGCCGCCGGCCCGACCGGTCGTGCCGGGGCCGATCGGCCCGTTCGTCCCGCCGTACCGGGGCCCCGGCCGGATCCACCTCAGCCCGGCGTCCCCCTGGACCGCCGGTCGCGACCCGGGGACGGCCCGGTGAGCCTGCGGCAGATCACGTCCGGCGACGTGCTCTACCTGGCCCGGTCCGCGAGCCCGCAGTTCGTCCGCCCGATCACCGTCCGCGTGATCCGCGTGCTGACCGACTGGCACACGTACCACGGTTGGTGCTGGATCGATGCCTACGAGCTGGACCGGCGCGGCGACGCCGTGGCCCGGCGCTCGTTGTACGTCCGCTGCGCGGGGGTGCGCTGGCGCACGACGCCTCCGGTCCCGGCGGCCCCGGCCCGCCGCCGGCCGACCACTCGCCGGCAGGTGCCGGTGTGAGCCGGCAGCGGGAGCACGTGCCGACCCGGCCCACCTGGCGGTGTGCCGTGTGCGGCATCGCCTGGCCGTGTTCGCCGGCGAAGCTGCGGTTGCTGGGCGAGTACCGGGAGAACCGTCCCGGCCTGCTGGTTCACCTGGCGACCCTTCAGGCCGAGGCGGGTGAGCAGCTCGCCGCGCTGGACCAGGCACCGCCGCCGGGTGAGTTGGCCGACCGCTTCATCGGTTGGGCGCGGGTCCGCGGCTGACCCGGGCGCGGGCGTGCGGATGACCATGGCGTCCGGGGCTGTCCGTCAAAGGATGTAGCGCACGTTCGTTCCGTGGGCCGAGTTCACCGGCGCGGCGTCGGCGGAGAATCATGAGGTGCCCCTGATCCCTGGATGCCCCGCATGAGCGTCGGTCTGCTGCTGTCGCTTGCCGGCCTCGCCCTGGTCGACAGCACGAGCATCGGCACGCTCTTCATCCCGATCTGGCTGCTGCTCGCGCCCGGCACGATCAACGCCCGCCGGATCCTCGTCTATCTCGGCACGATCGCCGTCTTCTACTTCGCCGTCGGGCTGGTGCTGGCGCTGGGCGGCAGCCGGCTGGCCGACGTGCTCGGCGGGGCGATGGACAATCGCCCGGTGCTCTGGGCGCAGCTCGCCCTCGGGGTCGGGTTGTTCGCGCTCAGCTTCCGCTACGACAGCAAACGGCGCCCGCGCAGCGGTGGCGTACTGCGCTGGCGGGACCGGGTCACCTCCGGGGACTCCTCGACGCGGTGGCTGGTCGGGTTGGCGTTGCTCGCCGCGCTCGCGGAGGTGGCGACGATGCTGCCGTACCTCGGCGCGGTCGGCCTGCTGACCACCTCGGGGCTCGGCGTGGCGGAGATCGTGGGGCTGCTGGGCGGCTACTGCCTGGTCATGGTGCTGCCGGCGGTGCTGCTGCTGGCGGCCCGGTTGGCGGTGCCGAGGCTGATCGAGCCGGTGCTGGCCAGGCTCAACGCCTGGATCATGCGGACCTCCGGCAGCATGCTCGGCTGGATCCTCGGCATCGCCGGCTTCCTGCTGGCCCGGGACGCCGCATTGCGGTTGGAGCTGTTCGGCAAGTGGGTCACGTCGTGATCCGCTCGGGGCGGGTGTAGACGTTCATCGCGTTGTCGCGCAGGAAGCCGACCAGGGTCAGCCCGGCCTCCTCGGCCAGCTCCGCCGCCAGGGTGCTCGGCGCGGAGACCGCCGCCAGCAGCGGTACCCCCGCCATCCACGCCTTCTGGGTCAGCTCGAAGCTCGCCCGCCCGGAGACCAGCAGGACGTGCCCGGCCAGCGGCAGCCGTCGCTCGCGGACCGCCCAGCCGATCACCTTGTCGACGGCGTTGTGCCGGCCGACGTCCTCGCGCAGCACCACCAGGTCGCCGTCGGCGGTGAACAGGCCCGCCGCGTGCAGCCCGCCCGTGCGGTCGAAGCCGCGCTGGGCCGCGCGCAGCCGCTGCGGCAGCGCGGTCAGCACCGCCGCCGGCAGGGTCAGCGGGTCGTCGCCCACCGCGAAGACCGATCGGGTACGCACCGCGTCGATGCTCGCCTTGCCGCACACCCCGCAGGAGCTGGTCGTGTAGAAGTTCCGGGCCGGGTCGACGGCGGGCTCGGGCACGCCGGGCGACAACACCACGTCCACCACGTTGTACGTGTTGGGCGTCTCCGCCCCGGCGCAGAGCTGGGCGGTGCGCACGTCGTCGGCGGACCGGATCAGCCCTTCGGTGAGCAGGAACCCGATGGCCAGGTCGAGATCGTCGCCGGGCGTACGCATGGTGACCGCGAGCGGCCGTCGCCGGCCGGGACCGGCCGCGCCGACCCGGATCTCCAGCGGCTCCTCCACCGCGAGGCTGTCCTGCCGGCGTACGGAGGTGCGGCCGGTGGCCGCCGCGTCGAGGTCGATGCGGAGCACGCCGCGTCGGTCAGTGGCCCGTCCCATCCCGCCATCCTGCACCCCGTGCCGGGGTCGGCGTGACTGGGCAACCACAAGGGTCGCCCCGGCACCCCCCGTACGGGAGCCGGGGCGACCCGGGTGGCACTAGCTGTGCGGGTGGACCGGAATCACCGGGTGAAGACGGTGAACTTCCAACCGCGCGCGATCCCGCCGTTCCAGAAGTAGAACTGGTAGCACGGGCCGGGCGACGTCCACGAGGTGACGTACGCCGGCCGGGCCGCGTTGCAGGCCGTGCTGGTCGCGTAGGTCGGGCTGTCGTAGTCCGCGTAGGCGGGGGTGGCCGTGCCGAGCACCACACCGCCGGCCACGGCGGTGGCGGCGATCAGGCCACGTACGCGAGGACGGCTCAGGAACTTCGCCATCGTTACTCCTTCTCCGCCGCTCGGTCCGTCGAGAACCGGGGGACGCTGTATGCCCCGGGCTGAGGGAATTCTTCTCCGTCGACCTGCCCAAGGTCATGTCCCACTTCTGTGTCAGCCATTGCGCAGACCGGCGGCGCGGTGCGGCTACCGTGGCCGGGTGGACGCGTACGCGGCGGTGGTGCTGGCCGGGGGGGCCGCGCGCCGGATGGGGGGCGTGGACAAGCCGGCCCGGCCGGTCGGCGGCCGGCCGATGCGGGACCGGGTGCTGGCCGCCGTCGCCGACGCCGCGCCGCGCGTCCTGGTCGGCCCGCCCGGGCCGGTGCCCACCGGGGTGCGGGTGACCCGGGAGGAGCCGCCGGGCGGCGGGCCCGTCGCCGCCGTGGCGGCCGGGCTGGCCCTGCTCGACTCCGTCGCCGCCGAGGACGCCGACCTCGCCGGCGTCGCGCCACCGGCCCCCGGCCCGCCGCTGGTCGCCGTGCTCGCCGCCGACCTGCCCCTGCTCACCCGCGCGGCGGTCGGAGAACTGCTCGGCCACCTCGACGCCGGTCACGACGGGGCCTGTTACGTCGACGACGACGGGCGGCGGCAGACCCTGTGCGGCGTGTGGCGGGTGGCCCCGCTGCGGGCCGCCCTGGACCGCCTGGCCGCCGAGCGCGCCACGAGGCACCCCGACGGGTCCGTCCCGCCGCTGGCCGGGGCGCCGATCCGGGCGCTGCTCGCCGGGCTGCGGGTGCGCGAGGTGCCGTGGTCCGGTGGTGGCCCGCCGCCCTGGTTCGACTGCGACACTGACGAGGACGTACGCCGGGCGGAGGAGTGGACGCGATGACGGTGATGGACGACTGGCTGACGGCGGCCTGCGCCGAACTCGACCTGGACCCCGCCCAGGTGCCGGTGCCGGCCGTGCTCGACCTGGCCAAGGACGTGGCGCACCAGGTGCTGCGGCCGGGTGCGCCCGTCACCGCGTACCTCCTCGGGCTGGCGGTCGGGCGGGGGGCGGACCCGGCCGGCGCGGCGGCCCGGCTCAGCGCGCTGGCCGCCGCCTGGCCCGTCGAACTCGGCGCCGAACGCCCCGGGGGCACACCCGCCTGATCTCCGGTGTCCGATCACGGTCGGGCTGATTCGTCTTCCCGTCTCCGTGGGTAGGGTGGCCTGGACGGACGGAGGCGATCATGACGGCAGACCACCCCTCGGCGCCGAGCGGCGACTCGCCCGGCAACCTGCCGGCGCACCACGAGCCGATCCTGCTCGACGAGCCCAGCACGGCCGACCTGCGGGCCAAGGTCACCCAGGCCTGGCGGGAGTTCGCGCGGGCGCTGGCCGAGCGGTTGGCGGCGCTGCCCACGGGGACGCACGTCGAGTTGACGCTCGACCCCACCGCCTCCGGCACCGGTGACGCGGTCTACTCGATAAGCGTCGACATCGGCGCGGACGGCAGGCTGGCCGCCCGCGCGGTCGGCAACGCCACCCTGCCGCAGGGCTACCGGCTGGACCGGGCCGCGGTGGCGGACATGATCGCGCTCGGCTGGTCCCCGCCCGGCGTGGTGGAGGGCTCCGGCGAGCACTTCGGGCTGGACGGCGCCACGGCCGACGCGACCCGGCTGGCGGCCCTGCTCACCCGGACGCTGCGCGACGTCTACGGTGCCCCGCACCCCGCCTTCCTCGTCTACCTGATCCACGACGCCGAGGGGGAGCCGCTGCCGGTGGAGCCGCTGGGCACCGCCCGCAGCGAGTTCGGCCCGGACCGCAACGTCGAGGCCGACCTGGACGAGGCGCTCGCGGCGGCGGCCGCTGCCCAGGAACCGGGCAGCGACGTGGCGGCGCTCGCCGAGCAGGTCCGCACCGTCGTCTCGACCATGCTCAAGTCCGACTCGGACCGGCTGCAGGTCGACTCCGACGGCGACATCAACATCCGCGCCGGCTCGGCGATGGTCTTCGTCCGGGTGCGCGACAACCCGCCGCTGGTGGACGTCTTCTCTCCGGTGCTGACCGAGGTCGAGCCGACCGAACGGCTCTACGTGAAGCTCTCCGAGCTGACCAACCGGATGCCGATCGGCCGGCTCTACTGCGCCGACGACACCGTGTGGGCGTCGATCCCGGTCTTCGGCCGCAACTTCCAGGCCACCCACCTCATGCTCGCCGTCCAGGTGATGACCGGGCTCGCGGACGAGCTGGACGACCGCCTGCACGGCGAGTTCGGTGGGAAGCGGTTCTTCGGCGAGGGGGACAGCCCGGTCAAGCGGGACCGGGACGAGCACCGCACCGGCATGTACCTCTGAGCCACGCCACACCCCGTCCCAGGTGGTGACGGGTGGGGCCCGGAAACCCCGAGAAACCGGGCCCCACCCGCCGGGGAGGGAGGATCAGGTCGTCGGGAGCCAGTCGAGGCTCCGTGCGCTGGCCGGGTCGGTGGCCCGCAGCCCGGCGTCGGAGACGGTCCAGAGCACGTCGCCGACCAGCAACGACCGGAGGACCCGGCCCGTGGGGCCGGCGTGCGACACCGTGCCGACCTCGCCGATGTCGGTCCCGGACACCCGCAGCAGGCGTACGTCCCTGTTGACCGGCAAAGCGACCAGGCCGGTCTCCGGGTGGTGCAGGAAGGCGTGCGGGTCGGACTCCGACGTGGAGTAGGCCTTCGGCACGTGCCACTGGTCGAGCCGGATCGGGCGGGCCGGGTCGCGGACGTCGAACAGCGAGACCTGGAGCCCTTGGGTCCACCCCCGTCGGTCGGCCTCCTGGCCCACACCGAGCAGCCGGCCGTCCGGCAGCGGGTGCAGGTACGCCGAGTAGCCGGTGATCTTCAGCTCGCCGGTGACCCGGGGCGCGGCCGGGTCGGTCAGGTCGACCGTGTACAGCGGGTCGGTCTGCCGGAACGTGACCACGTACGCGGAGCCGCCGAGGAAGCGTACGGAGTAGATCCGCTCGCCGGGCCCGAGGCCGGTGACCGCGCCCGTCCGGACCATCCGGTTCCCGTCGGGGCGCAGCACGTACACGGCGGACTGCGACTTCTGGCGGGTGCTCCAGGTGTCGCCGGTGGTGGTGGCGACCCGCAGGTGCCCCTGCCACTCGGAGAGGGCGTACTGGTTGACGAGCGTCCCGGGCACGGTGCCGGTGGCCACGTAGCGCGGCCGTCCGGGTGAGCGGGTGTCGAACTGGTGGATCTCGGTGACCTGTTCACCCCCCACCCGCCAGCCCACGCGCGGTGTGCCCGGTCGGGCCGACGTCGGCCGCTGCCCGGCGAGGTAGAGGCTGGTCCCGGTGCCGTAGACGGTGCTGGCGTCGGCGGCCACGCTGGCCGGGTCGCCGTCACCGAGCCGGTCACCGGTCAGGTCGAAACTCAGCACGGTCAGCATCGACGAGCCGGACCAGACGGGCGGCCGGCTCAGCCGGTCGCAGCCGACCCGGCCGACGTGCCGTTCCGCCCCCGCCGTCCACTCGTACGCCGGCAGCCACGCCTCCACCCCGGCCCTGGCGATCACCGCCCGGTTCGCGGCGGTCCGGGTCGCCTCGTTGCTCCGTTGCTTGTGCGGGAAGGCCAGCTTGGGTCGGGTGCGGACCACCACGCGGGCGGTGGATCCGGTCTGCCGGGCGTCGACGAGGCTGCCGTCCATCTGGTAGGTGCCGAGCACCTTCGGCGGGCCCGCGAGGTCGACCAGGATCAGGCGCGGCGCGTGCCGGAGGAACGACGCCCGGCGGCCCGCCAGCCCCCGGTCGACGCTCATGCCCGTCTCGGCGAGCACCAGCGCCCGGTCGCCGTGCAGTAGCAGGGTCGCCTGTCGCGTCCACTCCAGCTCCGGCAGCGTCCGGGTGAGGACGAGGCGGCCGGTCTCCCGCCGGGCGGCCGGGTCCACCACCCGCAGCGTGCCGTCGGTGACGGTCACGATCCGGCGCCCGTCGGTCTTGACCAGGTCCGGCTCGTCCGCGCCGGGCTCGTGCACGTTCGTCGTCGAGTGCTCCGGAGCGGCCTGGGCGGCGGCCGTCCGCGCGCCAGACAGGGCCTCGGCCTTCAGGGCACCGTCCCAGCCGCCGTCGAGGCCCCACGGGCCGACGGACGCGCTGGCGGCGGCGCGAAGCCCGGCCAGCGCCTCGGCGCAGGAGTCGTAGGAGACCAGCACGGGCGCGGCCGCCGGCTGGCCCGGCGGCGGTTCGGCTGGCGTCGAGGTCGGATCGGCCGGCACCGGCGGGAGGGCGCTGCCGCCGAGCAGGGTGAGCGCGGCCAGCGTGCCGGCCGCGAAAAGGTGGGCTCCCCGTGTCATGGCCGGTTCGACGCGCCCCGCGGGCGCCCGGTTCCGACCCCGGCCTCATCTTCCGCGTTCTTTCCGCCGTGCCGCTCCGGCTGGCGTGCCGCCTGCCGGTCGCCGGGACGGTCAGGCGGGGGCGGGGCCGACGCCGGGGGATTCGACCAGGCGGGACAGCACGATGGTGCTCCGGGTCGAGGTCACGAAGGGCTCGGCCCGCAGCCGTTCCAGCGCCGCCTCCAGGTGCGCGATGTCGGCGGCCCGCAGGTGCACGAGCGCGTCGGCCTCGCCCGAGACGGTGTACGCGCCGACCACCTCGGGGTGGCGACGGGTGGCCACCCCGATCTGCGCCGGGGTCGTCCGACCGGCACAGAACAGCTCGACGAACGCCTCGGTGGTCCAGCCGACGGCGGCCGGGTCGACGACGGCCGTGAAGCCCCGGATCACGCCAGCCGCCCGCAGCCGGTCGACCCGTCGTTTGACCGCTGGAGCGGAGAGTGACACGCGCTGCCCGATGTCGGCGTACGAGGCGCGGGCGTCAGCGACAAGCAGCGCAATGATTCGCTGGTCTACGGCATCTATCTGCAACGTTCCGCCTTCGGGAAGCAACGCTTGTGGCTGTTACGAAAGTTCGAGGGTACCTACCCTTGGTCACCGTGAACCAGCAACGAGTCCCGCGAAAGCGGACATATCTCATGTGCTCGCCCGAGCACTTCGCGGTCGAGTACGCGATCAACCCGTGGATGGACGTGACCACCCCGGTCGACTCGGAGCTCGCGGTCAAGCAGTGGGACCGGCTGCGGGAGGCCCTGGTCGGCCTCGGTCACGAGGTGCACCTGCTGACTCCCGAACGGGGCCTGCCCGACATGGTCTACGCGGCCAACGGCGGGTTCGTCGTCGACGGCACGGTCTACGGCGCGCAGTTCAAGCACGAGCAGCGGGCCGCCGAGGCCGCCGCGCACCGGGCCTTCTACGAGTCGCAGGGCTGGCGGTTCATCGCGCCGATCGAGACCAACGAGGGCGAGGGCGACTTCGCGTACCTGCCGGAGGCGCACGGCGGGCTCATCCTCGCCGGGCACGGCTTCCGTACCGAGCTGCCCGCGCACGCCGAGGCACAGGAGGCGCTCGGCCGGCCCGTGGTGTCGCTGCGCCTGGTCGACCCGCGCTTCTACCACCTGGACGTCGCGCTCGCCTCGATCGACGACGGGAACGTCGTCTACTACCCGGGCGCCTTCTCCGCCGCCAGCCAGCGGGTGCTCACCCAGCTCTTCCCCGACGCCGTGGTCGCCGACGCGGAGGACGCCCTGACCTTCGGCCTGAACCTGGTCAGCGACGGGCTCAACGTCGTGCTGAACAGCGAGGCGACCCGGCTGGCCGGGAAGCTGAAGGCGGCCGGCTACCACCCGGTCCCCGTCGAGCTGGCCGAGCTGAAGAAGGGCGGCGGCAGCGTGAAGTGCTGCGTCGCCGAGCTGCGCCACTGAGCGTACGACGAAGGGGTCGGCCGCCCGCGACGGGCGGCCGACCCCTTCCGCGTCGTGCCGGAGCTCAGCCGAGCGTGACCAGCTCGCTGACCAGGACGTTCGACAGCACCTGGCCGTCGAGCTGGACCTCGCGCAGGTACCACTTCTGCTGCGGCGTGCGTGGCTGGTTGAACTGCCACAGCCCGCGCGGGCTGTCGATCTGGCCGATCTTGCCGAGGGCCAGGTTGACCTGCTGCGGGTTGGGCGACTCCCCGGCGAGCCGGATCGCCTGGTCGAGCACCTGCGCGGCGTCGTAGGAGGCCATCGCGTACGTGGTGGGCGAGGTGCCGTGCTTCTTGCGGTACGCCGAGGCGAACCGCCGGTTGGCCGTGTTGTTGAGGTCGGCCGAGTAGTTGAGCGCCGTCTGGATGCCCAGCGCCTCCTCGGTCTTGACGCTCTCCAGCACCGTGCCCTCGGTGAGGAAGCCGGGGGCGTAGACCTTGCCGGTGAACCCCTCGCTGCGCAGCTGCTTGATGAACTCGACCGCCGCCGGCCCGGAGTAGAAACAGAACACCGCCGTCGGGTTCCGGTCCAGCGCGGTGCGGATCTGGGCCCGGTACGCGGACTTGGAGGGGCTGGTGAAGACGCCCGTCGAGATCGTCGCGTCCCGGATCCGCGGGTCGGACTCGCCGAACTCCTGCCGGAAGCCGCGCACCACGTCCTGGCCGCCGACGTTGTCCGGCGCGATGATCGCCAGCCGCGCCGACGGCTCCAACTGCTCCCGCAGGTAGCGGCCCAGCGCCCGGCCCGCCTCGTCCAGCACGTACGACGTCCGCCAGATGAAGACGACGCTCTGGAGGCTGGACGGCGAGGCGTTGGAGCCGATCAGCGGGACCCGGGCCTTCTCGACGGTGTCCCGGATGCCGGACATGACGTTCGCGTCGACCACGCCGGTGAGGGCGAGCACGCCCTGCTTCAGCAGGCCATCGACGGCTGCCTTGCCGGTCTTGACGCTCTCGCCCTCGTCGGCGGTGAGCAGGGTGGTCGGGTGCCCGCCCAGCAGGTTCTCGTTGAGGTCGAGGAAGAGTTGGAAGCCGTTGGTGATCTCGGCGCCGATCGCCTTGAGGCCGCCGCTGGTGGGCGCCACGAGACCGATCTTGATAGGGCTGCCAGGGCGCGCCGACTGGCCGTCGGCGTCGTCGGTGTTGCATCCGGCGGCCAGCCCGGCCGTGCCGAGCGCGGCCAGGAGCTGGAGCGCCCGCCTGCGGTTCATCTGCGACACCGAGTTCCTTCCGGGGAGCGACGCGGGGCGGACCATGTCCTTTCGGCGTTCTACCCGGTTGGCGACGCTGCGTCAATGCTTAGTGATCTTTAAGCAGTGATCGGAAAGCAGCCGTGACCTGCGGCCATGCGGGCGACTCCGGATCGATCAGCCCGAAGTGCTCGCATTCGGGCAGCTCGACAAGGCGGATTTCGCCCCCCGCGGCGCGGCCGGCGGCGACGAATTCCCGGCTCATCTCGATCGGCACCTGTCGATCACAAGCGCCATGAATGACTACTGTGCGTGATGATACGGGCACCAATGCCCGTGGATCAGTGGCGGCGTACCGCTCGGGGAAGTCGGCGGGGCCGCCGCCGAGCAACGCGGCCACCGCCCCCTCGTCCAAATCCAGCCGGTACGCCTCCGCGAGGTTGGACACCGGTGCCAGGGCGAGCACACCCCCGACGGCCGCCGGGGCGGTCGCCGCCGCGTACAACGCCAGATGTCCCCCCGCCGAGTGGCCCACCAGCAGCGGCGGCCCGGCGGCGACCCGTCCGGGCAGCGCCCCGGCCGCCAGCCGGGGCAGCTCCGTCACGCCCGTCAGCAGGTCGGCGGGCGTTCCCGGCCAGCCGCCACCCGGCTGGCCCGTCCGCCGGTACTCCACCTGGGCCACCGGGTGACCCAGCGCGGCCAGCGCGACGGCCAGCGGGTCGGTGTGCCGCCGGTCGTACTCCGCCCGCCAGAAGCCGCCGTGCACCACCACGACCAGCCGCCGGGCCGGGCCCGCCCCGGCGGGCAGGCGCAGGTCGGCCACCTGGTCCGGGTGGTCGCCGTAGGAGACGGTGAGGTCCGGGGCCGGAGCGGGCCGGCTCAGCACGGCACGGGGATCGGCGGGCATGGCGCGACCGTAGCGCGGATCACCCGCCGAACCGAGGTCGGGGATCGGTCCCGGGGCGCATCAGCGTTCGCGGCTGGGTAAAGATGGATCCCATGACCGAAGCACAGTCCGCTGCACAGAACGACGAGCCGGGCCAGGACGGCACCGGTCGCTCCGGAACGGTGGTGGTGGTCGGCCCGGACGGGCGGCCGGTCGGCACCGTCCAGACCGACGAGGCCCACGGCGAGGACCCGACCCGACTGGTCGAGCAGCCGGCCAAGGTGATGCGGATCGGCAGCATGATCAAACAGCTGCTGGAGGAGGTCAAGGCGGCCCCGCTCGACGACGCCAGCCGGCACCGGATGCGGGAGATCCACGAGCGGTCGATCGTCGAGCTGAAGGAGGGGCTCGCCCCCGAGCTGCGGGACGAGCTGGAACGGATCTCGCTGCCCTTCACCGAGGAGAAGGCACCCAGCGAGGGCGAGCTGCGCATCGCGCACGCCCAGCTCGTCGGCTGGCTGGAGGGCCTGTTCCACGGCATCCAGGCGGCCCTGGTCGCCCAGCAGATGGCCGCCCGGGTGCAGCTCGAACAGATGCGGTCCGGCCGGCAGGCGCTGCCCAGCGGCCCCGGCGCCGTGCTCCCGGGCATGCCGGGCATGGGTCAGCCGCAGGGCGGCGAGGGACACAGCACCGGCCAGTACCTCTGACCACGCGGCCGGCCGGGCCCCGGCCGGCCGCTCACCCCACCCCGAAGACCTTCTCCAGGTACGCCGCCACGCCGTCCACCGAGTTCGCCGTGGTGACCTCGTCGGCGATCTCCAGGACCGCGGGGTGCGCGTTCGCCACCGCCACCCCACGCCCGGCCCACGTCAGCATCGGCACGTCGTTGGGCATGTCGCCGAAGGCGACCACGTCCCGGGCGTCGATGCCCAGCCGCGCGCAGTACCACGCCAGCCCGGCCGCCTTGGTCACGCCCGCCGCGGAGATCTCCACCAGCCCCGAGTACGACGAGTGGGTCGCCTCGGCCAGCCCTTCCAGGGCCCCGGCGACCAGCGCGACGAACGCGTCAGGATCCTGCTCGGCGGCCCTGGCCAGCAGCTTCACCGCCGGTGCCGCCAGCAGCTCCTCGGGCGTCTCGACCGCCCGGATCGCGGCGTGGTCCGCGTCCCAGCGCAGCGGGTAGTGCGCCTCGTGCCGCATCTGCCGGCTGTCGACGATCTCCACCGCGAAGCTGATCTCCGGCACCTCGGCACGCAGCCGCCGGGCCACCTCGGCGAGCAGCTCCGGGGCGAGCGGGTCGGCCCGCACCACCTCGTCGGCGACCGGGTCGTAGACCACCGCGCCGTTGGCACAGATCGCCGGCAGCGGCTCCGCGAGCTGCTCGTACACCATCCGCAGCCAGCGGATGGGCCGGCCGGTGACCAGCACGACGGGCGTGCCCCGCGCGGAGAGCCGGGCCAGCACGTCGATCGTGCGTGGGCTCAGCGAGCGGTCGTCCCGGAGCAGGGTGCCGTCGATGTCGGTGGCGATCAGCCGTGGTGCCTCTCCCATCAGCGGGACAGTAGCCGATCGAGGTACACCGCCACCCCGTCGTCGTCGTTGCGCAGGGTCACCTCGTCGGCAAGGGCGCGGACGGTCGGGTGGGCGTTGGAGACCGCCACCCGGGCCCAACCGGCCCACTCGAACATCGGCAGGTCGTTCGGCATGTCGCCGAATACCAGCACCTCGGCGGGGTCGACGCCGAGCCGCTGCGCCACCACCGTCAGCCCGGTGGACTTGTCCACCCCGGGCGGGCAGATCTCGACGAAGCCCAGCCCGGCCTGGGTGAGCGTGGCGACCTCCGGCGGGACGATCTGCCGGGCGACCGCGAGCAACTCGTCCACGTGGTGGTCGGCGGTCCGCGCGAAGGCCTTGATCACGTCGCAGGAGAGGCACTCGGCGCGGCTGCGCGCCTCGAACGCGTCCTGGTAGGGCCAGCTCGGGTGGTAGTCGCCCCAGAGCGGCGCGTCGTGCTCGTCCGACGCCTCCACCATCACGGTCAGCGGCCCGACCGCGGCCTCCAGGTCGGCCAGGAGCGTGGCCAGCACCTCGGCGGAGAGACGCTCGTCCCGCAGCACCACCGGCCCGGCCGGGTCGCTCTGGTCGACCACCCGGCCACCCCCGGCCATCACCAGGAAGTCCGCGGCGCGGATGTCGTTGCGGGTCAGCTCGGCCAGCCGGGGCCCGCGACCGGTGGCGCCGACCACCGGAATACCGGCGGCCCGCACCCGGTCGAGCACCCCATGGGTGTACGCGGAGACGGTCTCGTCGCTGCGGACGAGCGTTCCGTCGAGATCCGTCGCGATCAGCTTGGGCAGGCCCGGGCGGGTCATGGTTCCTCCTTCGCCCGCCGCCGTCGCAGCCAGCCGTCTCGCTTCAAATCGCCTCGGCCTGGGTGACGGCGGGCAGCAAACGTACCTCGCGGAACGACCCTCAACCATGGCCTTTCGGCGAACGGGTCGCCAACGGACGACGGCCCGCCGATGTCCCCGCGCCGGCTGCCGCCGGCGTACGACCGGCGACCCGGCCGCCCGGCGGGGGGATCAGTTCCGGGGCTCGGGCCGGGCGAAGGGACTGGCCGGGCCGACGGTGAGGTCGGGCGGGGCGGGCAGGTCGTCATCGTCGTCCCGGTCCGCGCGGCGGCGGCGTCGGCGGCTGCGGCCCACCTGCTCGGCCCCGTCGACGGGCTCCCCGGCCTCCCCGTCGTCCCCGTCGGCCCGGGGCAGGTCGGCCTCCTCCTGCGGCGGTGCGTCGGCCGGGGCCAGCTTCAGTGCCGCCGCGAACAGGACGCAGGCCGCGAAGGCCATCACCAGGCCCCGGCCGTACTCGACCCGGAACCCGTCGTCGGCCGAGTAGAAGAAGACGCGCTGCCCGGCCTCGTCGAGCGAGGACGCGGTGGCGACCAGCAGCCCCAGCAGCGCCCCGGTGAGGGTGAGGCCGGCGAGCCGGGCGTTCGGGCGCACCGCGGAGGTGCCGCGCAACGCGAGCGCCGTCACGCAGAGCAGAGCGAACAGCCCGGCCAGGTAGCCCACCCCGAAACCGCCGATGTCGGACACCCCGCCCGGCACCCGGACCGAGCTGTTGCCCTGCGGGCCGGCGTTGGGGATGGTCATCACCTGCCACTCGCCGAGCAGCGAGGCGAGGGCGGCCACCGCGCCGAGCGCCGCGAGCAGCAGGGGCAGCCGGCGGTCCCGGCCCAGGCCGGCGAGCGTACTACCGAACCGGGCCGGCCGGTCCGGCTCCGCCGTGCCCCACTCCACGACGGTCGTGTCGTCGGACCGGTGCTCCTGCCGGGGAATGGGAAGATCCTGGGACATCGGGTGCCCTTCCGCGTCACTGACCAGGCCCGAATCATGACACAGCACGCACCCGGCGGACGCGCACGTGAACGGTCGCCGGCCGCTGCCCTTTCGACTAGCGTCGGGTGCATGCCTATCCGTACCGCTTCCGCACGTTGGCAGGGCAACCTCACCGAGGGGTCCGGCACCATCCGCACCGGCAAGGGCGGGCTGGAGGGGAACTACTCCTTCAAGTCCCGTTTCGAGGAGGGCGCGGGCACCAACCCCGAGGAGCTGATCGGGGCGGCCCACGCCGGCTGCTTCTCGATGGCGTTCTCCAAGCTCCTCGCCGAGGCCGGCTCGCCGCCCACCTCGGTGGAGACGACCGCCAAGGTCCACCTGGACAAGACCGACGCCGGGATGACCGTGACCCGGATCGAGCTGGACACCGTCGGCGAGGTGCCGGGCATCGACGAGGCACAGTTCGCCAAGCTCGCCGAGGCCGCCAAGGAAAACTGCCCGATCTCCCGCCTGCTCTCCCCGGGAGCCCAGATCAGCCTGAACGCCCGCCTCGCCTCCTGACCGTCCGGTCCGTCGGCGTCGACCGCCACGGGGAGCCGTGCTCCCCGTGGCGGTCCGCCGTTTCCGACCGGGGCGTCCGGGCCGCGCCGTCGGGCAGAATGGGCGGGGTGCCGGTGGAGATGAGTCGCGAACGCTTCGAGGAGTTGGTCGGCGACGCGCTCGACGAGGTGCCGGAGGAACTCCTCGCCCTGATGAGCAACGTCGTGATCCTGGTCGAGGACGACCCACCCCCGGGCGAGGACCTGCTCGGCCTCTACGAGGGTCATGCCCTCACCGACCGGGGCTGGGACTACGCCGGGGTGCTGCCGGACCGCATTCTGATCTACCGCAACCCCATCCTGCGCATCTGCGACGACGACGAGGACGTCGTGGACGAGGTCGCGGTGACGGTGGTGCACGAGATCGCCCACCACTTCGGCATCGACGACGCGCGACTGCACGAGCTGGGCTGGGGCTAGCCGGTCGGCGGGCGGGGTTCCCGCGCCGACCGGTGGCCGTGGCGGGCCGGTCGGCGGTGGTCGACTGTTGCGCCGGTCCCCTACGGTCGGTCCAGGCACCACGAACCCAGGAGGCACTTCCATGCGCAGCGAGCTGTTCTCGGCGGAGAACCTTGAGAAGGAGTCCGCGCAGCCCGGCATGCGGCTGCAGAACTCCAAGATGTTGAAGATCGAGCTCAACGGCGAGGCGATGGCCCGGGTCGGGTCGATGGTCGCCTACCAGGGCCAGGTGCAGTTCCAGGCGCTCGGCTCCGGCGGGCTCGGCAAGTTCCTCAAGCAGAAGCTCACCGGCGAGGGCGTTCCGCTGATGAAGCTCACCGGCCGGGGTGACGTCTTCCTCGCCGACTTCGCCAAGGACGTGCACATCATCGACCTGGAGCCGGGCGACGCGCTGTCCATCAACGGTTCCAGCGTGTTGGCCTTCGACTCCACCCTCCAGTACGACATCCGGATGGTCGGCGGAGCCGGCATGGCGTCGTCGTCCGGCCTGTTCAACTGCGTCTTCTCCGGCTACGGCCGGATCGCCATCACCACCAAGGGCACCCCGGTGGTGCTCAGCGTCGACGCCCCCACCTACGTCGACCCGCAGGCGGCCGTCTGCTGGTCGGCCAGCCTCCAGACCGGCTACCACCGCGCCGAGCAGTTCGGCCTCGGCACGCTGCTCGGCCGGAGCACCGGCGAGGCGTTCACGATGAGCTTCGCCGGCCAGGGCTTCGTCGTCGTGCAGCCCTCCGAGGAGCCGCCGATCATGGGCAGCGGCACCCAGGAGCAGGGCGGGATCCTCGGCAACCTGCTCAGCTGACCCGCACCACCGCCCCCGCCCCACGCCGATCCGGCCCCGCCGGCCGGACACGGGGCGGGGGCGGTGCCGTCAGGCGAGGTCGCCGGCGCGGATGCGGGCCAGCCAGGCGGCGGCGTCGGCGTAGTCGGCGTCCGAGAGGCCGGGCGGGGCCGGGATCGGGCGGTCGCTCGCTCCGGCGAACCGGTGCCGGGGGTACGAGCCCAGGAACCGCACGTCGGCGCAGACCCGGCGCAGCCCCTGCAACGCCTCGCCGAGCCGTACGTCCGCCACGTGACCGGTGCAGTCGAGGAAGAAGACGTACCGGCCGAGTGCCTCCCCCGTCGGGCGGGACTCGATCCGGGTCATGTTGACCCCCCGGACGGCCAACTCCATCAGCACCGACAGCAGCGCGCCCACCCGGTCGTGCGCGATGTAGACCGCCAGGGACGTCACGTCGTCGCCGGTCGGGGGCGGGGGCGGCCCAGGGCGGGACACCAGCGCGAACCGGGTCACCGCGTCCGGGTGGTCGGCGATCTTGGCACCGAGCACGTCGAGCCGGTGCCGGCTCGCCCCGATCGGGGCGCAGATCGCCGCGTCGTAGTCGCCGGTGGCGGCCCCGGCGGCGGCCGCGCCGTTGGAGAGCACGTCGACCACGACCGCGTCGGGCAGGTGTGCGCGCAGCCAGCCCCGGCACTGGGTGGACGCCTGCGGGTGGGCGGCGACGCTGCGCACGTGAGGGAGCGTCGTGCCGGGCCGCGCGGCGAGCACGAACTCGACCGGCAGGATCACCTCGCGGGTGATCACCAGCGGCTCCCCCTCGGCGAGTTCGTCAAGCGTCACCCCGACCGCGCCGCCGATCGAGTTCTCCATCGGCACCACGGCCGCGTCGGCCTCCCCGGCCCGTACGCTCTCCAGCGCCTCGGGCACGCTGCGGGCCGGCGTGCGGCTGCCCCGCTCGGCGGCGGGGATGCTGTTCAGCGCCTGCTCGGCGAAGGTGCCCTCCGGCCCGAGGTAGACGAAGCGCGTCGGCGGTGTTCCCGGCATGGCGACAGCCTACGCACCCGGTACGCCGAGCGACCCGGCCTCGCAGACGAGCGTCCGGATGCCGGGCGGCCCGGCGGCGCGGACCTCGGCGGTGCAGACGTCGGTGCCGGCGGTGACCAGCCGAGGGGCACCCGGCCGGCCCTGGGTGACCACCTGGAGCGCCTCGTGCCCGGCCACGTCGAGCAGCGTGTAGTGCCACTCGCCGGCGCACAGCGGCCCCGTCCGCACCTGGACCCGGACGCCGTTCGGAAGCACGCCGCCCCGGCCCCGCACCAGGTCGATGATCCGCGCTCCCGAGGGGCCGCCCGGGCACGGCACCGCGACCAGGCCGGAGTCGGCCGTGGGCTGCCCGGCGCCGGGCAGGCCGGTGGGGGGTGGCGGGCTCGGTGGGACTCCGGGAGTGCCGGTCGGGGCGGGGCCGGCGGTGCGGGTCGGCGCGCTGGTCGGGGCGGGCTCTCGCAGCTCGGGTGGCGTGCCGCAGGCGGCCAGGGACAGCGCGGCCAGCAGCACCACGGCCGCCGGCCAGCGCCGTCGGGCGGAGGGCGACGCGTGCGGTCGTGCCGTCCTCCGGCCCGGCGCTGGACGAGGCGGTCGCCGACCCGGGCGTGCCGCGCCGACGGGTTGTCGGGGCGTGACCGGCCGTTGGTCGGCGTGGGACGGGCATGCCGCTTCGAGGGGTTGTCGGGGCGTGACCGACGGTTGGTCGGCGTGGGCGTGCGGCCGGCCCGCTCCGGGGTGCCCGGCGTCGGCGCGGGGCGGGCGGGCGGGCGTGGCGTGGCGCGAGGGGGTGGGCGGCACGGCCGATCCTCGGAACATCGGGGGGTGTCACTGCGGCCGGGAGGCCGAGCCAATCCTAGGAGGAACCGGCGGCCGGGTGAAGATCAGCCGAGGACACGGTGGCCGGCGAGCTCCAGCGCGGCGACCGCCTCACGGAGGCGAACGGCGGGAACGAGCAGGTAGTCGGTGTCGTACGTGGAGAAGGCGACCACGCTGACCCGGGCGGCGGTGAGCGGATCCACCAGCGCGGCGAGGGTGCCGCTGACCGCCACGTCGAGCGGCCCGGCGACCCGCAGACAGCGCCAGGCGGTCTCGGCGACGGCCTGCTCGGGCACCCGGCCGGCGGGGCAGATCAGCGAGATCCCGTCGGCGGTCCAGCTCACCGTGACGACGTCGCCGCCGCTCAGCCCGACCGGCAGCTCGGGCGGCAGAGCCGAGCCGGCGGCCAGGCGGCACACGGCATACTCCCCCGGGAGCAGAGCGATATCGAGCATGAGGGCACCTTACGGCCTCGGTGCGGGCCCGCCCCAGCTTCGCCGCGTGCGGCGAGCGCCACATCCCACTGCTGGTCAGACCGGGGAGAAGAACGTGAGCGAGCCGGTGACCGTCCCGTCGGTGAGCACCGGAGTGGAGATCGCGTCGACGGTCGAGTCCGGCGCCTCGGCCGACATGCCCTGGACCCGGAGCAGCCCCCGGGCCAGGCGTTTGGAGGAGAGGGCCAGCAGCGGCGGGATCTTGTCTATCTCGGGCTCGGTCAGCTCGCCCCGGTTGGCGGTGAAGTCGAGCAGCCGCAGGCCGCCGTCGAGCAGCGGCAACCCGATCACGTCTTCTGGGGCGCCCAGGTAGAGCAGCTCACACCCGGAGGTGGAGACGGCGACCACCCTCGTCGCGGCGTCGATCAGCAGGCACGGCTCGTCGGCGCGGGAGACGGTCGACGACCACCGCCCGACGTTGTCGGACTCCTGCCCTGTCGATGTCCCCGCCGCTGGCACGAACACGTCAGAGAGCGAGAGTTCGACGTGGGCCACCGCGCCTCCTATGTACACCGACGGTCCGTCCACGCTAGCCGGTCGCCGCGAGCGTCGCCGACCGCGTGGGGGTCGTCGGACCGCCGAAGGGTGAGGGAGTGCCCTGACCGGGCGGCCGACGACGACGCGACCGGCGGGCGCCGGCAGGCGCCCGGGTGCGTGGCGTCGCAGGTGACGTTACCGCCGGTTGGCCGGCTTGTCAGTGGCCGTTCGGCCGCCCTCGTACCACCGGTAGTCGGCCGCCGGACGGTACGCGCCGTTCATCCAGGTCTCGGGATGCTGCGCGACCCGGGAGAGTTTTTCGGCGGTGGCCGGGCTGATCCGGCTGCCTCCGGCGACGAGCAGGCGGTCCAACTCGCGGTGGGTGGCCATGAGGCAGTCCTTCGGCAGGCCGTAGACGCTGATGACGCCGGACCCGACGAAGGTCAGCACCGGCGACACCGGAATCGGCAGCCCCACCGCGTCGGAGAGCGCCTTGCTGGCGCGCTTGGCGTCGCGACGGGCCTCCGCCACATAGGGCGGCCGCTTGCCGTTGATCTGCACCACGTCCCCGGCCACCAGCACCCGGGCCCGGCCATGGTCGGCGATGGTGACCGCGAAGAGCCCGCTCGGCCCGATGGCGAGGAACCCGGCGCGGTCGTCGCGTTCGTGGTCGAGGAGGTCGATGTTGTCCGTGCGGGGCCACTCGATGACGTGCCAGGAGGGCCCGAGGTGATCGAGTCGGCCGAGCGCCCGGGCGCCCGCCGCCTCCAGCCGTCGCGCGCCCCGCTCGGCCCGACGGCGGCGGGCCCACTCCAACGGGGACGGACGGACGGGTGTGAGCACCCCCGGCGACTCCACCCGGGGGTGTGGCACCGCCGCGGGCGGCAGTGCCCGGGCGGACGTTACGGCTCGACGATCGGGAAAGACAGTCATCGCGACCTCCGGCAAAAGGTCCCTCGAAGTTATGTCCTCACTACCCTACGTTGCCAGTCCCCCGTGTCGGCAAGTTGGAACGCCGGAGTGAGTGTGGATGAATGCCATATTCATCCACCCCTGTTTTATCGGATGCCGCCAAACCCTGTCCTACGCTGCGAGGGTGACCCACTACGTGGACAGCGAAGTCGGCCGGCTCGGAACCGTGCTGCTGCACCGTCCCGGCCCCGAGCTCGCCCGGCTCACCCCGCGCAACAACGACTCGCTCCTCTTCGACGCCATCCCGTGGGTCGGACGCGCCCAGGAGGAGCACGACGGCTTCGCCACGGCCCTGCGCGAGCGCGGGGTCGAGGTGCTCTACCTCGCGACCCTACTCGCCGAGACGCTCGCCATCGCCGACGCGCGGGCCGAACTCACCGAGGCGGTGCTGCGCTCGCGCCGGCTCGGCGACTCGCTGCGCGCCCGGGTCGCCGACCACCTCGCGTACCTCGATCCCGTGGCGCTCGCCGACGTGCTCATCGCCGGGCTGGCCCACGAGGAACTGCGGGTCAGCCGGGACCGGCCCGGCGGCCTGGTCTACACCCTGATGGACCGGCACGACTTCGTCATCGACCCGCTGCCCAACCTGCTGTTCACCCGGGACTCCTCGGTCTGGATCGGCGACCGGGTCGGGGTGACCAGCCTGGCGATGCCGGCGCGGCGGCGGGAGACCACGCTGACCGACGCCATCTACCGGCACCACCCGCGGTTCGCCGGCACGGAACTCGTCTACCAGCCCGGGCTGGAGCACCTGGAGGGCGGCGACGTGCTGCTCCTCGCGCCGGGGGTGCTGGCCGTCGGGGTGGGCGAGCGGACCACCCCGGCCGGCGCGGAACGGCTCGCCCGGCAGGTGTTCGCCGCCGGGCTGGCCCACACCATCCTCGTCGTCCCGATCGCCCAGGAGCGGGCGACCATGCACCTCGACACCGTCTGCACGATGGTGGACGTCGACGCCGTGCTGATGTACCCGAACATCGCCCACACGCTGTCGGCGTACACGGTCATCGCCGGGACGGACGGCGAGGACCCACGGGTGGACGGGCCGGCGCCGTTCCTGCGGGCCGCCGCCGACGCGATGGACCTGCCCCGGCTCCGGGTGATCGACACCGGCCTGGACCCGGTCACCGCGGAACGCGAGCAGTGGGACGACGGCAACAACACCCTCGCCCTCGCTCCCCGGCTCTGCGTGGGCTACGAACGCAACACGGCGACCAACGCGCAGTTGGAACGCGCCGGCATCGAGGTCATCCCGATCGCCGGCTCCGAGCTGGGCTCCGGCCGGGGCGGCCCGCGCTGCATGTCCTGCCCCCTGACCCGAGACCCGCTCCAGGTGAAAGGAAGGGCACCTTCCTAACGTATTTCGTAGAGGAAAGTGCCCTTCCTAACACCACGGGCACTGCGTCGCCGCGTGGCGTCAGGGTGCGGGGTGGCTCAGCGCAGGGTGAGCTGGCGGCCGAGCAGACCGTGCCGGGCCCGCCGGCCGGCGGCGTCCAGCGGGGCGGGGTCGGCGAGGGCCTCGGCGTACCGCTTGGCGAAGTCGGCCAGCGGCTGCTCCCAGTCGGCGGCCGGCACCTCCTCCGGCAGGTCCCAGACCGGCACCAACCGGCCGTGGGCCCGGAACATGCCCGCGAACCGGGTGTGCTCGCCGAGGACGAGCGTGCCGGCCACACTCAGCCGGGCCAGCGCGTCCAGCGCGGCGTCCTCGTCGTCGGGCAGCACCCAACGCACGTGCGCCTTCTCCGGCACCTGGCACCAGTAGGCGGCCCGGGCGGCGGCGAGCCGGACGGTGGGATAGATCGCGGCGTTCGCCCGTTCCAGGGACGCCTGCACGTTCGGGTCGTCGCCGGCGCCCGGGTCGAGCCAGAACTCGAACCCGTCGTGCATGCTGATCTCCAGCGGGCCGTCGACCAGGACGTCCTGCAACCGGGGGCCGGGGCCGGGCAGCGGCGGCACGGTCACCGGGCTGCCCGGCTCCGCCCGCAGCGCGCAGAGCAGCGCCTCGGCCAGGTCCCGGGAGACGTCGCCCGACTGGATGTGCCGCTGGAGCCCGATCAGGACCCGCCCGTCCGGCTTGGTCATCGCCGGGGCGGCCATCGGCAGCACGGTGGCCAGGGTGACCTCGCGGTCGCCGAACTCCTCGACCAGGGCGGGGGCGAGCCGCAGCGGCGCCGAGGCGGCCGGCACCAGCTCCCGCAGGGCGATCCACTCCGGCTCGTCGGTCAGCCCCTCGAACGGTCGGGGCACGAAGATGTCCCGCACCTTCTCCCGCTTGGGGGTGGCTTCGGCGGCCCGCTGGCTCTTTCGACGCTTGCTCACGGCGAGACAGCCTAGAGGCCCCGGCCGCCCGGTGGGGGCAGGACCCGCCTCTCGTGACCGGTCAGCCGGCCACGGCCAGGTCCGACCGGGTGACGTCCGCCGGGTCGAACTCGGCCCACACGCTCTGGCCCAGGCCGTCCCGCTCGACGCCCCAGCGGTCGGCCAGCCCCGAGACGATGTGCAGCCCCCGGCCGTCCACGGCCTCCGTGTCGGCGGCCCGTATCGTGGGGCCCACGGCGGCTCCGCCGTCGGTCACCCGGAGCTGCACCTGCTGGCCGCCGGCCCCGCCGCGCAGCCGCCAGGCCACCCGGACCACCCCGCCGGGCAACGGGTCGGCGTGCCGGACCGCGTTGCCGACCAGCTCGGCCAGGACCGCGACGAGGTCGGCCAGGAGCGGCGGGGGCACCACTTCGGCCAGCTCCTCGGCGAGCCGTCGCCGTGCCAGCCGTGCTCCGGCGGCGTGGTGGGGCACCACCACGCACCATGCCCGCTCGACAGCTCCCGTCGACACCTTCGTCCCTTTCCCGCCCCGTCGTCGTCACCCGCGGGGCAGCCGCACCTCTGCGACCGTACCGCCACCGGCCCTCGGCCGTAGGGATACCCATCCATTCTGCTGCTCAACGATCCGACGGACGAGATAGAGGCCGAGCCCGGCCCCGGGAAAGCGGCGGCGGTCGCCCGACTCGCCCTGCCAGAACCGGTCGAAGGCCCGCTCCACGTGCTCGGGGCGGACGCCGATGCCCCGGTCGCCGACCCGGAAGGAGACCGTGGACCCGTCCGCCTCGGCGGTGACGTCGATGGGTGAACCCGCCGGGGAGTACTTGCCGGCGTTCGTGCACAGCTCGGTGAGGATGGTGGCCACACTCGCCCGGTGGCCGAGCGCCTTCGGCAGGTCGGCGGGGAGCCGCAGGACGAGCCGCTGCCGCAGCTCCGCCGGCAGGTCGGCCGCCGCCGTGTGCAGTGCTTCGCCGAGGTCGTACGGGGCGGGGGCCTCGTCGCCCGGCCCCGCCTCGGCGGCCGAGGAGAGCAGCCGGTCGACCAGCCGGGCCAGCTCGTTGGCGCGCTGCCCGATGACCCGCGCGGCCTGTCGCCGGTCCGACTCGGTCAACGACTCCCAGTGGTCGGTGAGCGTGTCGGCGTAGCCCTTGATCACGGTCACCGGCGTACGCAGCTCGTGGCTGGTCACCGCGACGAAGAGATCCCGGTCGTGGTCGCGGCGGTGCTGGTCGGTGATGTCCCGGAAGGTGACCACGCGCAGGGTGCCGGGGCCGGGCAGCTCGCCGGACGTGATCCGGAGCCAGCGGCCGTCCGGCAACCGGTGGTCGAGCACCTGCCCGGACGGCGGCAGCGGGAAGGGCAGCGGCCGGTTGAGTGCCTGACCCGTGGAACGGCCGGTGACCTGGACGGCGGCCGGGTTCCAGAGCCGGACGTGGCCGTCGTGGTCGACCACGGCCAGTCCGTCCGCCAGCGCCGCCACGACGGACCCGTCGCCGTGCACGGGCAGCCCGGTCTGGTCGCCGTACAGGTGGGCGACGCAGGCGGCCACGTAGCCCACCACGGCGTGCTGCCCGGCATCCGGCGGATCGTCCCCGTCCGGATAGAGCACGTGCAGGCTGCCCACCGGCAGGCCGCCACTCTCCGCGTGGGCGACCATCATCGTGAGCAGCCCCCGCTCGGCCAGCTCGCCGGCGAGCCTGCTGGTGAGGGCGTCCGTCCGGACCTGGCACACCCGCTCGCCGGAGGGCACGCACACGGTGGACGGGTCGTCGGTGGGCACGGGCCGGCCGATGGCCCACTCGACGGCTCCGGTCGCGGCGATCACCCGGCCACCCGTCGGCGCGAACTCGACGAACGCCGTGCCCGCCGCGCCGAGCGCCGACTGGGCCACCCGCATCAGGCGGGTGAGGACCGGGAGGCCGGTGTCGCCGGAATTGACCATTTCGATCACGGCGGTGTGCCCGGTGATGAGAGCGGCGAAGTCGGTGCGCTCCGGCATGCCCCCGAGTGTGCCCCGCCGGACGACTTCCGGACACCCCTGCCCGGTCGGCGCCGGGCCACGGGTCGGCGGGCGACGTGCGTGAGGCGGCCCCGCCGCCATCGGCGTCACCGGCCCAGGCGGGCCAGCGTGTGCGCCGGCCGGTCGGTGATGATGCCGTCCGCCCCGGCGGCCAGGGCGAGGTCCAGGTCCGCCGGCTCGTTGACGGTCCACACGTAGACCTGGTTGCCCGCCGCCCGCAGCGCGGGCACCAGCTGCGGACGGGCCCGCACCAGGGCGACGCCGGGCCCGGCGATCCGGGTGCCGAACGGCAGCCGCCCCAGCGGCAGCCAGCGCGGCAGCACCTCCAGCAGCAGCACCGTGGGCAGCGCGGGGGCCAGCTCCCGCACCCGGCGTACGGCCAGCGGGGAGAACGACATGACGGTGACCTGCACCGGCGCGTCCGGTTCCGGCTCGGCCAGGCCGTACGAGCGCAGCAGCGCGACCAGCCGGCGCTCCACGTTCCCGCCGTGCCGGGAGGGGTGCTTGGTCTCCACCAGCAGCCGCACCGGCCGGCCGGCGGCCCGCACGGCGTCCAGCAGCCGCTCCAGGGTGAGCAGCCGGGTGTGTGACTCGTCCAGCACCTCGTCCCCGTCGGCGGGTACGCAGCCCGGGTGCCAGGAGCCGAAGTCCAGCGCCTCCAGCTCGGCGAGGGTGCGGGCGCTGACCAACCCGTGGCCGTTGCTGGTCCGGTCGAGCCGGCGGTCGTGTACGCAGACCAGGTGCCCGTCCCGGGTCAGCCGGACGTCGCACTCCAACCCGTCGGCGCCCTCGTCGAGGGCCCGCAGGTAGGCGGCGAGGGTGTGCTCGGGCAGGTCGTACGAGGAGCCTCGGTGCGCGAAGACCAGGGGTTCGCCCATCGCGTCCGTCCTAGACGACCCGGCCCGGCTGCCCGTCCTCGCCGACCACCGGTCGCCCGGCGGCGGCCCACTCGCCCATCCCGCCCGCGACGTTGCGCACCTGGTCCCACCCGTTGCGCATCAGGTAGGTGACGACCTGCGCGGAGCGCCCGCCGGAGCGGCAGATGACGGCGACGTCGCGGTCGGTGGGCACCTCGGCGATCCGGGCCGGCAGCTCCATCATCGGCAGGTGGTGCGCGCCAGGGGCGTGGCCGGCGTTCCACTCGTCGTCCTCCCGGACGTCGAGCAGGTAGGCGTCGTCGGCTATCTCGGTCACGGTGATGGTGGGAACCTGGGATCCGAACACGGGCCAAGCCTAGAGCCTCGCCCGGGCGTCCGGCGGCGTGCCGCCTCGGGGCGTCACAGGCGGGTGACCCAGCCCGGGTTGGCCCGGGCCCAGTCCGGCACGCTGGTGCCGCGTACCGCCTCGAACAGCCCGTTCCCGCCGTTGTCGAGGACCACGTACGACACCTGGTCGATGGTCTGGGGACGGGAGGGCACCCGCACGCCGCGCAGCGCGTCGGCCGGCAGGTCGCGCAGGGCGAGGACGAGGTCCTCCAGCGGTACGCCGTTGGTGTCCACGGTCAGCGAGCTGCCCACGGCCCGGATCACCTGGTCCAGCTTGACGGGATTCGTCCGCAGCGACGTCTCGCTCGTGCGCTCCAGCATGGCCCGCAGCAGTTGCTGCTGGTGGGTCTGCCGGTCGTAGTCGCCGCCCGGCAGGTCGTAGCGCTGGCGGACGTAGTCCAGCGCCTGGCCGCCGTCCATCTGCTGGCAGCCGGGCTGGAAGACCCGGTCGGTGTGGATCGAGCGGACCTCGGTGTCCACGCACATGCGTACCCCGCCGAGCAGGTCGATGACCTTGCGGAAGCCGGAGAAGTCGATAAGTGCCGCGCCGTCGAAGCGGATGCCGGTCAGCCTCGCCAGGGTGGCCGAGAGCAGCCGGGTGCCCGGCAGGCCGCCCCCGCCGTGCTCGTACGCCGCATTGATCTTGTCCTGGCCGCCGCCGTAGCCGCTGCCGGCGGGGATGGCGACGAGCAGGTCCCGGGGAACGGAGACGAGGTACGCCTCCCGGCCGCCGGCCGGTACGTGCACGATGAGGATGGTGTCGGACCGCCGGTCGGCCGCGCTGCCGCTCTGCCACCGGTCGGTTCCCACCAGCAGGTAGTTGAGCGGACCGTCGGGGTCGGTGCGCTCCCGGCGGGCGGTGGGGTCGAGTAGCTGCTCCCGGACGACGGCGCGCTCGTACCGGTCGGAGAGCACCTGGAGGCCCACCACGGCGAGCCCGGCCAGCAGCACCAGGGCCAGACCGACGCCGAGCAGCAGTCGGGGCCAGCGGGCACGGCGCGGCCGGGCGGTCCGGGCGTCTACCCCGGCCCGGCCCCGACCGTCGCCCGCCGATCTGGACGTGACGCCTCCCCGCGGCCCGTACGTGAATCTTCCTCACGTCAGGCTACGGGCCGGCCCCGGCGTCCCGGGCCGCTTCGCCGACTTTCCCGCCAGGGCGCGCGCCGGCCGGAGCCGGCGGTGCCCCCACGTCGGCCGGCTACTTGCGGCCGGAGATCACCTGCGGGTTGGCGAAGACGAACTCGGCCAGCTTGTCCTGTTTGACCGCGTGGAACATGTCCAGCGTCTCCTGGCTCAGGGTCTCCCGGTTGCCGTCGCTGTGGAAGGTGCCGCCGTTCGTCTTCAGCATCACCAGGTCGTTGCCGGTCACCCCGCGCATCGTGAAGACGAAGTCGGCGACCGGCACGCCGCCGGTGTCCAGGATGAACGCCTTGCCAGCCACCTTGATCAGCTCGTTCAGCTTGAGCGGGTTGGTCAGCGTGCCGTCCTCGGTGGCCTTGCGGGCCATCGCCTTGATCAGCTGCTGCTGGTTCTGCTGGCGGTCGTAGTCGCCGTTCTTCAGCGACTTGCGCTGCCGGGAGTAGTCCAGCGCCGCCCAGCCCTCCATCTCACGGCAGCCCTTCTTGTGCACCACGGGCGTCCGCTGCTTGCCGGTCTTCTTCGCGTCCGCGTTCCACATCGGCTTGCCGTCGACGTACGACATGTGGATCGACTCGACCTCCTGGCTGACGCAGATCCGCACCGAGCCCAGGGCGTCGATGACGTTCTTGAAGCCGCCGAAGTTGATGATCGCCGCGCCGTCGAAGCTGATCCCGGTCATCTTCTTGATCGTCTGGGCCATCAGCTGGGCGCCGCCCTCCCAGCCGCCACCATTGCGGGCGCCGGCCTGGAACGCTGCGTTGATCTTGTCGGTGCCGCCCTGCCAACCGCTCTTCTTGAAGGCCGGGATGTGGGCCTCGGTGTCCCGGGGGATCGAGATCAGGTACGCCTGGTCGTGCGTCGCGGGGATGTGCAGCACGATGATGCTGTCCGCCCGGACGTCGTCGGCGGCCCACCGCTCCCGGGCGTCCACGCCGAGCAGCAGCATGTCGATCGGGCCTTCGAGGCTGTTGCCGCCCTCGGCGTCCGACTTGCTCGCGTCGCCGAGCAGGTTGCGCTGGGCGATGTTGCCGGTGGCCTGGTCGATCAGCACCTTGCTGCCGACGACGGCGGCACCGCTGGTCACCATCAGCACCGCGCCGAGGATCAGGGTGAGACGGGCCCAGAGCGGATCCTTGCGGCGCGACCGCTTCTTCCTGGTGCCGGGGCCGGGCTTTCCGCCCTTGGTGTGCTGCTTCGGGATGGTCGGGCCGTGGGGGGAATCCAGCGCCGGAGGGCGACGGCTGGTCTGAACCGGCATGCGTGCTCCAGCTCGCGTTTATCAGGGGGCGGGACCACTTTACGGACGCTTTCCCGTCCTGGCGAGGTCGTCCGAGCGTCAAATGTCGTTCGCCCGGCCGTCATCCAGGGAAACTGACCGAACGTCCAGATCGATACGGCTGATCGGCGGTTGGCTCACAGGAAACGGCCGGCCGCCCCACAGATTCGCGACGACTCCTGTCGATCACGGGTGGGTCGGCCGGCCGATGGAGCTCAGTTGCCGGTGCTGTCCTTCTTCTCGTTGGCCTCCACCCAGGCGGTCATGGTGTCGGCGGACATCGCCTTGTACATCGCCAGCGCCTTCTCCTTGTCCGACACCACCACCGACTCGCCGTTGATGGTCTGGCTGCCGACGTGCGGGCTGGTGACGAAGGTCAGGTTCTGGCCGCGCAGGTTGCGGAACTGGACACCCATGTCGACAAGCGAGAAACCCTCGTCGACGGTGACCGCGGCGGTGACCGACTTGAGGAAGTCGTTCAGCTTCTTCGGGTTGGTCAGCGTGCCCGTGCTCGCCGCCTTGTCCATCAGCGCGCGGAGGAACTCCTGCTGGTGGCGCATCCGGGCGAAGTCACCGTCCGGGAACTGCTTGCGCTGCCGGATCCAGTCCAGCGCCTCGGCGCCGTTCATGTGGTTGGTGCCCTTGGTGAACGTCCGGTACGGCTTGTGGATCGAGGTGACGGTCCGCTCCACCTTCAGGTCGACGCCGCCGAGGGCGTCGGTGACCTGCTTGAAGCCGGCGAAGTCGATCGCCATCACGTGATCCAGCCGTACGTCGGTGAAGCACTCCACCGTCCGGACGGCCAGCGGCAGCCCACCGAAGGCGAACGCGGCGTTGATCTTCCCGCGCTGACCGGAACCGCAGTCCGCGTTGGCGCCCTCCGGGATCGGCACGTAGAGGTCGCGGGGGATGGAGACCAGGTAGGCCTTCTGGTGGTCGGACGGGATGTGCATCACGATGATCGTGTCGGCCCGCCACTTGCTGGACTTGTCGACCGGGGCGTCCGGGTCCCGCGAGTCGCTGCCGACCAGCAGGATGTTCAGCGCGCCGTCCACCGCCTTGGGCGGCCGGCCCCCGGTGATCTCCGAGAACGGGTCGGTGCGGGCCAGGTCGTCGTCGAGGCCCCGGGCGTAGAACCAGGCGCCCGCACCGCCGAGCAGTGCGAGCACCAGCACGGCCACGCCCGCCACCAGGGCGATCCGGCCCCACCGGGGTCGTGCGCCGCGCCGGCCCGGCCCGCCGAGGCCACCCGGCCCACCGGGACCGCCCGGGCCACCAGGACCGCTCGGCCCTCCGGGCCCACCGGGACCGCCGGCCCGTGGCTCGCCAGGGGCCGGGGACCAGTTGGCCCCGGCCGGCCGGGCGCGTCCGGCGGCGTCCCGGCCAGAGCCGGGCACCGAGGCGCGCCCGGCGCTGCGGTGCAGGTGCGGGAGTGGAACTCCGGCGGGCGTGGTCGCTGACATGTAACTCAGGGTACGTACGTGTTGCCAACACTGCCCTTCAGCGACGCCGACGTGCGCGCGGCCGGCGCGGCGGATCGGCTATGCCAGCCGCTCGCGGAACCACTCGATCGTGCGCCGGAGGCCGTCTTCGGGTCGCACGGTCGGCTCGTAACCGAGCAACTCGCGGGCGAGGGTCAGATCCGGGCGGCGCATCTCCGGGTCGTCGGCACTGCGGGTGATGTAGGTCACCTCGGAGCTGCTCCCGCAGAGGTCGACGATCGTCTCGGCGAGCTGACGCATGCTCATCTCGTGCTCGGTGCCGCAGTTGATCGGCCCCGTCTCGCGGGAGTCGAGCAGCAGCAGGATGCCGCGCACCAGGTCGGCCACGTAGCAGATCGAGCGGGTCTGGTTGCCGGTGCCGTGCACCGTGATCGGCTCGCCGCGCAGCGCCTGGGAGATGAAGGTGGGAATGGCCCGGCCGTCGTCCGGCCGCATCCGCGGGCCGTACGTGTTGAAGATCCGGACGATGGCGACGTCCAGCCCGCGGCTGCGGTGGTAGGCCATCGTGGCCGCCTCGGAGAAGCGCTTGGCCTCGTCGTAGACGGCGCGGATGCCGATCGGGTTGACGTTGCCCCAGTACGTCTCGCGCTGGGGGTGCTCCTTCGGGTCCCCGTACGCCTCGGAGGTGGAGGCCATCAGGAACCGGGCGCCGTCCGCGACCGCGCGGTCCAGCAGGTGCAGGGTGGCCACCGAGCCGACCTTGAGGATCTCCACCGGCAGCTTCTCGAAGTCGGTCGGGCTCGCCGGCGAGGCCATGTGCAGGATCGCGTCGAACCGCTCGGCCATCGCCGGGTGGTGGGTCGGCAGGCCGTCCGAGATGTCGGCCTCGACCAGCGTGAACCTCGGCTCGTCCGACAGGTGGGCGACGTTCTCCTTCGACCCGGTGACGAAGTTGTCCAGCGCGACCACCGTGCAGCCGCGGTTGATCAGGGCGTCCACCAGGTGCGATGGCACGAAACCGGCACCGCCGGTGACGAGGATGCGGTGACCGGGGCCGAAGCGCGGAACGAGGTTCATGCCGGTCAGCCTACCCATCGCCCTACCCCACCTTTGTGTAAGGAAGGGCCCCTTCCTAACGCATAGCGTTAGGAAGGGGCCCTTCCTTACACCCCTGCCGGCCGTCAGTGGGCACCGGCGCCGGTGAGGGCGCGCACCTCCAGTTCCGCGTACTTCTCCTCGTCCCGTTCCTTCGAGATCACCGTGCCGATCCAGCCGCACAGGAAGCCGAACGGGATCGACAGGATGCCCGGATTGGACAGCGGGAACCACTGCCAGTCGTGCTCGGGGAACATCGAGGTGGCCGCTCCGGAGACCACCGGCGAGAAGAACACCAGCAGTACGGCGGAGAGCAGGCCACCGTAGATGGACCAGACCGCGCCCGAGGTGTTGAACCGCCGCCAGAACAGGCTGTAGAGGATCGCCGGCAGGTTGCCCGAGGCGGCCACCGCGAAGGCCAACGCCACCAGGAAGGCCACGTTCAGGTTCTGTGCGTAGATCGACAGCACGATCGAGATCGCGCCGATCACCAGGGCGGAGATTCGGGCGACCCTGACCTCCTGCCGCTCGGACGCGCTCCCGTTCTTGATCACGTTGGCGTAGAAATCGTGCGCCAGGCTGGACGAGGACGCCAGGGTCAGGCCGGCCACCACGGCCAGGATCGTGGCGAACGCGACCGCCGCGATGATCGCCAACAGGGTGGCACCGCCCAGGTCGCCGCCGAGGAAGTCGATGCCGAGCGCCTCGGCGAGTTGCGGCGCGGCCGTGTTGCCGGCCTTGTCCTGCGCGGTGATCGCCTCGCTGCCGACCAGCGCCGCGGCGCCGAAACCGAGGGCCAGGGTGAGCAGGTAGAAGGCGCCGATGATGCCGATCGCCCACAGCACGCTCTTGCGGGCCGCCTTTGCCGTCGGGACGGTGTAGAAGCGGATCAGGATGTGCGGCAGGCCGGCGGTGCCGAGTACCAGCGCGATGCCGAGCGACAGCAGGTCCACCTTGTTGTAGAAGGTCTGTGTCGCGTTGCCGGCCACCTCGACGCCGTAGCGCAGCCCGGGTTCGAGGAAGGCGCTGCCCTTGCCCGAGGAGTCGGCGGCGTCACCGAGCAGCTCCGACAGGTTGAAGTTGTACTTCGCCAGCACCAGCACGGTCATGATCGTCGCGCCGCCCATCAGCAGGAACGCCTTGACGATCTGCACGTACGTGGTGCCCTTCATGCCGCCCACGGTGACGTAGATGATCATCAGGGCGCCGACCAGGATGATGGTGGCCACCTTGGCGGTGTCGGCGTCCATGCCGAGGAAGGTGGTGCCGGGCTTGATGCCGAGCAGCAGGGCGACCAGCGCGCCGGCGCCGACCATCTGCGCCAGCAGGTAGAAGATCGACACCGTGATGGTGGAGACCGCCGCGGCCGTACGCACCGGGCGCTGGCGCATCCGGAAGGCCAGCACGTCGGCCATCGTGTACCGGCCGGAGTTGCGCAGCAGCTCCGCGACCAGCAGCAGCGCCACCAGCCAGGCGACCAGGAAGCCGATCGAGTAGAGGAAGCCGTCGTACCCGTAGAGGGCGATGATGCCCGCGATGCCGAGGAACGACGCGGCCGACATGTAGTCGCCACCGATCGCCATGCCGTTCTGGAAGCCGGAGAAGGACCGGCCGCCGGCGTAGAAGTCGGTGGCGGTCTTGGTCTGCCGGCTGGCCCAGATGGTGATGGCCAGGGTCACCGCGACGAAGATCAGGAAGAGCGTGATGGTGAGGTTGCGGGCGGTGGTGCTGCCCGCCTCAGCCGCGAGGACCGTGTTCATGGCCCACCTCCCCGATCTCGGCGCGGATCCGGTCGGCGACCGGGTCGATCTTCCGGTCGGCGAACCGGGAGTAGAGCCAGGCGATCAGGAACGTGGAGACGAACTGGAGCAGGCCGAAGACGAGGGCGACGTTGATGTTGCTGCCGAAGAGCTTCGTGCCCATGAAGTCCCGCGCGTACGCGGACAGGATCACGTAGAGCGCGTACCACAGGAAGAACGCGACGGTCATCGGGAAGACGAAGCCGCGCAGTGCGCGCCGCAACCCGGCGAACTCGTCCGACCGTTGTACGGCGAGATACCGGTCCGCCGCCGAGGCCGACGGCGTGGACGCGGGTGTGTCCGTGGACATGTGTGGATCACCACCTTCACAGGCGTGGGGGAGTTTCGCGCACGGTAGAAAGCACGCTCCCCGCCGGGGAAGGGTGAGATCGGTGCTGGTCGGTGGCTGCGCCGAACGGCACGGTGGCTGCGCCGAGTGACCCAGCTCACTCCGTTGAGCGGTCGCCGGGCGCGACGTCGGCCCGGCCGAACGGTCGCCGTCAGGCCGGCCGAACGGTCGCGGTTGTCAGGTCAGCTCGCGGTACCGGCCCCGGTAGTGCAGCAGCGGATCCGTCTCCCCGGTCAGCTCGACGGCCTCGATGGTGGCCTCCACCAGCAAACCCCAGCCGTACTCGCGGGCCGTGTCGAGCCGGCACCCCGCCCAGCCGCCGACATCGGCCGGCACCGGGCCGTAGGGGGTGTCGGTCCACGCGCCGGTCGCGAACAGGCCGCCCGGGGACGGGAAGAGGCCCGCGAACCGGTCGGCGAGCTGCCGGTGCGCCGGGTTCAGCGGAGCCACCGCGAAACGGCCGGCGGACTCGACCGCCGCCCACAGGTCCGACTCGGGGTCGACCAGGCCGAGGAGCCGGTCCGGCTCGCCTTCCGCGACCAGCGTGGACGACACCGTCAGGCCCGCCGGCTCGGGCGCCGTCCAGAGCGTCACCGGGGACGCCAGCCGACCCCGCAACCGGCGTACGGGGGACCGTCGATCGGCGGGCACGGCGAACGGGTCGACGTGGTGGATCTCGGCGCCCGGCTCATGATTCACGTGAAACATTGTGCGGCCTCCCCCGCCCCGAGGGGCCGGGACCGCCTCGTGTCCGCTCTTCTCAGTGCCCGGGACTCTCGGCCGCTACTGGACGGACAGCAATTTGGTCACCGACTGTCACGCTCTGCTCGAAACGTGCGGTATCACGGGGCGTAGTCGAAAGTCGACCAATGTCGGAGCTTGAAAGACAGTCGCTTCTGGCTTGATGTCCGCTGACCAGCGCTTCGTTCTTCCAGCTTGCCGGGTCAGGATCCCGCCTCTCGCCCCCTTTGCTCTGCAGCCACGGAAGCACCGGCTACCTCCCGTAGTCGGTGCGTGGATGGCTGCAGAGCAAAGGGGGTGAGGCAGGGTGGTGGCAGGCGGCCGGGAAACGCCGGAATATAACGGAGAGTCACACGGTCTGGACCGTCCCGCCCGGCCCTCGTGTTTGCCAGGCGCCTGGCGCTCGTTCGTCGGCGGGCGGTGGCGGCCGGGCACGGGCAGCCCGCTGACCGACGGCTGTGAGGCGCGGCCGGGCGGCGTACCCCGGAAAGGGGTCAGTCGCCGGCGGTCAGTGACCGGCGGGCGGCGGCCAGCACCTCCGGGTCCGCGCAGCCGGCGGCGTACCCGGCGATCCGGCGCCGGATGTCGCGGCCGAGCAGCCAGACCCCGATCCGGTCCGCGACCGGGCGGAGGAACGCCGGGCGGCAGCGGAAGCTGTACCGCCAGGTGGCGATCGCGTGGCCGGGCTCCGGGGCGGGCGCGAACCGCCAGCCGCCGGCGAACATCTCGAAGAACCACGGGCCGCGCACCATCTTCATGCCGACGTGGCTGGGCGGCGCCCAGGAGACGTACTCGCTCACCATCGCCAGGCCGTGCCGGGAGCGGGTGAAGGTACGCACCCCCTTGCCGGGCCGGGTAGCCCCGTCGGTGAAGTGCTGCTCGCGGACGAACGGGTCCCACCGGTAGCGCACGGGCGCGGTGGTCTGGGAGACGGCGAAGGCCAGCTCGGGCGGGACCGGGACGGTCGCCACCGCTTCGACGACGGGCATCGGGCAATTGTGCCCCCACCTGCGGAGACCCGCCGCACCGAGGAGTCACGGCGACGAGGTCAGCGGCGCGGGGTGACCGTGGCCAGCAGCTCGGGCATCCGGCGGTCCAGCACGTCGCCGGCCAGGTACGCGCCGAGCAGCGCCGCCCCCAGGCCGTACGCGGCGCCGACCGGCAGGGCCAGCCAGAGCCAGACGTCGCCGAGCAGCGCGGCGGCGATCACCATCGGCACCGCCGCGGCGGCCGTACCGAGCATCGCCAGCAGGGTGAGGAGGCCCTTCGCCACCCCGGCGCCGCTGTTCAACGCGAACGGGTTGCTCGTCTCCGGCAGCGAGTACGCCCCGAGCACCGAGACGAAGCAGTTCACGGCCAGCCCCGCGCCGTAGGTGGCGAGCAGGGTGCCCGCCATCAGCCCGATCCAGCCGGGTTCGCCGAGGACCACCCCGACGACCACGGAGATCACCGCCAGCATCGGCAGGACGTAGATCGAGAACGCGGCGATCCGGGCGCGCAGCTCCTGCTGACCGGGCACACCCGCGACCACGTTCGCCGCGTACGCGCTGCCGTCGAAGCCGAACTGGTTGGCCAGGGTGACGGCGGCGAGCAGGCCGACGAAGAGCATCGACAGGCTGGCCAGCAGCGGGGACGAGTCGGGGCTGGCCGTGAAGCCCTGCCCGCCTTCGACGGTGAAGCCCGAGCCGCCCAGATTGACCATGACCGGCACGAAGAGGCCGACGACCGCGACGGTGATCAGGTTGGCCCGGCGGCGGGCGTCCCGCCACCAGTAGCGGGACTCCCGGGCGACCAGGGCACCGAACTGGTCCCGCCGGAGCCAGCCGGTGGCTCGCGGAAAGAGCTGGGCGACCGCACCGCCCAGCACGCCGCGCCGGGCAGGGGCCGGACCGCCGCTGGCCGCGCCCACCATGGCCGACTCGAGCGAGCGGGACCACCAGGCCAGCAGCGCGACGACCGTCGCCGCCGTGATCAGCAGCTTCAGCGGCGCGGCCCAGGCCCGGCCCTCGGCCACCTCGATGCCGGCCGTCCAGGCGGCGCCGAACGGCGTCCAGCCGACCACTTCGGCCACGCCGTCGAGCCGGTCCCAGTCGGTGTCGGAGAGGGCGGCGACGCCCACGAGCTGCAACGGCCCGATCAGCGCGGCGAGCACGGCGAGCAGCACGGCGGCCAGGTCGCGGACCCGGCGGGAGCGCAGTGCGGTGGCGAACGCGCTGGTGACCGCCCGGGCGGCGGCGACGCAGAGCAGCAACCCGGCGACCACCCCGACGGCGGCGACCACGGCGGCGAACCAGCCGCCCAGCGCCCCGGCGGTGACCACCAGCCCGGACAGGGCCAGCAGCACCGCGATCGTGGGGACGCTGACGAAGGCGGCGGCGAACAGCCCGGTGACGAGCGTGCGGCGGGGCAGCGGCAGCAGCGCGAACCGGGCCGGGTCCAGCGTCTCGTCCACCCCGAAGAAGACCAGCGGCAGCAGCAGCCAGCCGAGCACCGTGAGGCCACCGCCGAAGGCGGCGATCATCAGCGCGTAACGGCTCTCACCGGCCAGGCCGGGCGCGGCGAGCAGGAAGAAGCCCGTACCGGCGAAGCAGAGCCCGGCCACGACGCCGCCCACGAAGAGCGCGACCCGCCAGCCCTGGCCCCGGAAGTTGTTGCCCATCACCCGCAGCTTGAGGCGGACGAAGTGCCGGGCGGAGACCCGCCGGGCGAGCGTGGCCGGGTCACTCACCGCGACAGCCACGCCAGCTCCTCGCCAGTCGCCGTACGGCCGCCGACCACCTCGACGAAGACCTGTTCCAGCGAGCGTCCGGCGCGCACCTCGTCGATGGTGCCGACGCGCTTGATGGTGCCCGCAGCGAGGATCGCGACGTGGGAGCAGAGCCGCTCGACGACCTCCATGACGTGGCTGGAGAAGACAACAGTGCCGCCGCCGGTGACGTACCGGTGCAGGATGTCCCGGATCAGCGCGGCGGAGACCGGGTCGACCGCCTCGAAGGGCTCGTCCAGCACCAGCAGCCGGGGCCCGTGCAGCAGCGCGCAGGCCAGGCCGATCTTCTTCTTCATGCCGGCCGAGTAGTCGACCACCAGGGTGCGGCCGGCGTCGGCGAGCGCGAGCACGTCCAGCAGCTCCGCCGCCCGCTGGTCGACGACCGCCGGGTCCATTCCGCGCAACAGCCCGTGGTACGCGAGCAGCTCCGCGCCGCTGAGCCGGTCGAAGAGCCGCGCGCCGTCGGGCATCACGCCGAGCAGGTGTTTGGCCTGCACCGGGTCGGCCCAGACGTCGTGCCCGAGCACCCGGGCACCGCCGGCGTCCGGCCGGAGCAGCCCGACCGCCATGGACAGGGTGGTGGTCTTACCCGCGCCGTTCGGGCCGAGCAGGCCGTAGAAGGAGCCGGCTGGGACGTCGAGGTCGACGCCGGCCACGGCGACCTTGCCGTCGAACTGTTTGGCCAGGCCACGCAGGGAGAGGGCCGGGTGCTCACCAGTCATGCGTCCGACCGTATCCGGCCGGGCCCAGTAGCCGCTCCGGCCGCAGGATGATCCTCGGGGTCCTTCCCTGGGCGGACCCGTCGGTGCTACAGCCGTAGGGCCTCCGGGGCGTGCAGGCGGAGCATGGTGGCCCCGATGTCGGCCGGTGCCCGGCGGCGGGTCGCCACGGAGACCGCCACCATCACGGTGAAGGCGAGCGGCACCGTCCAGGCGGCCGGCTGCGCGGTGAGCGTCGCCGGCCAGCCGGACAACGGCGGGCCGAACACCGTGACCAGCACGGCCCCGACCGCCGCGCCGCCACCGACCAGGATCCCGGCGGCGGCACCGAGGTCGGTCAGCCCGCGCCACCAGATGCCGAGCACCAGCAGTGGGCAGAAGCTGGACGCGGCGACCGCGAAGGCAAGCCCGACGACCTGCGACACGTCCAGCCCGGCGAGGTTGAGCGCGAGCACCGCGGGCACGGCCCCGGCGATCACCGTGGCGAGCCGGAAGCCGCGTACGGAGCCCCGCCCCAGCACGTCCGTCGAGATCACCCCGGCGACGCTGGTGAGCAGCCCCGACGAGGTGGAGAGGAAGGCCGCGAACGCGCCGGCCGCGACGAGCGCGGCGAGCAGCCGGCCGGTGGTGCCGTCGCCGAGCGCGGCCCCGGGCAGCAGCACCACCACCGCGTCGGTCTGCCCGGTCACCAGGAGCTGCGGGGTGTAGATCCGACCGAGCACCCCGTAGATGGTGGGCAGCAGGTAGAACGCGCCGACCAGGGCGAGCACCACCAGCGTGGTGCGGCGGGCGGCGGCGCCGTCCGGGTTCGTGTAGAAGCGGACCAGCACGTGCGGCAACCCCATGGTGCCGAGGAAGGTGGCCAGGATCAGCGAGTAGGTGGCGAACAGGCCCCGGTCGTCGTCCCCGGCGGTGCTGGGCAGCAGCCAGTCGGCCGCGTCGGTGGCGACCCCGGACACCTCCGGCACCGGGTCGCCGGCGGCGAAGGACAGCTCGTCGCCGGGGCGTACCTCCTGGATCCGGCCGTCGGGAAGGGTGAGGGTCGCGCGGTGCTCGACCACGACGGTGGTCGCGGTCCGGAACGCCGGCCCGTCGGGCGGGGTCACCGCCGGCCGGGCGTCGGCCTGCCACTGCAACGCCAGGAAGATCGCCGGTACGGCCAGCGCGGTCAGCTTCAGCCAGTACTGGAAGGCCTGCACGAAGGTGATCGCGCGCATGCCGCCGAGCGCGACGTTCGCGGTGACCACCACGGCCACCAGCAGGGCCCCCAACGGGTACGGCGAGCCGGTCACCGTGGCCAGCGTCAGCCCCGCCCCCTGCAGCTGCGGCACCAGGTAGAGCCAGCCGATGAAGATCACGAAGACGGTGGCCAGGGTGCGCAGCCGGCGCGACCCGAGCCGCAGCTCGCAGAAGTCCGGCAGCGTGAACGCGCCGGAGCGGCGCAGCGGCGCGGCCACGAAGAGCAGCAGGGCGAGGTAGCCGGCGGCGAAGCCGACGGGATACCAGAGCACGTCGACGCCGTACTTGAGGATCAGCCCGGCGACCCCGAGGAAGCTCGCCGCCGACAGGTACTCGCCACCGATCGCGGCGGCGTTCCAGGTCGGGCTGATCGCCCGCGAGGCGACCAGGAAGTCGGAGGTGGTGCGTGCCAGCCGCAGCCCGTAGAAGCCGATGCCGACGGTGACCAGGGTGACCGCCACGATCGCCGGTACGACGAAACCGTTGCCCACCTCAGCGCTCCGGTCGCTGGACCAGGTCGGTGAAGTCCTGCTCGTTGCGTTCGGCCAACCGCACGTACGCCCAGCCGACCGCGATCAGGAACGGGAACGACGCCACCCCGAGCAGCAGCCAGGGCAGGTTGACGCCGAGCACCGTGACCCGGCCGACGGCGGGCGCGACGGCGAAGAGCCACGGCAGCCCGCCGAGCCCGATCGCCACCACCAGGGAGAGCCGCAGGGCCAGCGCGAACTGGGCCCGGACCAGCCCTCGGACGAGCGCGTCGCCGACCCGGGTCTGTTGGGCCAGCTCGGCGCGGGTGCGTTCCGTCCGGTCCTCGTGGCGGGACACCTCGGCCAGCACGATCCGGGTCCGGGGCTGGGCGGCCCGAGCCGGCCCCGGCGCCCCGGAGCGCCCGGGCCGGGGTGCGGGGACGGGATCGTCGGCTGCGGCCACCTGGGCAGTCTCGCCCGATCGCCGTGATTGTCAAGGGCGCCTGTCGCCCCGCGACGGCCGGGCGGAGCCGTCCACGCCGGGTTGTGCATAACCTGTGGAGAACGGGTCACGCCTGTGGATAACTCTGTTCATTCCAGCCCGACGCGCTCCGGGTGGGCGGAGGCGGAACCGAGCCAGGTGTGCGGGTTGCCGTACCAGCACCAGCCGAGCTTCGGCGCGTTCTGGCTGATCCAGAGCGCCGGCACCCGCTTGTCGCCGCAGCGGGAGCCGACCAGCGAGAAGCACTTGTTCTTGGCGAGCGCCTCCGGGTGCAGGGTGACGAAGGCGAGCCCCTCGTCGATGGTGAGCGGCAGTCGGCCCCGGCCGGTGATGACCTCCATCGCGGCGGCGGGCGCCAGGTTGACGGTCTCCTCGCCCCGGTCGACGTCGAAGAGCAGGTACGCCGGGCCGGCCGGCACCTCCAACTCCTTGATCGGGTCGAACTTCGGCAGGTCGCCCTCGGCGTAGTGCCGGTCGACGACGCCCGGCTTCCGCTTACCGGCCAGGGTGGTGAGCGCGACGCGTTCCGCTACCGGCACCAGGTCGCGGGTGATCACCAGGAGGAAGGGCACCCGCCCCTGCGTGGGGGCGGGCAGGCCCGCCGACCCGGCGACGGCCGCCGTGCGGAGCGGGGCGACCAGGTCGCGGAAGGTGTCCTCGGTCAGCTCGGCGAGGGCCGGGTAGCCCAGCTCCACCAGCCGGTCGAGCTGGCGGTCGAATTCGGTCGCGGCGTCGAACATGGCGGCCTCCTTTGGCGTACGGAGTACCGTACAGCGTACGACATCGCGCGCCTATTCCCGTTCGCGAAAAGATTCCGGGAGCGGAAGCGGTAGCGGGAGGCGGGCGGGGGCGAGGTTGATGCTCCGGCTGCGCTGTCGAGCTGCCCCATCCATGCGACCGGCCCCGCGACGCATGGGACGGCCCTCTGGTCCATGGGGCCGATCCATGGGGCCGACTCACCGTGGTGCCCTGTGGTCTCACAGACGGGGCAGCTCGACAGCGTCTACGGAGCCACCTCCCACCCAGGCCGGGGGCGGGGGCCGGTCAGCGGTTCCAGTCCTGCTTCGCCGCGCGGACCAGCTTGTCCTTCAGCTCGCGGGTGTGCCGGCGGCTGACCGGCAGCTCCGCCGAGTCGACCACCACCACGTAGCCGGAGTTGACCAGCCGCAGTTCGGCGATCAGCTTGAGCTGCACCAGGTACGACCGGTGGATCCGGACGAACCCGGCGTCCGCCCAGCGTTCCGCGAGGGTCGCCAGCGACACCCGCACCAGGTGTGAGCCGTCGGCGGTGTGCAGCCGCGCGTAGTCGCCCTGCGCCTCCACCCAGCGCACCGCCGAGCGTGGCAGCATCCGGGTGGTGCCCGCCAGCTCGATCGGGATGGTCGGGTCCTCCTCCGCGCGGGCGAGGGCCGCCGGGTGCGACGGCACCACCCGCGAGCCGATCACCCGGCGCAGCGACTCGGCGAGCCGCTCGGCGCGCACGGGCTTGCGGACGTAGTCGGTGGCGCCCAGGTCGAACGCGTCCACCGCCCCGTCGTCGTACGCGGTGACGAAGACGATCGCCGGCGGCCGGGCGAACCGGCGCAGCACCCGGGCCAGCTCCATGCCGTCCAGCCCGGGCATCCGGATGTCCAGGAAGACCACGTCCACGTCGCCGTCGCGGAGCACCCGCAGCGCCTCCGTCGCGTCGCCCGCGGTGTGCAGCCGGGCCACCCGGGGATCGGCCCGCAGGTGGTACGCCAACTCGTCCAGCGCCGGCGGCTCGTCGTCGACGGCCAGCACCCGGAGGAACCCGGCCACGTTCACCCCGCCGCTCACGGTGCCACCTCAGTTCGCGGCTTCGGGGCTCGCAAACCCGGCTCACTCCTCGCGCTCACGAGCCGGCCCGTACGCCGGGGTGGAACTTCGGCACCCGCATGCTCACCTTCGTACCCGAGCCGAGACCCGTCTCGACGACGAGGCCGAAGCCGTCCCCGAAGACCGACCGGAGCCGCTCGTCGACGTTGGAGAGGCCGACGTGCTGGCCCGGGTCGTCTCCGACGCCGGCCCGCACAGCGTCGCCCGGATCCCCGGCGGCGCCGGCCAGCTCGGCGATGCCGGCGGTCAGCGTGGTCGGATCCATTCCCACTCCGTCGTCCTCCACGGTGATGTGGCACTCGGTGCCCGCGTCCCGGGCCTCGATGCTCACCATGCCCGTGCCCGGCTTGCGGGACAACCCGTGCCGGACGGCGTTCTCCACCAGTGGTTGCAGGCAGAGGAAGGGCAGGGTCACGGGCAGCACCTCGGGGGCGATCTGGAGGCGCACCTGGAGCCGGTCACCGAACCGGGCCCGCTCGATGGTCAGGTAGCGGTCGATCGAGCGCAACTCCTCGGCCAGCGTGGTGAACTCGCCGTGCGCCCGGAACGAGTAGCGGGTGAACTCCGCGAACTCCAGGATCAACTCCCGCGCCCGGTCCGGATCCGTGCGGACGAAGGAGCCGATCGCGGTCAGCGCGTTGTAGATGAAGTGCGGGCTGATCTGCGCCCGCAGGGCGCGTACCTCGGCGCGGGCCAGCCGCTCCCGCGAGGAGTCCAGCTCGGCCAGGGCGAGCTGGTTGCCCGCCCAGTGCGCCGTCTCCAGGGTGGCCTGCACGAGGCCGGGTGCCGGCTGGTCGTCGGCCACCGCCACGAGCGCGCCGACCCTGCGCCCGTCGGCGCCGGTCAGGGGGGCCACCACCGCCCCGCGCACCGGGCAGTCGACCCGGTCGCAGTGCAGCTCCGAGGCGCCGAGGACCGTCGAGCGCCCCGCCGCCACGGCCCGCCGGGCCGCCGCGACCAGTTGCGCCTCGTGGTGCCCGCCCCGCCCGTCCAGGGCGAGCAGCCCCTCCCGGTCGGTCAGCGCCAGCCCGGCCGCCCCCACCAACGCCCGCAGATGGCGTACGGCCTTCGCCGCGTTCGCCGCGGTCAGGCCGGCGCGCAGCGGCTCGGCGGCCAGCCCGGCGGTGTGCAGCACCTCGTACGTCGCCCGCTGGGTGGCCGTGGCGATGCCCCGCCGCGCGCGCAGCCGGACCACCGCGAACAGGGCCGCGACCAGCGCGGCGACCAGCGAGACGACGCCGAAGAAGCCCGAGAGGTTGCCGCCCACGCAGCGATCCTGACCCCCTGCCGGGCCATCCGCCAAGGGGTCAGTACGCGCCCTTGCGGGCGAGCACCACCCCGACGGTGCGCCACAGGATGCTCAGGTCGTACGCCAGCGACCAGTTGTCGACGTAGTAGAGGTCGAGCCGAACCGCCTCGTCCCAGGACAGGTCGGAGCGGCCGGAGACCTGCCACAGCCCCGTCATGCCCGGCCGGACCAGCAGCCGCCGGCGGACGTCGCCGAGGAAGTCGCCGTCGTCGGCGGGCAGCGGGCGCGGCCCGACCAGCGACATCTCGCCCTTGAGCACGTTGATCAACTGCGGCAGCTCGTCCAGCGAGGAGGCGCGCAGGAAGCGGCCCACCGGGAAGACCCGGGGATCCTGCTTCATCTTGAACAGCATGCCGTCGGTCTCGTTCCGGTCGACCAGGCTGGCCAGCCGATCCTCCGCGTCGACGTACATCGTGCGGAACTTCCAGACCCGGAAGGTGCGGCCCTCGTGGCCCACCCGGGGCTGGCGGAAGAAGACCGGGCCCGGGTCGGAGACCCGGATGGCGATCGCGATGGCCAGGAAGACCGGGGTCAGCATGAGCAGGCCCAGCCCGGCGGCCGCCCGGTCCATCAGGTTCTTGGCCAGCAGCGCCGGCCCGGACAGGGTCGGCTCCTCGACGTGCAGCAGCGGCAGACCCTCGATGGGCCGGATGTGCACCCGGGGCCCGGCGATGTCGGTCAGCTGCGGGGCGACGACCAGGTCGACGCCGGATCCCTCCAGCTGCCAGGCCAGCCGGCGCAGCTCGCCCGGTTCCGCGCTGGCCGAGCCGCAGACCGCGATGGTGTCGCCGCCGACCTCCCGGACGAGGGCGAGGACGTCGCGGCCCGCGTACACCGGGACCGGGGTCTCCATGCCCTTGGCGGCCGCGTAGCCGTCGGTGACGTGGATGGCGACCGGCATCAGCCCGGCGGCCTGGTTGCGGGTGACCGCGGTGTAGACCTCCAGGCACTCCGGCAGGGTGCCGACCAGCACCATCCGGTGGCCGGCCTGACCGATGTTGCGCCGCACCACGTGCAGCACGAACCGGCAGAGGATCCGGTTCAGCAGGATCAGCAGCAGCGCCGCGAGCAGGGCCGTGCCGACCGTGTAACGGGACAGGTCGGTCTTGGTGGCGAAGGCGAGGAAGGAGACCGTCGCGGCGACGGCGACGCCGGCCCGGATCACCCGCTTGAACTCGTCCGGCCCGAGGCCGAGGTAGCGCCGGTCGTAGGCCCGGTTGGCCCAGAGGCTGACCACCCAGCCGAGGGGCAACAGCGCGAACGCCACCGTGTGGAACCACGTCGGGTCCTGTTCGGCGTTGTAGAAGCCCGCCCGCGACTGGTCGAACGTCTCGATGGCGATCAGGCTGGCGACCGCGGCGGCCGCGAAGTCGAGCAGCAGCAGAAGAGCGATGTAGGGGCGGTGCCAGCGGGAGACGCGACGGCGGGCCCGAGCCCACGCGGACCGGGGTACGCCGTTGTGGGACGGCGATGCCGGCGGCTGGATCTCGAAGCTGTCGACGTGCCGCACGAGTTTGCTCCGGCCTGTGTTGGTTACCGGGCGCTGGAGGCTTGTCGTCACCTCATCCATGTCCTCCCGCATGACACGGGCCGCTCACTCGCCGTGAGGGCCCGGGTCGCCCACCGTCCCAGTCTCCCACGCCGTCACCGACCCGCACGTCGACCCGGGGGACATTGCGTGGGGCATGGTGCCGTCTGGTTGGCTGGCCGACTCCGCGCCATTTCAGAGCCGGGGACCGAGCCACTATACCGATGGATGGCGGGCCCGGTAGAGCCGCAACTCAGACGTTCGGAACGGGACGGTCGAATCCCTTCCGTAATCGGCAGTGCTGTTACTCACCGTACAAGTCTCGACAACCTTCGGTCAGCGAGCGGCTTGCCGCCGGTCTGACAGGTGGCGCAGTACTGGAGGCTCGAATCAGCGAAAGAGACCTCGCGGACGGTATCCCCGCAAACCGGGCAGGGCTGTCCGGTTCGGGCGTGCACCTTCAACCCTGAGCGTTTCTCGCCCTTCAGCTCGGCTGCCTTCTGGCCCACCGACCGGGCGACCGCGTCGCCGAGGACCCGCCGGGTCGCCTCGTGCAGCACCGCGAACTGGGCGTCGGTCAAGCGGTGGGTCGACGCGAACGGCGACAGCCGCGCCGCGTGCAGGATCTCGTCCGAGTACGCGTTGCCCACGCCCGACAGCACCGTCTGGTCGGTGAGCACCCCCTTGACCTGCCCCCGGCGGCTGCGCATCCGCTCGGTGAAGGTGGCCAGGTCGGCGGCGAGCGCGTCCGGGCCCAGCCGGGCCACCCCGGGCACCGTTTCCGGTTCGGTGACCAGGTAGACGGCGAGGCTCTTCTGGGTGCCGGCCTCGGTCAGGTCGAAGCCGGAGCCGTCGTCGAGGCGTACCCGCAGCGCGATCGGCCCCTTGCCGGGGCGCAGCGGGACCGAGGATCCGAACGCCTCCCGGTAGTGCAGCCAGCCCGCCCGGGCCAGGTGGACCACCACGTGCAGGTCGCCGTCGAGCACCACGTCGAGGAACTTGCCGTGCCGACGGGCGTCGACCACCGTCCGTCCGGCCGCGGCGGAGGGCGCCGGATCGTACGTCTTCAGGGCGCTGATCGCGGCGACCTCCAGCCGGTCGACGCGCCGCCCCACCGCGCGCTCGCGCAGGTAGCTCGCGAGCGCCTCAACCTCCGGTAGTTCGGGCACCAGCCAACGGTAGCCTTCTTTCCCGTGAGAATCGTGGTGGCGCACAACCGGTACCGGGAGGCCCAGCCGTCCGGTGAGAACACCATCGTCGACGTGGAGATGGCCCAGCTCGCCGCAGCCGGCGTCGAGGTGCTGCCGTTCATCCGTAGCTCGGACGAGATCCCGACGATGCCGAAGTCGGCCAAGGCGCTGCTGCCGATCTCACCGATCTGGGCCCCCCGCGCTCAGGAGGACCTGAGCCGGCTGATCACCGAGCACCGGCCGGACGTGCTGCACCTGCACAACCCGTACCCCCTGATCTCGCCGTGGATCGTGCGGACCGCGCACCGGCACGGCGTGCCGGTGGTGCAGACGGTGCACAACTACCGCCAGGTCTGCTCCTCCGGGCTCTACTTCCGGGACGGGGCGATCTGCCAGGACTGCCGGGGCCGGGCTCTCGGGGTGCCGGCCATCGTGCACCGCTGCTACCGGGGCTCGCGGGCACAGAGCGCCCTGATGGCGACCACGCTGGCGGTGCACCGGGGCACCTGGCGCTCGGTGGACCGGTTCATCGCGCTCACCTCGGCGGTCGCCGACCACCTGCGCGACTACGGCATTCCCGACGAGCGGATCGTGGTGAAGCCCAACGGCATCCCCGACCCGGGGGCGCCCGCGCCGCTCGGCGACGGCTTCCTCTACATGGCCCGGCTCTCCCCGGAGAAGGGACTGGACCTGCTGCTGGACGCCTGGCGGCGGCACCCGGACGGGGCGCTCGGCCCGCTGCGCATCGCCGGGGACGGCGAACTGCGCCCGCTGGCCGAGGCCGCCGCCGTCGAGCGCGCCGACGTGACCTACCTCGGCCCGCTGGACCGCGCCGGGGTACGCGCCGCGATCGAGGCCAGCGCGGCCATCATCGCCGCCTCCACCTGGCACGACGTGCTGCCCACGGTGATCATCGAGGCGCTCGCCGCCGGTCGTCCGGTGCTGGGCACCGCCCTCGGCGGCATCCCGTACCTGCTCGGCGCGGACGCACCCCGTGAGCCCGCCGGCACCGGCCCGGCCGCCGTCGCCTCGGTCGTCCCCGGCGGCGGGACGGCCACCCTGCCGACGGGGGTGGTGGCCGGTGAGGCGGGCTGGGTGGTACCGCCGGATCCGGCCGCGCTGGCCAATGCGCTCCCGGTGGCCCGGGCCGGCGCCGCCACGTTGGCGCCCGCCGCCCGCTCCCGCTACGAGCGCACCTTCCACCCCGACGTGGTCACCATGCAGCTCATCGACATCTACTCCGCGCTCATCCCCGCAACCCACTGACCCACCGCGCCGCGCCTGCGCCGCGCCGCCGCGCCCGCCGCGCCGCCGCGTCAAGGTCGCGCTGTTTCCTGGAAGTAGTGGCCACTGGGCGGTCGTGACGCCACTACTTCCACGATCGAGCACGATCTTGGCGGCGGGCGGCGGGCGGCGGGCGGCGGGCGGCGGGCGGCGGGCGGCGGGCGGCGGGCGGGCGTCAGCGGAGCGAGGCGCGGGCGGAGAAGGCGATGCTCGCGAGCAGGAAGCCGCCGTTGACGATCGTGAACGCGACCATCACCCAGAGGACGAGGGCCGGGGCGAAGGTCAGCACCAGGCCGGCGGCGAAGATGACCGCGCCGTAGTCGCGGACCAGCTTCACCAGGCGTACGGGCAGCGAGGTCGAGGTGACCATGCTGGCGGCGTTCGGGCCGGCCTGCATCACCGACGTGACCAGGTTGACCATCCAGGTGCCGGCGAAGACCGCGACCAGCCAGGTCGGCGTCGATGGCTCCTGCGCCACCGCCGTCGCGGACAGCGCGGCGACCAGGGCGATCTGGGCGGCCACGTCACAGAGCACGTCGACCCGGGCACCGGCGGCACTGCCCTGCCCGGTCACCCGGGCCAGTTGGCCGTCGGCGCAGTCCAGGCAGTACGCCACCTGCCAGCCGACCAGGGCGAGCAGCCCGACCGCCCAGGCCGGCACGTCACCGTCGGCGACCCGCCCGGCGAGCGCGACCACGGTGACCGAGGTGGCCAGGCCGAGCACCAGGTTGGTGATGGTGAGCGCGGTCGGGCGCAGCCCGAGGCGCTGGGCGACGAGCGCGAAGACCGCGCCCAGCCACTGGCTGATCGATTCGCTGAACAGGCCGCCGCCCCGGTTCACCCGGTGGAAGTCGGCGACGGTGGGACGGGGCTCAGCCAAGGTGGTCGCGGATTGCACCGGCGTAGTCTGCCAGCCGCTCACGCGTCTCGGTAGGCGACATCGCCAGGTGTTCGAGGATCGTGTATCGATCGGGCCGGGTCCTGGGCGCGAACTGCACCGCCTCCACGAACTGTTCGTCGGTGAGCTCCACGTCGGCCGGGAGCCGGGGCAGGCCGTGCCGGGCCAGGCAGGACGACATCTCCGCGAACCGCCGCTCGTCGCCGCGCAGCCAGGTGCAGAACAGGGCTCCGAGCCCGGCCAGCTCGCCGTGCGAGGCGGTGCCGGGGAAGAGCGCGTCGACCGCGTGCATGATCTCGTGGCAACCGCCGCTTGACGGCCGGCTGGTGCCGCAGACGGCCATCGCCAGGCCACTGGAGATCAGCGCCTCGGCGAGCACGGTGACGAACGCGTCGTCGGTCATGTCACCCGGGTGGTTGAGCACCGCCTCGGCGCCCGCCCGGGCCAGCGACGCGGCCAGGCCGTCGACCGGCTCACCGCGTACCTGCCGGGAAAGCTCCCAGTCGGCCAGCGCGCTGATGTTGCTCACCACGTCGCCGATGCCCGCGCGGTTGTGCCGTTCCGGTCCGCTCTCCACGAAGTCCAGGTCGACGATCACCGCGATCGGGATGTGTACCCCGAACGAGCCCTTGATCCCGTCGTTGATCAGGCTGGCCACCGGGGAGGCGATCCCGTCGTTGGCCAGGCTGGTGGCGACCGTGACCATCGGCAGGCCACGCCGGGTCGCGGCGTACTTCGCGACGTCGATGGTCTTGCCGCCGCCGATGCCGACCACCGCGTCGTACGACCTCATCCGCAGTTTTCCACCCAGGTCGTCGGCGGACTCCAGCGTCCCCCCGGTGGTGGTGAAGACGTCGGCCGAACGCAACGACGGCTGGATCAGCTCGGCGATCCGCTCGCCCTGGCCGGGGCCGACCACCACGGCGACGTCCCCGCCGGACGAGATCCGCCCGTCGACGAGTATCGAGGCCAGGTCGGCGACCGCCCCGCGCCGCACGTCGATGTGCAGCGGGGTCAGCACCGTACGGGCTAGTAGCGGCACGCGATCTCCCGCGCCCGGGCCAGGTCGGCGTGGTTGTCGACCTCCACCCAGGGGACGTCGCCGATCGGCGCCGCCCGCACCTCCCCGCCCCGGTCGGCGAACTCCTGGTAGCCGTCCTCGTAGTAGAGGTTGGGGTCGCGCCGCCACGTCGTCTCCAGCGCGTCGGCCAGGGCGTCGGCCACCTGCGGCTCGATCAGCGTCGCGCCGATGTACTCCCCGTACGCGTCGCCCGGATCCATCAGCTTGGTGATCCGGGTGAGCTGGCCGGCGGCGTCGAAGGTGGTCTTCATCTCCTCCTCCGCCAGCGGCTTGATGGTGTCGACGGCGAGCAGGATGCCCGGGCCGCGCTCGGCCAGCAGGGTCTTCTCCACGCTGACCGGGTGCACGGTGTCGCCGTTGACGAGCAGCACGCCCCGGGCGAAGTGCTCCCGGGCCAGCCAGAGGGAGTAGGCGTTGTTCCACTCCTCGGCCTTGTCGTTGTGCACCAGGGTGAGCGTGACGCCGTACCGCTTCTCCAGCTCCGCCTGGCGGGAGACGACCGCGTCGGCCGCGTAGCCGACCACGATCACGATGTCGGTGAGCCCCACCTCGGCCAGGTTGCGCAGCGCGATGTCCAGGATGGTGGTGTCACCGTCCACCGGCACCAGCGCCTTGGGCAGGGTGTCGGTGTACGGGCGCAGCCGACGCCCCGCCCCGGCTGCGAGCACCATCCCGATCATTCCGGCGTCCTCCCTCGTCCGACTCCCGGTCACCGCTGGAGGATAGCGCCGCGTGACGGGACCGCTGTGGTCAACCAGGTCAGCCGGCCCACCCGGGCGGCGGTCAGCCGGGCAGCGCCGCCAGGTCGGCCAGCACCGTGAGCCGCTCCTCGGCCGTCAGCACGGCGTACGGGCCGGCGGCCCGCCGGTCGGTCTCCAGCTCGATGGCGACGTGCTCGGGGCCGGGCGGCAGTGCGGCGGCGCTCGCGGCGGTGTGCCCGGCGGCGGTCCACGCGGCGGCGTGCGCGTCGGCCCGGTGGTAGCGCATCGTGCCGAGCCGGTTGAGCAGCAGCAGGCCGGGCGGGGTGCCGTCCGGCTCGTACGGCGGCGCCGTGGTCGCGAACGCCGCCCCGGCGCCGGGGCCCTCCTCGTCGGCCAGCACCAGCGCGTACGTGAGGACGCGGCCGAACGCCTCCACCAGCCGCAGCAGCCGGTCGTCGTGCCCCGCCCAGAGCGCCTCGGTCACCTCCGCGTGCACCTGCCAGATCTCGGCGAGGAAGGCGAGCCCCCGCTCGGTGGCGGTGAGCCCGCCGTCGGGGCTGCGGTGGATCATCCCGTACGCCACCTGCTTGTCCAGGGCCCGCCGGCACTCGCCCGGGTCCCGGTAGCGGGTCACCGCCGCGAAGCCGGCCTCGTCCACCATTCCGCCCGGCGCGGCGAGTCGGGTGCGGAACTCCAGCAGGAAGCCGGTGGCCGCCGGTCCGCCGTACCGCTGGCTCAGCTCGGCGCCCCCGCCGTCGCGGCAGGCGAGCATGCCGGCGACGAACGCCCGGTCGACCGCCGGGGCTACCAGGCCGGCGAACCGGTGCGGCGCCAGCTCGACGGTGTCGTTCACAGACCGATCGAGCGCAGGGCGGCGAAGGCTTCCTCCGCGATCCGCCGGATCAGGCCGTCGTTGACGTCCCGGTGCTCGTCGAGCAGGTCGAGCTCGTCGGCGGCGAGCCACCGGTACTCGGTGTGCTTGCCCGCCTCCAGCCTCGGCCGGGCCAGGTCGCCGTCGACCCGGACCAGCCAGTCGCTCTCGATCCGCTCCAGGCCGTCGTCGGCGACGTAGCGGTACTCCCCGACGTGACCGAGGACGTGGGACACCCGCCAGCCGGTCTCCTCGGTGACCTCCCGGCGCAGCGCGTCCGCCACGTCCTCGCCCGGTTCCAGGTGGCCGCCGACGATGTCCCAACAATTGGGAAATATCCGCCGGTCGGGTGACCGTCGCTGAACGAAGAGGCGGCCGTCGTCGTCGACGATCAGCGCTCCGGCGCAGCGCAGGGGCTCGGTGGGCACCTGACGACAGTAGCGAGCGGCCGGGCCCTCCGGCGACGCCCGGTCTCGTCGTGGGCACCGCCCGGTCTTGTCGGGGGCACCGCCGGGGCGCACCATGTCCCCTACCGGGTGCCACCGTCCCAAAGGGGTGATGTGTGATGCAGGTTCGGGAAGCGATGTCCAGCGAGGTTCTCGTGGTCGGCCCGGAGCACACGCTCCGTCAGGCGGCCCGGATGATGTCGGCCCGCGGCGTCGGGTCGGCGGTCGTGATCGATCCCGACTCCGAGGGGGTCGGCATCATGACCGAACGTGACGTGCTCAATGCCATCGGGGCCGGCCTGGACTGCGACGTCGAGCGGACGGCCGCCCACCTGACCTGGGACGTGGTCTACGCCGGGCCGGAGTGGACGGTGCAGGAGGCGGCAGCGGCCATGGCCCGGGGCGGCTTCCGGCACCTGGTGGTGCTCGACGGCCGCGAGGTGGCCGGGGTGATCTCGGTCCGGGACATCATGCGGGTCTGGGCGGCCAGCCGGCTGGCCGACGCGACCTGAGCCGCCGGTCGGCGCGTCCTGAGCCTTCGGTCGACGCGGAGCGGGTCGCCGGTCGGCGGGGGTGTGCCGGGGCTGATCGGCGGGTAAGGATCCCGGTGCGGGCGCGGACGGGCCGCGGCCCCGCGACGGAGGTTCTCATGCCTGACGCGGAGCGGCTGGTCGAGCAGCAGTACGCGATGCTCCTGCGGCGGGACGTGGCCCGGCTGCCGGACCTCTACGCGGCGGACGCCTTCTACTCCATGCCCGGCGTGACGGCGCGTCCGATCGAGTTGCCCGCGCTGCTGCGTACCTGGACCGGGGCCTTCCCGGACCTGACCGTCGACCGGCTCGGGTCGGTGCGGACGGCCGGGGGCGCGGCGGTCGAACAGCGGCTGACCGGGACCCACACCGGCGTGCTGCACACCCCCTTCGGCACGGTCGCGCCGACCGGTCGGGTGGTGAGCTGGGACGTGGCGGACGTCGTCCGGGTCCGGCACGGTCGGATCGCGGCCTGGCGGTCCTACTTCGACTGGGGGCAGCTCATCGCGGCACTCGGCCTGCACGTGGACGGGCTCTCCCGGGAGGCACAGCACGACCCGCTCGGCCTTCCGGTCTGATCTCCCGCCGACCGGTCCACGCCGGTCACCCGTCCCGGTGGCTCAGGATGCGGACATCGCCGTGCCGTCCGCGCGTACCCCGTCGCCTTCCGTACGCTGAACAGCCATGACCGCCGAGCAGCTGATCTCCTTCGCCCGTGGCGCTCCCTCGCTGGACATCGTCGATGTCGAGGGGCTCAAGGCCGCCGCCGTCCGCGCGTTCGACGCCGACCCCGCCGGGGTGACGGCGTACGGCACCTCCGTCGGCTACCTTCCGCTGCGGAAGTGGATCGCCGAGAAGCACGGTGTCACCGCCGACCAGGTGATCGTCACCAACGGCTCGTTGCAGGCGGACGCGTTCCTCTTCGACCACCTGGTCCGCCCCGGCGACGCGGTGGTGGTGGAGCGCCCGACGTACGACCGGACCCTGCTCAACCTCCAGCGGATGGGCAGCCAGTTGCACGGCGTCTCCATCCAGCCGGACGGGCTCGACACCGCCGAGCTGCGCAAGCTGCTGGAGTCGGGGGTGCGTCCCCGGCTGGCGCACGTCATCCCGAACTACCAGAACCCCGCCGGGGTGACGCTGAGCCTGGAGAAGCGCCGCGAGCTGCTCGACCTCGCCGCCGAGTACGAGTTCACGATCTTCGAGGACGACCCGTACGCCGACATCCGGTTCCGGGGCGAGGCGCTGCCGTCGATGCTCTCGCTCGACACCCGCAACGTCGTGGTGCACGCGTCCAGCTTCACCAAGACGGTCTGCCCGGGCGTACGGGTCGGCTACCTGGTCGGCCCGGCGGACCTGATCGGCGACATCGCGAAGAAGGCGACCAGCCTCTACATCTCGCCCGGCATGGTCTCCGAGGCGATCGTGCACCAGTTCTGCGTCTCCGGCGACATCGAGCGCTCGATCGAGACCGTCCGCGCCGCGCTCGGGGAGCGGGCCCGGGTGCTGGCCGAGTCGCTGCGCCGGCACATCCCGGAGGCCCGGTTCGTGGAGCCGGACGGGGGCTACTTCCTCTGGATCGAGCTTCCCGAGGACGTCGAGGTCGACAAGCTCGCCCCGGCCGCCGCCGAGCGCGGGGTCGCCGTGGTCAAGGGCAGTGACTTCGTGGTCGACGGCGGGCGGCACGCCCTGCGGCTGGCGTACTCGGCGGTCACCGCCGACCGGATCGACGAGGGTGTGCGGCGCCTGGCGGAGGCAATGGCGGCCGTCCGGGGCTGAATTTCTGTCGGATTCCCGACAGTTGGCCGATCGCGGCCGTCCTGGGGCTCCCGCCGGGGCGGCCGACGGCCCACAATGCTGCGAGCGTCACTCACCACGTGTAGCGAGGATCACCATCCCGGTGCCCGGCCTTTCGCCGCGCCCGGTGGCGAGCCCGTCCGGCTCCGACCGGCCGCACGTGGGGCGGCGCGACCAGCACAACCCCCGCCCCCAAAAGGCGCCGGGTGGGCCGCGTCGTCCCCTCACCCCCCTGAAGCGACCCGGCCCGCCCGGCGCCACCCTCCCGCCGATCGTCACCGGCGGTGATCATCGACGGCGGCGTACCCTGCTAGCCGCGGTGGCACGTGTCCTGCTGGCCGCGCCGGCGCGTGGGGGAGGTGCGTGGTGACGGACCAGGGGCAGCAGCGGGGGCGGGCGGCCTCGCCGAACGGCGGCCGGGTGCTCAGGCCCCGGGACTGGGTGGCGCCGGTGCGGGCGATGACCCGCCGGCTCAACTCCGACAACCCGCAGCGCGTCGCCGCACCGGCCGGTCCGCAGCGCAGCGCGGTGGTGGACTGCGCCCTCTACGTCGACGGCCGGCGGCAGCCCGGCGACTGGCGGTACGCCGAGGCGCTCGCCGCGGCCCGGCGCGAGGAGAACGGCTTCGTCTGGCTCGGCCTGCACGAGCCGGAGCTGGCCGAGATGACCGCCATCGCCGCCACGTACGGGCTGCACGAGCTGGCCGTCGAGGACGCGGTCAAGGCCCAGCAGCGCCCCAAGCTGGAACAGTTCGGCGAGGTCAGCTTCCTGGTGCTGCGGACCGCGCGGTACTGCGAGCACGCCGAGCTGACCGAGCACTCCGAGGTCGTCGAGACCGGCCAGGTGATGCTCTTCATCGGCCCGAACTTCCTGATCAGCGTCCGGCACGGGGACGCCTGCCGGCTCGCTGGAGTCCGGGCCGACCTGGAGACGAAGCAGGACCTGCTGCTCCAGGGGCCCTGGGCCGTGGCGTACGCGGTCACCGACCGGGTGGTGGACCTCTACCTGGAGGTCGCCGACCGGCTGGAGGACGACCTCGACACGCTGGAGGCCGACGTCTTCGACCGCCAGTCCAGCGGCCGGATCCAGCGGATCTACCAGATGAAGCGGGAGCTGGTGGAGTTCAAGCGGGCGGTGATGCCGTTGCAGCGCCCGCTGATGACGCTCACCGCGCAGATGAACCGCGACGTGCCGAAGGAGATCCGCCGCTACTTCCGGGACGTGCAGGACCACCTCAGCCGCACGGTCGAGCAGGTCAACTCCTACGACGACCTGCTGAACTCCATCCTGCAGGCGCGGCTGGCGCAGGTCACGGTCGACCAGAACAACGACATGCGCAAGATCGCCGCGTGGGCCGCCATCGCCGCCGTCTGGACCGCCATCGCCGGCATCTACGGGATGAACTTCGACGTCATGCCGGAGCTGAAGATGACGTACGGCTATCCCGTCGTCCTCGCCCTGATGCTCACGATCTCCCTGGCCCTCTACCGCTGGTTCCGCCGCAACGGCTGGCTCTAACCCCTCCCCTTCCTCCCCGCCCCTCTCCCCGCCCGCCCCGTCTCCCGCGATCTTGCAGGTTGTGCCCTGGCATAAGCGACGTATGGGGCATCGCGGGGGCAGCAAGTGCAAGATCGCGGGAGACGGGGCGCGGGGAGGGAGGGGAGGGGGAGAGGGAGAGGGAGAGGGTTAGCGGCGGGTGTTGGTTTTGGTGGTGTTCTTGGTGAGGGCCTCGGTCAGGTCGTCTGCCGGGCGGCCCGACACGGTCTTGGCGCCCTCGGCGACCGACGGGACCTTGTCCGTCGGGTGGATGGCGGGCTGCTTGCCGCCGGGGGTGGATGCGCCGCCAGCCACCGCCGAGCCGCTGGCGCTCGACATCGCCGAGCTGCCGGGTGCCGACGGGGTCTTGACCTCGATGGTGTCGACCTCGTCACGCATCGGCTCCAGCTTGCTGCGGGTCGGCTCGTACTCGGTCCACTCCTGCTGTTCCCGTCGACGCCGCATCGCCATCGCGGCGACACCCGCCACCGCGCCGGCCGCGAGCAGGCCGGTCATCATGGCCCCGCCCCGACGGGAGTTCTTCTTCCGGGAAGCCTTCATGTTCTTCGCCTTGACCTTCCTGGTGGCCGCGGCCTGCTTGGCCGCGACGGCCTTCCTGCCGGTGGCCGCCTTGCCCGCCGCCTCCGCCTGGGCCTTGCGGACGGCCAGGGCCAGCGGCGCGAGCGCGGCGACCGTGGACGCGAGCCCGCTGGACGCGCGGTCGCGCACCAGAACGGCGGTCGGCGCGACGGCGCCCCGGGCCGCCTGGACCCGTGGGCCGACGGTGGCGCCGGCACCCTTCGCGGCGTGCGTCGCGGCCTGCCTCAGGTGACCGAGGCCCTGGTTCAGCTCCACCTTGGCCAGCTGCCCCTGGGTCTTACGTCGCCCGACTCCAAACACGGTCCCACCTCCTGGGAGTTGTTCCTTCGTCATCCTCCACCTTCGGATGCCTCCGCACTGCCAGATCGGGCACATGGGAGGATCCGCATGGAACTGACCAACGAGTGAGGAGTACCCGTGGCCGAGGCTCTCTACGCCACCTTGCACACCAACGCTGGCCCGATCCGGCTGGAGCTCTTCGGCAACCACGCGCCGAAGACCGTCAAGAACTTCGTCGACCTGGCCGAGGGCAACCGCGAATACACCGACCCGCGTACGGGTCAGCCGGGCAGCGGGCCGTACTACGACGGCACCATCTCGCACCGGGTGATCAGCGGCTTCATGATTCAGATGGGCGACCCGACGGGCACCGGTCGTGGTGGCCCGGGTTACAAGTTCGGCGACGAGTTCCACCCGGAGCTGCGTTTCGACCGGCCGTACCTGCTGGCGATGGCGAACGCCGGGCCGGGCACCAACGGCTCGCAGTTCTTCATCACGGTCGGCCCGACGCCGCACCTGAACAACCGGCACACCATCTTCGGTCAGGTCGCCGACGAGCAGTCGGCGAAGACTGTCGACGCGATCGCCAACACCCCGACCGGCCCGAACGACCGGCCGTTGCAGGACGTCGTCATCGAGCGGGTCGAGATCGAGCGGACGGCTGCCTGAGCGGTCGGCGAGGTACCTTTGCCGACATGACTGAGCGCTCCGAGGGCCAGCATCGGATGGTGGGCGGCGTCGCCCGCGATGGCAGGCGGGCGTGGTGAGCGATTCTCCGCCCACCACGCCGGTCTGCTACCGGCACCCCGGTCGGGAGACGTACGTCCGGTGCACCCGGTGCGACCGGCCGATCTGCCCCGACTGCATGCGGGAGGCGTCGGTCGGCTTCCAGTGCCCGGAGTGTGTGGCGGAGGGACGTCGTAGCGTGCGGCCGGCGCGTACCGCCTTCGGTGGCGGTGCCGCCGGCCGGCACGGCTACGTCACCAAGGCGTTGATCGCCGTCAACGTGCTGCTGATGCTGCTCTCCATCGCCTCCGACCGGGGCGGGGACGCGGCGGTGGGCGGCTCCGGCTTCGGCGGCCTGATGGGCGGCAGCACCCCACTGACCGACTGGGGCTCGGTGCTCGGCGGCGCGATCTTCCCGGACGGCACCATCGGCGGCATCGCCGAGGGTGAGTGGTACCGGCTGGTAACCGCGATGTTCCTGCACTACGGCGTGGTCCACCTGCTGCTGAACATGTGGGCGCTGTGGGTGCTCGGCCGGTCGCTGGAGGCCAACCTCGGGCCGCTGCGCTTCGCGGCTCTCTATCTGGTCTCCGGGCTGGGCGGCAACGTCGCGGCCTACCTGTTCAGCGAGCAGAACCAGCTCACCGCCGGTGCCTCCACATCGATCTTCGGCCTCTTCGCGGCGCTGGTGGTCATCGAACGCAAGATGGGGCGGGACATCTCCCAGGTGCTGCCCGTCCTGGTGATCAACCTGGTCTTCACGTTCACCGTTCCGGGCATCTCGATCCCAGGGCACCTGGGCGGGCTCGTGGTGGGCGGGCTGCTGGCGCTCGTGCTCGCGTACGCCCCGCGGTCGCGGCGGACGCTGGTGCAGGTCGCCGGTGGCGCGATCATCGTGGCGGTGCTGCTCGGCCTGGCCCTGATCCGCACCGCGGCGATCGTCGGCGGCTGACCGGCCGGTCCCGAACGCCGCCTCGGCACCTCCGCCGCCGCGTCGGCACAGGGCCGGCTTCGGGTCAGCGCGGGCGGGCCTCGTGCAGCGCCTCGGCCACCTCGGCCGGATCCGCGCCGAGGTCGTGCCGGCCGAACAGGTGCAGCGACTCCCCGGCGTCGATCTCCAGCAACTCGCCGCTCAGGCCGAGCCGTGCGCGGCGCTCCACCGTCACCTTCTCCACGGCCGCCCAGGGCAGCCGACGGCGACCCGCGAAGCCCTGGACGACCGTGACACCCTCGGGGTCGACCGCCAGCCGGACCGGCACGACCAAGTCGCGTGCCGCCCAGCCGGCGAGTGCGGCGGCCACGACCACGGCCAGCGTCAACTGGATCCGGTCGCCGCCGTCGAGGAGCAGCGCGAGCGCGAGCAGCGCCACCGCGCCGGTCAGCTTCAGCGCGGGCAGGGCGGGCGACACCCGCCACTGCCGGGCCGGGGCCGGTTGTGCGCACATCCGTTCAGCATGCCAGGGCGACCGGGGAGGGACACCCGGGCTCGCCCCGCCGACCGACCGGTCGCCACGACGGAAGCCGAGGACGTAGTATCGGGACCGGCCCAAAGTTACCGGGGAGTAGTCATGAGTGACGCAGTCATCGTCGGCGCGGTACGCACCCCGGTCGGGCGGCGCAAGGGCAGCCTGGCCGCCGTGCACCCGGTGGACCTCTCGGCGCACGTGCTGCGCGCCCTCGCCGAGCGCACCGGCATCGACCCGGCGCAGGTCGACGACGTGGTCTGGGGCTGCGTCTCCCAGGTCGGCGACCAGTCGTGGAACATCGCCCGCAACGGCGTGCTCGCCGCCGGCTGGCCCGAGTCGGTCCCCGGCACCACGCTCGACCGGCAGTGCGGCTCCAGCCAGCAGGCCCTGCACTTCGCCGCCGCCACCGTCCTCTCCGGCCAGGCCGACCTGGTCGTGGCCGGCGGCGTCGAGTCGATGACCAGGGTCGCCATGGGCGCCAGTGTGGCCGGCGGGTCACCCTTCAGCGACCAGCTGCGCGACCGCTACCGCGGCGTCGAGGGTTTCGCCGACGACGCGCCGCTGCCGTTCAACCAGGGCGTCGGGGCGGAGCTGATCGCCGAGCGCTGGCGCTTCTCCCGCGCGCAGCTCGACGAGTTCGCCCTCGCCAGCCACGAGAAGGCCGCCGCCGCCCAGGATGCCGGAGCCTTCGACGCCGAGATCGCCCCGGTCGCCCTGGCCGACGGCGGCAAGCTGGCCGCCGACGAGGGCATCCGGCGGGACACCTCGCTGGAGAAGCTCGGCGAGCTGGCCACCCCGTTCCGCCCGGACGGCGTCGTCACCGCCGGCTCCGCGTCGCAGATCTCCGACGGCGCGGCGGCGCTCGCCATCACCACCAGCGAGTGGGCCAGCCGGCACGGCCTGCGCCCGCTGGCCCGGGTGCACACCGCCGTCGTCGCCGCCGACGACCCGGTCACCATGCTCACCGCACCCATCCCGGCCACCGCGAAGGCGCTGCGCCGCGCGGGGCTAGGCATCGAGGAGATCGGGGTGTACGAGGTGAACGAGGCGTTCGCCCCGGTGCCGCTGGCCTGGTTGGCGGAGACCGAGGCCGACCCGGAGCGGCTCAACCCGCGCGGCGGCGCGATCGCGCTCGGCCACCCGCTCGGTGCCTCCGGCGCCCGGATCATGACCACCATGCTGACGCACATGCGGGACAACGACATCCGCTACGGCCTCCAGACCATGTGCGAGGGCGGCGGCATGGCAAACGCCACGATCGTCGAGCTGTTGTAGGGCGAGGGGAAAACCCGTGGCCCGGCGGTGCGGGCGGCGGCTACGTTGCCCGGCGTGACTGAGTTGCCCGGCGTGACTGACGCCGCCACGCCCCCCGCCGACCGGGCGACCGAGCCGCGCGTCGACCGGGAGCCACACGCCGACCGGGCCGAGCCACGCGCCGACTGGGCCGACCCGGGCTGGCAGGACGCCGCGCTCGACTGGGTCGCAGACCACCTCGCCCGGCTGGGGCGGCGGGTCGCCGGGCCGGTCGAGCCGCGGCTCCGACCCTGGTCGCTGGTCTGGCGGGTGCCGACCGACTCCGGGGACGTCTGGTTCAAGGCGAACAACCCCGGCACCCGGCACGAGGCCGCGCTGCTGGCTGCGCTGGCCCGGCTCGTCCCGGGGCGGGTGCTCGACCCGGTCGCGGTGGACGCCGGTCGCGGCTGGTCGCTGCTGCCCGACGGCGGCCGGTCGCTGCGCGACGCGCTGGGTGGCGACCGGAGCCTGCTGGCCCGCTGGGAGCAGGTCCTGCCGGAGTACGCCGACCTCCAGCGCACGGTCGCTCCCCGGGCCGGCGAACTGCTGGCGGCCGGGGTGCCCGACCACCGGCCGGAGGTGCTGCCGGCGCTCTTCGAGGCACTGCTCGACGACGAGGATTCGCTGCTGCTGGGCGCGGAGGACGGGCTCACCGCCGAGGCGCACGAACGGCTGCGCGCCCACCGGGCCCGGTTCGCCGAGGACTGCCGCCGGCTGGCCGGGACCGGCATCGCGCCGACCATTCAGCACGACGACCTGCATGACGGCAACGTCTTCGTCGCCGACGACGGGCACCGCTTCTTCGACTGGGGCGACGCCTCGGTGGCCCACCCGTTCGGCACCCTGCTGGTGACGCTGAACTCGGTCGCGTACACCTTCAAGCTGCCCGAGGGCGACCCGGCGCTGGCGCGGCTGCGCGACGCCTACCTGGAGCCGTGGTCCGACCGGCACGACCCGGCGACGCTGCGCGAGGCGGCCCGCCTGGCCGTCCGTGTCAGCCGGGTGAGCCGGGCGCTGTCCTGGCGCCGGGCCCTCCAGACCCTCGATCCGGCCCGGGCGGAGTACGCGTCCGCGGTGCCCGGCTGGTTGCAGGAGCTGTTCGAACCCGATCCGGTCTGAGCGGGGCCCGCCGATCCGCGGTGCCGGGGTTGAGCAGGGGCAGCCGTCTCGACAAAGGACGGGCAGCCGGGCAGAATCGGCGCGCCGGTGCCGAGCGAGAGACGCACGCCCGTCCGCCCACCGGCCATCCACAGCAGGAATCGGGGACTTGTGACACTCCATCGCACTCTGCCCGTCGGCCGATGGCGTACCGCCCGGCGTACCGTCGCGGCGACGGTGGTCGCCGTGCTCACCGCCGGTGTCGCCCTGGCCGCCACGGCCGCTCCCGCCCGAGCCGCCGGCTACACCGGGCCGCATCCGGGTACCTTCACCGGCCTGGGCTTCGACACCTGCACGGCACCGTCGAGCGCCGCGATGAAGGCGTGGCTGGCCTCGCCGTACCGGGCGGTGGGCATCTACATCGGTGGGAACGGCCGGGCCTGTGCCCAGCCGAACCTGACCCGGGAGTGGGTTACCGCGCAGGCGGCGGCAGGCTGGCGGTTCTTTCCGCTCTACGTCGGGCCGCAGGCGCCCTGCCGTAGCACGAGCAAGCCGCGGATCGATCCGGCCCAGGCGGCGGCACAGGGGCGGGCGGCGGCCGACGACGCCGCGGCGCGGGCGCGTGACCTGGGCCTGGCCCGGGACAGCACGGTCTTCTACAACATGGAGAAGTACCCGGCCGGCGACGCGGCCTGTTCGGCGGCGGTGCAGACCTTCACCCACGCCTGGACCATCCGGCTGCACGACCACGGCTACTTCTCCGGCTTCTACACCGACGTCGCCTCCGGCGGCCTGGCGGACCAGGTCTCCGCGTACGAGCGGGCTGGCCACGGGCGCCCCGACTACCTGGACTTCGCCCGCTGGGACGGCGTGCGGACGGTGACGGACAAGGCGCTGCCGGAGTCGTACTGGATGCCGAAGCGGCGGATGAAGCAGTACCAGGGTGACCACCACGAGACGTGGGGTGGGGTGAAGATAAACATCGACAGCAACCACCTCGACCTCACCGCGCTGCCAACCACCCCGTTCGGCGACTTCACCGGCAACGGCTGGGCGGATCTGGGCTACCGCGACCCGGCCACCGGGCGGCTGCACGTCTACGGGGGCAACGGTGTGGCCCTCGCCGGGCGGACGACGCTCGGCGGGAGCTGGAACAGCATGGACACGATCATCCGGATCGGGGACTTCGCCCGCTCCGGCGGTGAGGACCTGCTGGCCCGCGACAAATTGACCGGCTACCTCTGGTTCTATCCCGGCAACGGCTCGGGCGTGTCCACCCGGTTCCGGATCGGCAGCGGCTGGAACAGCATGCGGGAGATCACTCCGGTCGGCGACTGGAACGGTGACGGCTACCAGGACCTGGCGGCGGTGCAGATTTCCACCGGCGTCCTCTGGCTCTATCCGGGCAAGGGCACCGGGTTCGGCAGCCGGGTCGCGCTCGGTGGCGAGGGCTGGAACGAGCTGGACGAGCTGACCGGCGGGGCGGACTTCACCGGGGACGGGCGTCCCGACCTGCTTGCCCGGGAGCAGAGCACGGGTCGCCTGCGCCTCTACCCGGGCGGCACGGACGGGCTCGTCGGTAGCCCGCTCGATGCCGGTGCCGGCTGGGGCGACATGCGCGACCTCGTCCAGCTCGGCGACTTCGACCGGAACGGCCAGCCCGACCTGGCCGCCGTCCAGCCGTCGACCGGCCACCTGCTGTGGTACCGGTGGAACGGCAGCGGTTGGCTCAGCCCGACCCAATTGGGCAGCGGCTTCGACGTGATGCAGCCACTGTTCTGAGGCCGGAGGATCCGGGCCCGCCGGCGCGGCGGGCCCGGAGGCCGCACAGACGGTGCGACGGCCGACCGTGGAAGTTCTGCAATTTGCGCGTGAGCCACATCACTCCAGCGCTGCCGTCGTTGGGCAGGGCATGGACGTCTTCTCCCGCACGTTCCTCCCGGCCGCCGCCGAGGCCGGGCTGGCGGTGCAGACCGTCACCCGGCACATGCCGGTCTTCCGACGCTGCGTCGGCTCCGGCGACGCCACCATCCTGGTCACCCGGTGCGGCCGGCCCGACCGCCCGACGAGCGGCGAATACCTGCTGCTGCTGACCCACCGGCGGCTGGTCGTCACCCAGCAGACCCGGGTGTTGCACCGGTTGCGCCTGCACCTCAACTCCGAGCTGCGGGAGCTGAGCAACGTCACCTGGAGCCCCGACCCCCGCCTGCACTCGGTCGAGCTGGCCGCCACCGCGATCGACGGGATCCGCGAGCGGTTCCTCATCCGCACCCGGCACCCGAAGCAGGTGTGGCAGTTCGACGCGCTGCTCAACCACGCGTTCCGGACCCGGCTGCGGGCACCCAGGGAACGGCTCGTCGCCACCATCGGCGAGGCGGCGCCGGTCGCGCGACCCGCCGCGTTCCGCCCCGCCGTGGTGCGCTGACCGTCTTCTTACCGGATCCGAACATCCGCAGACCCGCCTGACGGCGTCGGGTCGGCCATCATGGGCCGGTGACCTCCGACGCCGCGCTTCGCGGGCTCGTCCTCGTGGTGGAGGACGAGCCGGCCATCGCCGATCTGGTCCGGCTCTATCTGACCCGCGACGGCTTCGGCGTACACGTCGAACGGGACGGATCGTCGGGGCTGGCCGCCGCCCGCCGGCTGCGCCCGGTGGCCTGCGTACTCGATATCGCGCTGCCCGGACTGGCCGGCACGGAGGTCTGCCGGCTGCTGCGCGAGGCCGGCGACTGGACCCCGGTCATCTTCCTCACCGCCCGCGACGACGAGGTGGACCGTGTCGTCGGGCTGGAACTGGGCGCCGACGACTACGTCACCAAGCCGTTCAGCCCCCGGGAACTGGTGGCCCGGGTGCGGGCGGTGCTGCGTCGCACCGCCGGGCCGCCCGGGGGAACGGGCCCGCTCCGGGTCGTCGGCGCGGTGACCCTCGACCCGGCCCGGCGGACGGTGACCGCCGCGGGCACCCCGGTCCAGCTGACCTCCACCGAGTTCGATCTGCTCGCTCACCTGATGGCCCGGCCGGGCCGGGTCTTCACCCGGGAGGAACTGCTCGCCGGTGTCTGGGGCTACGCGGCGCACGCCGGCACCCGGACCGTCGACGTACACGTCGCGCAGGTACGCGCGAAGCTCGGCCCGGCCAGCGTGATCCGCACCCACCGGGGCGTCGGGTACGCCGTCGATGGCTGAGCCGACCGTCGCCCTGCCGGTGGTCGGCCGCCCGGCGCCGCCGTGCCGGCCCCGCCCCGGCCGGACGCTGACCTCCCGCGCGGTTCTGGTGACCTGCGCGGTCTCCCTGGTCTCGGTGCTGGTCACCGCGATCGTCGCGGTGCCCCTCGCGGTACGCGGCGCGGAGCGGCGCGACCAGGAGGCGCTGGCCGGCCAGGCCCGGCTCGCCGCGGAGGTGCTGCGACCCCGGCTGGAGACCGGGCGGACGGCCGACGAGGAGCGGCTCGTCCTCCGGCTGCGCAACCAGGGTTTCGACCCGTACCTGGTCCGGGACGGGGTGCCCGACCGGCCCGGCCTGCCGGCGCGGGTGGTGCGGCGGATCGCCGAGGGGCGGAACGTCTCGACGCGCGGTCCCGTGGAGGGGCGGCGTGCGCTGATCGAGGGACGGGCCCTGTCCGACGGCAACGGGGTGGTGCTGGCCAGTTCCCGGGCCGCCGCCCCGTGGCGGCAGGTGCTGCCGGGCCTCTGGCTGCCGCTGCTGGCCGGGCTGGCCGCCGGGGTGGTCGCCGGGCTGCTGCTGGCCCGCCGGCTGGCCCGACCGATCCGGCGGGCCGCCCACGCCGCCGGCCGGCTGCGGGCGGGGGACCGGGCGGTACGCGTGCCGGTGGAGCAGCCGGCGGAGGTCGCCGATCTGGCGTACGCGCTGAACGGGCTGGCCGCCGCCCTGGCCGCGAGCGAGTCCCGGCAGCGTGAGTTCCTGCTCTCGGTGTCCCACGAGTTGCGCACGCCGCTGACCGCGATCCGGGGCTGGGCCGAGGCGCTGGCAGACGGGGTGATCGGGCCCACGGAGACGGCCGACACCGGTCGCATCGTGCTCACCGAGGCGGAGCACCTGGACCGGCTGGTCGGCGACCTGCTGGCGCTCGCCCGCCTGGAGGCCGCCGACTTCCCGCTCGAACCGGTCCCGGTGGACCTGTCCCGGCTGGTCGCCGACGCCGGTCGCACCTGGGCCGGCCGGTGTGCGGCGGTGGCGGTGTCGTTCCACACCGAGATCCCCGCGGTGCCGGTGTCGGCGTACACCGATCCGGGGAGGATCCGGCAGGTGGTGGACGGGCTGCTGGAGAACGCGCTGCGGGTCGTACCGCCGGGGGCGTCGATCGTGCTCGCGGTCCGGGCGGGCGGCCCGGGCCCGGCGGCGGGCGGCGTCGTCGAGGTCCGCGACGGCGGACCGGGTCTCACCGACGACGACCTGGCGGTGGCCTTCGAACGCGGCGCCCTGCACCAGCGCTACCGGGGGGTGCGCAAGGTCGGCAGCGGGCTGGGGCTGGCCCTCGCCGCGGGCCTGGTCCGCCGGCTCGGAGGGCAGATCGCGGCCGGGCACGCCCCGGAGGGCGGGGCCGCGTTCACCGTCCGGTTGCCCCCGGATCCTTACCTGACCCGAACATCCGCCTGACCCGCCGCTCGCCTGGCGGCGGGAGGCTGAGGACTCCACGGAGGAGAGGAAGACCCATGGCACGTTGGGGAATCGGAGCCACCACGTTGCTCGCGGTGGTCGCGCTCGGCGTCGGCGGGTGCGGAGCCGCCGAGGTTGCCGGTCAACCGGCCCGCGAGACCGCCGTAGAGGTCGCCGCGGCGCTGGGCGCCGAGGGCCAGGCCCTCGTCGCGATGGGCTTCGACGCCGGTGATCTGGACGTCGAACCGATGGCCGCCCCCGCCTCGCCGACGGCTTCGCCGGGCGCGGACAGGGAGAAACGGCGTGAGCGCGCGGAGGAGCGGCGCGAGCGCCGGCAGGCCCGGGTGCTGCTGCGGCGGAACGCCCTGCACGGAGAGGCGGTGGTGCGGACGAAGGACGGCGGCACGAGGACCGTCGCCGTGCAGCGGGGCGAGGTGACCGCGGTCGACGGCGACTCGATGACCGTGAAGTCGACCGACGGCTTCACCCTGACCTGGACCTTCGGCGACGACCTGCGCGTCGTCGAGCGTCGGGCGACTATCCGCTCCACCGACGTCAAGGTCGGCACGACCGTCGGTGTCGCCGGTACCCGGGCGGGTGACGGCGGGGTGGCCCGCCTGGTCGTCGTGCCCGCCAGGCAGAAGTAGCCGGGAGACTCCAGGCGCTACGCCGCCTCGACGCCGGCTGACTGGCCCGCCGTCGTTGGTCGGAGCCACGTCGACCCGTCCGTGCGAGCGGTGCGGCCCCGGAAGGGCGGCACCGCTCGCCGGCGCGGGGCGGACTCAGTAGACGCGGGAGCCGATGAAGTCGTCGTGCCCGTAGCCCACCGGGTTGGCGAAGTTGCGGGACTCGAAGGACCACTGCTGACGGGTGCTGGTGGAGCAGGTCGCCAGGCGCAGTCGGGGGCTGCCCGACGTCGGGCTGTCGAACGCGAGGCAGAGGTTGGCGTTGCCGGCCGCCTTGAGCTGATTGCCGGCCAGCACGAACTTCTGGTTGCCGCCGCCGTGGCAGTCGTAGACGTTCACGGCCGTGCCGGCGCTCGACGATCCGCCCGAGACGTCCAGGCAGCGGTCGTGGGAGAGCTCCGAGTGCAGCGACTGGCGGGTCGGGTCGTACCAGAAGCCCTGGTTACGGCCGCCGTGACAGCCGTACGACTGCTGGGCGGTGTTGTTGCGCGAGTCGTACCCCTTGCCGTCGACGCAGGTGCCGGTGGCGGCGTTGCGTAGCTGCTTGAACTCGAGGAGTCCGTTGTACAGCACGCCGCTGCCGGTGCTGGCCGGGTCGACGCAGGTCGCCCGCTGCTGACCCGAGTTCCAGAACTGGGTGACGCACTGGGCGAACATGCCGTGGCCCCGGTTGTTCGGGTGGAACGACTGGCGTGCCGCGTTCTCGTCCCAGACGCCGATCTCGATGTGCAGCCCGCGTACCGACGTGCTGTCGGTGCACACCTCGTGGCCGTGGAACAGCCGGCTGGCGTCCAGGTAGCGGGTGCCCGTGTTGGCGGCCGCGGCCCGCAGCGCCGACTCGAACATCGGCACCGCCTTGTTCCGGGCGAACGCCGCGTCGGCCAGGTAGAGCAGGCAGCCGCCCGCGTACCAGCCGGGGAAGTTCGGGTTGTCCTCGACGTCCGGGCTGCCGGGGCCCGGGTACGACATGAGCACCAGCTCGTAGTCGGACCGCAGGTAGCCGGCGCCGGTCATGGTCTGCCGGATGTCGTTGAGCGCCTGCTCGACCCCCCGCCGGCTGCCGTCGGTGCGCACGGCCCACTGGTCGGTGTAGGTGGGGTGGCACGCCCCCTGGAGGAAGACCCGGCTGACGGCACAGTCGGTGGCGACCGGGCCGAACTGGATCGTGCCCTCGCCGTTGGCGCCGACCACCACCCAGATCAGTTTGATGTGCGTGTTGCGCGCCTTGATCGCCAGGTGGTCGCCCTGGTTCAGCTCGTTGTGCTGGGTCGGCCCGCCCCGGACGAGGTTCCACGGGGTCGCGCCGGAGCAGGCGATGTTGTATTTCTCGTCGGCCGGGATGCCGGTGCGGAACACGGCCTGGTCGTACGAGCGGTCGCACCAGTTGCCGGGTTGGTGGGTGCCGGGGACGTAGTTGCCGACCCCCTCGCCGGAGATCTGGCTGTCGCCCATCGTGATCAGTGCCGTGCGGCGCTGCTCGATCGGGCGGACGGCGGGCGTGCCGTAGAGCGTGGTGGCCTCGGCGGCGCGGATCGTCTCCAGGTTGGCGGGAAGCGGCTGGATGGCGGGGCGGTCGGCCGCGGCGGCGGGGGAGGCCGTTCCGGCGAACATCGGCAGCACGAGAGCGGCGGCGGCGACGACGGTGAGTGCCCGTCGTCGGGTCGCGCGTCCGCGCCTGACAGGGAAACCAAGCATCGACGCAATCCCTTCTGCTCGATCGCGGGACGTCGATCGAGTTACCAGACGGTAGCGTCGGTGTCGAGATATGTGAATGCGTCTCAGAATCGTTGCGCGCGGAGTGCAGAACCGGGCAATCAGGGCGAATAACGCTCCGCGCGGAGATCAGCGCCCCGGTGGGAGGGCGTAGCCCACGTACCCCCGGAACCGCACCTGCCAGCCCGCCGGCACCAGCGCCGTGCACGCCGCCTGCCGGCCCGTGCAGACGATCGCGTCCACCGCGGCCGGGTCGGCCGGCGGGCGCCCGGGCAGCACCGACTGCAACGCCACCAGTTCCGGCGGGCGCCCGTCGCCGTCGCGAAGCAGCAGCCACCAGGGGTACTCCCAGTTGTCGTTCTGCTGCACCAGGCCGATCCGGCGGGCATCCGTCGCGCGTACCGCGTCGGCCGCCCAGCGGAACTCCTCCGCCCACTGCGGACGCCGCAGGAACCGGGTGTCCCACTCGGAGGTGGTGAAGACCGAGCCCGCGCCGACCAGCCGGCGCGGGAAGCCGTACGACACCGCCAGCACCCCGGCCAGCGCGCAGGTGGCCAGCACGGTCACCGCGAGCCCGGCTGCCACCGGCCGCCGCCCGCCCGTCCGGTCGCTCCGGCGGAACAGCGCGTCGAGCCAGAGCCCCGCCAGCGGTACGGCCAGCACCAGCGCGTAGAGCAGCAGGCGGTTGCCCCACGGCTGCCACTTGATCATCGCGGTGTGCAGCAGCACGGCCGTCACGACCACCACCGCGTACGCGCGCAGCGGTCCCGCCTGCGTCGGGCTGACCCGACCGGGCCGGGTCAGCGCGAACGCCGCCCCGGTCAGCGCCAGCGCCCCGGCCAGCGGGAAGGCGACCCGGTCCTCGTCCGGATACCAGGACGGCACCGGGAACCGCTCCTGCCCGAAGGTGATGGCCCGGTCCTGCGGGTCCACGCCGATCACACCGGCACCGCCGACGATCGCCTCGGCACCCGCCCGGCGTAGCGGCGCGAGCGGCGTGTCGAACGCGGTGTGCGCGATCCGCAGCGCGTTCACCAGCACCGACGGCGGGTCGTGCCGTTCCATCGGGATGGACTCGCGTAGCCGGGGCGGCCCGAGCGGGTGCCCGAACTCGGCGGTCACCCGGGCCAGGAACGGCCCGACCACGACCCCCGCCACCAGCAGGATCAGCATCGACCCGGTGACCACCCGGCCCGCCCGGCGTCCCGGCGCGACGTCGGCCCGCGCCAGCCGGAGCTGGGCCAGCCCCCAGAGCAGCAGCAGCGGGCCGACCGCGACCAGGCCGCTGGTCTTGGTCAGCGCGGTCAGCCCGGTTGCCGCCCCCAGCCCCAGCATCGCCCCGACCCCGGCGCGCCGACGCAGCCCGTCCAGCGCCAGCGTGGCCGCGCAGGCCACCCAGGCGGCGCAGACCAGGTCGGTCTGGGTGCTGGTGGCCTGGAGCGCCACCATCGGCGTGGTGGCGAGCACGAACGCGGTGAGCAGTTGGGCCCGCCGGCCCCCGCCGAGCTGCGCGGTGATCCGGGTGGCCGCCAGCAGGACGCCGACGCCGGCCGCCCACTGCACCAGGTTGTGCAGCGCGTCCCCGCCGGTGAACAGGCGCAGATGCAGCAGCAGGTACTCGGCGCCGGGCGGGATGGTCACCTGCCGGTGGATGGCGGTGGGCCAGAAGTCCAGGCTCCCCTGGCCCACCCAGTGCTCCACCTTCGGCAGGTGGTACGTCTGCGAGTCGAAGTTGTTCGGCTCGGCCAGCAGCGCGACCAGCAACTCGATCAGCAGCATCCCGCCGACCGCGCCGGCGAGCAGCCGTTCGCCCCGACCCGCCGTACGCCAGGCGTCCGCCAGCCGGGTCCGGCGGCCGGCGCTCCGGGACCCGCGCGACGCGTCGGGCTCCCGTGCCGGCCAGCCGGCCGGGGCTCCGGTGGCGGGGCCGGCCGTCGCGCCGACCAGTGCGGGCCGCGGCGCGGACACGATCTCGACCACGCGCTGTGCGGCGTCCCGGCGGCGGCGTCGGGACACCGCGACGGCCGCACCGGCGAGCAGGAGGAGCCACGCCACGGCGAACGCCGGCATGGTCAGCAGCCGCAGCGCACCCAGGAGTTCCACCGCGAGCACGGCGAACGCGCCGGTGACGAGGGCCGCCCGGACCAGCGCGAGGCGCCGTCCTCCCACCGTCACCACCGCAGCGGGCCGGAGGGCGAAGCTGAGCAGTCCGATTACGGCGATCGGCGCCAGGACGAGCGGGTAGCCGACTGCCGACATGGCGGAAGTAAACACCATCAACCTGAATCCGCCGCGTGGACTGCCGGCCGTGCTGGGCGCCGCGCCACCAAAGTGCCAGGCTAGGCTAGGGCCGGCATATTGTCGTCACCGTGGAGATTCCCGTGAAGCTCTCGATCCTCATGCCGGTCTACAACGAGGAAGAACGCATCGCGGATGCCCTCAAGCAGGCATTGGCGGTCGACTACCCGTGCGAGATCGAGCTGGTCGTGGTCGACGACGGCAGCCGTGACGGCACCGGGGAGGTCCTCGGCCGGGCTGACGACGCGCGCCTGCGGGTCATCACCCACCAGCGTAACGCCGGCAAGGGCGCGGCCATCAAGACGGCGGTCGACAACGCCGAGGGCGACTACATGGTCATCCTCGACGCCGACCTGGAGTACGACCCGCAGGACATCCCGAAGCTGCTCGACCCGGTGCTCGACGGCCGGGCCACGGTCGTCTACGGCAATCGCACCTTCGGCAGTCACAGTGCCTACAGCTTCTGGTACGTGATGGGCAACAAGGGCGTCACCATGGCCGCCAACGTGCTGTTCAACTCCTACATCGGTGACCTGGAGACCTGCTTCAAGCTGATGCCGGTCGCGCTCTACCGCTCGCTCGACGTGCGCTCGCGCGGCTTCGGCATGGAGGCCGAGGTGACCGGCAAGCTGCTGCGTCGTCGCATCCGCCCCTACGAGGTCCCGATCAGCTACCGCGCCCGGGGCCGCGAGGAGGGCAAGAAGATCACCTGGAAGGACGGCGTCGAGGCGATCTGGATCCTCGGCCGCGAGCGCACCCGCCGCCGCCCCGTCGCCGCCCCGACCCGCTGACCGCCCCGCCCCTTCAGTAGCCGGCCGGCACGAACGCCGGGGCCAGGAACCCGTCGACCGAGCGGCGCAGCCCGGCGGCGTCCAGGCCGTGCCAGCGGGTGTGGTCCTCGGCCGAGCCGTAGCGACGCAACTCCTCACGCCCCACGCCGAGCGCCAGCAGCCGGTGCGGCCGGTCGGCCAGTGCCGCCGACACCACCCGGGCCGACGTTCCCGCCAGGTAGGGCTCGACCAGGATCACCTCGCCGCCCGCCAGCGCCCGCAGCCCCGCCGTGTCGAACGGTCTCGGCCGGTGGGTGTAGGCCACCGTCACCCCCAGGTCGGCCACCGCTGCCAGCGCCGCGTCCAGCACCGGTCCCACCGCGACCAGCAGCGGCGCTCCCGGTCCCGCGTCCCGGAGCACCCGCAGCGCGCCGTCGCCGCCGTACGGCCGGGCGTTGCGCAGCGTGGACAGCCGCAGGTACGCCGAGCCGTCGGCGGCCACCGCGTCCCGCAGTAGCGCCGGCACCTCGTCGGGGTGGCCGGGGACGTGCACCGTCCAGCCGTGCAGGGTGTCGATCAGCGAGACGTCGGCCGGGGACAGGTGGGTCCGCCCCGCCTCCGCCCGGTCGTACGACGCGCCGACGCTGACCAGCACCGCGCCCACGCCCTGATGCGACGCCGAGCCCGAGCCCGTGCCCGAGCGAGCCGGAACCGATCTCCACGCCGGGCACCAGCGTCCGGTCCGGGTGGTCGCCGAGCCGGCTTCCGGGGCTGCCCTGGTCGTCCAGCCAGTCGGCGGGGACGAAGCCCTTCGCGGCGAGTACGGCGTAGTAGCCGGCCACGGCGTGCCCCTTGGAGAGCAGGAACCGGTCCCGCTCGGGATCGTCGACGGTCTCCGGGGTGACCCGCAGGATTCGGTCGTAGAGCACCCAGAGCACGTCGACGGTGGAGCGGACGTTGGCGGCGAACTCCCGGCCCGCGCGGATCCGCTCGTACAGCGGTGCGACGGGTCCCGGCAGCGGCGGACCGGTCGGGTCGTCGGGCGGCGCGGCGGTCGGACCCGCGCTGGCGGTCGTCGTGGTCATACGGCTAGCCTGCAAGTTGAAGTCCGGTTCAACTCAAGGCGACGTGATGCACGAGTTTCTGACCATCGGCCAGCTCTCCGCCCGCAGCGGCGTGGCACCCTCGGCGTTGCGCTACTACGAGCGGCTCGGGCTGATCCGGGCGGAACGGACGGGCGGCAACCAGCGCCGCTACGCCCGCACCGAGCTGCGCCGGGTGGCGTTCGTCCGGATCTCCCAGCAGGTCGGCATCTCGCTGGAGGAGATCCGGGAGGCGCTGGACTCGCTGCCGGCGTCGCGTACGCCCAGCACGGAGGACTGGGCGCGGCTCTCCGCGACCTGGCGGGAACGGCTGAACGAGAAGATCCGGCTGATGACCAAGCTCCGCGACGATCTCGACGGGTGCATCGGCTGCGGCTGCCTGTCCCTGCAACGCTGCACCCTCTACAACCCCGGTGACTCCCTCGCCGGCGAGGGCCCCGGGGCCCGCCTGGTGCTCCCCCGTACGGTCGAGGAGCCGACGCCCTGAGCCTCAGCCGACGGTCAGCAGCACCTTGCCGACGTGGTCGCTCGACTCGACCAGCCGGTGCGCCCGTGCCGCCTCGGTGATCGCCAGCCGCCGGTCCACGACCGGCCGGACCGCCCCCGACTCGACCAGCGGCCACACCTGGTCCCGCACACCGCGGACGATCTCCGCCTTCTGATCCAGCGGGCGGGACCGCAGCGCGGTGGCCGCGACCGTGCCGCGCTTCGCCAGCAGCGCCCCGAGGTCGAGCTCGCCCTTCCGGCCGCCCTGCATGCCGATCACCACCAGCCGGCCGTCGGCCGCCAGCGCCGCCACGTTCCGGGGCAGGTAGGCGGCGCCCATGATGTCGAGGATGACGTCCGCGCCCCTGCCGTCGGTCATCCGTCGGACCTCCTCGACGAAGTCCTGCTCGCGGTAGTCGATCGTGTGCGCCGCGCCCAGTTCACGCAGCCGCTCGTGCTTGCCGGCCCGGGCGGTGACCACCACCGTGGCGCCGAGCGCCGCCCCGAGCTGGATCGCGAAGGTGCCGATCCCGCTACCCCCGCCGTGCAGCAGCAGCGTCTCGCCCTTGCCGAGGCGGGCCACCTGCACCACGTTCGACCAGACCGTGCAGGCGACCTCGGGCAGCGCCGCCGCGTCGACCAGGTCGACGCCGGCCGGCACCGGCAGCAGCTGCCCGGCCGGCACCGCCACCCGCTCCGCGTACCCGCCGCCGGCCAGCAGGGCGCAGACCTCCCGGCCCACCTCCCAGCCGGCCACGTCGGGCCCGATCGCGCTGATCACCCCGGAGCACTCCAGCCCGGGGTACGCGGGCGCGCCCGGCGGCGGCGGGTAGTGCCCCTGCCGTTGCAGCAGGTCCGCCCGGTTCACCGCGGTGGCCCGCACGTCGACGACCACCTCGCCCGGGCCGGGCTCGGGATCGGGCACCTCGGCCCAGACCAGTGCGTCGGGTCCGCCGGGCTCCGGGATCGTCATCGCGCGCATGTTCTGTGTCTACCCCACCCGGCCGTCGGTCCACGCCCGGGCCAGGATCTCGTCCACCGTGCGCGCCGGCGTCTGCGCGGAGGTGTCCAGCCAGAGCCCGATCCGGGGCGTCTGCGCCCGGAAGTCCGCGTCCAGCGCGGCGACCGGCCAGTTCCCGTACCCCTTCTTCTCCCGCGCCTTCTCGCGGGCGGCGACGACCTCGGGGCGCGGCGCGAGCAGCACGACCGCCAGCGGCCGGTGCCGGATCCGGTCGACCATGGCCGGCAGGTCCGCCCCGAGGATCACGTCCTGGAGCACCACGGTGAAGCCGGCGGCGGCGTAGCGGTCCGCCGCCGACGCGGCGAGGTCGTAGCGCAGCCGTAGCTGTCGCCATGCCTCCTCCGACGGCTCGGCGGTCATCTCCTCCCGGCCGCTGACCACCATCCGCCGGAAGACGTCGCCGCGCAGGTGCACCGCGCGGGGCAGCCGCCGGGCGAGCGCCTCGGCCACTGTGGACTTGCCGGCGGCCATGATGCCGCTGATCAACACGACTGACGGGGTGTCCCACACGCCACCGATCGTCCCAGCCTGGGTGCCGTGCCCGCTCGCCCGGCGCGTGGTCGTGGCAGACTAGGCACGGTCGCGCACCCCTGCGGGGCGCGCGATCCGGGAGGGTTCGCCTAGTGGCCGATGGCGCTGGTCTTGAAAACCGGTAAGGCAGCGATGTCTTCGTGGGTTCGAATCCCACACCCTCCGCCCGTGATCAGCCAACACGCCCCCTGACCAGTGCGAACGCTGGCCAGGGGGCGTGTTCGTGTACATCGTCGGCGAGTTGGCTGCCGGCTTCGCCCATGATCCGCCGGACGGAACCTGGCGGTGCGGCGCGCGAAAACCAGTCGCACAGCGCCGCTGCGCGCCATTACCGTGCGGCCCGAACCAGGTCGTCTAGTCAGGGACGTGCCGTTGTACACCTCGTGAGTCTTTCCGAGCGCTGATTTGTCGCGCGTCGCGCCTGTGCGCCGCGCTCCTTTTTGCTGCGGACTTCTCACTGAAACCGGTGTGCTTCTGTGCTCAAAAACTGGTTCGTCGTGCCCACCCGACTGCCGCTCGTTCGCCGCCGTTGCCACGCGTGCGCGTCCGAGCGTTCCCAGGCAAGCGGCAAGTTTCGCGTCAACGCAAACCACAAGCTCATCGACGCCTGGCTCCTCGTACTCTGCACCGACTGCGGGGCAACCGCGAAGCTCACGGTCCTGGAACGGGTGACCGTGCGCTCCGTGCGACCCGAGTTGCTGAACCGGCTGCATGACAACGACCCTGGCCTGACAGCCGAGCTGCTCCAGGATCCGGCCGTGCAGCACCGTAATCGCATCGCCCTCGACTGGGACGACGCCTGGCGCCTGGACACGGGTGGATCGGATCACCTGGACCACGAGGTGATCGATGTCTCGGTCCGCTTCGCGGCGCGGATCCCCGTCCGGCCGGTACGACTGATCGCGGAGGGTTGCGGCCTTTCGCGGGCCGAGGTCGACAGGCTGCTCACCGAGGGCAAACTCGTTTCGGCAGCCCGGCTGAGCGGCAAGCTCTCCGGCGACTTCACCTTCACGCTCAAGCGCTGAGCCCTCCTCAGGACCACGGGCCTGCCCGGCGGATCATGCCGAGCAGGCCCGTCGGTTCCTGTACCGCAGTTGGTGGGCGGTGAACTCACGCAATAGCCTGAGTCGCTGTTGTGACGATCGATGCGGTAAGGGGGAGGCGTGCCTGGCGGCAAGGCGTCGACCGTGGCTAAACCGCGTGGCGAAACCGGTGTCACCGGTACGGATGACGCCTGGAAGGCGTTGGCCATGGTGACCGACCTGATCAAGCATGTGGAGACGAAGACGAGCGTCACACTCGCTGCCACCGGGGTGACGGCGGGCATCCTGTTCAACCTCGTCAAGGAGGGGGATGTCCGGACGCCGCTGGTCCTTGCTCCCGCCATCGTGTGCGCCGTGGGTGCGATCGCCAGCGGGGTCTTCTGCGGCATGGCCCTTTGGCCTCGTCTGACCAAGGGCGGAAAGCCGACCGGCACTCTGTTCTTCGGTCACATCGCCCAGAGCTACGAGGGCGGGCCGGGCGAGTTCCAGCATGCCGCCAGAGCCCTGTTGCAGGACAGGGAGAAGCTGTTGAACGAGCTTTCCAGCCAGATATGGGCGAGTGCCCACGTGGCGCGGATGAAATACCGATGGAACAGGCTCGCGCTCGTCTCCCTGCTGCTGTCGATCGCGAGCCTGGCTGGTGTGGCCTTCTCCGCCCTGCTCTGAACCGTCGTGGTGGGCGGCCGGCGGGACGGCGCGCGGGGCCGCCTGCGGTTCGCTCGTGGGCCTCGGCGGGGTATGAAGGGGCGGAGAAGAACCGCTCACCGGAAGGACCCCCCGATGACTCTGGACCGACCGATCGCCCCGGACCCGTACGAGCTGCTGCCGACCGTTGCGTCGTTCACCCTGACCAGTGACGACGTGCAGAACGGGGAGCCGTTGGACGCCGCGTACGCCCACGGCAGCGTCGGGGGCGACAACGTCTCGCCGCAACTGGCCTGGTCCGGCTTCCCGGCCGAGACCAAGGGTTTCGTGGTGACCTGCTTCGACCCGGACGCGCCGACGGGCAGCGGGTTCTGGCACTGGGTCCTGGTCAACCTGCCGGCCAGCGTGACCCAACTGCCGCGCGGTGCGGCCGGTGAGGATCTCGGCGGGGCCTTCACGGTCCGCAACGACTACGGCGACCAGGGCTACGGCGGGGCCGCGCCGCCGGCCGGCGACCGGCCGCACCGCTACGTCTTCGCGGTGCACGCCCTGGACGTGGAGGCCCTCGACGTCACCCCCGACGCCACCCCGGCCGTCGTCGGCTTCAACCTGGCCTTCCACACCCTGGCCCGCGCCACCATCCGCCCCACCTACCAGGTCAAGGACTGACCCACCCTCCCGTCCCCGGGCCTCGCGCCCACCCTCGTACCCGCGATCTTGCACTTGCTGCCCCGACGAAAAGTGCGTAAGCCGCAAGACGAGGGCCAAAAGTGCAAGATCGCGGGCGCGGGCGCGGGGGCGGGACGGGCGCGGGGGGAGGGAGGGGGGTTAGGACGGGGTGCGGGCTACGGCGAAGACGGACTGGCCGAACGGGGGGAGGACGAGTTGTTCGGCGGCCTTGGTGGCGGGGAGTACGAGGGTGTCGTAGACCTTGACCATCGGGCCCTCCTTCGGCATCAGCCGGAAGACCTTGGTCGCCATGAAGTAGCCGATCAGGCCGAGCGCGTTCGCGTAGTGGATCTTCTCCACCCGCAGGCCGGCGTCGGTCATCGCGGCGGCCAGGGTCTTCTTCGTGTAGCGGCGTACGTGGCCGGTGGCGATGTCCGCCGGGCTCATCGCGAACTGGAACGCCGGCACGATGATGATGATGTTGCCGCCGGGTCGGACCAGGTCGCGCATGCTGCTCAGCGCGCCGACGTGGTCCTCGATGTGCTCCAGCACGTTGTAGGACACGGCGGCGCTGTAGTCGCCCCGCTCCGAGTGCGGCAGCAGCATCTGCCGGACCTCGATGTGGGGCTGCTCGACAAGCCGCTCCTTGAGTGAGACGAGCCGGTCCGGGTCGGCCTCGGTGGCGGTGAACCGCGGCAGCCGCTCCGCCCACTCCAGTGCGTAGTCGCCGAGCCCGCTGCCGATCTCGATCGGGTTGTCACCGAGGTACGGCAGGGCCAGCTCGACGAACCAGCGACGGTGGTTGACCGCCGTCGCGAGGCCCTCCAGGACCTCGGACTGCACGCGCTGATCCCCAGTGATTTCTGCCATGCGTCGATTCCTCACGATATGAAACTCGACCCGCGCCTGGACCGACAGAGTGAATCATCCGCGCTGGGGGCAGAAGAATCGGGGCACCGTGGGTGGCCGAAATGCGGTCGGGGGGTGGCACGTGATCAGCGGTCGGCGAACCCGGCACATGGTACGCCAGTACCCCGAAACATGTCACGGCGGTGCCATAGCCTGACTACTCTACGAATCGTTATGACTACTCCTGAATCGGGCCTCCCCGCCGGCGCGACCGGACCCGAGGCGTCGGAGAGCGGGCCCGACCGGGAGGTGTGGCCCTGGCGGGGGCGGTGGACGGACGTCGCCGCGGTGGCGAGCTTCGTCGTGCTGGGCTTCTGGGTGACCGCGCGGCTGTGGCTGCGCCCCTCGCACGGCATCCGGGACAACCGTACGGATCAGTCGCAGTTCGAGTGGATGATGGCGCACGGCGCGCGAGTGTTGACCGATTTTGTTGATCCATTCACGTCGGATCGGATGAACGTGCCGGAGAGCGTCAATCTCATGGCAAATACGTCCGTATTATCCGTATCTCTGCCAATGACGCCGATCACGCTCATCTTCGGCACCCGCACGTCGTTCCTGCTCTTTCTCACGCTGGGCATGATCGCCACGGCCACCGCCTGGTACTTCCTGCTTTCCCGGGTGGTCGGCGTCGGTCGCGGACCCGCCTGGCTCGGCGCCGCCTTCTGCGCGTACGCCCCGGCGATGGTCTCGCACGCCAACGCGCATCCCAACATCGTCTCCCAGTACGTGGTGCCCCTGATCATCTGGCGCACCCTGCGGCTCGCCGAGCCGGGGCGCTGGCTGCGCAACGGCGCGCTGCTCGCACTGGTCATCGTCTGGCAGGCCTTCATCAACCTGGAGATCCTGCTGATGACCGCGATCGGGCTGGGCGTGGTGGTCGGGGCGCTCGCCCTCGGCCGACCCGAGCTGCGCCGCCGGGCCCGGCCGTTCCTCGCCGGCCTGGGAGTGGCCGCCGCCCTGGCGCTGGTGCTGCTCGCGTACCCGCTGTACGTCCAGTTCTTCGGTCCCGGGGCCTACCACGGGCTGTCCCGGCTGATCCGGGGCTACTCGTCGGACCTCGCGTCGTTCGTGGCGTACTCGCGGGAGTCCCTGGCCGGCGACGCGCGCAGCGCACAGGGGCTGGCGAAGAACCCGACGGAGGAGAACGCCTTCTTCGGCTGGCCGCTGGTGGTGCTCGTCGTCGCCCTGTTCTGGTGGCTGCGCCGGCACGTCGTCGTGCGGGGCCTGGCCGTCCTCGCGCTGCTCTTCGGTCTGCTCTCCCTCGGGCGGGAGGTCCAGCTGAACGGCAGGGGCACCGGGATACCCGCCCCGTGGGCGGCGCTGGAGAACCTGCCGGTCCTGCACTCGGTGGTGCCGACCCGCTGGGCGCTGGCGATCACCCCGATCGTCGGGGTGCTGCTCGCCTACGGCGCGGATCACGCACGCGCCCTGGCCGCCCGGCAGCCGCGGGCGCGCCCGCAGATCCGGTTCGCCACCGCCACGGTGCTGGCCATGGCCCTCGTGCCGATCCTGCCGACCCCGCTGCCCACCATCCGGCTCGACCCCGTGCCCGCCTTCGTCACGTCGGGCGCCTGGCGGCCGTACGTCGCTGGCGGGCGCAGCGTCGTCACCCTGCCGCTGCCGGACACCCACTACGCCGACCCGCTGCGCTGGTCGGCGCGGACCGGCCTGGACATGCCGATCGCCCGGGGCTACTTCCTCGGCCCGGACACCCGCCCCGGGAAGGACCGGGTCGCCCTGTTCTCCGCGCCGCCCCGCCCGACCAGCGACTTCTTCGCCGAGATCCGGCGCACCGGGGCGGTGCCGCCGATCACTCCGCAGGCGCGGGTCGACGCTGTCGGCGACCTGCGGTACTGGCGGGCGGGCGCGGTCGTCCTCGGGCCGCACCGGCAGGCCGACGCGCTGCGCCGGGGCATGACCGAGCTGACCGGCATCCAGCCCACGTACACCGGTGGTGTATGGCTCTGGGATGTGCGTTCGCTCACCGACTAGCGTCCGCCCGGCGGCGCGGCGGGCCGGCCCGTCAGGCCTGGCGGACGCAGCAGCCCTGGCAGACCTTGGGGCTGGGCAGGGTGAAGGCGAGACAGCAGGTACGGCGCTGCACGGTCGGCTCGCCGGACGGGCCCGGGACCAGCTCCACCAGGTCGCCGAGGTCGAGCGCGCCGAGCAGCGTCTCGATCGTCTCGACCGACGAGCCGGGCAGGCCGTCGGCGGCCCGCAGGATGCCGTGGGCGATGCCCGAGGCCACCGACCCGAGCAGGGTGCGCGCGCCGATCCGGACCTGGGCCTGGATCGCGGCGACCATCGGGGCCAGGTGGGCGTCGAGCAGCGAGGCGCGGAGCACCCGGAGCAGTTCCGCCTCGTCCGCGACGACCCGCACCTCGGGCGGCCCGCTGAGCGCCAGCGGGTCGCTCGGCAGCACCGCGACCGTGGTCGAGCGGCGCAGGCCCATGGTGAGCAGCGGGCCGTGCTCCTCGAACTGGATCAGCACGTCGGCCGGGTCGAGCAGCGGCACCCGCCGGGCGGAGGCCCAGCCGAGCACCACGGGAAGCGCCGTCCAGTAGCTGTATCCCTTCCAGGCCAGTGCGGCGCACGCGTGCGGGGTGCCACCCCAGCGCGAGCTGGCCGAGCGCAGGAACTCCGGCAGCCGGGTGCCGTCGACAAGCGTGGTCGCCGGGCTCCAGCTCACCTCGTCACGAACCAGCAGGCCGGGCGCGAGGCCGGGCACGTCGTCGGTGCCGAACATGCCCCGCAGGGCGGCCGTGACCGGGGCCAGCGGCGCGGCAACGGCTTCCCGCCCCGGCATCACCGCTGTCACTCGACTCATCCCCTGCCCGATATCGCCGCTTCTGGGCTGATGCCCAGGTCCTGAACTAAGGCTAGCCTAACCACAGCTTCGATGGTTAGGGAAGCCTCGCCTGTGTCGGATCGGCGGCGCCGGCCGTGGCGCCATCGGCGCGCGAGCGTGCCTCCAGCGGGGTGGAGCGGGACTGCTGCGGCGGGCAGTATCGATAGCTGTCGCTCCCTGTCAAGGTTCGTGTCGACAAGATGCCACATCCGTGTGCGTCGCGACACAGAACGTGAAACTGGTACTCCCGGCCATGAGGAAGCTGATGACGACCTCACCGCTCGATCGGGCTGCCGACTCCTTCGCCGTCGAGCTCGCCCGGCACCGCACCGGACGGGGCCTGTCCAAGAAGCAGCTCGCCACGCTCATGGGGTTCGACCCGTCGTACGTCAGCCACGTCGAGTCGCGGCGGCACCGCCCCACCGAGGACTTCGCCCGCCGCGCGGAGGCGGTGCTGGAAGCCAGTGGCGCCATCTGGCAGCGCTTCAAGGAGTACGACGAGCTGCGCCACGCCCGGACCGAGCGGAACCACCGGGAGCCACCCCTGCCGGGGCAGTGGATGCCGCCCGGCACGGGCCTGATCGTCGAGCGGGAACTCGCCACCCTCACCTACCAGGACGACTCCTACCTCTGCGTCATCCGCCGCTCCCTCTACAACGCCGGCACCGAGCCGGTCACCCGCTACCTCGTGCGGGTGGCCGTCGACCGCTACCCGAACGACCCGGGGCGCTCCAACCTGCACCACCGGGAGCATCCGCTCACCTTCGCCGAGCTGCGACTGCGGGCCTACCGGGAGGACGGAACCGAGCGGGAGGCGATGCACTGGCGGGCCAAGCACGACCGGGACGCCTTCAAGGAACTCTGGCTGCTGTTCGAGAACGACGACCGGCGCTTCCCCCTCTACCCCGGCGACCGGGCCACCATCGAGTACGCGTACTGCGTCGGGCACGACAAGTGGGGCCCCTGGTTCCAGCGGGCCGTCCGGCTGCCCACCCGGCAGATGGCCGTACGCCTGGACCTTCCGGCGGCCCTCGACCCGCAGGTCTGGGGCGCGGAGACCTCGCTCTCGACGGAGGAGGGCCCGCTGCGCACGCCGGTGACCCGGCACCCGGAGGCCGACCGGATCATCTACGACTGGGCGACCGACGACCCGCCGCTCAACGCGCGGTACCGGTTGCAGTGGCGGTTCCGCAGCCGGCCGGACGCCGAGCCGGACGACTCCGGGCAGGTCCGGCCCAGCGACCGGATGCGCGGCATCGGCATCGTCCAGCGCGGCGCCGACCTGCTCCGGCAGCCGGCGCGCCCGTTCGACCTGCCGCGCGAGGAGCAGGCGGCCCGGGAGGTGGCCGCCCGCCTCACGGCGGGGCTGGCCAGCCTCGACGAGCTGCACCCGTTCAACAAGGGGGTGGGCCTCGCCGCCCCACAGCTCGGTCTCGACCGGGCGGCGGCCGTGGTCCGTCCCCCGGACCGGTCGGCCGAGCCGGTCGTGCTGCTCAACCCCCGGGTGGTCGACGCCTCCCCCGACTCCGACGAGCAGTACGAGGGATGCCTCTCCTTCTTCGACCACCGTGGCCTGGTGCCCCGGCCGCTCCGGCTCGACGTGGAGCACGCCCAGTACGACGGCAGCCGGATCATCACCTCGTTCGAGTTCGGCATGGCCCGGCTCGTCGCCCACGAGATCGACCACCTGGAGGGGCGGCTCTACGTGGACCGGATGGCCCCGGGCGTGCCGCTGGTCCCGGTCGAGGAATACCGCGAGACCGGCCGGCCCTGGCGCTACTGACCGCCACGCCTCGGCACGATCTCGTGCCGGCGTCGAGCGGTGCTGCGGCCACGACCACGTCCGCGCGGGTGGGAAGGACGGCCGGGCGGACGTGGTCGTGCGGGGCGGTGCCGGTCCGCCCGTCTTGGGGGACCGGGGCGCGTGCCCCAGGGGGCAGGGGCACGCGCCCCGGTTTCGGGGGGAGGAAAGTCTCTACAGGTTGCCGAACGTGTCGTAGCGGGTGTTCTCCGGCGGAACGCCGTCCTCGGCGAGGACCCGGAGGGTGGCCCGGACCATCCGGGCCGATCCGGAGACGTAACAGTCGTGCGCCGTCCACGGGCCGTACCGGCTGACCACGTCGGAGACCTCACCCAACTCGCCGTCGAAGTCGGGGTCCTCGCTGCACGTCGGCGTGACCGACAGCCACGGGTGCGTGGCCACCAGATCCTGGAGCCCGGCCAGGCCGTACAGGTCGCCCGCCGCGCGGGCGCCGTAGAAGACGTGCACCCAGCGGGTCCGGTTGTAGGTCGCCAACTCCTCCACCAGCGCCTTGATCGGCGCGAGCCCCACGCCGCCGGCCACGCAGAGGATGTCCCGCTCGGAGGAACGGTCCAGGACCATCGACCCCATCGGCGCCGCCACCCGGAGCAGGTCGCCGGGCTTCACGCGGCGGACCAGCGCCCCGGAGACCCAGCCGGCGCCCGGCGGCGTACGGACGTGGAACTCCAGCACGTTGTCGTCGTTCGGGGCGTTCGCCACCGAGTAGGTGCGCCACACCCGGGGGAGATGGCGGGGCACCTCCACGCTCACGTACTGGCCGGCCTGCCACGACATCGGGTGCTGCAACGCCCGGCAGGTCAACACCGCCGTGTCCCTGCCGTGCCGCTCGTGGGTCAGCACCTCCGCGTGCCAGAACGGCGGGTTGTCGTCGGCCGCCGCGCCGGCCAGCATCTTCTCCGAGATCGCCGCGTACGCGTCCCGCCACGCCTGGTCGTACTCCAGGTTCCAGCCGTCCCCGGCGATGCTGCGCAGCGCGTCCAGCAGCGCGACGCCCATCGTCTCGTAGTGCGTCGCCTCGACGTGGTACTTCCGGTGGTCCCGGCCGAGCGAGCGCAGGTACTCGTCGAAGCTCTCCGGGTCGCCGACCGTCTGGGCGGCGGTCACGATCGCCTCCAGGATCCGGTCGCCCTGCCCGGTCATCTCCACCGGGAACAGCTTCCGCAGCTCGGGATCGAGGAGGAAGAGCCGGGCGTAGAAGTGACCGCTCAGCCGCTCCCGGTGCTCCTCGACCAGAGTCCAGCTCTCCTTCAGCAGCCTTGCGAAGTCGTCCACGGACACGCTCCTTCTCCTGACGGCGGATCGGGCGCCCATAGAATGTCCACGGAGCGTGCTCGCCGGTCGCACAGAATGTGCGATCGGCTCGTGAGGTTCACTCGGGCGATGCCAGCGGCCGGCGGCGTCGGGCACAGTGGTGCGGTGACCGTTGAGCTGGAACGCCCGGCGACCCGCCGGATGCTCGGCACCGAGACGCTGCTGGTGCTCGGCCTCTCCCTCGGCCAGTCCGCCGTCTACGCGACGGTGTCGATCATCGCGAAGCTGACCGCCGACGGGCCGCTGTCGAAGCAGACCGCCGCGCTCAACACCTCGGCGTCACCCCGGCCGTGGCTGGACCTGACGTACCAGCTGCTCGGAATCGTCTTCGCGCTGCTGCCGGTGGCACTCGCCGTACACCTGCTGGCGAGGGACCCCGGCGACCCGGCGCGCACCCTCGGCCTGGACGCCCGGCGGCCCGGCCAGGACCTGGCCCGGGGCGCCGGACTGGCCGCACTGATCGGCCTGCCCGGCCTGGCGCTGTTCTGGGCGGCGGCCCAGCTCGGCGTCAACGCCACACTGGTGCCGGCCGCACTACCCGAGGTGTGGTGGGCGGTTCCGGTGCTGATCCTCGCCGCCGTGCAGAACTCGGTGCTGGAGGAGGTGATCGTCGTCGGCTACCTGACGACCCGGCTGCGTCAGCTCCAGTGGCGGGTCGGCGCGATCGTCGCGACGAGCGCCCTGCTGCGCGGCTCGTACCACCTCTACCAGGGCTTCGGCGCCTTCGTCGGCAACGTGGTCATGGGCGTCGTGTTCAGCCTCTTCTACCTGCGCACCCGCCGCGTCATGCCGCTGGTCGTCGCCCACACCCTGCTCGACATCTTCGCCTTCGTCGGCTATGCCCTGCTGCCGAGGGAATGGTTCGACTGGCTCTGACACCCGGCGCCCGCCGCCGCGGCGGTGCCGCCGCTGGTGGATCTTGGTCGGAAAGCGCCCCTCGAAGGGCCATTTCCCACCAAGATCCACCAGCTTCCACGTCTTCCCCGGCCGCGCTTTCCTGAGCTGAGCCGGGCGCGGACTGAGTCGGGTCGGGCGCGGGCCGCCGGTGGTCAGCCGGCCGGTGACCGCCGGTAGGCGGTGATCGCCCGGGCCGCGAGCCGCTCAGCCGCCGCCGCGTCGCCGGCCGCGGCCGTGAGTACCGCCGCGCCCGGCAGCACCCGGGACGCCAGCCGCAGCACCAGCCAGCCGCCCGCCTGCGCGGCCAGCGGCGCCGCCAGCCGCCACGCGGCCTCCGCCGCCCGGGGCCAGCCCGCCTCGCCGGGCGCACCCGGCGACCGGGCCGCCGCCAGCGCCGTCCGCGCGCTCTCGGCGTCCGGGTGCACCCGGGTCAGCACCAGCAGCTCCACCGCCCGGTCCGGATGGACCGGATCCCGGCCGTACGCCGCCGCCAGGTGCAGGACCAGGCTGGCCTGGGTCCACAGCACCGCCGCCAGCTCGGCCAGCGGCGCGAAGAGGCCAGCCAGCGCGGCGGTCGCCCCACCCGCCCCGGCCTGCCGGACGAACCGCCGGGTCGCCAGCCGCGCCAGCCCGTCGGCACCCGCATCGGGGTACGCCTCGCGGAGCCGCTGCGCCCAGTCGCGGGCGCGCGGCCCGATCGCCTCGACGGCGGCCAGGGCCAGCAGCTCCGGAGTGAACGCGGGGTGGTCGAGCAGCCGCGCGGCGATCACCCGCGGATCCGATTCCGGCGTACGCGCCGGCGGTCCCACCGCCTCGGAGCCGGCACCGTCGGTCGAATCGACCCGCGCCGGGGCGGCCTTCTTGACGACCGCCTTCTTTGCGGCCGTCTTCTTCGCGGGGGCCTTCGCCGGGGCGGCGTCGCCGGTGGCGGCCTTCCGCACCGAAGCTCTCTTTCTCGGAGTGGGGCTGCCCACACCCTCCTCGGCGGTGCGTGCTGCCTCTTCCGTGGCGCGGCTGCCCGTCCTCTTCCTGGCGGCTGGACGGCTCGTCCGTGCTCCGGTGACAACCTCGGCCTGGCCGTCGGCCCGGTCCGGCACCGGCGTGGGACTGGACACGTCCGCAGGCGGGCCGCCGGTGTCGGGTCGTGCCGCGAGCACGTCGGGCTGCTCGGCCGGCGGGGTCTCGCCGGTCGCCGCGGGCACGCCCCCGGCCGTGTGTGGGACGTCACTCTCGCTCGCCTGTTGCGCCTGGTCGGGACGTCTTCCGGGAGCACCCGAGGCCGAACGGTCGGCTTGGTGGGGCAGCGGCGGGTCGGCCGGGGGAGGCTGGAAGAGCACCGCCGGTGCCGGATTCGCCCGCCGGGGCCGCTCCCCGGAATCCTCCGTCCGCGCCGCCTCGGGTGGCGCGGGTGGTGGCGTGAAGGTCGCCTTCACGGGGCGCTGACGCGCTCCCGCAGCAGACTCTCGGCGGGTCGGCTCGCGCGGCGGCTGCTCCTGCATATCGATGGAGCGTAGTCCCGATCGCGCCTGTGCACAGCCGGGAAAGGCGAGGCCAGGGCGAGCCGTGGCGGCTGCCCCGGGCGGCCCGGCGCGCCGGGGCAGGGACGGACCGGGGAAGTCGCTTTGCTCCCGATGGGTGGTGCCCTGTATCCTCGGGCGCGGTGGTCTGCAGGGCCACCAGGGAGACTTCGCCTAGTCTGGTCTATGGCGCCGCACTGCTAATGCGGTTGGGGTCTTAAAGCCCCTCCCGGGTTCGAATCCCGGAGTCTCCGCGCGAAAGCCGGGTGTGTAGACTGGCCAAGCACCGAGCGCCCGTAGCTCAATGGATAGAGCATCTGACTACGGATCAGAAGGTTAGGGGTTCGAGTCCCTTCGGGCGCACCACCTGAGCAGGGAATATAGCCGATCGGCTATATTCCCTGCCTTCGTATGAGTCATGTGTGGGTCGCGATTGTGGCCCACGTTTGAGCAGCTCAGAGGCACTTTGGTTCGCGGTCGCGCCGCTCGGGCGGCTTCTGGGCAGCCGAGCACCATCGGAGCACCACGTTCTTGATATGTGGGATGTCTGGTTGCGAAAATGGGAAGCCCAGGAGGCGGCGGCGCGTGTTTTCGCAGGTAGCGGCCTTAGCTCGGCATGCGCTGGCGGCGACCCTGCGGTCCGACCCATCTGATTACCGCTCAGATGCTCCCATTCAAGGGAGACGGCATCGACTGAGACGGCAGCGTATGGACGAGGAGTGCTCGTCGAGCATCTTGTACACCTCGTCGGCGACCCTGTTCGCGTTGGCGTGTTACGTCACCTACCGGTGCAGCAGACCCGTTTCACCAACTCCCCATACATTGATATCCCTTGCTCCCGATACAGACCGGCGCCGACAGCGGATCCGTCGCCCGGTCGTGTCTGCCGCGAGAGCCGGGCGGGCTGAGCGTGCGGAAGGTCTAGCGTTGGTCGGGTGCTGATGTGCCCCGACCAGCCTGGCTATGCGGCCGGCCACCGCCGACGATGAATAGCCGCTCGGCGCAGTGATCCACGTACGCTCCGACTGGCTTCAGCAGCACGGCCTGGCAGAAGGCGCAAGGCTATCGTGAGGGCACCACATCGGTCGCGGCCGGCGGCACCACACCCACACCACCCGTGACTAACTGATTCGAGACGGGGCGATGCGTGAGCTGTGCACGGCCCATCCTGTCGGTGGGCCAGGCCGGTCGGGGTCTCTCTTCCCTGTGGCTTCGCGGGGGACGAGGTTGGAGCATGGCTGGGCCGGACCTGGCGGCGACGCCCGTCAGAGCCGCACCAGCATCTTGCCGACGTTGGCGCCTCGCATCATGTCGAGGAAGGCGGTCGGCGCCTGGTCCAGGCCGTCGGCGACGGTGTACTCGGTGCGCAGCGTGCCGTCGGCGAGCCGGGGTGCGGCCTTGCCGATCCACTCGGGGAGCAGGTGGAAGTAGGAGTTGACCAGCATGCCGCGCAGGGTGGCGTCCTTGGCCGCGAGCTGGAACAGGTTGGCAGGGCCGGGCACCGGGTCGGTGGCGTGGTAGCCGCTGATCGCGCCGACCATGGCGATTCGGCCGCCCGGGCGCAGCGCGTCGATGGCTGTCACCAGGTGGTCCCCTCCGACATTGTCGACGTAGACGTCGATGCCGTCCGGCGCCGCGGCGGCGAGCTGGTCGGCGAGCGAGCCGGCCCGGTAGTCGATCGCGGCGTCGTACCCGAACGTGGTGACCAGCTTTTCGGCCTTCGCCGGGCCACCGGCCGATCCGATGACGCGGGCCGCGCCGAGCGTGCGGGCCAGCTGACCGGCGATGCTGCCGACAGCACCGGCAGCGGCCGACACGAAGACCACGTCGCCCGCACGTACCGGGGCGACTTCGGTGAGGGCGGCGTAGGCGGTCAGCCCGGTGGTGCCGAGCGGGCCCAGGTAGGCCTCGGCCGGGGCGAGGGTGGTGTCGATGACGGTTGCCGCGGCGCCGTTCAGCACGGCGTACTCGCGCCAGCCGAGGAAGTGGGTCACGGTCGCGCCGACCGGTACGCCCTCGGCCCGTGAGCTCACCACCTCGCCCACCGCCGAGCCGTCCATGGGCGCGCCCAGCGCGAAGGGCGGCAGGTAGGACTCGACGTTGCGCATTCGGCCCCGCATGTACGGGTCTACCGACATCCAGGTGTTGCGGACGAGAATCTGGCCCTCGGCAGGTTCCGGCACGTCGCCCCGCACGAGCGTGAAGTTCTCCAGGGTGGGCTCGCCGACGGGGTAGGCGGCCAGGTGGATTTCCCGGTTCTCGGTCATGTTGCTCTCCTTTGGGATGCCGTTGGGCTTCGGCTACACACGTTGCCCGGGGCCACGCACGATCCGCTGACGGTCCGCTGCGGGTAGCGTGATCTCGTGCGATTCGGGGTGCTCGGGCCGTTGGCGGTGTGGACGTCCGAGGGGCGGCCGGTGCGGATCCCCGAGGCGAAGGTCCGCGCACTGCTGGCCGACCTGCTGGCGCAGCGGGGCCGGCCCGTGTCGGCGGACCGGCTCATCGACGACCTCTGGGGCGAGGAACCGCCCGGCAACCCGGCCAACACCCTGCAGACAAAGGTGTCCCAGCTGCGCCGGGCCTTGGAGCGGGCCGAGCCGGGTGGCCGGGAACTGGTCGCCTTCGAGCCGGCGGGGTATGTGCTGCGCGCTGGCGACGTGGACGCCGAACAGTTCACCGCATCGCTGGCACGGTCTCGCGCCACCGATGATCCGCTGGCCAAGGCGGGACTCCTGGCGGACGCGCTGGCGCTGTGGCGCGGCCCCGCGTACACAGATTTCTCCGACGCGGATTTTGCCCGCTCCGCTGCGGCCGGCCTGGCGGAGCAGCGGCTGACCGCGCTGGAGGAGCAGGCCGAGGTACGGCTGGCGCTGGGCGACCACAGCCTGCTGGCGGACGAGCTGACGCCCCTGGTGGCCGAGCACCCGCTGCGGGAACGACTCCGGGCCGCGCACCTGCGTGCCCTCTACCGGTCCGGACGGCAGAGCGAGGCACTGGCCGGGTTCGACGAGGTGCGCCGGGCGCTGGCCGAGGAACTCGGCCTGGATCCCGGGCCGGAACTGGCGGCCCTGCACCAGGCGATGCTGACCCAGGATCCCGAGCTGGCTCCGGCCGTCCCGCCGGTGACCTCGGCAGTCCGGCCGCGGCCGCGCCTGCCCGCGCCGATTTCGGCACTGGTCGGCCGCGAGGAACAGGTGGCGGCGGTGCGCGAACTGCTCGCGTCCGCGCGGCTGGTCACGGTGACCGGTCCCGGCGGGGTGGGTAAGACCCGGCTGGCGCTGGCCGTGGCGGCGGAGTCACCGGACGATGCGTGGCTGGTCGAACTCGCCGCGCTGCGCGCCGGCGGTGTGGCGGAGGTCGCCGACGTGGTGGCGGGCGTCTTAGGCGTACGCGACGAGATCGCCGAGCGGGGGCACCCCGCCGAGCTGGCCGACCGGCTCGCCGACGCCCTGCGCGGGCATCGGATGCTGCTCGTCCTGGACAACTGTGAGCACCTGGTGGAACCGGTCGCCGAACTCGCCTTGCTGCTCTTGCGGGCCGCCCCCGGGCTGCGCATCCTCGCCACCAGTCAGGAACCGCTCGCCATGGCCGGAGAGAGCGTGCACCAGCTCGGCACGCTCGGCCCGGGCGAAGCCGCCGACCTGTTCCGGGCTCGTGCCGGCAACACCCTGGACGCGGACGACGAGAAATGGGTGACGGCGATCTGCGCCCGGCTCGATGGCCTGCCGCTGGCGCTGGAGCTGGCCGCCGCCCGGGTGCGTACGCTCGGCGTGCGCGGCGTCGCCGAACGGCTGGACAACCGGTTCGAGCTGCTCTCGGCCACGACGCGCGGGCTCCCCGCCCGGCAGCGGACGTTGCGCGCGGTGATCGACTGGAGCTGGGATCAGCTCGACCGGAAGCAGCGCGCGGCCCTCTGCGTGCTCGCCGTGCATCCCGGCGGCTGCCTGCCGGAGGCCTCCGGGGTACGGCTGGACCTGCTGGAACAGCTGGTGAACCGGTCCATGGTGGTGGCCGAGCCGCAGGCGTCGGGCCAGATGCGCTACCGGCTGCTGGAGTCGGTCGCCGCATACTGCCTGGATCGGCTCGACGACGCGGGCGAGGTGCTCGGCCGGCGGGACGCCTTCTACGCGGATCTGGTCCGGCAGGCCGATCTGTACGGGCCCGCGCAGCGGCACTGGCTGCAGCGACTCGACCAGGAGTGGCCCAACCTGCGCGCGGTGCTCGACCACGCCGCCGATCCGGACCTGACGATCCGGCTGGCCTGGTACTGGTACCTGCGCGGCAAGCACAGCGAAGGGCATCGCCGGCTGTCCGCGGTCCGCGACGATACCGAGGCGGCGCTGTGGGCGCAGGGGTTTGCCCTGCTCACCGGCAGACCGGCGGCCGACCGTGTCCCCACGACCGGGGCCAGCCCCCGGGCGCGCTGGTTCCTGGCCCTGGCGCACCTCCACCTCGGAGAATCGGCGCACGCCGGGAAACTCATCGACGGGGCGCTGGCCGACTTCCGAGCGGCGGGCGACGAGTGGGGTACGGCCGCGGCGCTTGCCAGCCGTACGAAACAGGCTCTTTTCGAGGGCGATTTCGTCCTCGCCGAGCGCAGCGGGACCGACAGCCTCGCGTTGTTCGCCGCCCTCGGTGATCGGTGGGGGCGGCTGCAGGCCGCCGACATGCTGGGCTATCTGGCCGAGATCACCGGCGACTACGAGCGGGCCGCCCGGCTGCACCGTGACGGGCTGCGCCACGCGGAGGAACTGCATCTCTGGGTGGACGCGTCCTACCGGCTCGCCAGCCTGGGCAGGATCGCGCTGCTGACCGGTGACCTCGACCGCGCCGAGGAGTTTCACGAGCGGGGCCTGCGGCTGGCGACCGAGCAGTCCAGCCCGTTCGCCGTCGAGTTCGCGCGGATGGGCCTCGCGCTCGGCGGCCGGCGCTCCGGCGACCTCGACGGCGCCGAACGGCACCTGCGGGAGGCGTTGGCCTGGCACCGGCGCGTGGCGGACGAGCATGGCACACCGCACTACGGCGTGACCCTGGTGCTGGCCGAGCTCGGCTTCCTCGCCGAACAGCGCGGCGACGCGGTCCAGGCCCGCGCCTGGCACCTCGAAGGTCTGACGGCAGCCACCGCGCTCGGCGACCCGCGCGCCATCGCGCTGGCACGCGAGGGCCTGGCCGGAGCGGCGGCGCTGGTGGGCTCGGTCGAAGAGGCCGAAGCGTTGCTGGCCGAAGCGGCAGCGCTCCGCGAATCGGCCGGAGCGCCGCTGCCGGCCGCCGAACGCGGCGACGTCACGCGGATCGAGGCCCGCATCCGGGGCGCCGTGCCCCGGCCGTCAGCCGGTCATGCGCGGGGCAGATCAGGCTGACCCCATGAAAGCGCTGATCTACCACCCCGGCCTGACCCTCGAGAGTGTCCCCGACCCGGTGCCCGGATGGTGAGGTCCTCCAGGGTGATGCGCCCCATGTGGGGGATGAGGAACCGTTCGGCGTCTCGGGTGTAGGCGGCCAGGGTGGTCGGCCGGATCTTCGTGCGGGTCGACAGCCAGTACCGCAGCCACCGTTCAAGGGTCCATGCCCGCGGGGGTGCGTTCCTCGCCGGTGCGGGCCAGCCATTCGTCGCGGGCCTTGCTGGCGGCGGCCTTGGACCGGAAACCGCCGCGTCGTGCGCGGGCCGGCCCGCCGAACACGTCAGTGGCGGAACAGTCGAAGTACCAGCTGCCATGCCCGCGTTCCGGCAGCCGATGGCAGTGCTGCTCCAGCCGCTTCTTGCTGGTGGTGTCGCGGCAGCCGCACCGCTTGTAGAGCTTTCCCGGACCAGCCATGACTTCCTCTCTGACTATCTGCATGGAAGGAGAGGGCTGGTCGCCCTCAGCACCATTGGGCATGTCGACCCTGGAACGCCGGGCAATAGCCGGCAGCCGCAAGTGGCCGTCGTGTCGAGGCCGCACCGAGTCCCCTTGTCGCGCGACTGGGACGCGCGCGAAGCGATCGTGACGTGGCTGGTCAGGTGCGTAGGTCGCGGTGTTGGTACCCGATGGCACCGGCGAGGGTGAGAACGCTGGCGGTGATGAGCATGCCGATGACTCCGGGCCAGTCGGGTGCTGCGTCGGGCACTGCGGCGAGGTGTGTGAAAGGGGACAGCGTGCCGACCCAGTGGGGGGCGTTGGTGCTGTCGGCGATGACCTGGAGGAGGAAACCGCCTGCGGCGGGTAGGGCGCCGACGAGCGCGACGGCGCGGGGTAGCCAGCCGAGCGCGAGGATCGCGGCTCCGAGGCAGAGTGCCGCTATCGGCAGGACGTTCATCGTGCCCGCGAGTGCTGCGGCGAGGCGCAGGGGTGCGCCCATGCTTGTCGCTCCGATCCAGGTGGCCAGCCCGGCCGTGGTGGTGAGTGCCACGACTCCGGTGGCGGCGGTGGTGGCTTCTGCGGTGAGGAGTCGGAGCCGGGTGATGGGTCCGGCGTAGATGAGGGTGAGCCGGCGGTCGGCTTCGGCGGCGGCGATGGTGGCGACGTGTACGGCGGTGAAGATCCCGGCGGGGATGGCGAGCAGCGCGAACATAGCCGCCGCGTAGCCCTCGACGGAGCCGAGACCGGCGAATCCTGCCTGGGCGGCGAGGTCGGCGAATCGCGGGTTGTCGGCGAGGAAGTCGGTCATGGAGACCGCGAGGAGCCCGATGAGCAGGTAGTAGGCGCCGACGCCGGCGGTCCAGCCGGCGAGCGGGCGTAGCAGGCGCCGGAGGGCGAACGCGGGGACCGAGCCGAGGAGCCGCAGCCGTGGTGCGCGTCCAGTGCGGGGTGTCAGCCAACCACCTCGGACGTCGCGGCGCCCGGTGGCCGCGGGAATGGCGGCGAGGAGAACGGACGTGGCCAGCGCCAGCACCAGCAGCGGTAGGACCCGGTTGTCGTGGTAGGGCCGGGAGAGCGCGGCGAGGCCGAACGGGGACAGCCAGCGCAGCCACCCGAGTGCGTCGACGCCGTCACCGATCATGCGGAGGAGCAGTCCGGCGCCGAGCAGCGCGACGGTGGCGCCGCTCGCGGCGGCCCGGCTCGGGAAGATCTGCGCCGCGAGGGTCCCGGCGGTGGCGAAGAACACGCCGACAAGGGCGACACCCGCCCCGTGCAGCGCGGCACCGGCCGGTGGGGTGCCGGCGGCGGTGAGGGCGGTCGCGGTGCCGAGCCCGACGAGCAGCGCGGCGGTGACGATCACGGTGGCGTGGCGCATCACGACGGTGGACAGGGGGACCGTGCCGGCCAGCAGCAGGTCCCAGTGGCCGGCGTCTTCGGCGCCTCTGGTGATCCGGGTGGCGGTGAGCAGCGCCCAGGCCCCGACCAGGACGGCGAGGATGGTGCCGGTGCGCCACACGGTGAAGCCGCCGGCGGTGTCGAGGGCGACCGGCTGACCGAACAGGGTGCGGATCGCCGGGTTCTCGGCCAGTGCGGCGAGGGCTGCGGCGTCCATGGCGTCGCCGACGGTGCTGGCGTAGGTGGTGGCGACCATCGCCGACATGCCGCCGACGATGATGATGACGATGGTCGCTCCGCGCCGCATCTGGCGGACTGCCAGCCAGGTCACCGCGTTCCTTGCGCTGGTGTCCCCGGCTGCTCGGGCGGCCCGCGGTGCCCGTGCGTCGACGGCGGTCACCGGGACACCTCGTCGTAGTAGTCGAGGAAGATCTCCTCGAGTGTCGGCTCGTGGATCGTCAGCGCGGTCACGTCCGCCGTGGCCAGGGCCCGCAGGGCTGGCGCGGGCGGGCCGGTGAGGGTGAACCGTAGCCGCGCGGGCCCGACCTGCTCCACCGCGTCGACACCGGGCACCTCGTCAAGTCGGGGTGCGGTGCCGGCGAAGGTGACCTCGACCTGGCCGCGATGCAGTCGTCGGAGGTCCGTGACGTCGGCGATCTCCACGAGCTTGCCGGCGCGCAGGATCGCGACCCGGTCGCACACGGCTTCGACCTCGGCGAGTTGGTGAGAACTGAGGAACACCGTCTGCCCCCGCTCGCGGGCCTGGGCCACCGCCCGCTGGAACTCCCGTTCCATCAACGGGTCCAGGCCGCTGGTCGGCTCGTCGAACACCAGCAGGGGAGCGCGGGTGGCGAAGGCCGCCACCAGGGCCACCTTCTGCCGGTTTCCGGTCGAGTACGTCCGGCCGGGCTTCGACACGTCCAGCGCGAACCGCTCGACCAACTCGTCGCGGTAGCCCCGGTCGACACCGGGACCGGTGCGACCCAGCAGTTCGAGGGTCTCGGCGCCGGTCAACTGCGGCCACAGCGCCACATCGGCGGGCACGTACGCCAACGACCGGTGCGCGGTGCGCACGTCCTGGGCGTCGGTGTCGAAGATCCGGGCGTGTCCCGCGGTCGGCCGGGCCATGCCGAGCAGCAGGCGGATGGTGGTGGACTTGCCGGCGCCGTTCGGGCCGAGGAACCCGAACACCGACCCGGCGGGCACGGCGAGGTCGAGCGCGTCGAGCGCGAGAAGCCGCCCGTAGCGTTTGGTGAGACCTTCGGTGCGAACAGCGAACGCATCCATGGGAGCCCTCTTCGGTCGACGCGACATGACCACTGCCGACCAGACTTCCCGGCGCTCCTCAACGGAGCGTACGCCCGCAAGTCACCGTTAGGAAGTGTGTGTCAGGTAGACGCGGATGGTGGTGCCGTAGGTTGTCCGCCTCGTTCCCGGCGGAACGCCGTCGGCGGCACTGTCGCGGTCCTCGACGGCAGCCGGGGCCTGGCGGCTGGCGGCGCCGACCTGACCGGATGAGGGTGGGCGGGTCGGCGACTGGGCCACGTGCCGGGACTTCCGACCGTCCCGTCGGGGGATCGGTCGGCGGAGGGGGGCTGAGGTCTCAGCTGGTCAGGTCGCGGCGGTTGAAGGCGGCGGTGGCGAGGACAACGAGCACGCCGATGGTTGCGGTGAGGATGCCGAGGTCGGCCCATTGGAAGCCGTTGCGTAGCGGCTCGTTGCCGATGTAGTAGTGGAACGGGGAGAGGTGGCGGAGGCTGTCGGCGCCGATCTGGCTGGCGAAGGTGTTGGCGGCGTAGGTGAGAACGCCGATCGCGGCGCTGCCGGCGAGTGCTGCGGCGCGGCTGCCGGTGACGGCGCCGATGGTGATCGCGATGGCGCCGAAGAGGGTGCACAGCAGTGCCAGTGCCACCGACTGGGCGGCGAACTGCCCGATGCTGATGGTCTCGAGTCGGGCGCTGGGGCGGACGGCGAGCATGGCGAGCAGGACGAGGCCGGCGAGGATGCCAGAGCCGATCGCGAGCGCGGCGCAGCGGTGCAGCAGCAGCCGTGTCCGGCTGACCGGATGGGCGAGGAGCAGGTCGAGGTAGCCGGCCTCCTCGTCGCCGGCGATGACCCGGGTGCCGGTGGCGATGCCGTAGATGACGGCGATCAGGGGCACGATGATGCCGAAGACGCTGGAACCCAGGTAGCCGGCGGCGCTGGCGATGTCTTCCATGTTGAGGGCTTCGCGCAGGGTGGGGGAGAAGCCCTCGACGGCCTGGCCCATCGCCCCGTCGGCAACCTGCGGATAGAAGCCGGCGTACATGGTGCCGACCAGCGCGGTGCCGACGGCGAAGCCGGTGAGGCTGCGGCGGGAGTCCCAGAGGGTCTTCGTCAGGACGTTAGGCACGGCTGGCCTCCTTGGCGGCCTCGGTGGGCTGGTAGTAGGTGAAGAAGAGTTCCTCGAGGTCGGGTTCGCTGGCCCGTAGGCTGGCGACCTGGTGTCGGGCGAGGACCGCGATCAGCTCGTTCGGTTCCGTGGCCAGGGCGAAACGGGCTGTCGCGCCGTCGACGGTCAGGTCCGAGATGCCGGGGAGCGTGGTGAGGGCGGCCTGGTCGATCGGGCCGGTGAAGGTGATCTCGAACCGGTGCCGGGCGTGGTCACGGAGCCGGGCGACGGTGTCGAGGGCGACGAGCCGGCCCCCGCGGATGATCCCGACCCGGTCCGCGACCGCTTCGACCTCGGTCATGATGTGCGACGACATGAAGACGGTCTGTCCGGCGGCCTTGGCCTCGCGGACCAGGTCGAGGAAGGTCTGTTGGACGAGCGGATCGAGCCCGGAGGTCGGCTCGTCGAGGATCAGCAGATCGGGTCGGTGCATGAACGCCTGGACCAGACCGACCTTCTGCCGGTTGCCCTTGGACAGGGCCTTCACCCGAACGGACAGGTCGAGATCGAGACGAGCGGCAAGTTCCTCGATCCGTGCCCGCGGCACGTCGCTGCGCAGGTCGGCCAGAAAGGACAGGCACTCGCCGACCCGCTGCCGGGGGTCGACCAAGAAGTCGCCGGCGAGGTAGCCGATCCGGCGATGAAGTGAGACAGCGTGCTCGCGTGGGTCGCGGCCGAACAACCGCGCCCGACCGCTCGTCGGACGGATGAGGTCCAGCAACAACCGGATGGTGGTGGATTTCCCGGCCCCGTTCGGGCCGAGGTAGCCGAACACCTCACCCTCGGCCACCGCCAGGTCCAGCTCGACCAGCCCTCGGCGGGTCCCGTACGTCTTGGTCAGCTTCTCCAGCTGGATCACGTCTTCCATGACGGAGACATTATCGAATCTTCAGAGATTTCTGAAGATTCGGAGCTGTTAGGATTTCGTCAAGACGCGTGACAGGAGGACCTGAGTGGCAGCGTTGAGAGACCCCGCGGAGCACCTCGCCCTGGCCCTCACCCAGGGCGGCATGCAACGGATGACCGCACGGGTGCTGGCGGCGCTGCTCTTCACCGAGCAGGACACGCTCACCGCGGGAGAGATCACCGAGTCGCTCACCATCAGTTCGGGCAGCGTCTCGACGGCGTTGAAGTCACTCACCTCGGTCGGACTGATCGAAAAGGTCCCCGCCCCTGGCAGCCGCCGGGAACACTTCCGCTTCCGCGAAGGCGCCTGGGCGACCCTGATGTCGGAGCAGAACCAACTGGTAAAGGTGATGCGAGAGGCCGCCGAGCAGGGCATCACGGCCACCGGCGAGGACAGCGTCGCTGGCCGCCGTCTCGGTGAGATGCGGGACTTCTACGACTACCTGTGGCGGGAACTGCCGGCCCTGATTGACCGGTGGAAGGCCCAGAGGTAATCCAACGCTGTAGTCACGTCATGGAAGTTCGACGCGATGACCCGCGCCGTCTGAACTGCAGGAAGGACGTCTTCATTGCTTGTGGGCGTGTGCTGCTCGGTGACGGCTCGTCCGACGAGCATCCTCACGTCTGCCCGGTCTGTCCTGATGCGGGGGCGTTGGATCCGGTCCGGCGGTCGCGGCCAGCGTCGATCTCCGAATCGATAAATGCTTATCGATTGAGTCGCTGTTTGGGCGTCACCACCGGTCACTGCCATGCATGTTGGCTGTTGGTCGGCTGGTGTTTGTGGCTTGACTACCTGTTTACCGGGGGCCTTTCCCTGCCTTGCCTGGCTGGCGGGATCCATCCGGCGATGTCGACGTCACGTGGGTGTACGGGTTCGGAGAGGACGACGCCGGTGGTGGTGTCGCCCAGTTCCGTGAGCCGCTCGATGACCTGCTCCAGGTGCTCCGCGTCCCGCACGGCGATGGTCAGCTCGTAGCAGTTGTGCCCGGTGACATGGACGCAGGAGAGCACGTGCCCGATGGTGAGCAGTTGCTCACGCAGACCCTGGGAGTTGCGGACGGAACGGTGCCGGGGGCGCAGGGACACGTGGGCGCGCAGGCCCAGCCCGAGCCGGGCGAGGTCGAGGTGGACTCCGTAGCCCTTGATGACGCCGGAGTCCTCGAGGCGGCGCATCCGCTCGGCGACCGCGGGGCGGCTCAGGGAGACACGGCGGCCCAGCTCGGCGACGCTGATCCGGCCGTCACGGGAGAGTTCGCGGATGATGGCGAGATCCGCGGCGTCCCACGGTGACGATCTGCCGGTTGTCATGAGAGATCAGCTCCATATCGGCGGTCATCGCCCGCCGATCCCGTCGAAGTGGCATGGGCGAAGGGCTGGCCGCAGCTTACTGTCATCCACCGTGAAGGCGACGGTGCTGCACGAGCCTGGCTGGATGGACGTCATCGACGTCCCCGACCCGATGATCGAGGGTCGTGGTGACGCCGTGGTGAGGGTGTCCCTGGCAGCCCTGTGCCGTTCCGATCTCTGGCCCTACCGTGGCCAGGAGTCGTTCACGCCCGGCGATCGCATGGGGCACGAGCGGGTCGGGCTCGTCGAGAAGGTCGGCGCGGACGTCGCTCGTGTCCGGCCGGGCGAACTCGTCCTGGCCCCGTTCGCCTTCGCGGACGGGACCTGCCCCACGTGCCGCGACGGCTGGTTCAGCTCCTGTCCAACCGGCGGCTTCTGAGGTGGCGGCAACGGTGGCGGTCAGGCCGAGGCGGTCCGCGTGCCGTTCGCCGACGCGACGCTCGTCCCGGTGCGTGCGGATGCCGACGCGGAACTGTTGCGCCGACTGCTGCCGCTGACCGACGTGATGGCGACCGGCACCCACGCCGTCTCGCTGCCGTCGGCCTCATCCGGGGGGCGACCGGGGGTGGCGCGCCGGGTGTCGCCGAATGCGCAGGCACCCAGTCCGCCCTCGACCTCGTCCGGCCCGGTGGCACGATCGGCTCCGTCGGCGTGCCCAACGGCGTGGACCGTGTCGACCTCTACCGGCTGTTCCGGCACAACATCACCCTGCGGGCGGGGGTTGCCCCCGCCCGCCGTTACCTGGAGTCCCTCCTTGCCGACGTCCTCGCCGAGCGCCTGGACCCGTCACCCGTCTTCCCGGCCCAGATTCCCCTCGATGCCGTCGCCGCCGCCTACCACGCCATGGACACCCGCCAGGCAGTCAAGATCGCGATCCGGCCTTGACCCCGGGTACGACCAGAGGAGTCGAATGATGCACGAAGCGTTCCGGCCCGACTACCCGATCCTCACGCCACGGCTGGCGCTGCGGCCGCACCGCGCCGACGACCTCGACGACCTGCTCGAGTTCCACGGCGATCCCGACGTCGTGCGATTCCTTCCGTGGCCCCTCCGCGACCGGGCGGCGACGAACGCCGCGCTCGCCGTGAAGCTGGACCAGGCGACCCTCACCGAACCGGGCCGATGGCTGGTGCTCGCCGTGGAGTTGCGCGAGACGAAGACCGTGATCGGAGAGGTCCTCCTGAAGTGGGCCAGCGCCGAGCACAGGCAGGGGGAGCTCGGCTTCGCCTTCGGGCGGGCCCATCATGGCAGGGGGTACGCCGCCGAAGCCGCCGCCGAGCTGCTGCGCCTGGGCTTCGAGGACCTGGGCCTCCACCGCATCACCGCGGTGTGCGTCGAGGGCAACGAGCCCTCGGCCCGACTCCTGCGCCGCCTGGGCTTCAGCCAGGAAGCGCGGCTGGTCGACAACGTCTGGTTCAAGGGCGGCTGGGCCACCCAGCTTCTTTTCGCCCTGACCGAAGACGACTGGCGGACGCCCGCAACGACCAGCAGGGACGAGGAGGAAATCAACTCCCTCATCCGCTGCTACTTCGACGCCTTCACCTCAGGACCAGGGGTCGACGAGCGCATGGCGGCACTGCGCGACGCGATGCTGCCCGGAGCCATCATCGTCCGCACGTGCGGGATGACTCCCGCGGTGTACGACGTCGACGCGTTCATCGAGCCACGGCGTGCCATGCTCACCGACGGCACGCTAACCGACTTCCAGGAAGAAGCCCGGTCGGGCCGGCTGGACCTGTTCGGCGACATCGCGCAGTGGTTCGGAAGGTACGCCAAGGAGGGCCGCATGCACGGTGCCCCCCACACCGGCGGCGGGATGAAGTCGATCCAGTTCGTGCGTACCGAAGCCGGCTGGCGCATCAGCGCGGCCGCATGGGACGACGACCGCCCGCAGCGATAGGAGGGACAATGGTCAACAGCAGCGATCCTGGACCGCGGACCGCGCCGGAGCCGACCCCACGCGAGCCGAAGAACTGGTCCGTCGTGGTCACGTCCGGCTGCCCGGAGTGCGGCTTCGAGCCGGGCAGCATCGCTCCTGAGGTGGCAGCACGACGACTCCACACCGCGATGCTCGGCTGGGAGACGGTGCTCGCCGGCCCTGCGGCCTGCCAACGGCCGGCACCGCAGACCTGGTCCCCGACGGAGTACGCCTGCCACGTCCGCGACCTCTGCCGACTGCTGCCGGCCCGACTGGCCATGATGGTCTCGTTCGAGGATCCGCAGTTCGAGAACTGGGACCAGGACGACGCGGCGGTGCGTCACGCGTACTGGACAGTTCAGGCGGCTGAGGCGTGTGCCGACCTGCGCCGATGGGCCGCCGCCGCGGCGAGCACGCTCCAGGCCGTCGCTGATGACCAGATGCCCAGGACTGGCAGCCGAAGCGACGGTACGCGCATGACCATCGGTGAGCTGTGCGCCAACTTCGTCCACGAGGTCGAACACCACCTCCAGGACGCCGGCGGAACTCTTCCACGGCCCGGCCAAGAGCTGGATGTGGTCTGCTTGCCCGAACTCCAAGCTGGCGGTGTGGCGCGCCGCGGGCTCACCATGCCTACCGATCCAGCAACGCAACAGAGCCCGCCCCAGTCGTCGCGGAATTGACCTTGGAGCCTGCTGGCCATGGCTGTCCGACTGTCAGACGCGCGACCTGGTCAAGCAGGGGCACGCGGGCCCGCGATAGCATCCATACATGCCTAACTATCGATCTTTTGTCCACCGGTTGGTTGGTGTGGCCGCCGTGACGGCGGCCGTCGCGGCCGGCGCCCTGGCCCCCGCCCCGGCGTCGGCTGCGGTGCCGCCGCGCATCTGCGAGGTCGTCGTCGCCGCGGCCGGTGACGGCCAGGCGGTCCGCAGCGCGCCAGGGTTCGCCAGTGCGCCGCTCTACACGATGAGCACCGGGAACAGCTTTTCGCTCTGGGGCACCGGCATCACCCTGGACAACGTGAACTGGAAGCCGCTGACCTACAACGGCTCCACCCCGGTCCAGGAGTGGGTACCCGTCATCAACGTCATCACCGGCCTGCGATACGTCGACAACATCTTCTGCGACCGGGGCGTCTGACCGCACCCGGCCACCGCCCGGCGGCGCCCCCGCCACCGGACGTGCCGCTCGTCAACGGCGTCGACAACGTTCGCGCACCGGCGGGCGGGTGAAGGGTCAGCGGGCCCCGGCGGGGGCTCGGAGCAGCCGCTCGACCACGTCGGTCAGGGTGGCCACCGCCGGGCCGTTTGGGGTGGTGACCACCACGAGGTGGTGTCGGGTGGTCCGCATGATGGACAGGGCCTCGTAGGCGAGCGTCGAGCCGTCGAGCACGAGAACGTCGCGCATCACCTCGCCGGCGGTCTGGTCGTCCGGCTGGTCCATGGTGTCGCGGACGTGGACCACGCCGACGGCCGCGCCGTCGCGCAGGACGACCACCCGCAGGTGGCCGGTGTCGCGGGCCACCGCGCGGACCGTCAGGACGGTGTCGGCCGTCCCCACCGCGGTCAGCTCACGCTCCGGGCCGGTGAGGTCGGCCAGGGTGAGTTGGTCGAGGTCGAGGGCATCGGTGAGTTGCGCGGAGTACGACGCGTCGAGCGCGCCGACGTTGGCCGAGTGCTCGACCAGGTGGCGCAGATCGGCGGCGTTCTGGCCGGTGGCGATGGTGTCCCGGGGCTCCACGCCGACCCGGCGCAGGCACCAGTTGGCGCTGGCGTTGAGGGCACGCAGCACCGGGCGGGTGAACCACATGAAGGCGCGCATCGGCATCGCCAGGGCGATGGCGGTTCTCTCCGGGTGGGCGATGGCATACGACTTAGGGGCCATTTCCCCGATGACCAGGTGCAGGAAGGTCACGACCAGCAACGCCAGTGCGAAACCGGCCGCGTCGGCCGTCCAGCCGGGTGCGCCCCAGGACAGGAACATCGGAGTCAGCGCGTAGTTGACGGCCGGTTTGGTGACCGCGCCGAGCCCGAGCGCGCAGGCGGTGATACCGAGCTGGCAGCCGGCCAGCAGCACGGTCAGCTCGTCGAAGCTGCGCACCGCCGCCCGCGCCGACCGGCTGTGCTCGGAACGCGCGTCGAGGCGGTGCCGACGGACCGCCAGCAACGCGAACTCGGCGGCCACGAAGAAGGCGCTGAGCACGATCAGCACAAACGTGACAGCCACCACCACCCACGGGCCACCCATCAGCGGTTCTCCTCCGTCCGCAGCAGGACCAGCGACGGGACGTGCCGCTCCAACTCCACCACCTCGAGTGCCAGGGCGACCTCGCCGAGGCTCAGCCGGGCCATGGCGCCGGGGGCGGGCAGCTCGCCGAGCAGCTCGATGACCAGGCCGGCGAGGGTCTCGCTGTCCGATTCGGGCAGGTCATGCCCGATGGTGCGTTCGACCTCGTCCAGCGGCAGCGTGCCGACCAGTTCCCAGGTGCCGTCCGCCGCGGCCAGCCCGGCTGGCGACGTGGGTGCCGTGGCGTCGTCGTGCTCGTCCTCGATCTCCCCCACCAGTTCCTCGGCAAGGTCCTCCACGGTCACCACGCCGGCCAGCCCGCCGTGCTCGTCGAGCACACAGGCGAGCTGGGCTTTCCGCTCGGCGAGGGTCTGCACGACCCGGGGCAGTGGCATCGAGGTCGGGACCAGCACCGGCGGCCGCATGATGTCGGCCACCGTGCCGGCACCGTCGCGCTCGACGGCGAGCAGGTCGGCGAGGTGCACCACCCCGATCACGCCGTCGCGGTCGTCGAGCACCGGGTAGCGCGAGTGGCCGCCGGCGATCTTGGCCCAGAGTTCCTTGGTGGTCAGGCCGGGCTCCACGACATCCACCCGGGCCCGCGGGACCATCGCGTGGGCAGCGTCGCGGTCAGGAAAGTCGAGCACCCGGTCGAGGAGCATCCACAACTCGGCGGGCAGGTCCCCGGAGTCGCGGGAATCGCTGACGATGTGTTCGAGGTCGCGGCGGCTGGCGGCGTGTTCCACGTCGTGCACCGGTTCCATGCCGAACAGGCGCAGCAGGGCGTTGGAGGACTTGTCGAAGAAGGCGATCAGCCACCCGAACACCCGTAGGTAGACCTGGGTGGATCCGGCCAGCCAGAGGGCCACCGGCTCGGGCCGCGAGATGGCGAGGTTCTTGGCGAACAGCTCGCCGAACAGCATCTGCACGAAGGTCGAGAGCAGCAGCGCGGCCACCGTGCCGACGGCGACGCCGACGCCGGTCGGGACGCCGACCCCGCCGAGGGCGGTACCGACCGACTCACCGATCAACGGTTCGGCGACGTAGCCGACCAACAGGGCGGTCACTGTGATCCCGAGCTGGGCGCCGGACAGCATGAACGAGGTCCGACGGGTCACGTCCAGCGCCCGCCTGGCGGCGGTGTCACCCCCTGCGGCGCGGGCCTTGAGCCGCGACCGGTCGACGGCCATGTACGCGAATTCCTGCGCCACGAAGTAGCCGGTGGCCGCGGTGATCGCCAACACCACCAGCAGCCCCAGGAGGAGACTCAGCACCCACACGGGGCCACGCTCCTGATACGGGTGGCGCCGGATGAATCAGGCCCGCAGCGGCGGGCCCATGGTCTCGGACGTTGGCCGTCGCCCATCGGGTCGTGCTCCTCCTCGTCGTCGGCAGTGAGCGAAGTGTGGCACGGCTGCCTGGCAGCAACCTGGCAATTCCGCCCCTGACTGATCCCCGGCCCTCTTCCTGATCTTTTCCCCGGGTGCGGCGGGGTGCGGCGAGGACCACGCCCGTCAACGCGTCGCTCTCGCCGGCTAGCGACGTCCTCGGCGGCTCTCGTCACGCCGTGACGCGTCCGTCCGCCGGGCGCCGGGCACGTCGTGGCGGTCCTGTGGTCAGGCTCACCCCGTGCCGGCCCTGCCGGCCGGCAGCGCACGGTGCGATCATCGATGCGCTACGTAACCGCGGACGTCTGGTGCATGGGGGGATCGTGCCCGTCGACGGTGGCTTCGGCGCCCTGCTGCGCGCACTGCGTCGCGGTCGAGGGCTCACCCAGGAGATGCTCGCCGAGGCGTCCGGCTCCAGCGTGCGCGGCATCCGGGAGATGGAGAACGGCCGGGTCCGCAGTCCACAGCGGCGCACCCTGGCCCTGCTCGCCGACGCCCTCGACCTCGACGCCGCCGACCGGCGGCACTTCCTCGACCTGGCCCGCCCCGCCGCGCCGGTGCCGTGCGCCGGGGGGCCGGCCGGGCGGATGGCCGGCCCGGCGGCGCCCGACCCGGCGATGACCGGGTGCCCGCAGGCGGAGGCGTCCGAGGCGGCGGTGACCGGGCGGGTCCCGGAGCAGGCGTGCGGTGTGGCGACCGGCGGGCGGGCGTCCGGGCCGGCCGGCGCGGGCAGCACCGCACCCAGGCCGGCCGGCGATGCCGTCCGAGGCGTACCGTCCGGCCCGCCCGTGCCGGCGGAGCTGCCCGCGCCGGTGCCGGACCTGACCGGCCGTACCGCCGAACTCGCGGCGCTGGCGCACCTGGCGGCGGGCACGTCGGCCGGGCCGGACGACGCCGGGCCCCGGGTGGCCGTCCTGCACGGCCCGGCGGGTACCGGCAAGACCAGCCTCGCCGTGACCGCCGGGCACCGGGCGCGCGCCGCGTTTTCCGACGGCCAGCTCTACGTGGACCTCGCCGCCACCGGGTCGGAGCCGGGCGACGCGCTCGCCGGGCTGCTGCGCTCGCTCGGCGTGCCCGAGGACCGGATCCCCGCCGAGGCGGGGCAGCGCGGCAAGCTGTTCCGGACCCTCACCCGGGACCGCCGGCTCCTCCTGGTGGTGGACGACGCCGCCGACGAGGCGCAGGTGCGACCGCTGCTGCCGGCCGGGCCGCGCTGCCTCGTGCTGGTCACCGCCCGCCAGCCGCTGGCCGGGCTGGCCGCCGCGCGGGTGCCGCTCGGGCTGCTCGAACCCGCCGCCGCGCGGGCGCTGATCGGCGCCATCGTGGACGCCCGCCGGGTGGCCGCGGACCCGGCCGGCGTCGACCAGCTCGCGGCGCTCTGCGGCCACCTGCCGTTGGCGCTGCGGATCGCCGGCAACCGGCTGGCGACCCGCCCCGACTGGCCCGTGCGGCACCTGGTGGACCAGCTGCGCGACCAGCGCCGCCGGCTGGCCGCGCTCACCGCCGGCGACCTGGGGGTACGCGCCGCCTTCGAGGTCTCGTACCGGCAACTCGGCCCGGCGACGGCGGCCGTGTTCCGGCGGGCCTCGCTCATCCCCGGCGCCGACTTCGACGCCGAACTGGTCGCGGCGGCGGCCGGCACCGACCACGCTGCGGCCCTGCCGGCCGTCGAGGAACTCGTCGACGCGGGCCTGCTGTCGTCCTGCGGCGACCGTTACCAGTTCCATGACCTGGTCCGCCTCTTCGCCCAGGAGCGCCTCGACGCCGACGAGACCGCGTCGCAGCGGCGCGCCGCGCACGACCGCATGCTCAACTGGCTGCTCGACCGGGCGGCCGGGGCCGCCGCCACCTTCGACCCGACCGGTCGGGGCACCGCCACCCCGTTCGCCGGGCACCGGGCCGCAGCCGGCTGGCTGGACCGCGAGTCCGCGCACTGGCTCGCCGCGCTGCGCGAGGCTGCCCGCCAGGGCCGGCACGCCGACGTCGTACGCGTCGCGAAGGCGCTGCACTGGTACTCCGACGTCGCCACCCACCGGCACGGCTGGGACGAGATCTTCTCGCTCGGCGTGACGGCGGCGCAGGCGCTGCGCAGCCCGCGCGACGAGGTGGTGCTGCTCAACTTCCTCGGCTGGGCCCGGTACTTCTGCCGGGACCGGCACGCCGAGGCGCTGGCCGCCCTCGACCTCGCCCTCGACCTCGCCGCGCGGCTGGGCGACGCGCGCGAGCAGGCGTGGGCGCTGACCTACCGCGCCGCCATCGACGTGCGCACCGGACGGGCCGACGCCGCGGTGCCGGCCGCACGGCGGGCCGTGGCGCTGTTCCGTCGGGTCGGCTACGAACTCGGTGCGTGGTGCGCCACCAACGTGCAGGGCAGCGCCCTGGCGGCCACCGGCCGGTACGCCGGGGCGACCGAACTGCACCGGGCCGCCCTCGCCTTCTACCGCGGCGACACCGGTCTCAGCGGCGCCGGGGCGCTCGTCGGGCAGGCGAGTACGACGATGAGCCTCGCCGCGTCGCTGGCCGGGCTGGGCCGGCTCGGGGAAGCCGCCGCCGAGTACGGCCACGCCGGGGTGATGTTCCGGCGGGCCGGGGCGCCGTTCGGCGAGGCGCTCGCCGCGTACCGGCACGGGCTGGCGCTGTCGGAGCTGGGTGAGCCGGCGGCGGCGCGCGGCGAGCTGCGCCGCGCCCAGCGGTTGTTCGCCGCCGTCGCCAGCCCCTGGTGGGAGGCGCAGGCGCTGGCGGCGCTCGCCTCCGCGGCGCCGGCCGGGACCGCGGACGCCCGGCTGCTGCGCCGCCGGGCGCTGGATCGCTGCGGCGAGCTGGACGCGCCCGAGGTGCGGGGCCTGCGCGCCCGGCTGCGCCGCGAACTGGCGGAGTGACCGGTGGGGCCCGACGCCGCGGCGTCGGGCCCACCGGTCCGGTCGGACGGGTCAGGAGCAGGTGTCGCCGTCGAGCTGGAACGGCGCGGGGACGGTGGCCGGGCCGTTGGCGGTGAAACCGAAGCTCACCGAGCCGCCCGCCGGCAGCGACGCGTTCCACGCGTCGTTGCTCACCCGCACGGCGGAACCGGTCTGGTCGAACACGCCGCCCCAGTGGCCCTGGACGAGCTGGCCGCCGCCGAAGGTCCAGCCGAGGTTCCAGCCGGTCCGGGCGGGGCCGTCGTTGTAGATCGTCACCGCGGCGGCGAATCCCGTCGCCCACGAGTCGGTGACCACGTACGAGACGCGGCAGGTGCTGGTCTGCGCGCCGGTCACCGGCACGAGGTCGCCGAAGTCGTCGCGGGCGGTGGCGAAGTCCTGGAAGCCGAAGCCGGGACCGGCCGAGCGGGTCGTCGTGCCGGCGGCGAGGATCGTCCCGTCGGCGTTGACCGCGTACACGGGCCCGCCGCTGTCGCCGCTGCGGGCCGACTCCTCCCCGTCGAGCTGGGTCGCCTCGACCAGGTCCTCCCGGTCGTCGTAGTGGAACTCCACCCGCAGGTTGCAGATCGGCCGCCCGATCTCCCACGCCGACGTCGCACCGGACTGGCAGAGGAGCTGACCGGGGAAGACCTCCGTCCAGCCGGTCACCCGGGCACGCAGCGTGTCGTGCGAACCGCCCACGTAGACGTGACCGCCGGGGGAGGGCGTACTGATCAGCATGGTGTCGTGGTCGGCGTTCTTGTGGGTCTGCGTACCGATCGGCTCGCCGGCCCCGTCGGTCCACTGTGCGCCGAGGTCGCCGCAGTGCCCCGCGCTGAGCAGGTAGCCGGCCGAGGACGCGGCGTCGCGTACGCCGAAGCCGGTGGTGCACCCGGCCCCCGCCCAGATCCGGGCGCCACCGCTCCACGGCGCGCTGTCGTCCTCGCGGGAGCGCGGCGTCAGCTCCTCGGCACGTACGACGGTGGTGTGGACGCCGGTGCCGGGCAGCTTCGGCGGCGTGGCGCCGGGCTCGACCGCCACCTCCACCCCGCTGCCGTCCGCCCGCAGCCGCACCCCGTGCACCGCGTCGTGGCGGTCGGCGACGGGCGCGAGCCGGGCCGCCGCGGCCGCCAGCTCGCCGCGCGAGTAGCGGGCGGCGGTCACCTCGACCGGCGCGATCCGGCGGGCGGTGGCCACGGCGGCGGCCACGTCGGACGGCAGGGTGCCCTTCCACCACAGCACGACGTGGTCGCCGACCAGGCCGATGCCGGCGAACCCCGGACGCGTGGTGGCGCCCACCGCCGCCTTGATGCCGGTGGCGGCGTCGACCAGCGGGGCCTGCGCCAGCATCGCGTCGCGGGTGTCGGCGGGGATGAGGTCCAGCACCGTGGCGTCCCGGTCGGGCGCCGTCGGCGGCGCGGCGACGCCGCCGGCCGGTACGGCCAGCGCGACGCCCGCCGCGAGCAGCCCCGCGGCCGTGGCCCGGGACAGGGTCTTCCAGGTCTGTGTCATGACCGCCAGCCAACCGGCGGCGAGCCGGGTGGCGACAGGCAGGACGCCCGGCAGGACCGCTCCTGCCGGGCGTCCTGCCGGACCCGCGCACCGGGTGTGCCGCATCCCCACTCCCGGATTCGACGCGCCCGGTAGGGAGTGGGCGTGGTCTGGAAGGTGCTGCTGCTCACCTCTCCTCACGTTCACGCGGAACGATCATCACGTCCAGAGGGGCACGCCCAACATTAATTCGTCAGGAGCTCTCAGTAATCGGCTGATGCGGTTACCTGGGCGTGAGTTGTAGTTCTGTGCGAACGGCGATTCGGGGTCGCGTCCCCCTCGGGACACCAGATTGCGCAACCATGCCGACCGGGAGCAGGAGTTCCTCGCGGACGGGGTGGACCTGGACCCGGACCAGGGCCTCGTCCTGCAATGCAGTCAGTACGGGTGGCAGCGCCGGATCAACCGGTGCTGCCAGGGCAGGCTCGACGAGCGTGGACAGCCGGTCCTCCCGCCGCGGCTGTGTGCGCGCCGATGGGTTGCCGCCGTGGTGTTTGGTATGGAACAGTCCACCCATCGGCCTGAGTCAAACCTTGCGGGGGAGGTAGTCGCCGTCGACATTGCCATGCATTGGACGTTCGAAGTCGTTCGCCGACCGGGCAGTGTCATGCCGTCGTCAATTGCCCCGGTACGGAACGGCCCGGGGGCGGTGGCGTGGTTCTCCGCCGGGTTCGGCTGCATGCCGGCCGCGCTGCGCGGCCAAGCTGAGGCGTTGCATCACCAGCTCCGCCAGTCGCTCCATCCCTTGGCTTGCCGAGGCTGAGCTGACGAAACTGCGCGCCAGGGAAGCTTCGTGCATCCCCGTCAGATCCGAATCGGGAGCAGAAAGCCCGGGTCACACTGGAACTGGTAGAGGCAACGACGGAATCATGGTGAGGACTTTTCCATGAATATGACGGATGTAGCTGGGACCGGTCGAGGCGTCTACGTTGCCCTCCTGGGACTCGACGGGTCCGGTAAGACCACTCTCACTCACGGCTTGGTGGAGCGGCTGGCAGCGCAAGGACACAAACCGAAGTTCATGCGGTGGCAAGACATTCTCTCCCGCACCGATCGAGACGACTTCCCATACGTCTCGATCCGCCAACTCCTGGTGGAAATCTGGCGGACGCGTTACGGCGGCGCCACCGACCCGTACTCGCTTCGGGTGCAGCACGGGCCGCCCTTGTACGAGGACTTCAAGCGGGCTCGACTCGATCCGGGCCCCGTCAGTCCAGTCGATCCCCACCGCTCCGGCGTGGTGGCGTCTGCACTGCTCGAATTCGTTGCCGAGACGTTGATTCAGACAGAGATCGTCAATGAGCATCTGTCCAACGGCCGGATAGTCGTCAGGGACGGATTCGGCTACAGAAACGCGATGAAGGTGCTGCGGGTAGCTCATGAAATCTCGCATGACGACATGCCCGGTGATTTCATCACCAGAGCGAGCGACTTTGTCGCCGACTCCTTCTCCAGCCGCTTCATGCAGCCTGACATCGGGGTGTTCTTGAAGGTCACGGCAGAGGAGTGCTACAGGCGCATCGCAGAGCGCGGGGGCGTCGGGCCGTTCGAGGACATGGGCTTCACGGGTCGGGCGGGCCGGTCGTCATTCATAGAGCTACAGGGTGCCCTGCTGGCTGAGTACGAGCGGATGGCCACCAGTTGGGGTTGGCATATCGTCGACCTCCGGGACTCTTCTCCCGCAGAAGCCCTTGATGCCGTCGCCGAGATCGTCCTTGCGGAGGTCGCCTCATTGCAGGGGGCGGCTGAGCTATAACGACGAGCGCCGTGTCCCCTGGTGCCACAGGCCGATTTGGCGGGCGCCTCCCGCAGGACGTGTCGACATTGACGATCCTGTCGCGTATCCCGTGCTGACGGGGCGTGCCGCCGTGTGTCCTCGGCTCTGCTCGGCCGCACGGCCGTCGCGATGGTGCCCGCCGAAAGGGATCGGTGGTGGGGCCGCGAGAGGCACGTGAGGTTCCGGGTACTGACAAGGTCCATCTGGGCGTGCGAGACTGACGCGAGCGGCATTCACGGGTAGTTCGCCAGGCTGACCGGGGCCACGCCTGAGCAAAATGTGCGGACGGTGATCACGGCTGATCACAGCACGGGGAGGAAATGGCCGACATCGATGGAGTCAGACCAACACGGATCCTGCCCCAGATTCCATACCTCTGTGGATCCGCTGCCTTTGACACCCTCTCGAACTCGTACCGCCAGCGGCCGTGACCGGCCGGATTCTTCACCGACGCGCCGGATGAACGTTTCGGGCGGGTGTGCCGCCGCAGCTGGTTGCCCCGGCCCGGGGACGTCTGTGCCCCCGGCTCCCGGACAGCATTCGCACGTGGCTCGTCCTGCCGTGTCGTTAGCAGGATCGACGGCACTTGGGCGGTCCGCGACTGCGCTCGGGTGTGCCGGCCCATCACACACTTTGGGGACTGTCGTTGACCACGCACCGAGCCTTTGACCCCGTACGTTTCGACGTTCCGAGCGAGTTCGCCGACGGTTCGCCCGAGGACCTTCGTGCCTGGCTGCGTCGCCTCGGCGACCGTCACCTGGACGGCGGGTCCGGCTACTTCGTCCTGACCGGTCTGCAACATCTCGACGAGCAAGGGCTGCGCGCCTTCGCGCTCGCCGCTTCGGCGGCGCTCGGCGAGCTCCTGCCTCAGGACAGCAGCGGCACGCTGTTGAGGGAGGTCCGCTACCGGGGAGTGAAGCTCGGCGAGGGGGCCACCGGCCGGTACTCGGACTCACGCGACGGGGGCAACCTGCACACCGACTCGCCGCACCGGCCAACCCCCGTTCCCGACTACTTCGCGCTCGCCTGTGTCCACCAGGCCGCGGTCGGCGGTGACCTCGTCCTGGTGCGCCTGTCAGACGTCATCCATCGTCTTCGCGGCAGGCCGGACATTCTTGAGACGCTGCGCCAGCCGGTGCGTTTTCACACGCGTGACGACACGCCGGGAGTGCCGAGAACCGTGGTACGTCCGGTCCTGGAGGAGCGGAACGGCCGGGATCACATCCACTATCTGCGGGAATACATCGAACTCGGCCACCGGCAGCCGGGGGTCCCGAGTTTGACTTCGGCGCAAACCCGGGCATTCGACGCGCTGGATGCCCTGATCGAGTCTCGCGACCTGCAGTATGTGGACCGGCTGAGCGCGGGTGAAATGATCTTTATCGACAATCGTTGGACGCTGCACGGCAGAGTGGCGTTCGAAGACCGGGCTGGTGACAGCCGGCGGCTCATGCTGCGGACATGGATCATGAAAGCGAAGGCCTGAAGGCGCGAATGGACGCGGACCCGGGTCACTTCTGTGCCGGATCCTCGGCGTGCCCGGCGACGATCCACGGTCCAATCCCGGCAGTCAGCACGACATCACGCTTAATTGGGACGAGGGAGTAAGTATGCGGCTTCGCATCTTCACCGAACCACATCGGGGCGCGCACTACTCGACGTTGCTGACCCTGGCCAGGGCGGCCGAGGAGTTGGGCTTCGACGCGTTCTTCCGCTCGGACCACTACCTGAGCAGCGGACCGGTCAGAGAGCTGCCCGGCCCGACCGACGCCTGGATCACGCTGGCCGGCCTGGCGCGCGAGACCGAGCGCATCCGGCTTGGGACACTGATGAGCCCTGCCACGTTCCGCTTCCCCGGCCCGCTGGCCGTCTCCGTCGCACAGGTCGACCAGATGAGTGGCGGCCGGATCGAGTTCGGCTTCGGCGCCGGCTGGTTCGACGGCGAACATGCTGCCTACGGCATCCCGTTTCCCGATCTGGGGGAGCGCTTCGAGCGCTTCGAGGAGCAACTGGAGATCATCACCGGCCTGTGGGAGACGCCCGAGGGTGCTCGATACTCCTTCGCCGGTAAGCACTACTCCGTGACCAACTCGCCTGCGCTGCCGAAGCCCGCGCAGCGGCCTCGGCCGCCGGTACTGGTCGGGGGCTTCGGTACCAAGCGCACTCCCCGGCTGGCAGCTCGATTCGCCGACGAGTTCAACGTGCCGTTCCTCGATGTCCCGGAGACAGCCGCCGCGTTCGCCCGGGTACAGCAGGCATGCGTCGCCGCCGGTCGCGACCCGGCCTCGATGACGTACTCGGCGGCGCAGGTCGTGTGCTGCGGTCGGGACGATGCCGAACTGGCCCGGCGGGCCGCGGCGATCGGGCGTGAGACGGCCGATCTGCGCCAGCACGGACTGGCCGGGACGCCTGCGGAGATCGCCGAGCGGGTCGCCGAGTACGCCGCAGCCGGCGCCAGCACGATGTACCTTCAGGTGCTCGACCTGCACGACATCGATCACCTGGAGCTGCTGTCGCAACTGCTCCCGCTGACAAGCGCGGACGCGGAGTGACCGGTTCTCTCAGTCGGCGTCTTTCCGTACCGCGATCACGGCGACGGTGGTGAACGGCAGGCTGAAGCTGCCGCCCATCTTGTCGATCACAGTTCCGACGTCCGCAAGCACCCTGGCCAGATCGTCGGGCGGGAGCTTCGCGACAGCGCCGAATGTGGGAAGCAGCTCCAGCCATTCGTCCCGTGAGTACGTCTGCTCCCAACCGAACTGCCACTGCTCAGGCTCGCAGAACGTGTTCGCCTGCCGAATCTGATTGGCGAACTCGTCGAAGAGCAGCTGGTACAGCTCCACCGACGATCTCCGACGGCCGTCCGGGTCGAAGACGGAGTCGGGCGCCACCCGGCGGTACGCCTCCGCGGATCGGGACGACCAGGCGGGCAGACCTCCGCCGACAACCTCAGCCAACTCGGGCGGAGTGTGTTGGGCGTGGTGCAGCGGCGCGAGCAGCCCACCTGGTCTGAGCACCTGAGCGGCTTTGGCTATCCCGGCGACCGGGTCTATCCAGTGCCAGGCCGTCCCGGCGACGACAGCGTCGAATGTCCGGCCGGCCGCTTCCCAGGTCTCGAACTTAGAGGCTTCGACGGGTACGCCGGTCCTGCGGGCGTACTCCGCCATTCGCTCGTCGGGATCGACGCCGAGCACCGCGCATCCGGCTGCCTGGAACTGGCGTGCCTCGATGCCGGTGCCGCACCCGACATTCAAGATGTCGCGCCCTGGTAGGGCGCTGACGATTTGTGCAACCAAGCCGTCGGGGTACCTGGGTTTGGACGAGTCATAAAGTGCCACGTCGCCATCGAAGTGCCTGAAGTCCCGGCCCGGATTCCCCGAAGTATTTACCACCGTTGATGTATAGCATTCCCGGATCATCGTGACAACATGATCCGACCGAGGCGGTTCAGCCGACCAGCTCGTTCAGTCTGGAGATCAGCTCGATGTCCGACGGATCGCACCCGGACAGGGCGGCGGTGTAGACGCTGACGAAGTCGGCCAGTAACACCAGTGAGAGGATTCTCTGCGCTCGAGTCTCGCCTCGCGCGGAGATCCAGTACGTCGGCGCCGGGGTGCCGGCGATGATTTCGGCGGTGAGCTCCATGCGGCGGACGGCTCGCGGGTGTTGGTCCGTCCGGTCCTCCAGGAAGATCGCTGACCAGGATCCCGGCTCCCTCAAATGTCCCCAGATGCACAGTTCGTGGTGGTCGGCTTCCAGCAGTTCGGAAGAGAAGGCGACCTTCTTGCCGGTCTCGTTGAGCTGGGTCTTCCACCGGTGTGCCACGGGTGTGGTGGGGCCGCTGCCGTAGATCATCACGGGCGTTTCATGGAACGCCCGCGCGAGCGATTTGGCCAGTGAGTCGGCGGGTGACTCCGGGCCCCACTCCCGTACCAGTTCGTCGAGGAAATCCGCGGCCTCGGCGACTTCCTCGCGCAGGTCCGGCCCGACCCCGGCCGCTGCGGCACAACAGAGCGCAGCCACGATCGAGTAGGACGTCAGTGCCCGTGGCTGGAAGCCGACCGGAACCCGTACGAGCGGCAGGCCCAGCCGGCCGGCGAGCTCGGCCAGACGGCCTCCGCTGGTCAGCCCGACCGTGGTTGCCCCCACCGCGTGCGCGGCGGCGAAGTATTCCAGCGTCGTGTCGGCGTTGCCGGAATAGCTAGGGCAGAAGACAAAGGTCCCTCGGCCGACCCAGGGCTCCGGGAGATAGCCGCGCACGGTCTGCAACGGTCGCCGTGCCCGAGGGCCGATGATCGCGGCGGCGATCTCGCCGGCGAGTGCGGACCCGCCGATGCCGCACACCACGAGTCCGTCGGGGAAGTCGCCGCGAGGGAGCTCCACGTCGCGGAGCAGGGCCAGGGCGTCGCGGAGGTGGGTCGGCTGCGCGACGACATCATTGATCATGCGGAGCGGGTCCGCCCGCTCCACTGCCGGCCGGGCCAGCGGGTCCTCATCGTGCTCTCCCGCCCCCCTCTCAACTGATCTCGATTGGCTGGTCGTCAACTCTCGTCCCCGTTCACGTCGATGTCGTGCACGAAGCGGTGAGTCTGCGCGTCGTGCCGGAAGCCCGCCCGCTTCCAGAGCCGTTGTGCCTCAGCGGTGCCACCGACCGGAGCGCCGACCGTCTCCACGCCGAACTGGCTCAGCCATTTCACGGCGGCTGCGATCAAGGTCAGTCCGATCTCCTCGTGCTCCTGCCACCGGGGGTGCAGCACCACCCGGTAGACGGTGGCGCGCCAGCCGTCCCAGGCCGGTAATGCGGAACCGACAAGCGTTCGGCCGTCGAGGGCCACGAGGATGGTCGCGTTCGGGTGCGCAAGTACGGCAGCGAGGCTCTCGACGTTGTCAGTGGCACTCCTTCGATGCCCGGCCGCCCGCCAAAGATCGATTATGGCGTCGAGATGCGTGGGCCCCGCCGTCTGGACGGAGATGTCCCGCTCCATCAATCCTCCCGTGACCTAGGCAGCCTGGCGGTAGACGTCCAGCAACTGGTCGACGATGACCGGCCACGCCTTGGCCGCGACACGGGCCGGCCCCAGTGGCCCGCGCGAGGTTTTCCAGTCGTCGCGTGCCGCCTCCTGAAGGCCCGCCGCGATGGCTCCCGTGTCGCCGACCGGGTATACGGCGCCGGCCACGTCGGCGACGATGTCCGTCACACCGCAACGGTCGCTGGTCAGCACGGGCGTGCCGCAGGCCAGGGCCTCAATCGCCGTCATGGGGTACGGGTCGTTCTCGCTGGGCAGCACCAGTAGGTCGATCGCGTTGAAGACCTCCGTCAGCCGGTACCGGTCGGCGATGTGGCCAGCGAACACCACGTCATGCAGGCCGAGACGCTGGGCGACCTCCAGCGACTGCGGAAGGCCGGGGCCATCCCCTACCACCAGCACTTGCGGCCGTCGCGGGGCGGGAATCGTCGCCAGCGCCGCCAACATGTCGGGCACGCGCTTGTACTCGACGATTCGACCGATGTAAGCGACGCAGGGGGTGGTTGCCGACAGGCCGAACGAGCCCAGGACCTCCGCCCGGTCGACCGCGGCAGGCCGGAACACCTCCGGGTCGTAGCCGGGCGGCACGATGTGGATGCGCCCGCGATCGACGCCGGACGCCTCGTACATCAGCGCCGCGATGTCGGGTGTGATGGCGACGACTTCGCGCGCCCCCCGCAGGCCCTGGCGCCGGTACACATCGAAGGAGGCGTTCGCGCGCGGTCGGAGGAACTCACTCCCGTGGGAGACCACCACGTAGGGCAGGGACATGCGCGACGCCGCGTACGCGATGAGGAACGCGTGGTTCACATGCAGTACGTCTGGCTTGAACTCCCGCACGAGGTCCGTCAGCGCCGAGGTCCAGACATCGAGGTAGGTGGCGATGTCGGAGGCGTCGAGTTCGTCGTAGAGGAGGTGGCTGTCGCGGTGGCCGCTGAAGTTGGGGAAGTCGAACGGAAGGTTCCACCGCGATGGCCGTCCCGGAGTTCCGACAACCTCGTGCGGGAACGAAAAGGTGTCAGCCGCGCTTCCGGAGGGGCATATGGTCGCTACTTCGTGCCCCTCCGACTGGAGACGCTCCGCGACCTTCCGGACATAGATCCCGCTCCCAGAGGCATCGAGCGGGCAGTGGCTGGCAAAAAGGATGCGCATGAGCACTCTTCCAGGGTGGCGGGCAGGATTGTCGGTCGATCAGGCGACCATGATCCGGGACATCTCCCGATCGCCGGTGTACGAACTCCGGCCGTGGAACCAGGTCAGGTTGTCGAGGATGTAGCCCTGTCCGGCCTGGAGCGCGAAACGTCTGGCGACGGACTCCAGCGCGACGAGGAACGCGGGCAGGTGGCGTGCGACGTCCCAGGAAAAGTGGATGAGCCGATCGAACCGCAGCCGCACATTCACAACTTCACCGTCCACGATGCGGATGATCGGACCAACGTGCTCGAATTCGCCGGTCCTGAAGATCGCCGCTTGCGACGAGGTCACCGCCGCGAGGGTGGCCGGGTCGTGTTCTTCCAGGTAGCGCACGACGTCGCGACCGCGATAGGCGACTGCCCCACCGCCGGAGTCGGATGCCCGCTTGCACCACAGGAACAGATACCGGGGCGGATGCTCGGTCGCCGGCCGGTCGGTGTGAGCCATGAGCTCGGCCGTGGTGAGCCCGACGTCCGTCCGACCTTCGGTCAGCCGGATCGGCGTGATGCCCCTGGCGTCGCTGTGCGGGTGCAGCATCACCTCGCCGACACTGTGCGCGGCCCGGAGCACGGTCTCCTCGTCGTGGCACTCGAACGTCAGTAGTCCCTCGGAATCCCTGATCCGATCCGTCAGGTCGGGAAGTGGGAGGTTGCCGATGAAATGGGGTAACAAATCCGTGAACGACTTCGGCATACCGACTCTCTAACTAGGAGACACCTCGAAGCGGTTGGTGCTGGCTGGCTGCGTCGGACCGCAATGAGCCCAAGGGTCGAGACCCTGCCGGGAATCGGCGGCAGCCTATCTGATGAACAAGATCCGGCTGGTGCACGGACATCATTACACAGTCGGGGAGCGCCCGCAGCCTCCATTTCGGACATTGAAGCCAGTCATATGGTGACAACTGGAGTGAACAGATTGGCCCGGCCTCGCCGGACACCTGCGGCCTGTGTCGCCCGGCGCGTACCCGGCGCCCGTGGCCGTACGGCTCCCGTGGGAAGCGGCGGGGGCGGCAGCCTGCTCAGCCTCCGGCCCGGATCCGGTAGCCGTCGGGCCTAGCCGTGGGCGATGGCGCCCGTTCCGCCGACCGCCGCGGACTTCCGGGTGTTGGACAGCACGTCCTCGTGGCCCACCAGACGCGGGTTGTTCAGGGCCCGTCCGCCGGACAGGTCCTCGTGCCACTCGCGGTGTGGGATCTGGAAGCCGTCCGAACCGTGCATCGCGAGAAGACGATCGATCATCGTCTCCAGCGGCACGCCGGCACCGTCGAGGCAGATCCGCTGGAGGTCGGCAATGAGGCGGCGCAGCGCGTCGGGACCGTCGGGATGACGGGTGTCGGCCGCTGTCGCCCTGGCGTTGTGGCCGATCAGCCAGCGCAGGTGGAGCCCGACGGCAGCGCCGTGGGCGATGCCGTAACTGGCGGTCAGGGCGTATGACAGCGCGTGCGCGGCGGTCGTGCGCGACGTGTTGATGGCCGCGCCGGCGAGCGCGGCGCCGCGGGCCAGTTCGGTACGCAGGCCCAGCTCCGTGAAGGTCCTCCGCTTCGTGGCCGCACCGAGAACCGGCGTGAGGGTCTCCAGCGCCCGGACGGCGACACCGCGGGACTCGGGGGTGGCCGTGACTGCCCAGGCCGACTCGACCGCCTGCGCCATCGCGTCCAGGGCGCTCGCCGCGGCTGTCGGCACCGGCACCGTCGAGGCCAGGTCCGGGTCGATGAGGACGTGGTCGGCCTGCGCGCTCGGGTGGTCGAGCGAGAGCTTACGGTGACCGACGTACACCGTGGCGAAGGAGGTGAGCTCGCTGCCCGAGCCGGCAATCGTCGGGATCTGGACCAGCCGGCCGGATCTGTGGTCGGGTATCGGGCTGGACCCGAGCAGGTACGACCTGGGGTCGTCGACACACCCGGTCAGGACGGCCACGCACTTCGCGACGTCCATCGCGCTGCCGCCACCGATCCCGACGACCACGTCGGGCGAATACTCACGGGCGAGCGCGACAGCCTCACGTACCTGTCCGAGCGCCGGATTCGGGCGTACGCCCGGGTAACAGCGGACGTCGGCGGCGAGGCCGGCAACCGCGGCCGCGGCCGGTCCGGCGCGAAACGAGCGGCGACCGTGGACGACCAGCACCCGCCGAGCCTGGCCGAGCACCTCGGGCAGCTGGTTCAGCACGCCGCTACCGATACGCACGTCGGGTGTCATGCCGGCACACCGTGGCCCGGCGGGTGTGCACCGACTGCCAGGCTGTCGCGGAAACGGGCGCCGATCTCGCCGATGGTCACGCTGTTCGACGCCCGTTCGCCGGCCGCTCCGCCAGCGGCGCCCCGGACCACGATGGCGGTGGGCCCGGGGGCGGCGAGTGCCGATCGCAACGCCTCCCGCAGGGCGCCGACGGTGTCGATCGTCCGGGCGTCGCGGTAGCCGCAGGCGAGCGCGACCGAGGCGAGGTCGGTGTACGAGCAGCCGGTGCTCTGGCCGCCGGTGGAGTCGTACACGCCGTTGTCGAAGATGACGTGCGTCAGATTGGCCGGCGCGTTCGCGCCGATCGTCGCCATGGCGCCCATGTGCATCAGGACCGCGCCGTCGCCGTCGAGCACCACGAACCGGCTCTCCGGGCGGGCCAGGGCGGCGCCGAGTGCGATGCCCGAGACGTGGCCCATCGAGCCCTGCATGTAGAAGTTGCGCACACGGTCACGGTGGTTGAACAGGCTGCGCGACAGGTATCCGGTCGTGCTCAGCACGTGAGCGTCGCCCACCTCCGCCAGCACCGTCGCGACCACCTCGTCGCGGTTCGGCCGCGGGTCACACCGGGGTGCCGGGGCTTCGGCGGGCGCGTCATCGGCGATGGCGCCCTTTGCGACCAGGATGTACGCCGGTCGGCCGTCGTCGAGGGCGGTACGCGCGAGCCGTAGCAGCTCGGCCAGGGACGGACCGTCCGCGGTCAGCATCCAGTGCCCGATGCCGAGCGAATCCAGCCAGCTCGGCACCACGCGCCCCATCCAGTGGTGCTGCGGTTCGCCGGCGCTCGCGGTGGGCCAGCCCCGCATGCTGACCATCACCGTCATCGCGATCCGGTAGGGAAGTACCAGGGAGGTGAGCGGATTGATCATGTTGCCGAAGCCGGAGTTCTGCGCCAGCACGACCGGCAGCTCCCCGCCGAGACGCGCGCCCGCGGCGATCGCGATCGCACTGCCCTCGTTCACCGCGGGGATGTACCGGGGTCCGACCCCGCGATCCAGCAGCCGCAGCGGTCCCGCGAAGTACGAGCACGGAACGCCGGTGACCAGCGTGTGACCGTGGTCGGTCAGCGTGTCCAGCATGCCCTGCGCACTGATCATACTGGCGCGTCCTTCGTCAGTCGGTGGCGGTCGGGAGGGTGGTCGGCGACGAGGACGCGCGCACCGTCGCGGTCGTTACGGATTCGCGTCGGGCGCCGTAGGACGCTCAACGGTGAAGACGGAGACAGGGTTGTTTCGTCGGTCGAAGCCGTCCGGCCGACGACACACAGTGGCTGATCTCCATGCGTCTCACCCTAGGGGATGCCGATAGCGCCCGCTACCCTGCCAAACGCAAGCAGCCATCCATGACCGACTTCGTATCGATCGGAACGATCTACCATTTTGGTCCCGGTCTGCGGGGTAAACGTGCTGGTGGAGCGGGTGTTGGCGGCCTCGCGACGGCTCGGTCGGCCTGACTGGAAGGGTTGCCGGTACGTTCGCAGGTGTGGCACAGTGGCCTATCTGTCAGGCTTTGATTGTTCGGGGGGCGCACAATGTCGACAACCATCCTGACCGCTGCGTCACCGCTCAAGCTTCAGTAGCGGGCGATCCGGATGCCCGCGCAATCAAAACGCTACGAGCTGACCCCGCAAATGCGCGACTACGACGCGATGAAGGACCCTGCTCATCGCAACTATGTGCCGTATCTGATGTACTTTCATCGGACGAACTTCGTCTCGCCGTCGGTGAATACCGATCGGTCCGGTTTCCGGATCAGCACCGGCCCCGGCGGTGTGACGGCCTCTGCCGCTGGTAACTTGCCACCCGGGCCGGTCCGGATCCTGGCCGGTGGCTCCTCAGCGCTGGGCGTGGGGGCCACGGACGACTCCCACACGTTGGCTTCACTGCTGTGGCAACGGTATGCCCCGTCGGCGCCCTGGCTGAACTTCGGCAGCTACTGCTTCAACCCGACGCAGGAGGTGCTCCTCCTCACGCTGTATCGGCACCTGCTCGGCGACATCGACGAAGTCGTGATCTTCTCCGGGGTGAACGCCATCATCCTGGCTCGACTGCCCGAGTGGCAGCAGGGCGACCATGGCGCCTTCTTCTTCTGCGGCGAGTACTTCGAGAAGATGGCAGAGCTGCGTCGGGCCGCCGGCTCGGGCGCCAAGCTCTTCGGGCGCCGGGCGAAGGCGGCCCCAACCATCTCGACATCGGACGACGTGCGTCGGGACCCGCACGTGGCGATCGCGTCCGCCGCCGAGATGACACACCGCCAACTCGACATCTGGCGCCGCATCGCCGGGCCAGAGACGCGTATCTCGTACGTGCTCCAGCCGATGACGCGGTGGATGCGTTACGACTACGCGCCACAGGAGCAGGCACTCTTCGACGAGTACGATGGGATGTCCGAGCTGGGTCCGTGGGACGAGGCTTACGCCGACATCGCCTCGACCGAGTTCGCCGAGGCCTACGCGAGCGCACTGAGCGCCGCCTGCGCGAGTCGGGACGTCAATTTCGTCGACCTCAACCCGGTCGTCGCCGGACTGGCCAGCGCATCGGATTGGCTGTTCGTCGACCGGGTTCACTACAACGATACGGGGCATGACCTCGTCGCCAGGGCTATGGCCGAGGCGCTCAAGCTCTCCTAGCGTATGCCGCCGCGGTCACCGAACGAGGGAGTCCCCCATGTCATTCCTGCGCAGGCTCATCGGCCGGCTCTTCGGGCGCAAGCGACGCTCGGGCCGCGGCAAGGACGCATCGATCTACCCGATGTTCTGAGGCAGCTGGTGGCACAGGTGGCGGCCCGGCAGCTGCAGGTGACCAGGCTCGGGTCACAATGATCGACTTCTTGCTCGTCGTGGTCTATTTCTTGGTGGTCACGCCCGTCGGCTGGGCGGTCCGGCTCCTTCGTGACCCGCTGTCGCGACGACGTGACCGGCGGGCGGCAACCTACTGGTTCGAGTCGACCGAACCACCCCGGACAGGGCTGGCAGGACGACGGAGTCCCGGGTAGCCGGCTGGCGGCGCCACATGAGCGTCGGTGTCCGCCACAGCCGGGACGGGGCGGGCATTCCGCAATCGCCGGCTGACGCGGTCGGCGGTGCGACGAGGTGACGTGGCCGCGGCACCCACCGCCTCGGGGGTGCCGTCCCCGGTGACGGCACCCCCCGGGTGAGCTCAGGCGACCGTGGCTGTCTCGTTCGCCTCGATGCCGTCGGCCGAGCGCGGCTCGTCCGTCCGGTTCGGATCCTGCGGGGCAGGCTGCACACCCCGCCAGGGAGTGTCGCCCAGCACGTCGTCCATGCCGACCAACTCGAAGAGTTCGCTCAAGGTGGTCATCGAGCACTCGACCTCTGAGCTGGAGTCGTGCTTGGCAATCGACGCCAATGCCTCCGAGACCGCCTTGGTGGAGGCCCGGATCGCCTGGTTGGCATAGATGATGCCGCTGACGCCCATCTGTCCCAGCTCGTGTGCGGTGACACTCGCGTAAGTGGTCGGGACGCAGAGCACGGGCACGTCCCGGCCTGTCCGATGCCAGCGCTCGCAGAACTCGCGGATCTCGCCGGCGTGCGAGGCCCGGCTGTGGATCAGCACGGCATCGGCGCCCGCATCGTGGTAGAGCTCGGCCCTCGACAGCGCGTCCGCCATGCCCGCCCCGGCAATCAGGGACTCCAACCGCGCGATGATCATGAATTCGGTGCCGTATCGGGCGGACCTGGCCACGGCGATCTTTTCCGCGAATCTGGCCGGCTCCTCCAGTTTGTGGCCGTCGCGGAAACTGTTGCGCTTCGGGTACTGCTTGTCCTCGATGCAGACCGCGTCTACCGCCGCCGTCTCGTACAGTTGCACCATCCGGCGGACGACGTTGAGGTCGCCGAATCCGGCATCCACGTCGGCGATGATCGGAAGGCCGCACGCGGATCGCATCTGGACGGCCGCGTTGAGGAACTCGGTCATCGTGAGCAGGCCGGCGTCGGGTAGCCGGTAGGACGACGATATTCCCAGGCCACCGGCCCAGATTGCGTCGAATCCGGCGTTCTCGGCGAGCTTCGCTGTGAGCCCGTCGTGTGCTCCCATTATCCGTAGGTGACCGGGACCATGGAGCCGACGACGAAAGGCGCGATCCACCGTTTCACTCTCCCCGTGTTGTCGGCCACACCGGGCAGCCGAACTCGCCCGCATTCGTGCAGCTCCGGACGACTGCGGGCGTGCGCTATTCGATCAAGAGTCTTCTATGTCACCACACGTGGTACGCCATGACAAGGGCATGCCGTCCCGCCGGCGGCGGTGCCGGCGGGCGATGGTCGCCGTTACCCCAGGTCGCCGGTGGCTGCGCCGCCGAAAATAGCCGCAGGATGCGGGATGTCATATTGCCCCTTACCGCCGTAATGCGTCCACAGTGCTTCGATTGGTCCGCGTGCGGGCTGCGACCGTGCGGCACCTCGGCTGGTAGCGGTAGCGGGTCGACGATCGGCCGGAAGTCAGCGACGGCGTGCGGCCGTGCTGCCACCCGGGCCGCGCCCGAGTGCCGCCGGCTGATCCTCGTCGCAGGTCAGGGCCAGCCCGATCGCTCGGTCGAGCACCGCGGCACGGTCGACTGGTGCCAGGTACGCGAGGATCCTGGTGGCCTGACGAATCGCCAGGCCGATCCGCAGCGGGTGCGCCGAGCGGAGCAGGCCCGCGATTCGGGCGACCAGGTCCTCGGACCTCACGTCCGTCACCGGTTCCATCGCGGCTGCTCAGCCCCGGGCCCGGCCGGGCGGGTCGCGGCGGGACGGGTCGGCGGCTCGGCAACGGCGGGCAGGCTGCCGTCGAGCGCCGGCCCCGGCGTACCCGGCGCGGTGCGGGTGTCGGTCATGAATCGGTGTTCCCTCCAGGCGTTGGGCGGCCTCGGTCCGGTCAACTCACCGGCCTGCGAGGTGCAGTCCGGCGTGCCGGTCGGTCGATTGTCACGGAGTCGGCCGCTATGGGTGGGCCCTGACGGCCGCGGAATCCGTGGCTGCCCGCGCCGCCGTTCCGCCCGACGCGGCCACCGTTCGAACCGGAATGACCGTCTGCTGCGGGTCGCCTCGGCCTGCCTGGTCTACCTGACCTCGGGCGACATGACGTGGTGGCGACGGCCCGCGACGGCGAGCAGGTGCGACGGGCCCGAAGATTCATGAAGATGAGGATCAACCGCTTCGCTGGTCGTCCAACGACACCCGTCACCATCTATGATCGGCAGTGGCGCCCTTCGATCCCGCACTGCATCGAATCGCAGTTCGGCCAAGGTCAACAAGCCGGGCTGGAGTACCCTCCGCGCCCTGGATCGGGGGCGACGCGACCAGCACGTGTGCGAAGTCAGAGAACGGGGAATGACTGTGCACGACGACGCGACCGCCGACGGCTTTCCAGAACGCCTCCCGGGCCGCTTCAGTGGGTCCGCTTTCCGCCGGCTCTACGCCTTCGCCGCCGATCCCGAGGCGTTCGTCCCGGGTGGCGAGTTCGCCGCCGCGGTCCGCGCCGAACTCCGGCCTGCCAATCCGGGCGCCGAGCAGCCGGTGGACAGCCTCGTCGGCGAGGCGACCGCCTGGTCGTCGGAGACGGCGAAGCGGTTCCAGCGGATGGGCGAGCAGACCGACCGAGACACCCGGCGATTGCTGGTCCGCCGGGCGGCCCTCGGCTGCGCGCCGCTCGGCCTCGCATCCGGAGCCTGGCTGCAGTGGTTGACCAGCCCGGGGACCGCGGACGAGCCGCTTGTCCTGGGCATTCTCGGGCTCTATGGGTCCGATGTCGGCGTCGGCCACCCGGGCGCGGCGCGGGGCGATGCCTATCTCGGCCTGCTGCGGCAGTTGCGGGCGTCGGAGAATGCCGCACCGCTGGCGCGGCTGGCCGGGGAACCGCGGATCGATGACAGCGCCTTCCGCCTGCCGGCCCTGCTCCTCGTGATGAGTCGACGCCCCGACGACTTCGGTCCGGAACTCGTCGGGGCGGACCTGTGCCTGCGCGCCGTTGGCCTGCCACCCCCGCTCGCTCTGGTCCGGCCGGAGGTGCCGGCCGACTGGGCGGCGATCGACTGCTCGGTGGCCCGGGACGATGGTCCCGCACCGTTCGAGCGGTGCCGTGCCGCCGCCGACGCCCTCGCCCGGCCGGGTCCCGAGCCGGCCGCGAGGGTGCAGGCGGGCTTCGCGTGGGCGCTGGCCACACTGAGTGACCAGATCGAGGTGCTGTACGACCAGCTGCGCGCGTCGCTCGACCCGAACTACGGCATGGCCGAGCTGATGAGGCTTCGCGCCAGGGAAGGGTCGGTCTATCACCACCAGGTCCTGCTCGAGGATCGGCCACTGGCGGCATGGCTGAAGGACTGTCGGGACGATCCGTGGCCGTTTCTCGACGTGTTGGCGCGCAGCAGACTGGTGAGGCCCGGCCAGTCCGGTGCCAGTCCTCTGGTCAACGGCCTGGTCAGCGAGCGTGGCCCGATGTTCCGCATCTTCTCGCCGGACGATCTCACCGTCATCAGCCGGTGGATCGACGCCCTCCCGGCGCGGCCCGGCCCGAGGAAGGCCGCGGCGGCCGGCGAACGTGCCAGCGCCCGGGATACCAACGGGCCGTCCGCGGCGGTGCTGCCCGACATACGCGCGACGGCGGTGCCGTCCGAGCCTGGCCCGAGCGACCTTCGCGAGGCCTACCACCTGCTGATGAGTCGCACCAGCAGTCCGGCGCTGCGCGACTGGAGCCTGCGCTACATCCGCGGATGGCTGGCCCGGGCCCGGCACCGGATGGGACCGGAGTCCGTGCCGCTCCCGCCGCGGTGGACGGCCGAGGGCCTGCGGCCCTGGCTGCAGCAGCAGCATGATCGGCACGGGGTGGAGTTCGCGCAGAGCGAGCGCGCGCCGCTGCCCTCACGCGATGCGGTGGTGGACGACGCCGTGCAGACGGCGCCGCTGACGCTGATAGACGGCAGTTGGTTGCAGGGTTTCACCGACTACAAGCTGGCGTCGTCGGACATCGGTCACTCGCTCTTCGCGACCTACTTCGACGAGTTGGGCAACGGTTTGGCGACGCTCAACCATCCCCTGATCTACCGCGAGGTGTTGGCGGAGATGGGTGTCGTCCTGCCACCCACGGCATCGCGGGCATTCGCGGACTGGCCGGGGTTCCGCGACGCCTCCTTCGAGTTGCCCGTCTACTGGCTCTGTGTCGGGCGCTTCCCCCGGACGTTCCTGCCCGAGATCCTCGGCCTCAACCTGGCGATGGAGCTGTCCGGTGTGGGAGGCGCGTACCGCAGGGCCGGCATGGCTCTGCGCGGGCACGGCTTCAGCACCCGGTTCGTGGACATCCACAACACCATCGACAACGTCGCCACCGGGCATTCCGCCTGGGCGGCCGACGCCGTCGACACCCTCATGTCCGGCCTGCCGGAGGAGCCCGGGCCGGGTAGCCGACCGGAGGTATGGGAACGGGTGCGGGTCGGTTACCGCTCGCTCAATCCGCCCGGCGGACTGCTGGCCCGCAGCGCCGCCCGTCGCGCCCGGCTCACGGGCGGCCGGCGGCGGCCGGAATTGGTCATGCCGACGACGGGGGAGTACGGGAATGTCTGAGCTGATCCTCGGGATCTCGGCCTTCTACCATGACAGCGCCGCGGCGCTCGTGCGCGACGGCGTGCCCGTCGCGGCAGCGCAGGAGGAGCGATTCAGCAGGAAGCGGCATGACTCGTCGTTTCCCGCGCAGGCGGTCCGGCACTGTCTCGACATGCTGGGGGTGTCCCTCGGAGACCTCAGCGCGATCGCCTACTACGAGGACCCTCGGCTGAAGTTTCGCCGGGTGCTCGCCACGCTGGTCGGTACGGCACCGATGGGCGTCTCGTCCTTCGTCCGGACGGTGCCCGGCTGGCTCCGTACCGACGGAAAACTCCGGGCGGTCCAGGCCGTTCGGCGTGAGCTCGAGTCACTGGGCCTGGGGGCCGTGCCCGACGTCGTGGTACGGCGGCACCATGAGTCCCACGCAGCCTCGGCGTTCTTCCCCAGCCCGTACCGGTCTGCCGCCGTGCTGTGTGTGGACGGCGTCGGTGAGTGGGCCACCACGACGTTGTGGCACGGCCGGGACACCGCGTTGCAGCCGATCGCCGAGATCCGGTTCCCGCACTCGCTCGGGCTGCTCTACTCCGCCTTCACGTACTTCTGCGGCTTCAAGGTCGACTCCGGCGAGTACAAGTTGATGGGCCTGGCTCCGTACGGCAAACCTCGCTACGCCGAGTTGATCAGGCAGCGACTGATCGACGTCAAGCCGGATGGCTCGTTCCACCTGGACATGCGGTACTTCGCCTACCTCCGGGGGCAGGTGATGACCGGGCGGGCGTTCGAAAAGCTGTTCGGTGGCCCTCGGCGCACCCCGGAGGGCCCGCTCACGGAGCGTGAGTTCGATTTGGCGGCCTCCGTCCAGCAGGTAACCGAGGACGTGATGCTTCGGCTCGCTCGCACCGCGCGGGAGCGAACCGGTGAGTCCACCCTGTGCCTGGCCGGTGGCGTGGCGTTGAACTGCGTTGCGAACGGGAAGATCGTGGACAGCGGCATCTTCGACGAGGTGTGGATTCAGCCCGCGGCGGGCGACGCCGGAGGGGCGCTGGGGGCGGCGCTCGCAGTGGCGATGGAGCGCGGAGCGGCGCGGCAGCACATCGGCACTGGACGGGACGCGATGTCCGGTGCGCTGCTGGGCCCGGCCTTCAGCGAGGCGCAGATCGCTGACTACCTCCGCAACCGTGGAATCCCGCATCGCCGGCTGGATCGCCGCCACCTCGTGCAGGACGTCGCGGCAGCACTGGCCGACGGCAAGGTTGTCGGGTGGTTCCAGGATCGGATGGAGTTCGGCCCGCGGGCGTTGGGCGCCCGTTCCATCCTGGGCGACCCACGCGATCCGGCGATGCAGTCCGCCATGAACCTCAAAATCAAGTTCCGCGAGTCGTTCCGCCCGTTCGCACCGGCGGTGCTGGCCACGGACGCCAAGGACTACTTCGACCTTCGTCAGGACAGCCCTTACATGCTCTTGGTGGCGCAGGTGGCGGCGGCTCGGCAGTTGCCGGTCGTCGAGACTGGCGTCACCGGCCTCGACGCCTTGCGCGTGCAGCGTTCCACCATCCCGGCCGTCACCCATGTCGACGGTTCCGCGCGGGTGCAGACGGTAACCGGGGCGGACAATCCCGCCTACTACGAGCTGCTGACCGCCTTCAAGGCCCGCACGGGCTGCCCGGTGCTGGTCAACACCTCGTTCAACGTACGCGGCGAGCCGATCGTGAACTCGCCCCACGACGCCTACACCTGCTTCATGCGAACGGACATCGACCTGCTCGCGATGGGCAACTTCCTGCTCGACAAGAGCGAGCAGCCGCCCTGGTCCGAGGAGAGCGACTGGCGGGCGGAAATTCCGCTGGACTGAACATGCCGCAGACCGATCACCGCGGGGGCGTGTCGAGCAGGCTGGCCCGCCGACGCGTAGGGCGCTGCCGGGCCTGCCCACCGCAACCACCTTCTCCTGGTTCGGCGGGACGTGCCGGCAAGGCCCGCCGGTATGTCCAGGGCCGTCCCGCCGCGATCCCCGCGGAAGCCCGCCCTGGACCGAGCACGGCCGTGGTGCGCAAGCGGGTCAGACGCGCACCGATTGCGAGATGCGTCGACAGACCGTCAGCACGTCCTCGACCCAACGGCCGGGGTTTTCCGGCGTGTAGCCGCGCATCGTCTCCAGCGTCCAGTACTCGTCGAACGAGAGCACATCCTGCGGCGTATCGCGTAGTTGGCGCGCCGACCACTTGGGACTCTGGGCGAACTTGCCGTTCTCCGCGAGCAGCGCCTGGACCGCGCAACCGAGGGCGAGTCGCGCGGAGAGGACCGCGCTCTCCACGTCCCCCGAACGTAGTTGACCGACCGCGTCCTCCAGGAAGAGGTGGGAGTTGTGGAGCGATCGGGACGTCAGAATGGAACGCAGCGCGGACCGCTGCATCTGCTGCCGACGCCGGAGCAGCCAGTCCGCACCGGTCACCGCGACCGCGTAGGCGAGGCGCTCCAGGAAATCCACCTCACGGGAGGTGAGGAGTGCGCCCGCCGACTCGTTCGTCTCGAACTCGGTCCAGCTGACCTTCTCCAGAACCTGGTCGACCTGACTGTCCAACCAGTACTGCACGTCCCACTGCTCACGGTTGACCCGGGTCTGCTCGATAGTGATCGTGTCCGGTCGCAAGGCCACCGGGGCGACGCTGCTGCCCGGACCGGGCCACCGATCCTCAACGATCACGTAGAAATCGAGATCGCTGCCGGCGTTGCCCCAACCGCGCACCCGAGAACCGGCGACATACACCGCGTGGACCGTGCCCGGCAACAGCCCGCGGCCCCGCAACTGCGACAGGTGGCGAGAGTAGCTCGTGTTCATCCCGATGCCACCACGCTTCGCTTCGAAAGACGGACGGCATCAGGATATCTGCCGGCTGGCCGGCCACGGGTCCGGTGCGCGCAGTCACCGGCGGCTGCCGATCGTCTCACGGGGCGGAGGGCGCACCGGAGGCCGGCCGGCACCGTCTGCAACGGCCCGTCGTGATCAGTATCGAGGTCGCCCCGGAGGCGCTCGGCCAGGTTCGGGTCGCCATCAGTCCGTTGTGGGAGACGGTGGCCAGTTTGCAGTTGTTGGCCCCGGACCGTCCCGTGCCGTGGCCGTACAGCAAGTGGGCCGAGTCCGCGCGCCGACGGCTGGCGGGACGCCCCGGCGGCGAGCTGATTCGATGCTTCCGAGACCTGGCGGGCCCCGTGCCGGCATTTCTCACCCCTCTGCCCACCGCACCGATGCGCACCATCGAGGAGGAGTTGGCGGATCTGCGGCAGACGCCCACGGATCTTGTCCGCGCGCAACTCGCCCGCCGCGTCGTCGCGGACCCCTCGGGCGGAGGGGGACCCGAGCCATGGCTGCGGTGGTGTGTCGACGCGTTCGACGACTACTGGCAGATCGCGCTGCGCCCGTACTGGGCGATGATTCGCTCCGCCCTGCACGACGACGTCCTGCACCGGGGCCACACGCTGGCTACCCGAGGGCCGGCTGCGCTCCTAGACCAACTGGAGGGCCGCCTGCAGTGGGAGCCCCCGCGACTGCTGCTCGCCGGATCGGCGCCGTCGGTCAGCGTCCGCTGCGACCGGAGTCTGGTGGTCGTTCCGCTGCTGTTCGGTCGACGGACGTTGTGCTGCGTGAGTGACACCGGCAGTGTCGCCGTATCGTTTCAGGCACGTGGCGCCGCGATGCTGGAGAGCAGGCACCCCGGCACGAACGAGCGCCTGGATCGGCCGGAGCGTGGGGATCGCCTGCGGATTCTCGTCGGCCGTGCCCGGGCGGCGGTGTTGCGCGGCCTCGCCACGCCAACCACGACCTCGGCGCTGGCCAGCTCGCTCGGCCTCTCCGCCAGCACCGTCTCGGAGCACCTGAGCGCGTTGGTCGCCGCCAACGTCGTGCGGCGGCGTCGGGTCGGTGGGCGTGTTCTCTACGAACTCGACCGCGCGGGCGACGCGCTCCTGGGATACCTCGACAACGACGCGTGACCGACGTTCGCGCAACCGCGAGCGGGCTCGGCCCAGCACGGGATCCAGCCATTTCCGAGCAACGGCAGGCTGCCGAACTACGCGATTCGGCCAGCGCCGAATCCATCGCGTGACGTCTTCCGCGCGGCTAGCGTCGCCGCCATCAAGTTGACGTTCTGACGCTGCCGCGTGGCGACATCGTTGGTGACGGCGGGGGGAGGTGAACCATGTACGCGTCGCGCGACCTCTTCGCCAGCGGATACGCCGAGCAGGATTGCTGTCCGCACGGATCCATGGGTCACGCCGCCGCGCTCGGCCTGGGGCCGGCGTCGGCGCGAAAGCCGGAGGATCCGGTCGTGGTGCCGGGCGGCGACGGCGCCGAGCTCCCGAACCTGGGCACGCTGTCCACGCTCCGGAGCGCGCGGCCGGTGCCGCTGGTGCACCTGGTATTCGAGGCTCGGGCGCTTGAGGTCGGGGCGTGAGCGCCGCCGCGCCGCAGATCGCGGAACCGGCCAAGCTCGTCCCGGCGCTACTGGACCGCGCCGCCGCCGCCCGGCCCGAGGTCATCGCGGTGCACGGCAGCGACGGTGCGCTGACCTACGGTGAGTTGGCCCGGCTCTCCTGGGCCGCCCGTACCTGGTTCGCCGAGCAGGGCGTCGCCCCCGGCGACCGGGTCGCCATCCAGGCAACCGGGCGTGGCGTCATGGTCGCGGCGCTGTTCGGCTGCCTGCGGCTCGGCGCCGTCGCCGTGCCGTTCAGCCCCGAGCTGACCCCGTATCAACTCTCCTATCTGCTCGCGGACACCAAGGCCGCCATGCTGATCGGCGACGACCGTGACCGGGCGGCCCAGCGCGCGGTCGCTAGCGCGACCATCGACGGCCTCGCCGCCGGGCTGGCGGCGGTCCGTCCGGCGGCCCTTGACGCCTCCGCGCCTGGACCGGCGCCCGGCGACCTGGCGCTGTTGCTCTACACGTCGGGCAGCACCGCCCAGCCCAAGGGCGTGACATGCACCCATGCGCAGATCTGCTTCGCCGCTGGCGCGGTTGCCCAGCGGGTCGCCTACCGGCCGGACGACGTAGTGTTCTGCCGCCTGCCACTCTCCTTCGACTACGGCCTCTACCAGGTCTTCCTCTCGGCGATTGCTGGCTGCACGCTGGTGCTGGCCGAGGCCGGGCAGGACACCGACCTGATCGGGCAGTTGGCTCGGCACCAAGCCACCGTGGTGCCGCTGGTGCCGTCACTGGCCACCATGCTGCTCGCCCTCAGCGCCCGAAAGCCCGCTGCCAGCCAGCAGCTGCGGATAAGGCTGTTCACCAACACGGGCGAGCATCTGCCGCCCGCCACGGCCGACGCGTTGAGAGCCCGGTTTCCGGGCTCGGGCGTGCAGATGATGTTCGGCACGACGGAGTGCAAACGGATCACCGTGGCGGATGTCGACGCCTACCTGACCCGGCCCGGCTCCGTGGGTCGGGCACTGCCCGGCACCGAGGTGCGGATCGTCGGCCCCACCGGCGACCCGCTGCCCCCGGGCGAGATCGGGGAGATCTGCGTCACCGGCCCGCACCTGATGGAGGGCTACTGGAACGCCCCCGAACTCACGGCGCAGCGATACCGCCGGGACGTCCGGACCGGTGAACGAGTGCTGCACACCGGTGACTTCGGCCGGATGGACGCGGACGGGCAGCTGTACTTCGAGGGCCGCCGCGACCAGCTCTTCAAGCTGCGCGGCGTCCGGGTATCCACGACCGAGGTGGAGGCCGCGGCCGCCGCGCTGCCGGGGGTGCGCACCGTCGCGATGCTCCCACCGGCCGCGGACCGCGAGGCGATCCTCTGCGTGGCCGGTGAGGTCACGGACGACGACGTGCTGCGGCGGCTGCGGGAACTGCTCGGCCCGGCGAAGGCTCCGCCCCGGTGTCGGGTGCTGTCGGCCATTCCGCTGACGCGCAACGGCAAGGTCGACCGTAGCCGGCTCGAGCAGATGATGCAGGAGAACGAGACGTGAGCGACACCATGGCACCGGATCAGGAGCGTTCGTCGGCGGTTGCCCGGTCCGCGGCGGCGAAGCTCGTCGCCGACTACGGCAGCCCGCTCTACGTCTACGAGCTGCGGGAGGCGGAGCGAGCCGCGTCCGAACTGTCCCGCTGCCTACCCGAGCCCGCCACGCTGTACTACTCGCTGAAGGCCAACCCGCATCCCGTGCTCGCGGGCGCCCTGCACGCCGCGGGATGCGGAGCCGAGATCAGCTCGATCGGGGAGCTCGAGGCGGTCCGGCAAGCGGGGATCCCCGGCGACCGGTGCCTGTACACCGGTCCCGGCAAGAGCCGGCAGGAAATCTCCGCCGCCCTCGCCGCGGGCGTGCACAGCTTCTCCGTCGAGTCCGCAGCCGACTACCGGAAGGTCGCCCAGGAGGCGTCGGCGCTCGGCACCGAGGCGCGCTGCCTGCTGCGGGTGAACTCCCAGCACAGCCACGGCGCCAGCGGGCTGCGCATGACCGGGACCGCCACGCAGTTCGGGGTGGATGCGGCAGAGGTGCGCCGCGCTCCGGCGGCGTTCGCGCCGCTGCCCGGCGCCCGAATCGTCGGCCTGCACTTCTTTCCCCTCAGCAACGCCGAGGCGTGGCAGACGGTCGCCGACGAGATGACCGAGAGCATTGCCGAGGCCGCCCTCCTGCAGGCGGAGCTGGGAGTCGAGCTGCAGGTGGTGGATTTGGGAGGCGGGTTTGCCGCACCCTACGCCGTCGTCGGGCAGTCCCCGGACTACTCGCCCCTGCGTCCGGTCCTCGAGGCGGCACTTGACACACACCTGGCCGGCTGGCGGTCCGGACGACCGGAGATCGCCTTCGAGTCCGGACGATTCCTGGCGGGCCGCAGCGGCAGGCTGCTCTGCACCATCGAGGACGTAAAGGTCAGCGGGGACAGCACCTTCGTGGTGCTCGACGGCGGCATCAACCAGCTGGGCGGCCTGTCCGGTCTGGGCCGCCTGCTGCCGCTCAAGGCCGCGATCCGACAGGTCGCGCGGCGGGAGGACGGCTCGGCCGGACCGGACGAGGACCCGCAGGAGTGCCAGGGAACGGCCACCGTGGTGGGGCCGCTGTGCACGCCCGCCGACCGGCTCGCCACTGGCCAGGTGCTGGCGGGTGTCCGCCCCGGGGATCTGATCGAAATTCCCAACGTCGGTGCGTACGGCCTGACCGCCAGCCTCGTCGGCTTTCTCAGCCGGCCTGCGGCCGCGGAGGTGGTACTGCGCGACGGGACGCCGTGCGACGCGTCCCGGCTGACCCTGCGCCGCATTCCCTTCGTACCGTCCACCGGCCCGGAGCCGGACCGTTCCGACCGCATGGGGGAGTGATGGAGGCGTCTCAGCGCAACGAGGTGCTGGAGGCAGCGGCCCGCGTACGTACCATCCTGCGTCAGCACGCCGACACGATCGACGATGAGGCGCGGGTCTGCGAACCCGGCATGGCCGAGCTGCGGCGCAGCGGCTTGATGGGGCTGCTGGTCCCGCAGGAGCACGGCGGCCTCGGCGGGGGCCTGACGGACCTGGTCGAGATCGCGCAGCTGCTAGCCGACGGATGCACCTCCACCGCGATGATCTGGGCCATGCACTGCCAACAGGTCGACACGCTGGTCCACTTCGCCGCCCCGGCGCTGCGAGACCGGCTGCTGCCGCGCATCGCGCGCGGGGAGCTGTATCTGGCCTCGGTCACCACCGGTCCGAGCACCGGCGGTCACCTGCTCTCCAGCGCCTCCCCGCTCACCGATACGGCGCAGGGGCTGCAGGTGGACCGCGAAGCGCCCATCGTCACCGGAGGGGCGTACGCCGAAGGCTTCCTGATCACGATGCGCAGTTCACCGGACGCCCCGGAGAACGAGGTCTCGCTGGTCTACGCCGATCGCGACCAACTGGACATCGTCGAACGCGGGGACTGGGACACGCTGGGCATGCGCGGCACGCACAGCCTTGGGCTCAAGATCACGGGCGTGGTGTCCCGCTCGCAGGTGGTGGGCGGGGACGGTGGATTCCGGACGGTGGCTCTGGAGAGCATGGCACCGGTGGGGCATCTGGCCTGGGCAGCCTGCTGGCTCGGCGCCGCCCGGAGCGCACTGGGCGAGCTCGTCGGACTGCTCCGCTCCGCCCAACGACCGCGCAGCATCGACGTTCGCTCCGAACTTGTGGCCGAGCGGCTGGCGCGGATCCGAATCGACCTGGAACTGGTCGGCGCGTATCTCAACCGGGTAACCGACGAGGTCATCCGGTTACGCGCCGCCGGCACGAGCCTTGCCGGAACGGCGACGCAGATTCACCTGAACACCCTGAAGGTCACCGCCGCGGAACTGACCTTCCAGAGCGTCGACCGGATGGTTCAGCTCGCCGGCCTGTCCATCGGATATCGGCGCCGGTCCGCCGTGCCCCTCGAACGCCACTTCCGCGACTTGCGTTCGGCCGCCCTGAACTACGCGAACGACCGCCTGCTGACCGCCACCGGAGCACTGACCCTGATGGACCGCTCCGTAAACCTGGCGTGACCCCGCCGCACACGGCCTGAACAGGAGAACCGACGATGACCAGTGCCGACTGGCCGGATGACTTCGAGAAGGTGGTCCGTCAGCACCTCCCGCTGCTGGCGGAAGGCACGCCGCTCACCGCGGAGTCGTCCCTGCCCGCGCTGGGCTTGGACTCGCTGGCCACGGTGGGACTGCTCGTGGAGGTGGAGGAAGCCTTCGCCGTCCAGTTGTCCGACGAGGACCTGCGCGTCGAGACCTTCGCCACCCCCGCCGCCCTGTGGGCGGTCGTCATGCGGCTGCGCGCGGGGGCCGGAACTTGACCGGCGACCATACGTCGAGCCCGCTGACCTTCGGCCAGCTGTCGGTATGGCGGGTCATGGAGACGGACCCGCTGGATCGCTGGTCGGAAACGTATCTGCGGGACTGCGTCCCCGTGCCGGCTGGCACCACGACGGACCAGGCTCTCCGGGCGGTCAGCACGCTGTGCCGCCGACACGAATCGCTGCGCACCCTGTTCGCCGACTCTCCGGCGGGTCCACGCCAGCACGTCCGGCCCGCGCAGGAGACGGTCGCCGTCGAAGTGGTCGAGCACGACGACGCCACCACGGTCGCGGCACAACTGGCCAAGGAGCGGATACCCAGGGAAGTCGAGTTCGGTCGCCGATTCGCCGTGGTCACCCGGAGGGGAGTGCCGTATTCGGTGGTCATCGTCGTCGACCACATCGTGTCCGACGGCTACGGGTTGATCCGGCTGGCGGCCGAGCTGTCCGCGCTGCTGGGGAGGGAAAGCCCGACGGGCAGACGGTGGCTGGCCGAGACCCCGCCCGCCCCACGAGACCTTGCCGCCGAGCAGTGGTCGGAAGCCCATCACGCGCGCCGGAAAGCGGTCCTGTGTCACTGGCAGGAACTTCTGCGCACGCTGCCCGAAAAGCACTTCCCGGTCCCGCTGTCCGACGGGGACACGCCGGGCAGGATCGAGACCGTCCTGCATTCGGCGGGCGCACGGGCGGCGCTGGAACTGCTCTCCGCCCGCACAAGAGTCTCACCGCAGAACCTCCTACTGTCGCTGAGCGCGGTGGCGTGCGCCGCCGTCACCGGCACCCGACAGCCGGTGCTGACGCTGCAGTCCGGCAACCGGTTCCACCCCCGCTGGAAGTTCATCGTCAGTTCCATGAACCAGTACGCGCCGATCCCGGTCGACCTGGGCACGCCCCAGGCACCGTACGTCGACTACCTCGCCCGCCTGAGCGCATCGTCCCTCAAGGCGTACCGGATGGGCTCGTACGACTTCGACGCGATCGCCGGCCTGGTGCGTCAGGAGCGGCAGATCAGGCTCGGCTTCGACCACTTCTTCAACTTCATGCCGACCGACATCGTGCCCCGGCCCGGCGTTCAGCTGGACCGCTGTCCGCCGCCTCGCGTGGTGGAGACCCGGCCGAGCCGTCAGATCGGGCCTCGCTTCGACATCAAGGTCCGCCCCGGCGCCGAGATGCCCGTCGTCATCCGCGCCGACCCCGGGTTGTTGCCCGCCCCCCAGCTGCAGGCGCTTGCCGGATGGTTCCACGAGCAGCTGTACCGGCTGGCCGACGGAACGGACACCACCGTGCGCCAGGTGGCCGACCGCTGCGCGCTGGCCCTGGAGAAATGAAGGTTCGATGGCCCGATGGCGAACCGTGGGGCGGCAACGCCTCCAGATGTTGATGCTGCTCGCCGGGGCAGGGCGCCGGACACTGACCGGGCTGCTGCTGGCGCACCTGGTGTCGGCACTGGCACCGGCAGTCACCGCGCTGGCCATCGGGTGGCTGTTCACCCGGGCTCTCCAGGCGGGATCGGCCAGCGAGACGCTGCCCCACCTGGCCCTGGTGGCGGTCGTGGTGCTGGCGGGCCAGTGCACGGAGCTCCTCCGTGAGCCGCTCGACATCCTCGCCGCCCGTAGGATCGACGGTCGCTTGCGCTCCGATGTGCGCCGCCGGGTGGCCGAACCACGGGGTGTCTCCCACCTCGACGACGCCGACTACACCATGGACGTCGCCCGGGTGTCGGAGCTCGGCGGCTGGCGCACCCGCACCCCCGGAACCGGTGCCGTCGGTCAACTCGTCCTGCTGGGGCGGCTGACCGGGGCGGTGTGCTGCGCCGCGGTGCTGGGGTGGTACATGCCCTGGCTGGGGATCGCGCTGCTGACCGCCACCCTGCTCATGCGGGCGATGATCCGGCGCCAATGGGTGCGCCTTGGCACCATCTGGGACGCGCGGGCCGGCGATCGGAACCGGATGGAGTACTGGTCGGACACGCTCACCGGCGCCGCCGCGGCCAAGGAGGTCCGCCTGTTCGGTCTCGGCGGCTGGCTCAACGCCCGGCATCGGGAGCAGTCCGAGGAGTGGCTCGGCGAGATCTGGCAGGAGCGGCGGGGAATCCTCCGCCGGCAATGGGTCACGTTCGCGCTCGCCGGGGGAGCGGGCTTCGCGGCGCTGTACGTCCCCGGCGCGGCCATGGTGGGCGGCGGCTTGACGTCCGGGGCCCTGGTGACGATGGTCCTCGCCGCGTGGGGGATCTTCGCCGCCGGCGTCATGGGGCACGAGGCGTTCGACATCGAATACGCCACGGGAGCCCTACAGGCGTTCGATCGAATGCGTTCGCACCGGCTCACCGCAACAGCACGGGAGACCGGCGGGCGCCCGGCCCCCCAGTCGGCTCCGCACCTCACCTTCCAGGGGGTCGGCTTCTCCTATCCGGGGCCCGCTCGCAAGGTGCTCGACGGCCTGGATCTGGAGATCCGGCCCGGGGAGGTGCTGGCCGTCGTCGGCCGAAACGGTGCCGGCAAGACCACCATGCTGAAGGTTCTCGCCGGGTTGCAGCAGCCGACCGAGGGCCGGGTCATCGTGGACGGCATCGACCTGGCCCGGCTGGACATCACGTCCTGGCGGCGCCGCATCGCCGCCGTCTTCCAGGACTTCGTGCACTATCCGCTCACCGTCCGGGAGAACATCGCCCTGGGCGCCCCGGAAGCCGAGGCGACCGACGAGAGCATCATGGCCGCGGCCGAGGCGGCGGGTGCCCGTGATCTGGTCGAGCGGCTTCCCCACGGACTGGACACCCTGCTCACCCGCGAACACCGGGGCGGGGTCGACGTCTCCGGCGGGCAGTGGCAGAAGATCGCCATCGCCCGGGCGATGTTCGCGGTGGCCCATGGCCGTCGGCTGCTCATCCTCGACGAGCCCACCGCCCACCTGGATGTCAAGGCGGAGACAGACTTCTACGACCAGGTGATCTCGGCCGTATCGGGCGTGAGCATCGTGGTGATCTCGCACCGGCTGTCCACCGTACGCAACGCGGACCGGATCGTCCTGCTGGCCGGCGGCCGAGTCACCGAAGCAGGGGACCACAGCGAGCTGATGGACCTGGGCGGCCACTACGCGAGGTTGTACCGGCTCCAGGCGGATCGGTTCGGCGACGGCTCGGCGGCCGGCACGCCCGAGACCGCGGCGACGGCACGTCCGGAAGGAGCGAAGCCATGAAGGCCGAGTCCAGTGTGGTGCTCGCCATGCTCCGCATCGCCTACCGGGCGGACGCCAAGGCCACCACCAGCGTACTGGTGCTGGCGTTCCTCAACGCCATGGCCGTGGCCGCCACCGGCCTCAGCGTGCGCAACCTGGCCAACTCCGCCTGGCTGGGCGGCGGGGGTGGCCTCCTGCTGGCGGCTTCGATCGGCGCCCTCGCCTACGCCATGATCGCGTCCGCCCAGCGGGTGCAGCACAACCTGCAGGTCGACCTGACCGAGCGGGTCGACCTCGTACTGTGCCAGCGGCTGAACGCAATGACCTCCGGTGCCCCGACCCTGGAGCATCTGGAACGCACCGAGTTCCTGGACCGGTTGAGCCAGATCCGGTCGAGCACGGAGACCCTCGCCGGCGCCTGCTGGGGGGCGGTCAGCGCCGCTTCGTCGCTGTTGAGCCTGGGATTGAGCGGGTGGCTGCTGGCCGGGGTGCACCCGGCGCTGTGCACGCTGGTGCTGCTGGCCGCCCCGCCGCTGTACTTCTCCCGCCGGGCGTCGGCGCTGCTCGCCCGCGCCCGCGACGAATGTGCCGAGGCCGAGCGGCGCGAGCTGCGCCTGCACCGGCTGGGCACCTCGCCGGCCGCGGCCAAGGAGCTGCGGATCAGCGGCAGCGACAAGGACGTGGACAGGCGTGCGGCCGAGTACTGGGACAGCGTGACCGGGCGACTCGTGCGGGCGATGCGTGCCGCGTCGCTCTGGCAGGGCGTGGGCTGGACCTGCTTCGCAGCGGGCTATCTGGCTGCCCTGGCCTTCGTCGCCCACGAGGTCAGCCAGGGCCGGGGGACCCCGGGCGACCTGCTCATGGTGGCCAGCCTGTCGGCATACCTGCGGACGCAGCTCGCCGCCACGGTCAACGGCCTGTCTCAGCTGGCGGAAGGGCGGCACACCATCCGCCACTTCCACCGGCTCCAAGCGCACACCGAGCAGCAGGCGCACCGCGGCACCGGGCCGGTGCCGGCGCGGCTCACCGACGGCATCCGGCTGCGCGGGGTGACGTTCACCTATCCCGGCGCGGACCAGCCCGTGCTGCGCGACGTGGACCTGCATCTGCCGGCCGGCTCCACGGTGGCGGTGGTCGGCGTCAACGGCGCGGGCAAGACCACCCTGGTCAAGCTGCTCACCGGGATGTACGAACCGGCGCAGGGCGACGTCCTGATCGACGGGGTACCGCTGCGGGAGTTGCGCTTGGCCGACTGGCGTGCCCGGACGACCGCCGCCTTCCAGGACTTCTTCAAGCTGGAGGGCAGGGCACTGCACACCGTCGGCGTCGGTGACGTGGCACACGTCGACGATGTCGGCGTGGTAGCGGCAGCGGTGGACGCGGCACAGGCCCGGGAGGTGACCGAGCGGCTGCCGCAGGGGCTCGACGCCATGCTCGGCCGGACCTTCGGCGGGGTTGAACTGTCCCACGGCCAGTGGCAGAAGCTGGCACTCAGCCGCGCGCTGATGCGGCCCAAACCGTTACTGGCGGTGCTGGACGAGCCGACCGCCGCCCTGGATCCACAGGTGGAGCACGAACTCTACGAGCGGTTCACGGGTCCCGGCCGCCCGGCGGACACGAGCGCCGGCGGCATCACCCTGCTGGTCTCACACCGGTTCTCGACGGTCCGGGCCGCGGACGTCATCGTCGTGCTCGACCAGGGCCGGGTGGCGGAACTGGGCACACACGACGAACTCAGCCGCGGGCAGGGTAGGTACGCCGAGCTGTACGCCGCACAGAGCAGGGCATACGCGCCGTGATCCCGCTGTCGCACGCCCAGCAGCGCCTGTGGTTCCTCGACCGGCTGCACGGCTTCGACCCGACCTACCACCTGCCGGTCGTCCTGCGGCTACAAGGCCCGCTGGACCGTACCGCGCTGGCCGCCGCCGTCGGCGACGTCGTCGCCCGGCACGAGTCGTTGCGCACCGTCTTTCCCGACACCGACGGGGTGCCGCACCAGAAGGTGCTGGCTGCCGCGGCTGCCGGCCCGGAGCTGACGGTGACTGCCTGTCCGGCGGCGGAGCTGGACGCGCGGATCCAGGCCGCCGCGTCGGCACCGTTCTCGCTGGCGCAGGCGCCGCCACTGCGGGCGGACCTCTTCGTGTGCTCGGCGGCCGAGTCCGTGCTGCTGCTGACGCTGCATCACATCATCGCGGACGGCTGGTCGATCGGCGTGCTGCTGCGCGACCTCGCGGCGGCATACCGCACCCGCAGCGCTGGCCTCGGTGCGCCCGGCTGGGCGGAGCTGCCGGTCCAGTACACCGACTACACGCTCTGGCAGCGGGAGCTGCTGGGTGATCGAGGGGACCCGGAGAGCATCGCCGGCCGCCAGCTGGCGTACTGGCGCGATGCCCTCGAAGGCGTCCCCGCCGCCCTGCCGCTTCCCGCCGACCGCCCCCGGCCCTCGGCCGCGGGTCAGCGCGGAGCCGGCATCGCGATCGACTGGGACGCCAGCCGGCACCGCGAGCTGTCGAACCTCGCCCGGCGGCACAACTGCACGGTATTCATGGTGGTGCAGGCCGCGCTCTGCGGGCTGCTGTGCAGGATGGGCGCGGGCACCGACATTCCGCTGGGCTCGGTCACGGCCGGGCGGACCGACGAGGCGCTCGACGACCTCGTGGGCCTCTTCGTCAACACGCTCGTGCTGCGCACCGACCTGTCCGGTGATCCGTCCTTCACGGAGCTGCTACGCCGGGTCAGGGACGTGGACCTGCAGGCGTACGCGCATCAGGATCTGCCCTTCGACCTGCTGGTGGAGGAGCTCAACCCGCCGCGTTCCGCCGACGGCCACCCGTTCTTCCAGGTGATGCTCGCCTTCGAGACGAGGGTGGAGCAGGAACTGGACTTCGGCTCGGTCAGGGTCTCGCGGCCGGAGGTGGACATCCCGGCGGCGAAGGCCGAGCTCAACCTGCAGCTGACCGAGCACGTCGACGCCGCTGGCGGTCTGAAGGGGATCTCGGGGGTCCTTGAGTACGCCACCGACGTCTTCCGCCGCGGCACAGCCCAACTGCTGGCCGACCGGCTGTCCCGCTTCCTCGACGCGGCTGTCGCGGCGCCCGAAATGCCCATCAGCGAGCTCACCCTGCTCACCCCCGACGAGCGCGAGCAGATCCTCCGGACCTGGAACGACACGACCCGGCAACTGCCCGTGACGACCCTGCCCGAGGCCTTCCGCCGGCAGACCGCGCTGACCCCGCACGCCACCGCCCTCATCTGGGGGAGCAGCTCCCTGACCTACGCGGAGCTGGACCTGGAGACCGACCGGCTGGCCCGGGGACTGCGCCAACTGGGGGCCGGCCCGGGGGCCGTCGTTGCCGTGGCGCTGCCGCGCTCGGCTGAGCTGGTCGTCTCGCTGCTCGCGGTGGTGAAGGCGGGCGGTGCCTACCTGCCGCTCGATCCCGGCTATCCGGACGAGCGGATCCGGATGATGCTGCACGACGCCCGGCCGGTGTGTGTGCTGAGCGACCCGGAGCTGCGCACCCGGCTGGCCGACGGCGAGTTCTGCGTGGCCACGCCCGGCGAGCTGATGGCGGATGCGGCGACGGGCGTCGCCGATCCGCTCCGGACCGGGCCGGTCCTGCGGCCGCAGCACCCCGCGTACGTCATCTACACCTCCGGCTCCACCGGCCGTCCCAAAGGCGTCGTCGTCTCCCACGCCGCGATCGACAACAGGCTCCGCTGGATGCAGGCGGCCTACCCCCTCACGCCCGATGACCGCATCCTGCAGAAGACCCCCAGCGGGTTCGACGTCTCCGTCTGGGAGTTCTTCTGGCCGATGCAGGTCGGGGCGGCGCTGGTCCTGGCCGGCCCGGACGAGCACCGGGACCCGGCCGCGCTGGTCCGCACCATCGTGGCGCACCGCGTCACGACTGTGCACTTCGTGCCGTCGATGCTGAACCTGTTCATCACCGGGCCCACCGCCGCCCGCTGCGGCGGACTGCGCCGCGTCTTCTGCAGCGGCGAAGCCCTGCCCCGTGACACGGCTACCGCCTTCCACCAGATCCTGCCCGGGGTCGCCCTGACCAATCTGTACGGGCCGACCGAAGCCGCCGTCGACGTCACCTGTCACGACTGCGTGCCGGGCGAGCAGGGTCCCGTGCCCATCGGCCGTCCGGTCTGGAACACGCAGGTGCGGGTGCTGGACGACCGGCTGGCCCCGTGCCCGGCCGGGCTGGCGGGGGAGCTGTACATCAGTGGGGTACAGCTCGCCGACGGCTATCTGGCCCGCGCGGCGCTGACGTCGACCCGGTTCGTGGCCGACCCCTACGGCCCGCCGGGCAGCCGAATGTACCGGACCGGCGACCGTGTCCGCTGGACGCCGGAGGGCGAACTCGTTTACCTGGGCAGAACGGACGACCAGGTCAAGCTGCGCGGGCAGCGAATCGAACCGGGCGAGGTGGAGGCCGCGCTGCTGGCCGAGGAGACGGTGGCCGCGGCCTGTGTCGTGGTCCGCGAGGACACACCGGGAGACCAGCGGCTGGTCGCATACGTCACCCCGGCCGCCGCCGGTCCGCAGGTGCGCGCGTCGGTCGATCCTCAAGCCCTGCTCGGGAATCTCGCCGACGTGCTTCCCGGTGCCCTGGTCCCCACCGCCGTCGTGGTCCTGGACACGCTGCCGCTCAGCCCGAACGGCAAGCTCGACCGCCGTGCGCTGCCACCGCCCCCGGTCAGCGTGGCGCAGGGGCGCGAGCCGCGGTCGCGCCTGGAACGGACCCTGGTGCGGCTGTACGCGGAGCTGTTGGGCGTGGCCGACGTGGGGGTGGAGGACGACTTCTTCCAGCTGGGCGGGCACTCGATGCTGGCGGTCCGGCTGGCCCGACGCATCCACACCGAACTCGCCGTGACCGTGCCCGTACAGAGCATTTTCCGCCATCCCACCCCGGCTGCGCTGGCCCGGCAACTCCCCCGGACCGGGGCGACGGAGGAAGCCTTCGGGCCGGTCCTGGAGCTGCGCTCCGAAGGGGCGGGCGAGCCGCTGTTCCTGGTTCACCCCGGCACGGGTCTGAGCTGGTGCTACTTCCGGTTACTGGAGCACCTGGATCCCGCCCGGCCCGTCCACGCGCTGCAGGCCCGCGGCTTCGCCGAGACCGCAGCGGGCGGCGTACTGCCGGCCCTGCCCCGAACCGTCGCCGAGATGGCCGCGGACTACCTGACCCAGGTGCGCAAGATCCAGCCGACGGGCCCGTATCACCTTGCCGGCTGGTCCTTCGGCGGGCTGGTGGCACACAGCATGGCCACGCGGCTGGAGCGTGAAGGTGAGCAGGTGGCCTCCCTGGTGGTCCTCGACGGCTACCCGGAAGTACCGGGGCAGGAGACCGCCGGCCGGCTGCTTGGCGAGGCGCTGCACAACCTGCTCGGTGTTCCGCCGGGCGACGCCGCGGGCGACGCCCAGGACCCAGGTGAGCTCGTCGCCTCGGTCCTGGACGAGGTACGTCGGCGCTTCCCCCCGCTGGCGGATGCCGACGACGACGGACTCCACGCGGCATTGCGGATCGGGATGAACAACCTCCGGTTGCAGTACGGCTTCGTACCCGAACTGCTGCAGAGCGACATGACCCTGGTGGTCGCCCGGTCAGGTGACCCGTCGGAGTGGCAGCGGTACGTGGCCGGCCGGCTCACAGTCCTGCACCTCGACGCCGAGCACCACGACTTGTGCAGCGCCGCCGCGGAGGACTCCGGACGGCTGCTCGCCGGGGTCCTTGCGAAGACCGGCGCCGCAGCCGGCCAGGGTTCCGAGAAATAGATGAGGAGGGGGCCGTGAGCAACCCGTTCGACGACGATGACGCGCAGTTCCACGTGCTGGTGAACCACGAGGGCCAGTACTCGCTGTGGCCTGCCGCGCTGGCCGTGCCGGCGGGCTGGTCGGTTGTGCTGCGCGACGAGCGGCGGGCCGCATGCCTCGACTATGTCGAGGCGGTTTGGCAGGACATGCGGCCGGGCAGCCTGGTGGCCGCGACGACGCCGCAGGGCGGGCCAGGGGCCACGGCGTGACCCAGCGGAGCGGCGCGCCGCTGCTGCACGTGGCGCATTTCGAGGAGCACGCGGCAAGGTCCCCGCGCGACATCGCTGCAGTGTGCGCCGGGATCGCCCTCACCTACGGCGAACTCAACTCCCAGGCGAACCGCCTGGCCAGGCTGCTGATCCGGCAGGGGGCCGGCCCCGAGTCCCTGGTCGGGCTGATGCTGCCCCGTACGGCCGACCTCCTGATCGCCGCGTTGGCGGTGGGCAAGACCGGGGCCGCCTACGTCCCCTTCGATTCCGCCCACCCGCCGCTGCGCAACGGGTTGATCCTCGACGACACCAGTCCGATGGTGGTACTGACCGCAGCGGGCCTGGCTGCCGCCCCGGACTGGCTCACCGCGCCGCACCTGCCTCTTGACAGCCCGGAGACCACTGCCGCCCTGACCGCGCTGGCCGACACCGACCTGGAAGTCGACGAACTGCGGGGCGTACGGCACCCGGACCACCCCGCCTACGTGCAGCACACATCCGGATCCACCGGAAAGCCCAAGGGCGTCGTTGTCACATACGCGAACCTGGCCAATCTGCTGGCCGACTTCCGCGAGCGGCTCGCCGTCGGCCCGACCGACCGGCTGCTGGCCGTCACCACTCTTGGCTTTGACATCGCGGGGCTGGAGCTGTTCGTCCCGCTGACCAGCGGCGCGGCCGTGGTGCTCGCGGCCGAGGCGGAGCAGCGCGACCCGGCGCGTCTGGCGGCCCTGATCCGGCAGGCGGGGATCACGATCATGCAGGCCACGCCGTCCCTCTGGGACGTCCTGCTGGACACGTCGGCCGTCGACCTCTCCCGGGTGCGGACCGTGGTGGGCGGGGAGGCCCTGCCGGCTTCGCTGGCCGAGCGGATGCGTGCGGCAGGAGCCGTGCTGACCAACGCGTACGGGCCCACCGAGACCACCATCTGGTCCACGGCGTACACCTTCTCCCACCGGGAGCGGGAAGGCGCGCCCCCCATCGGCACGCCCATCCGCGAGACCAGGATCCGCGTGCTGGACGACCACCTGCGACCGGTCCCGGACGGGGCCGTGGGCGAGCTGTACATCGCCGGGTCCGGGGTGGCCCGCGGCTACCTGCGCCGCCCGGGGCTTACGGCCGCCCGGTTCGTCGCAGACCCGTACGGTCCCGCGGGAGATCGGATGTACCGCACCGGCGACCGGGTCCGGCTGGCGGCCGACGGCTGCCTGGAGTTCGTGGGTCGGATCGATCACCAGGTGAAGATCCGCGGCCACCGGGTGGAGTTGGGCGAGATCGAGGCGGCCGCCGAGGAGTTGCCCGGCATCGCGCGGACGGTCGTCGTCCTGCGTGCGGACCGTCCGGGACATCAGCAGCTCACCGCCTATGTGGTGCCGCTCGCCGGTGCCGAGCCCGACGCCGGGCGCATGCGGACGCTGCTCGCCGAGCGTCTCCCGCAGCACATGGTCCCGCACACGGTCCTGCTGCTGGACGCCCTGCCGCAGACCCCGAACGGCAAGGTGGACCGCGCCGCGCTGCCTAGTCCCGGACCGGTGGCGCAGGCCGGCACGGTCGCGCCCCGATCCGTCGACGAGGAGCGGCTGTGCGACCTGTTCGCCGAGCTGCTCGGCGTGCCCCGGGTCGGGGCCACCGACGACTTCTTCGCCCTCGGCGGCGACTCCCTGCTGGCGATCCGCCTGATCAGCCGGATCCGCGGCGAGCTCGGCGGGGAACTGGAGGTCCGGGAGTTCTTCGACGCGCCCACCGCCCGTCAGGTGTGCGGCCGGCTGCGCCATCCGCTCTCCGCCCGCTCCGGTCCGGCCCGCACCGAGCGCCCCACGCGGCTTCCCTTGTCCTCGGCGCAGCGCCGGTTGTGGTTCCTCAATCGGCTGGAGGCGCGCACGGGCACCTACAACGTCCCGCTGCGGCTGCGGCTGCGCGGTCCTCTCGACCGGCCGGCGCTGGAGGCGGCGCTTGCCGACCTGGTCGCCCGGCACGAGCCGCTGCGGACCAGATATCCCGAGGACGGCGGCGAGCCCTGGCAGGAGATCGTGCCCCCCGCCGCCGCCCGGCCCGCGCTGCCCGTGACGGTGTGCGCGAGCACCGCCGAGGCCGCGCAGGTCGCCAACGCGTTCTTCGCCGACGGCTTCGAGCTGGCCACGGACCTGCCGCTACGCGCCCGGCTACTGCGCGTCGGCCCGGTGCAGCACGAACTGCTGCTGGTGGTCCACCACATCTCGTTCGACGGCTTGTCCACCACCCCGCTGACCCGGGATCTCATCGCCGCGTACCGGGCCCGCACGGACGGTGCGGCGCCCGCGTATCGCGAGTTGCCGCTCCAGTACGCGGACTACGCCCTGTGGCAGCAGCGGCTGCTGGACCACCCGGAGGACCCCGCCAGTCCCGCCGGGGCTCCCCTCAGGTACTGGCAGTCCGTCCTCAAGGGAGCACCCGAAGAGCTTGAGCTGCCGTTCGACCGGCCCCGCCCGGCCCGCGCCTCCTACGGAGGGGCGACGATCACCATCGAGGCTGACAGCGGGCTGCACCACGAACTCGCCGAGCTTGCCAGAAGCACCGGGGCGAGCGTCTACATGGCCTTCCAGGCGCTGCTCGGCGCCCTGCTCACCCGGCTGGGAGCGGGCACCGACCTGCCGATCGGATGCCCCGTCGCCGGACGCGACGACGCGGAGCTCGAGAACCTGGTGGGCTTCTTTGCCAACACGCTGGTGCTGCGCACCGATACCTCCGGCGATCCCGACTTCCGCACGCTGCTCATGCGGGTGCGCGACGCCGACCTGGCGGCCCTCGCCCATCGTGAGGTGCCGTTCGAGCTGGTTGTCGAGACGGTCGCGCCGTCCCGTTCGCTGGCCCGGCACCCCCTGTTCCAGGTCCTGCTGGTGTCCCAGGGGACCGCGCAGGCCTCGTACGAGCTGGGCGAGCTGGATATGGAGTTGGAGGAGGCGCCCAACGGGACCGCCAAGTTCGACCTCTCCGTCAGCTACACCGAGCGCCTGGCCCCGAACAGGAAGCCCAGCGGCCTTGACATCACCATCGAGTACGCGACCGACCTGTTCGACCGCGCCACGGTCGAGCGCATCGGCGGGTACCTCCTACGGCTCATGCGCTCGGCCCTGAGCGACCCCGACGCACCGATGAGCCGGCTGGACATGATCCCCCGGGAGGAGCTGCACCAGCTGCTCGAAGGCTGGAACGACACCGCGGCCGTCGTCGACCGGCGGAGCCTGCCCGACCTGCTGGACCTTCAGGCCGCACGCACGCCCGACGCCGTTGCCGTCCGCCACGAAGACCAGTCCCTGACCTATGCGGGGCTGGGCGCACTCTCCAATCAGATGGCGCGCCTGCTGATCAGCCGCGGTGCGGGACCCGAATCGGTGGTGGCGATCCGGATGCCGCGCTCGATCGACCTGATCGTCGCCACGCTCGCGGTAATCAAAGCGGGGGCGGCCTACCTGCCGCTGGATCCCGGCTATCCCGCGGATCGGATCGCGTACATGCTGGGCGACAGCAGGCCCATCTGCATTCTCACCACCGCAAGCATGGCCAACGCAACGCCTTGGGGCGACTCCCAGCTCGTGATCGACAACCTCGAGATCAGGCAACTGCTCGAGTCCCTGCCGGACACCGACCTGTGCGACAGCGAGCGCACGCAGCCGCTGCGGCCGGAGCACCCGGTCTACGTGCTCTACACGTCCGGATCGACCGGGCGGCCCAAGGGAGTGGTGCTGCCCACGCTGGCGATGGTCAACCTGCTGGCCTGGCACGCCGCGACCATGGCCGGCGGAGTAGGCCGCACCACGGCCCAGTTCGCGAACCTGAGTTTCGACGCCGCGGCCCAGGAAATCCTCTCGGCACTGACGGCGGGCAAGACCCTCGCCGTGCCGCTGGACGAGTGCCGAAAGGACTCCGAGCAGTTCGTCCGGTGGCTGGACCGCATGCGGGTGAACGAACTGTTCGCCCCCACACCGGTCGTGGAGACGCTGGCCGAAGCCGCGGACCGGCTCGGCCTGGAGTTGCCTCACCTGGCCCACGTCGCCCAGGCCGGGGAGGCCCTCACGCTCAGCCCCATACTGCGCCGGTTCTTCGCACCGGGCGGGGGGCGGCGACTCTACAACTACTACGGACCCACCGAAACCCACGTCGTCACCGGCTGCCTCGTCCCGGACGCGTACCTGACCAGCGGCGACAGCCCGCCCATCGGCCCGCCGATCTGGAACACCAGGGCGTACGTCCTGGACCCGGCACTGATGCCCGTGCCCCACGGCGTCGCCGGTGAGCTGTACATCGCCGGCGACCAGCTCGGCCGCGGCTACCTGAACCGCCCCGGACTCACGGCCGAGCGCTTCGTCACCGACCCGTTCGGGCCGCCGGGGAGCCGCATGTACCGAACAGGCGACCTGGTGCGCAGGCACCCCGACGGCTCGCTGCACTTCCTCGGCCGTACCGACTTCCAGGTGAAGCTGCGCGGATTCCGTGTGGAACCGGGGGAAGTGGAGGCGGTGCTCGCCGAGCAGCCGGAGGTCATGCGGGCCATCGCCATGGTCCGCGAGGACCGCCCGGGCGACAGACGCCTGGTGGCCTACGTGGTCGGCGCCAGGGAAACCACCCCGGACCCGGCCGCGCTCCGGCAGGCAGCGGCACGGCGGCTGCCCGACTACATGGTGCCCGCGGCCGTGGTGGTGCTGCCGGAGATACCGCTTACCCCGAACGGCAAGGTGGACCGTGCGGCACTGCCTGCCCCCACGTACGCGACCAGGATCGACGGCCCGGGCCCCACCAACGAGCGGGAAGCTGCCCTTTGCCGGATCTTCGCCGACGTCCTAGGCGTGCCTCAGGCTGGCCCAGCTGACGACTTCTTCGGGCTCGGCGGCCACTCACTGCTCGCCACCCGCCTGATCAGCCGGATCCGGGCCGACCTGCACTGCGAGCTGGACATCCGCGACTTGTTCGACGATGCCACGGTGCGCGGGATCGCGGCTTGCCTTAAGCCCACCGTCCAGGCGCGCCCCGCACTGCGGCGGATGCGCGCTTCGAAAGACAATTGAGGAGGAAACGCGAATGAGTATCGCCCCGGGCACTGGACTGAGCGAACTGACCACAGCCTACGGACGGGACGGGTGGTGCGCGCTCCCGTATCGCTTGAGCGCGTCCGCCGTCTCGCTGCTGCGTGACCGCGTGGACGCGATCTCCCGCGAGGCCAGGCTGGGGCTGGTCTGGGAGAAGGGCGGCAAAACCGTCCGCGCCATCCACGGATGTCACCGCTTCGACGAGGTGTGCGCGGCTTTGACCCGCCATCCTCAGCTCGTCGCCCTTGCCGAGAGCATCCTTGGCGGACCGGTGTACGTCTACCAGTTCAAGGTCAACCTCAAGCAGGCCCGCGAAGGGGCTGCCTGGCCCTGGCACCAGGACTTCTCCTTCTGGCACCGGGAGGACGGCATGCCCCGGCCGGACGCGCTGAACATCGCGATCCTGCTGGACACCATCCATGAGGCGAACGGACCGCTGACCGTCATCCCCGGCTCGCACCGACTTGGTCTGCAGGACCAGTACGCCGACGGAGACGACGCGCAGCGCTCCGACTGGCGGCGGCATGTCTCGTCGGATCTCACCTACACCGTCACCCCGGAGCGTGCCGGAAAGCTGGCGGACGAACTCGGCACGCAGCGGATCACCGGCCCGGCCGGCTCGATGCACGCCTTTCATCCGAGCATCGTGCACTCGTCGTCCAACAACGAGTCGGCGGACCGGCGCGCACTGCTGCTGATCACGTACAACGCGGTGCGCAACAGCCCGCCAGCGCCGACCCGTCCCGAGTTCCTGGTGGACCGCAACACCACGCCGGTCATCGCGCACGAGGACCAGCGACTCGAGCTGAGCCTGCTGTGACGACGGTGCAGACCGGCGGGAGCGGGGATCCGCCGGTCGCAGAGCCGCCACATCTGCGCCACGAGTTCCGCGAGACCAAGGCGCATCTGCCGGCCCTGGTAACCGTGGTGACCACGAATGGCGGCAGCGCACCGCTTCGATGGGGGCCGTCAACCGTCTGCGGCACGGGAATCCGGTGCCGGAACACGCGGCCTCTGCCGTCGTGTGCACCGTCACCCAGGCCCTGTTCGGGGATCACCTGCTCATCGCTGGGGAGGTGCTGTGGAGTGCGGATGACCCGAGCCGGGTGCCGGTCGTCCGCCTCTGCCGCAGTTATCTGCCCGTGACACGGAATTGACTTGGAAGCGCCACGGCGACCGCGGTCACCATCAGAAGGAGATTCAGCATGCATGAAGCCCACGAGGACCAGAGGAAAGCCTGGCAGCTCCTCGAATCGGTTGCGGTCACCGACTATTCGGATTCCTGGTTTCAGCGGGCCGTTGGCTTGGCGAAAGGGCTGGAAAACCCGGATCTGCTGATCGCGTTGGCAGCCAGGCACAAGATGACGCCGGCGCTGGCACAGTTCTACCGCAGTGCCGCGCTGATGTCGGCGCTGCCGATCGGCCTGCGGGACCTGCTGGCCAACTCGCTGGCCTGGAACCAGTACAAGGTCGCGAGACTGCGGGACGAGAGCATCGACATCGCCAGCCGGTTCGCAGAGCGGGGCATCCGGGTGGTGTTCAACAAGGGGATCGCGTTGCAGCACTCCCTCTATGACAGCCGCGGTGTCCGTAGCTTCAGCGACATCGACATCATGGTGCACCCCGACGACGTCCCGGCGGTACGTGAGGCGATGCAAAGCCTCGGTTACGCAGCGGAGCAGCAGTATGATACGGATCTCGGCCGGCTAGTTCCGCTGCCCCGGCAGGCCGTCATCATCTACCGGCTCTCCCCGGACCATCTTCCGCATTTCCACCGCATCGATCCGCAGTCCGGCATCCCCGTCCTCGCGGTCGACGTGGCGCTGAGCCTCACCTGGCATGGCAGTGCCTGGCAACTGCCCATGGACGAGGTGCTGGCAAGCGCCCGGGAGACCCAGGTCGGACCGGATGCGCGGCACCTGCTGCCGACGCTGGGCAATGACTATGCGTTTCTCTTCGTCGTGCTGCACCTCTTCCGGGAGTGCTGGTTCGAACGCACCATCGTCGAAGGCGGACTCCGGATCACCCAGTTCGCCGATGTCTGGCGATACTGGCAGCGCTGGGGCAGCGAGCATGCCGACCAGGTGCGCACCCTTGTCCGGAACCACGGGCTGGAGCCCGCAGTCGCCTGGGTTACCCACTATGTCGACGCCCTGTACGGCAGCACGATGACCGCCGAACTCGACCTGCACGCGTTCTGCGCATCGGACTGGCTCCGCAGTGCAGGCGGCACCAGCGGCGGCTACCTCGCCTGGGACGGGGACATGCGCGGCCGACTGTTCAGCATGGCCCCGGTCGCTCTGGCGCCCGCTGACGAACCGCCCCACGGCGCGCAGGCGCGCGGCCGGGTTTCCTGAACCGGAGTCAGGGTTGGGTCGAGTCCCTTCGGGCGCACCTCACAATCAAGGCCGTGGCCAGCGAAAAAGCTGGTTGCGGCCTTGATTGCTTCTGCAGGTTGCGACGGAGCGTCCAAGGATCGGTCTTGGTTCGTGGAGCGAGAAGTCGCTCGGGCGACCCGGGCCGGCCCTGCGCGGCCTGCTCGCTCCGTTTCCGGTGGCGAGCGGCTGACCGCGTGGGCCGGCCGGTGACAGGGCCAGGTCAGAGCGCCGGGGACAGGTACAGGAGACGGTTGGGCGAGCCGGCCCCCGGGTTGATCACGACCGGGCTGGCGACGCTGAACAGGTAGCTGGCCACCTGGGCCGGTGTCCAGGTCGGGTTGTTGCTGAGCACCCGGGCGGCGACGCCGGCGACGAGTGGCGCGGCGTGTGAGGTGCCGCTGATCGTCTGGGTCGCGGTGTTCGAGTTCCACCAGGCCGACGTGATGCGGTCGCCGGGAGCGAAGATGTCCAGGCAGGGACCGAAGTTTGACCAGCTCGCCCGGTTGTCGTTCATCAGCGTCGCGCCTACTGTCAGCGCGGTCGGCACCGACGCGGGTGAGACCGTGCAGGCGCTCACGTTCGAGTTACCGGCCGGAACCGTCACCGTGATGCCGTCGGCGACCGCGTTTGTCACTGCGGTGTTGAGCGCGACGGTGGGGCTGGTCAGCACGCCGATGTTCGCCACGGCCGGCTGCCCGGCGAGGTGGTTGGCGATCATCCAGTTGATCCCGTTGATCAACATCGACAGCGTGCTCGGCAGGGTGCAGTCGAACACCTTGACCGCGACCAGCACGACGTTCTTGGCCGCCCCGTAGGTCGTCCCGCCGACGGTGCCGGCGACGTGGGTGCCGTGCCCGCTGCAGTCGTTGGCCGGGAGCATGCCGTCGACGGCGTCGTAGCCGTACACCGCCTGGCCGCCGAAGTCGACGTGGCTGATCTGGATCCCGCTGTCCACGATGTATGCCCGGACGCCGGTCCCGACACTGGTGAAGTTGTAGGTACCGCTGAGTCCCAGCGATGCGTCGATCCGGTCGAGGTTCCACGGCGCGTTCGTCTGGGTGGTGGCCAAGCTGGTCAGACGGTCCTGCTCCACGACCGCTACCGCCGGGTCGCTGGCCAGCCGGCGGGCCACCAGCTCGGAGGTCCGCACGGAGAAGCCGTTCAGCGCGTCGTGCCAGACCTGGTCCGGACGGAGGCCGTACCGGTCGGCGAGGCGGGACACGCCAGCCTGCCGATCGCCGACCGTGCCGCCGCTGTCCTTGAGGGTGACCACGTAGCTGCCGGGCACGGGGGTGGCGTTGCCGGTGCCGAGGATCTCGCCGGTCGTCCCGGACCGCGGTTCGATGGCGGGTGTCGCAGTGGCCGGTCCGGCAGCCACGGTGAGGAGCATGACCGTGGTGGCGAGCGTGGCCATGGCGGCCGTTCCGGCTCGACGCTTGCGGACGAAGATCGTGTGGCGGTGGAGTCTCATCTCCCAGCCTCCCTTTGTTCCGGCCATTCGGGCGGGCGTACGACGTGCCGATTGAATGGTCCGGACGGTTTTGCAGGATCGTACAGCCGATATGCATCCGGAATTCGTCGATCCAATCGATGCGAGTCTTTTTAAGCGGGGAGTGAGAAGAGTTCTGGCCCGATGTATCAGGGCTGCTTCCGGGGCCTCGACCGCGGCTGCTGCTGCCTGGAAAGCCGGGGGCGACCTCGTCCTGGGGGCGGCCAGACGGGGTCCACATCGTCAGGTGTGTGCGGGCGTCCGACCTCAGCGCCCCGCGTCGGCACAGGGCCGGATGATCCGGTCGACCAACTCCGGCACCCACTCGACGTACTCGACCTGGGCCCCACCAGCATGCCGGGCGTACAGGTGGCGGCCGGTCGGGCTGGTCGCCTCCGGTGTGGTGATCACGCCGCCCGCGGCGGTCAGTCCGGCGACCACCGCGTCCAAATCATCGACGATCACGGTGGCGGAGGCGTGCCCGTAGCGGGCCCGCTCCTCGGGCGGGCCGGCGATCACCAGAAAGTCGCCGATCGCGGCCAACTCGATCGCGTCGAATGCGAACCGCAGATCCGGCTCCGCGCCGACCAGGGTCCGCAGGAACGGCAGCGAGGCGTCGAGGTCGTCCACCCAGAGCCGGGCGTACGTCTTCAAGACGGTCATATCCACTCCTGTACGTTGAGATTGCCGACCCAGACCGTAGGGCGATGGCTACAGGTTGGGTAAGTACGCACTTTTTGGTAAGAGGCGCATGCGAAGGAGGAACGGCAAGTGGCCGAGCCGTTTCCCGACACGCCGACGGCGACCCACGTGGCCCAGGTGCACCTGGTGGCTCGCGAGGTGTTCGACGTGGTCGGCACCAAGTGGGCGGTGCCAGTCATCGAAGCCATCGGCAGTGACACGCGCCGCTTCGGCGAACTGCACCGGCAGGTCGCCGGCATCAGCCACCGGCTGCTCACCGCCACCCTGCGACAGTTGGAGCGGAACGGGGTGGTCGATCGGACGCTCCATCCCACGGTGCCGCCACGCGCCGAATACCGGCTGACCCCCGCCGGCCGGGAACTGCACGACACGATCAACGGCTTCTGTCGGTGGAGCCGTCACCACCTGGACGAGATCCTGGCCTCACGCCGCCGATTCGAGCAGGCCTGACACCTGGCATCCAGCGGCAGCACCCCGAGGCTCCCCCGGAGGGGTCCTGCGAGACGGGCCCGTCCTGTCCGCCGCCCGTCTGCGGGCAGGGCACCCGGACCACGGCGGATCGGCCGGCGCGGGCTCGGGCTCCGGTACGACCACCGGCGGGACGTCAGCGGGAACGGGGCCTGCGCTTGCGAATGGGGGAGTCGGGGGAGTCCGGCGCGGTGCCGGAGCCGGCGGTGTCCCCGTCGCCGGACGCGCCGGCCACCTGGGCGTCGGTGCCTGCACCGTAGCGGGGGCGCGCCAGCGCGCACGACGGCCGGCTACTGGCCATCGGCCCCCGCCTCGCCTCTAGCCGTGGCGTTCCCGCTCGGCGGCGTAGGCGGCGTTCAGGCGGTCGAGGGGGCCCGGGCCATCGTGTGACTTCGGCGGGGCGTCGAGGTGGCGCACCCGGAGCTCGTCCATGAGTTCCTCGATGAACGCCGGGCCCGCGTCGCGCATGATCCGCTGCCGGATCTGGAGCTCCGCGGTGCCCGGGCACCAGTCGAGGCCCCAGTTGCCGAGCGCGTAGAGGACCGGAAGGGTCCGGATGCCGGCTTCGGTGAGGCTGTAGCGGGCGCGCTGCCCGCGCGCCGCGGCGCCGCGGGTGAGGATCCCCGCCTCGACGAGCCGCACGAGGCGGTCGGCGAGGATGTTCGAGGCGATGCCCTCGATCGACCCGGTGAGCAGCGCCCGGAAGTGTCGGCGGTCGCCGAAGATGACGTCGCGGAGCACGAGCAGCGCCCATCGGTCTCCGAGCACCTCGACGGCCGCGTTGATCGGACACCCGGACCGTGGTTCCACGACTCCTCCTTGACAGGCACCTGGCCCTCAATATAGTGGTTGCAAATTGCAACCACTAGCGGAGGAGGGACGATGGGCCGCTTCCTGTACTGGATGAACGTGTCCCTCGACCTGCGGATCGAGCAGGTTCCCGGGGACAACGGCGCCGGCGAGTGGCTGCGCATCGACGAGGAGCTGCACCGGGAGTTCAACGCGCGGGCGCGAACGCTCGCGGGCATGGTCCAGGGTCGGGTCATCTACGAGACGATGGAGGAGTTCTGGCCACGGGCGCGCGAGGATGCGTCGCTGCCGGACTTCATGCGTGAGTACGGTGAGATCTGGACCTCCGCGCCCAAGGTGCTCGTCTCCCGCACCCGCCGCAGCGCCGATCACGGCACCCGGATCATCGGCGGGGACGACGCGATCGAGCAACTGGCCGCCCTCAGGGCTGGGACCGACGGCACCCTCGGTGTGGGCGGCGCGACGCTCGCCACGCAGCTGCTCCGGGCGGGGTTTCTCGACGAACTGCTGCTCTTCACCCACCCGGCGATCCTCGGCTTCGGCCGGCCGCTGTTCGATGACTGGGACATGCCGATCGAGCTCGACCTGCTCGAGCAGCGATCGTTCAAGCAGGGCGTCACGATGCACCACTACGCGGTCCGGGGAGCGAGCTCGTGCTGAGGCAGGTCACGGACGGCGTACTCGTTCACGAGAGCGAGTTCCTCCAGAGCAACACCATCGTCGTGCAGGGCCGCGCCGGCGTGTTGCTCGTCGACCCCGGGTTGCAGGACCACGAACTGGTCTGCCTCGCGAGCGACCTGTCCGCATCGGGCCGGACCGTCGTGGCGGGCTTCTCGACGCATCCGGATTGGGATCACCTGCTCTGGCACGCACAGCTCGGCGACGCGCCCCGTCACGGCACGGCCCGCTGTGCGGCCGCTGTCCAGGAACAGCTGTCCGACCCGGAGGCGAAGGCCCGCATCACCGGACACCTGGCCGAGACGGAAGTCGCCGGGCAGGTTCCACTGGACCTGTACGGCCTCATCACCGCCCTGCCCGCCGGGACGGCGCGGATTCCCTGGGACGGTCCCGGAGTCCGGATCATCGAGCATCAAGCGCATGCGCCCGGCCACGCGGCGCTGTTCGTCGAGGATCGCGGGGTTCTCATCGCCGGCGACATGCTCTCCGACGTCCTGATCCCGATGCTCGACCTGGATGGCGCCGACCCGATCGAGGACTACCTCGCGGCGTTGCGGCTGCTGGAGGGCGTGGCGGCCGACGTCGACGTCGTCGTCCCGGGCCACGGGTCGGTCGGCGGAGCCGGTCAGGTACACGAGCGGATCGAGCGGGATCGGGCGTACGTGCTCGCCTTGCGTGACGGCCGCGAGCCCGGTGACCCGCGTATCGGCCCCTCGGCCAAGCCCGGCTGGGAGTGGGTGAGCGACGTGCACCACGGGCAGGCCCGGGGCCTGGCTGCTCGTGACGAGAACGCGCTTCATTGAACATGCCTCGAAGAACTCGCCAGCCATTACGAAGTCCACCACGCCCAGTGGCTGCGGCAGCCGGGTGACGCTGGAGCGAGACCCACGCCGGAGGTTCTGCACGAAGGCGTCTCCGGCGTTGGTCCGCACATCCGTGACGCCCCACCCCGACCGGTCACCCGGCCTCTGTGGCGAGGGGCAGTGTCAGGGCCGGTCGACCTGCGCGCCCGCCTGCTCCAGATCGGCAACGGTTCCCGACATGATCGTCCGTACGTGCCTGGTGATGTGCTGCACGGGCCAGTCCCACCACGCGACGGCGAGCAGCCGGGCGACGTCCGCGGCGTCGAAGCGGGTGCGGAGGAGACGGGCCGGGTTGCCGCCGACGATGCCGTAGTCGGGAACGTCGGCAGTGACCACCGCGCTGGCGGCGATGATCGCGCCATGGCCGATCCGTACGCCGGGCATGACCGTGGCGCCGCGCCCGAACCAGACGTCGTTGCCGACGACGGTGTCGCCCCGGCCGGGCAGGCCGGTGATCAGGTCGAAGTGCTCGGCCCAGGAGCCACCCATGGTCGGGAAGGGGAAGGTGGACGGGCCGTCCATGCGGTGGTTGGCGCCGTTCATGATGAACCGCGTGTCCGTGCCCAGCGCGCAGTACCTGCCGATGACGAGGCGCTCCGGCCCGTAGTGGTACAGCACGTTGCGCGTCTCGAACGCGGTCGGGTTGTCCGGATCGTCGTAGTACGAGAAGTCGCCGATCTCGATCAGCGGCGACTTCACCAGCGGCTTGAGCAGGACGACACGCGGGTGCCCGGGCATCGGGTGGAGCACGGTGGGGTCGGCGGGAACAGGCTGCATCGTGGAGGCGAGTCCTTTCGGTGGGCCACTATTGCGACAACTGTAGCTTTGGCATGCTGACCCGGCCCAGGCATATTGATCAACCGGACATGGGGTTCCCAATGCCAGACCCGATGGCCCCGAGGCCGGACCGCCGTCCAGGCGGTCGCACCGCCCGCATCCGCGCCCAGGTCGTCGACGCGGTGCGCGCCGAACTCGCCGAGAACGGTTACCAAGGACTCACGATGGAGGGTGTTGCGGCCCGCGCGGGAGTGCACCGCACCACGGTCTACCGGCGCTGGCGCGACGTGGGCGGCCTGCTCGTCGACGTCATCGACGCCGCCGGCGAGATCGACTGGCAGCCACCGGACACCGGCTCCCTGCGCGGCGATCTCACGGCCCTCAACCAGGAGATCCTGGAGTCCCTGGTCGTCCATCCGTCCTTCGCCGTCGCCCTGATGGCCGCCTCGTTCCACTCCGAACAGGCGGCGCAGGCCCAGACGCAACTGTGGGCGGACCGGTACGCCCAGTGCGAGATCCTCGTCGAGCGCGCCATCGGGCGCGGCGAGATCCCCGCACAGCACACGGACGCATGGAGCCTGCTGATGGTTGCTACGGCACCGCTCTACCACCAGGTGGTACTCCTGCGCGCCGATCCCGACCCGCGACTTCCGGAACGGGCCGCGGCGGCGGCGGTGCTGGCGGCTGTCGCGGGCGCATTCTCCGGTCATCGGGAGGAGAGCGTGTGATCGAGGAGGTTCGCGGACCCGCCGCCGACCGACTTCTCGCGTGCCTGACCCCGAATCGGACCCGTCTGACGGACCTGGGTAGGAAGGTCTCCGATCCGTCGGGCGGGCAGCACGCCGCACTACCTGGGAGAGTCATGACAAGCAGGTTCACCGAGTTGGCCGTCGACTGCCACGATCCGGAGCGGCTCGCTGCCTTCTGGTGCGAGGTCCTGGACTTCCAGGTGATCGAAAGGAGCGAGGGCAAGGTCGAGATCGGTTCCTGGGTGCCGACCGTCGAGGATGTCCGGGCCCGGCAGATGTCGCCCACCCTGCTGTTCATCCAGGTGCCCGAGAGCAAGACCAGGAAGAACCGGCTGCACCTCGACGTCAGCCCGATCGACGGCAGCACCGAGGACGAGGTGACGAGACTGCTCGGCCTCGGTGCCACCCGGGCGGATGTAGGCCAGGGCGCGGATCGGAACTGGGTGGTCCTGGCGGACCCCGAGGGCAACGAGTTCTGCGTCCTACGCACCCTGGCACCACAGGACTAGGGGCCTGTGCCGAAGTCGCTGACAGCCACTCGTCGAGGGCGGCCAGGACTGCGCTGCGGCGAGGGGGGTCTGCTGACAGAGGACGTCTCAACCGTGGCGCGCAACGATGGTCTGCTCAAAACCCCAGCGTCGGGTGCCGAGCCCAGAGATCGGCGCGGCCCATCACCGATGGTGTCGATGGGAGCAGACAGGCGAAGGCGTCCAGCGGCCGGGTTGTCGTACCCCGAGCGCTGGACGCCTTCCGCCGGTCTCAGTCCTGGCTGCCTTCCGGCTCAGGGCCTCACTTGAGGGCGTAGGCCCGCGTGATGGTCTGAACGGTGCGGTTGCCCGCGGAGTCCCAGGCCTCGGTCCTGAGGGTCACGAAACCGGTGGTGTCCGCCGCCCGGGGGTGCCACAGCAGCGCCTGGAAGGAGTCGTCATCCTTGCGGAGCATCGCGGCGGACTTCCAGGTGGTGCCGTCGTCGTAGGAGACGGAGACCTTGGCGCCCGCGATCGCGGTGGAGCCCGTCCAGCCCTTGGGGCGTCCCGCATCGATGGTGAAGGTGAACGGGAGGCCGGCCCGCGCCTGGTTGAGTTCGTTCAGCGGCAGGTCGTAGTCGAGCAGGACCACGGGTACGGATTCACAGGACTTCGGCGTGGGGACGAACGCCGTGTCGCAGTCCTTGATGGCCATGGTGGTCGGTGCCGCCTGGCTGAAGTTCCACTCGGTCTGAAGCTGGCGGCCCAGCTCGACCCCCGGTATGTCCTCGGTCAGCTTCTGGTCGAGGACGTACCGATAGTCCGCGCGCTCCGAGGTCAGCTGGTCGAACCCGGTGATCTGCTCGCCGTTGCGATAGAAGCTCCAGGTGTTGGTCAGGCCCTGCATGGTGTGGGCGGACTCGTTGTCGGCACCGACGCCGCTGGGCAGCTTCTGCCAGACGTCGGTCCGGCAGAACGTGCACGGCCCGAACTCGTACTGGGACAACCGCATCGGCGCGGCGAACCAGCTCTGGACGTGTGACTTCCCTGGCGTGGTGTAGGTGGTACGCACGTCCGACATCGACCAGGTGAAGGTGTTGTAGTTGGCCCCCACCGTCGTGCGGTAGGAGACTCCGGTGCCTGCCAGGTAGTAGTCGTCGCGGGTGGTGCCCTGGTAGAGGCCCTGAGCGCCGCTGACCGAAGTCCACTGCAACGGGCCCCAGACCGCCAGGTACTCGGCGCCGAGACGTCGGGCTCCGTCGGAGTGGAATGTGTTCCGGATCTTGGCGAAGTCGCCTACGGCCACGGTCTTGCGGAGGTCGGTGGGGACCCGGTCGTCAGTGAAGTGCGGTGCATAGGTGTAGCCCGACTCCAGGACGCCCTTCAGGGCGATCCGGACCTTGCCCTTGGCCAGCAGAGCCTTCAGGGCGGCGGCGTCGTCGTGCGTGGCGTGGGCGACCGGGATGGCCTGGCCGGCGGGGACGCCGCTGCCGCTGGGGCCTGGGTCCGCCGGTGCCACGATCACGGCCACGGCCCCGGCGGTGGCGGCCCGACCGGCTTGGTCGGCGGCCTTGGTCACGTCGGCTACCGAGACCAGGACGGTCTTGCCCTTGACGTTCACGCCGGCGAAGTCCTGCTCGGCGCCTGCACCGAGATCGACCAACTCGGTGCGCTCGGTGCCTTCGAAGCGTTTCGCGAGTACCGAGGACTTCAGTGGGATCCTCAGGTGTCGGTGGCCGGTGACCTCCAACTGCACCAGCGGCTCGCGCTGGGTCAGAGAGGTCTCCAGCCGAAGTGCGCCGGTTTTGGCGCCAGCGCTGGGGATGGCACCGTACTTCGTGTCGGCAAGGTGGCTCAGCCCGCTGACGCCGACGGAGTTGGAGTGGCTGTTGATCGTGCCGTCGTCGCGGACGATCTGCAGCGCCACGTGACCGGCCTCCAGCGGTCGCCTCTCACCGTTGATCTTCACGCTGAGGTCGGTGGCGGTGGTTCCGTCGATGGTGAAGCTCTGGTCCCTGTCGACCACTTCGACGTCGGGCACCGTGAACAGGTCTGCCGCGTGGGCGACCGCGCCTGTGGAAGCCTTCGAGTAGACCGTCCCCTCGATGGAGTAGCGGCCGAGAGGCACCGACAGGGTGGTGGAGCCGGTGGCCTGCAGGGTCCGATCCTCCCAGACGGTGTTGTCCAGCCCGTGCAGGGTGAAACTGAACGCGGCGGGGGCGTTGCCGAAGCGGTCGGTGACGTTCAGGGTGACCTCGTACTGCTCGACAGCCCGGACGAAGCCGAGCGCGGCATGTACCGACTCGCCGTTGGCGGCGGTGGCAATGACGGATCCGCTGTATCGGCCGGTCTTGAGACCATTGGGGTCGAGGGTGAGGGCGACCTCGGCGGTGGCGCCGGCCGGGATGGCGAGCCGGCCGTCGGACAGGCCGGTACCCGCAAGGGACAGCGTGCCGACGGGGACCTCGATGTCGTTGGCGTCCCTGGCGGACGCGGCCAGGGTCACGACGGTGTCGGTCGTGGCGTTGTTCCGGAGCGTCAGGGTTCGCGTCCGCTTCTCGTACGTGCCCTTCTGCCACGGGACCACGCGGAAGTCGGCCGTACCGGACAGCTCCAGCGACGGGTCGAGCGAGGCGGGAATGTCGACGCGGCCATAGCCCTGCTGGTGGACGGTCTGCCCGGCGGCGGACCTGGCGTGCGCGGTCAGGGCCTCCTTGATCCGCTGCCCGCTCCACCCGGGGTGACGCTGCTTGAGGATCGCGGCAGCGCCGGCCACGTGCGGGGCGGCCATCGAGGTGCCGTTGGCCGAGGTGTAGTTGGCGTCCACGGGGGCGCCCATGGTGGTGCCGGCGGCGCGGGCGGCGACGATTGCCACACCGGGCGCGGTGATCTCCGGCTTCATGGCCATGTCACCGAGCCGCGGGCCGCGGCTGGAGAACGGGGCGAGCACGTCGGACTTGTCCACCGCGCCGACGGTGAGGGCGGCATCGGCGACGCCGGGGGTGCCGAGGGTGGTGTCGCCGGGGCCGGTGTTGCCGGCGGAGATGACGAACAGGGTGCCCGAGGAGGCGCTGAGCGAGTTGACGGCGATGGTCAGCGGGTCCTCGCCGGGCGTGTCGTCGCTGCCGAGGCTCATGTTGACGATGTCGGCGCCCTGGGCGACCGCCCACTCCATACCTGCCAGGATGCTGGAGGTCGGGCCGTAACCGTTGTTGGCCAGGACCTTGCCGACCAACAGGTCCGCGCCCGGGGCGACGCCCCTGTGCGCGCCGTCGGAGTTGGCCCCGCTGCCCGCGACGGTGGACGCGACGTGGGTGCCGTGACCGTGGCCGTCCTGGACCGTCTGGCCGGGGACGAAGCTCTGACTCGCGACGATCTCGGACTTGATGTCGGCGTGGTTCAGGTCGGCGCCAGTGTCCAGGACGGCGACCTTCACACCCTTGCCGTCGTATCCCTTGGTCCACGCCTCCGGGGCGCCGATCTGCGCCACGCTCTTGTCCAGCGCGACCTTGGCCAGGCCGTCGTACCAGACCTTGGCCACTCCGGCCGGGCCGGGGACCACGGCGCTGTCGCCGCTGCGGGTCACCGAGGTGCTGGGCTCGACGGCCCGCCAGAAGCTCTTCGCGCTGTTCTTGTGCACCTGGACGGCGCCGAGGCCCAGCCTGGGCAGGACACGTCGGGTGTCACTGCCCGGCAGGGCCTCGGACCTCTGTTTCAGGGCAGTGGCGGCGGGCGTGCCCTGGAAGTCGACGATGGCGGGGACCAGGTCGGTCTTCGCGTCGTCGTGGCCGTCCCGGATCATCCGGCTGACGTTGAACAGTTCGCGGTCGACCATGCCGGAGGCGAGCGCGGCCGTCGTGCCGTCCGGGTAGACGTACAGGTCGCCGTTCTGTCCGCTCGCGGTCCCGAACGTCCTGGACGTGCCGGCCGCGGATCTGATGCTGACCGCTTGCCTGCCGTCCGGCTCGGTGGTCAGTGCGACCGTGTCCCCGGTGATCAGGGTCAGCGTCGACGTGGTCGCTGCCTTCTTCTCGGTCGTGGGCTGACCGAGGGGACCGCCCTGCGGAGCCGCCGCGGCGGCTGCTTCCGGTAGCTGACTCGTGAGCGACAGTGCGATCGCCACCGCCACTCCGCTGACGACGGCGGTTCGCAGCCGTCCCGCGCGGAATACGTACATCAGGTTCCTCTCGTACGCTCGACAGGCAGGCGCGCACCAAGGAGAAGGTGTGGACGGGATTGGGTTGACCAGCGAAAACGCCCGTGCGATGCCGCGCCGCACGGGAACGTAACCGGCCGGTTCTCAACGAGTCCAGAGGTCCCGTGACCCTCTGCGCCACATGGCGTCTTGTCGCCACGAGCGGTGCGCCGGCTCACACCTGTTGGCCGCCGGTGCCCGGATCGGGAAGATCCGGGATCCAGCTCAGCCGGGCAGCCTGCCATCCCAACTGCACCCGGCTGGAGACGCCGGCCCTGTCCATGAGGCTCTGCACCCGCCGGTTCACCGTCCGCTTGCCCATGCCGAGCTGACGTGCGATCGCGGCGTCGGTGAGTCCCGAGAGCAGGAGCGTCAGCAGTTGGGTGTCCGGCTGAGTGAGAGGACCCTGGACGGGACCCGGATCCAGCGGCAGCGCGGACGCCCACACCATCTCGAAGAGCGCCAGCAGGGCTTCGAGGAGCGGGCCCGGGTGGATCAGGACGGCCATCCTCGGCAGCTGCGCGTCGTCGGACCGTAACGACAGCAGTGCCGCGGACCGGTCGACGATGATCAGTTTGACCGGGACCTCGTTGAGGACCCTGGCCTGCTCGCCGGCGTCGACGTACTGCTGGATCGCCTTCAGCCCACCGGCGTTCGCCAGCGCGAAGCGGTCGTACACGGTCCGATAGGTCACCCCGGCCGACTGTTGGTCCAGCTGGACGACGTTGAGGTCCTCGGGCACCAGAATCGGCGGTGCGGAGAAACTGAGCACCTGCTTCCGGGCGGTGCGCCGAATCTGCTCGTACCGCAGCGGCAGAGTCTCGTTGGAGACGATCTCGGCGAACTCCTCCAGGGCGACCGGGCCCGCCGTGGCCTTCCGGTATTCCCTGGTCAACCGGCCCAACACACTCTGCGCGGTCCGCAGCTGGTTCATCCGCGACAGCAGCAGGTTCTCGCCGGCGATGTCGGGCGGTGCGGGGATCAGCTGCGCGGGCCGATCGTCAGTGAGAGTCGCCAGCCCTTTGGCCACGAGTCCCTGTGCCGCCTCGTCCGTCTGAACCTCACTCAGATCGAGCCGCTGCCGCACCTGGTCGATACGGGCGTGTCCCGACCTGACCAGCAACTGGTACATCCGCGACTCGGTCGTGCTCAGCCCCAGCGACTCCAGCACGTACGCCCCCCTCCCGCGAACCAGCAGAAGTCACCGAGGCAGCGGACGGTTGGCAGGACGACCCGGCGAATCATCAGATCGGCGGCCAGCAGCCCTCGGCAGAGGGCTGCTTGGATCGGCTGATGTACGCCTGACCATCCCTGACCTTGCTCTCTCTGCTGATCTTGTGGTCTCTCGGCGCAAGAGTAGGGCACGTTGCGGGAGCAGGTCGAGGGGCAGCCTGGCCGGGAGGACTCAGTTTGAGCAGCTCAGGCGGCTGGTGGCAACGTCGACTGCGCCAGAGCTGGACGGCGACCCGGCCGTCGCGGGCAGCGCCGCCAGCACCCTCGACGCCAGCGGCGGTAGCCGCATCTGAGGCGCGAGGAGATGATTACCGCGCGAGCCCACCCGCCTGCCTCCCACCCTGTGCGTTCGGCCTCGTCGCGCAGCGGTGCTGCCTCGTTCTGCTCCGTGACTGGTCGAGTTTCCGTTGTCCTGCCGCGTCCCGGGCGTCTACCAATGTGGATGTTCTGACGAGAAAGGACCAATCCTTGACGAAGGTAATCGACTGGAAGCGACGGCTGGTCGGTTCGACCGGCGCCACGTACGACCTCGCGGTGCGGTCGGATCGCCAGAGTCGCGGGTCGGAGGAAGAGGCAACGGTACGCGGGCGGCGGCTCCGGTCGCCGCGGCTGTGGGCGGGTGTGCTCTCCGCCCTGGTGGTCGTTGCGGGGACGGTCGCGGTTTCCCCCTCCGCCTCCGCGGCCGTGCCGGTTGCGGAGACCACCTACACCGTGCAGGTGAAGAACAGCGGGAAGTGTCTCGATGTTCCGTACGGTGAGCCGGTGGACGAGTTGGGTGTCCAGCAGTGGAAGTGTTCGACGGGGAAGATGCAGCAGTGGACGTTGCGTGACGCGGGGTCGGGGCTGTTCTCGATGGTGAACGTGGCCAGCGGGAAGTGTCTGGACATTCCCTATGGGGCCGGCACGATGTTCCTGCAGGTGCAGCAGTACCGGTGCTGGGACGGTGCGATGCAGAAGTGGCGTCTGGTCGCTTCGGGCACCGACACGTACCAGATCGTCAACAACCAGTCGGGGTTGTGCCTGGCGAACAAGGACGCGGGCAAGGAGGACGGCGTCCCGATCGTGCAGGAGACCTGCACCGCGAACTCCAACAAGCAGTGGCTGTTCACCCCCGTCGGGTCGACCGTGCAGGCTGTCGTGGCCGCTGACGGGTCCGGGCGGTACCGCACGGTGCAGGAGGCGGTCAACGCCGCGCCTGCCAACAGTTCCGCTCGTACGGTGATCACGATCAAGCCGGGCACCTACCGCCAGGTCGTGACCGTCCCCGCGAACAAGACCAACATCACCTTCCAGGGACTGGGTTCGTCGCCGCAGCAGACGGTGTTGGTGTTCAACAACAGCGCGTACTCGCACGGCACCAGCAACAGCGCCAGCGTGTTCGTGTACGGCCGCGGTTTCGAGGCGTACAACCTGACGATCTCGAACGACCTGGACGAGAACTCGGTGCCCAGCGGCGGGCAGGCGGTGGCACTGCACCTCAACGCCGACCGCGCGGTGTTCAAGAACGTCCGCCTGCTCGGCGACCAGGACACCTTCCTGGTCAACAACGACACCCGCGCCTACATGGTCGACTCGTACGTCGAGGGCACTGTCGACTTCGTCTTCGGCGGCGGCACCATGGTCTTCCACCGCACGCAGGTGCACGAGAAGCGCACCACCGGCGGCCCGATCACCGCGGCCAGCACGGCCCCGGAGAAGAAGTACGGCTTCCTGTTCTACAAGTCGACCATCACCGGCGCGGCGAACAACGTGACGTCGCTTGGCCGCCCGTGGCGGCCGGACGCGCAGGTCGTCTACCGGGAGTCGACCTTGAACGCCACGGTGAAGACGTCGCAGCCGTGGAGCGACATGTCGGGCAATTCGTGGAAGAACGCCCGGTTCCTGGAGTACCGGAACACCGGCTCCGGCGCGGGCACCAACAGCAACCGCCCGCAGTTGTCCGACTCGCAGGCCCCCGAGTACACCCCGCAGAAGTACCTCGCGGGCGGCGACGGCTGGAACCCGGTGAGTTGACGGGCGCGGCCGCTCCCCGCGGTCGGACCGCAAGGCCGTGCGGTGGTCGTACCAGTTCACCTTGCTGGTCACCACACCGCGCGGGGACGCCGGCCGCTCCGCCCCCGCGGAGCGGGCTGGTGTCCGCCTGATCGGGACGAGCACCGCCGCACGTCACGGCGGCCGTCCCGCCCATCGGTTGGAAGACAAGGATGTTTCGATGCGGAAGAAGATCCTGACGCTGCTCGCGGCCACCGCCGCGGTCGCGGCGACGGGTGCGGTGGTCGTGGCCGGTTCCTCGGCCCAGGCGGCCGCGCCCGTCGCGAACGGTACGTACACGGTGCAGGTGAAGAACAGCGGGAAGTGTCTCGATGTTCCGTACGGTGAGCCGGTGGACGAGTTGGGTGTCCAGCAGTGGAAGTGTTCGACGGGGAAGATGCAGCAGTGGACGTTGCGTGACGCGGGGTCGGGGCTGTTCTCGATGGTGAACGTGGCCAGCGGGAAGTGTCTGGACATTCCCTATGGGGCCGGCACGATGTTCCTGCAGGTGCAGCAGTACCGGTGCTGGGACGGTGCGATGCAGAAGTGGCGTCTGGTCGCTTCGGGCACCGACACGTACCAGATCGTCAACAACCAGTCGGGGTTGTGCCTGGCGAACAAGGACGCGGGCAAGGAGGACGGCGTCCCGATCGTGCAGGAGACCTGCACCGCGAACTCCAACAAGCAGTGGCTGTTCACCCCGGTGGGCGGCCGCTCCTGGTCGAACGCGGCCGACGGCTTCGCCTCCGCCACGACGGGCGGTGCGGGCGGCCAGACCGTGACCGCCACGACCTTCGCCGACCTGGCCCGCTACGCCTCGTCCAGCACCGCGTACACCATCAAGGTGGACCGGGCGATCACCGTGACCCCGTACGGCACCGAGATCAAGGTCGCCTCCAACAAGACGATCATCGGGGTCGGCACCAAGGGTCACATCGTCAACGGCGGCTTCAATCTCAACGGCGTCTCCAACGTCATCATCCGGAACCTGACCATCCGCGACACCCGGATGGCCGACGACGACCCGGGCGACGACGCCTACGACTACGACGGCATCCAGATGGACAACTCCCGCAACATCTGGATCGACCACAACACCATCGTGCGGATGAACGACGGCCTCATCGACTCCCGTAAGGACACCACCAACCTCACCGTGTCCTGGAACCGCCTCGGTGAGAACAACAAGGCCTTCGGCCTGGGGTGGACGGAGAACCTGACGTCCAACCTGACCATGCACCACAACTGGGTCTACAGCACCAACCAGCGCAACCCCAGCGCCGGGAACGTGCTCCACGCCCATCTCTACAACAACTACCTGCAGAATGTCACCGGCTACGGCAACTACTCCCGAGGCACCACCAGGATGGTCCTGGAGAACAGCTACTTCGACAACGTGAAAGACCCCTACTACAAGGATGCCGGCGCCCAGCTCCGCCAGAGCGGGAGCATCGTCGTGAACTCCACCGGCAAGCAGGGCACCGGTGGCAACGCGTTCGACCCGCGCTCCTTCTACTCCTACACCCTGGACGCCGCCGCCGACGTCCCCAACCTGGTCCGCACCTACTCCGGTCCGCAGGCCAACATCGGCCTCTGACACAGGGACGAGCGGGCCCGGCGGCACGCCGGGCCCGCTCGTGAGCGGCCAGCCACGTTGGTGGCGGCCGTACCCTCCCCCGATGGGTCAGTAGTGGACGCGAGCCCGGATCGCGCGGTGGTCGGAGTAGCTCAGGTCAGCGTTGTCGCTGCCGGTGTACTTCTTGTCGGCCGCGTCGCCCTCGTTGAAGGTGATGGTGTGCTCGGCGCCCGTCGACGCCACGCCGTTCGGACGCTTCGCGAACAGGTAGTCGATGCGCCGGCTGCCGCTACCGATCGTCCAGTGCTCATGAAGGGCGCAACTGCGGATTGCCGCCTGGGTGCTGTGCCGCTCGGAGCAGTCGTCGTACGCCGCGTCCGCGTAGCCGTGGTTGCCGCGCATCGCGTTGTACCAGCCGGTCCAGTCCCCACCGGTACGGTCAGGGGCGTTGGCGTCGCCGCCGACGATGTACAGCGATCCGCTGTGGGTGGCCATCTTCTGGGCGGTCAGGGTTGCGTTCGCACCGGCGCAGCCCGGCACACCGTTTGCGGGTTCGGGCACGTCGTGCGTGGCGGTCGGCCAATGGATCGAGCCGACGACCACGTCCTTGTTGGCGACCTGGTCGTGCATCTGGAGCACGAGGTTCTTCGAACGGGCCTGGGTGTTCCACACGCAGGCGCCGTCGACCTTCTTGTACGACTGGAAGACGGTCCGGGCGCTCCTGATGTCGAACCGTCCTTCCCGGTAGATGATCGCGTTGGTCTGCTTCGCCTTCTCGTTACCGCACGGGGAGTTCATCGGCGCCGGATCGTTCTCGGTGAGCATGCCCTTGTAGACACCGGCCAGCTCGGCGGTCATCAGGTCGGTGAGGGTCTTCATCTCACCCGGCCCGGCTAGTTGCTGCACAATGAAGAGGTCGGGACTGTACTCCTGGGTCTTCATGTAGTAGATCAGGTCTCTCCAGTCGCCTGGGCAATTCGCGGCGTCCGCCGTCTCCAGGTTCTCAATGTTGTTGACATAGACCTGGATGAAGCCCGCATTGTTGTTGACCGCCGCCATTGCCGGTGCGGCGTTGACCACCACCCCCGCAGTCGAGGTGATCAGCATCGTGGCAGCCACTGCCGACCATCGCCGAACTGGGCTGGTCCGTCCTGGTGTGATCATTCGTTCCTGATCCCTTCCATGCCGCGAAGCCGTGATCGCTTGAACTATCGGCGGGCGCACTGAAGGAGTCAAGGTGGCAATCGAAGATGGGCGCGGAATGTACCCGCAATGTATTGTCAGCGATGGGCCGAAAGCTCCGCCGCCAGTGGCGGGCAGGCAAAATAGTTCGCCACCATGTGGAAATCAAACGCGTGGATCGCGACCAGATCACCTACGTCGGCGATGTTCACCCAGCGCTTCACATTCGGCAGGCGAGATCCGAGACCAGCCACCGGGGCAGGGTCGAGCCGCGGGAACACCGCGTGCGGCATGGCCAACGGCGAGCCGAGCGGCATCCACGCGGTCCGTGAACTGTCGCACGCCGACGAGTAGCGCCCTCCCGCCCATGACGGGCGACTGCAGCAATTGAGGGCTTTCGCCGGTGCCTGCCCGAGCTGTGCGGAGACTGCTCCGCTCGACCAAATCGAACGGGGTGTTGGATGAGCGGCCGCGGCCGGCCGCAACTCGGGCCAGCGCCGACGGCGGGCCACGGGCGGGGCCGGGCCGGAAGCCCGACCGCCGCCCGCAGCACACCGCGATCAGGTTCAGAGTTGCCGCAGGACCGCCACCTTGTCGTACGAGACGACCACCAGGTCCGGTTTGCCGTCCCCGGTGACGTCGCCGATCGCCAGGGCATCCTCCTGCCAACCGACCGCGTCGACGCTGTTCGTCGTGTACCCGCCGAGCGTCCCGTCCGACCGCTGGAGATGGACGCTGACCGCCGCCCAGTTCGAGTGCGCGACGACCAGGTCGGCGCGGCCGTCGCCGGTCAGGTCGCCGATCGCGAGGCCCGCGGCGCTCTCGTAGGCGGGATGGCGGACCGGCGTCGCGGTCAGGCCGCCGGAACCTTGTGCGAAGACCTGTACGGCGGAGTCCGGCATGTTGCCGTTGACGGTCATCACCAGGTCGACCCGGCCGTCTCCGGTGACGTCACCGACCGCTGCTCCATTGCTGACGCGGCGGTGGCCACCGGCGTCCGGCGGCGTCCGGTAGGTCGCCGCCGGTCCGTAGGATCCGTCGGCCTGGCGCAGCCGTACCCAGGTGCCGTGGCCGTAGAACTGTGCCACGTCGATCCGGCCGTCGCCGTTCAGGTCGGCCGCGAAGACCTGGTGCCCGGGCGCACCGTCGGCGAAGGGCCCGACGATCGGCGTGTAGCTGGGGAAGGTGCCCGTCGCGGTCTGCGGGTAGATCCGTACCTGGCCGTGCCACGCGCTGACGACCAGGTCGGGCCGGCCGTCCCCGGTGACGTCGGTGACCGCGACGTCGCCCGCCGTGCCGGGGACCAGCACCGGCGCGGCGAGCCCACCGTTCCGCTGGAACAGCAGATCGACACCGGCGGACGAGGACAGCGCCACATCCGTGCGGCCGTCGCGGTCGATGTCGGCCACCGCCAGCCGTACGTCGCTGTTGTAACCGCCGTGCGCGGTGATCCTCGTCGGAGCGCCGTGGCTCCCGTCGGTCCGCTGGGCGAAGACCAGCACCGAACTCGTCTGGGTGCCGTCGGCGGCATCTACGCCGACGACGATGTCCCGCCGCCCGTCACCGGTGACGTCGGCGACGGCGACGGCGTTGGTCGCCGTCGATCCGGTGGCGAGGTACTGCGCGGGTGCGAAGGTCCCGCCGCTGGCGGCCCGTGCCCCTGCGGGCACCGCCACCACGACCGTCACGGCGAGCACCGTCGCCAGTCCGGCGTGGAAACGTCTGTCCATCTGATCCCCCGTTCACGAGCGGCATCGAGACATCGATGACCGTGGCAGGCCACGTGCCCCGGCGTCCCGGGTGGCAAACCTCCGTCCCGCCCGGTGCACCGCTCGACCAACGACCGGCCCCGTGATCGAATCTCGCGCACGTGATTCTCGGCGTGGCCGGGTGAGTACGTGTGGGACTGGGTACCTCTTGCAGCCTCTACACAGGGGAGAAATCAATGCGGGGGAAACGAAGTCCGAGTCTGTTGCTCCTCATCGGCGCGTCGACCATGTTCGTGGGGGTCTCGAACCTTTGGGATTGGTTCAGTGAGGGAGGCGACGACGACCTGGCAGTCGGCGTGATCTTCGGCGTCATCGGCCTCCTGCTCCTGCTGGTCGGATGGATGCGCTCGTCGCAGGTCGACACCGATCCGCCGGACTGATCGGGCGGCCTTCTACCGGGGGGTGTCCCGGGCCCTCGCCGCGCGCCGCCCGGCGAGGCGCAACGGATCGGCTTCACCACCATCGCCGTCGATCCGGCCGGGTGACGAGTGGCAAGGAATCCCTGAAAGACGGTCTGGTGCGTTACATCCGGCCTCGTCGCCGGCCGTAGGGAATGCCGACAGCCAGGATCAGGATGATCACCGTGCTGATGGCTACCATCGTCGCACCTCTGGAGTCACCATTGGTCATCCGCAATACTCCCCAGACCAGCACGACGATCCCAAGGATCCCGGCCGTGACTGCCAACATCCACATGTGCGACCTGCTGTACGGGCCGACTTCCCTTCTGCGCGGCTGCTGGACCATCGGGTCCTCCAAATGTCTAGGAATCCACAGGACAGACTGGCTAGGCAGCGGAGCCACGTCCTGGCGGCCCATTGAGACATGTACCCGCAACCTCCGCTTGACCTACCCGGACGATCCCGGCGGCAATCCCGACGTTCGCTCGGAGTCAATCTCCTGATTCGATTCGCGCAGTCCTGGGTAGTCCGGCACCATGCCCTCAGACGATCGTCGATCGATAAACAGGTTCAACACGTACACCGACGCCAGTGGCGGGCAGCGACTGACGGCGTTGGTGGTTGCACCGTTGGTGGGAGCCCTCGCTGGGCTCCTCTGCGTCTGGCTGGCCGGAGCGTTCCTGCAGGACACGCACTGGCTGGTGCAGACCCTCGCCTTCGCCGTCATCGGGCTACTCGTCGGCATCGGGGCACTTGGCTTGTTGAGCAGGATCGGCAGCGGCAGCAAGCGCTGAGATGTCGCCGCGCCGCCTACTTCAGCACAGGACGGCTCCCTGGCGACACGCGGCTCTGGACCACATAGCGGGTGTGACCGCAAGCGCGTGCCGCGAGCGGTGCCGACACCCCCGAGAGAGTGTGGCACCGCCCACGCTCGTTACCGCTTGGCCTCGTGCTTGGCCAGCTGGGGACGCTCGCCCTTGCCGACCTTGCGCAAAACGTCGTCCCTCCAGGGATCGTCGGCGCGTGCCGACTGGGCGGCGTGGTCGGCGGCTGAGGTGTGCCCCGCGTCGGGGATGTTCCGGCCTTCTCGGGCAGCTTGGGCGGGCAGCCGTGAGGTTCCCGCTGTCAGCCGTGTGACGCTTTCGGCCTGCGACTTTGCGCGTAGGCGGGTGTGGTCGGGCCATGGTCGGTGAGCATGGCGGTATGGGGTTGCGGAAGGAGGGGTGGGGGCAGGACCTGCTGAAGAGTCGTCAGGATGTGCGGCAGGCGAACTTTCTGGAGTTGTTCGTCGATCTGGTTCTGGTGTTCGCGCTGTCAGGGGTGGTCAGCCGGATAGTGCGGGACCTGTCCGGCGACTCCATGCTGGCGCGGTGGCGGTCGTTGGCCTACCTGCTTGTGCTGGCGCTGCCGTTGATCTGGCTCTGGATCACCACGGCGCACATCACCAGCTGGTTCGATCCGCGCCGCCGCAAGATCCAGTGGCTCGTCCTGACCAGTGCCTTCGGTCTTCTGGTCATGTCTTCAGCGTTACCGGCGGCGTTCTACGGTCGGGGCGAGGCGTTCGTCGTACCGTATCTGGCCTTGCAGATTCTGCGTCCGCTCGTCCTGCTGCCGGCGCTGCGGGGGCACGAGCTGCGTGACGTCTACGTCCGGTCGGTGATGTGGTCGTGCGTGACGGCCGGGTTGTGGGTCGGCGGTGCGGCGACGGCCGGTGACGCCCGGGCCACGTTGTGGGGGCTGGCCGTGACCGTGGACATCGTGGCGGCGCAACTGCGGTGGCCGGTCCCCGGCATGCCGCGTACCAGGGTCAGCGCGTGGGCGATGGACAGCGGCCATCACCTGCCGGAGCGCTACCAACAGCTGTTGATGATCGCTCTCGGGGAGACCCTCCTGGCCGTCGGCGTGACGTTCGCTGGTCATCGGATCACCGTCGCGACGTCGGCGGCTCTGGTGGTGGCGTACGTGTCGACGGTCCTGCTGTGGCGCATCTACTTCTACCGCTCGGGGCAGGTCCTCGCGGAGGCGATCGGTGCCGCGACCGATCGGCACACCGCCGGTCGCGCCACCGGCATCGCACACGTGATCATGGTGGTCGGCATCGTCGCTGTCGCGGCCGGCTTCGAGTTGGTGCTCGTGCACCCGACCGGCCATCCGGAACCTGCCTGGTTGGCGGTCATCCTCGGCGGACCAGCGCTGTTCCTCTACGGCCGTATCCGCCTGGAACGCGTCGTGTTCAACCGCCTGTCGATGCGCCGTGTCGTCGGCATCATCGTGTTGGCCGCCACCGCAGTGCCCCTGGCTCACGTGCCGTCGCTCGCCGCCGCCGTCACGGCAGCGACCGTCCTGCTCGCCATCGCCGCCGCCGACGCCCTGCACGCCGCTGCCCGCCCACCCGAGACGCCCACCCCGGCGCACTGAACCCACGCGTGCTGCGCCGTCCCGCCGTCCCGGCGATTCTCGCCGCCCCCAAGGCTCAAGCGCCGGAAACTGCCGGATGAAGGCGGGCGCCTATGGTTGCGAAATGGAGCTGGACTATCACTCCGCCGCAGATGGCGTCGACATCACGAGTGACCGACCGGGCCTATGCCGCCTCGCTGACCTGCTGGCAGGCGGGGGTGAGCTGAGCCTTGCGCAGTCCGCCCACCCGCAGCGCCTGCGGGGTGTCCTCGTCGAAGCGACGCAGGGCCCCGTTGTCATCGGAGTCGATGATCGCGGCTATCTCACCGTCCGTGGTGGCGCGGCGGGCCGGTCTCTTTTCGCTGACCAGCTACGCGACATAGCCGACATGGACGACGGCGGCCACGTTCACCTGGAGTATTTCGAGGACCACCATTTCCTGGCGCCGGACAGCGTGCCACTCATCGTCAACAGTCCGCACGGCGGGATGCCCCGACGCTGATCAGACGATGCCACGCACGGGGACCGTACCAACAGAAGCACCGGCGTCCTGGACAGCACCGGGCGGGCATGCCGGGCGTCCGGCGGGGTAGCCGCAGGCCGTGACCTTCTCGATCGCCGCGCGATGCCCGCGTACCGGCCAGCTCGGCGTGGGGGCCCTGACGGCCAGACCCGCGGTCGGCAAGCTCGTCGCCCACGTACATTCGGGCGTTGGCGCCGTGGCGACGCAGGCCACCCCCAATCCGTTCCTGGCCTACGACGGCCTGCCGCTGCTCGGCGACGGACGATCTCCGCAGGACGTCCTGACCGTACTGCTGGGCCAGGACCCGGGTCGGGAGGTGCGGCAGGTCGGCATGGTCGACCGCCAGGGCCGCTCGCACGCCTTCACCGGCTCCCGTACGAAGGACTGGGCAGGACACCGCACCGGCCCGGGTTACGCGGTGCAGGGCAACCGCCTGGTGGGGCCGGAGACGCTCGCGGAGATCATCCGGGTGTTCGAGGACAGCCGGGAACTCGACCTGGCGGAGCGGCTCGTGCTGGCCATCGAGGCTGGCCAGGAGACCGGTGGTGATCGGCATGGCGCACGGTCGGCGACCGTGACGGTCATCGGCGATCAGCCGTACCCATTCTGGGACATCCGGGTCGACGACGCCGCGCATCCGGCGCGGGAACTGCGCCGGTTGCACGGAGTCTTCCAGGAGCAGGTGCTGCCGACCGTCCATCGGCTGCCCACCCGCGACGACCCCATGGGCGCGGCTGCCCGGGAGGCGCTCGGGTGAGCCAGCGGACTGCCCGCGGTCGTGCCCGACCATCGCAAGCCGCGGCGCGCCCCGCCGAACCACCGGGCCGTCCCGCTCAATGCCAGAGGCGTTGGACGCAGGGGTTTCCGTTGGATCCAGGGACCCTGAGCGGCACCAGGTGAAGACTCTGGGACGACAAATAGTTGACCGCTTGGGATAGCGTGTCGTGGTTCTATCTGGGAAGAGTCCCAGAGTCCTTCGGGGAGAGAAGTTTTCACGTGTCACTTTGGAAGAAGACCACTGTTCTGGCGGTCTCCACGCTCACGGCCGTCGCGCTGACCGCATGCGGCTCGAAGCCCGACGTGGACGCGCCGGCGCAGGCGAGTGTGCTGGAACTGCTCGCCAGTGATCTCAAGGGTTCATTGCAGAAGACGGTCGACGCCACCAGCAAGAGCGACTCGGTGACCGTGAAGATGCAGGGCACGGCAGGCGGCGAGAAGATCTCGGTGCAGGGCGTGGTGGACCTGGGAGACCCGTTCAAGGCCGAGATGACGACGCCGGGCGAGGATGGCGCCCCGACCGTCGTCCGGATGGTCGGCGGCGTGATCTACGTCGAGATCCCGGAGAAGGAGCGTGCGAGCCTCGGCGGAAAGCGCTGGATGAAGCTGGACCTGAGCGCAGCCGGCGACCAGTCGGGCATGAACTTCAGCAAGCAGTTCGAGGACGTCGACCCGACCAAGCAGGTCAAGACGCTGCTCGCCACCGAGGGCGTCACTGTCGTCGGCGAGGAGACGGTCAACGGGGCGCGCACGGTCCACTACACCGTCACCGCTCCGGTGGCGACCTACCTCGGGCAGCTCGATGCCAAGTTGCGGGCGGGCGTCGAGGCGGAGTACGCCAAGCAGGGCATCAAGGACATCAAGATCGACCTCTGGGTCGACGAGCAGTACCAGCCGCGCCGGGCGGGCATGAACATGGGCAAGATGGGCGAGTTCACGGTCGACTACACCGACTACGGCAAGCCCGTGAACATCGAGACGCCGGCTCCTGCGGAGACCGCCGACTTCGCCGAGATGCTGAAGGGCCTTAAGGACCTGCCCACCAGCAACTGACCAGCCAGAACGCTGCCCGGCCGGTGATCTCTCCGGCCGGGCAGCGCTGTCTCGGAGGCGGGTACCCGACGCATCCGGTTGGCGACAGTCCGTCCCCTTCACCTGCCTCAACGGCTCTGACAGTCTGTAATCGGCAGACAACCCATCGGATTGGGCGGGTCGGAGACGATGGCGAAGCGTTGGTTGATCACGGGGTGTTCGAGCGGGCTCGGGCGGGCTCTCGCGGCCCGGCTCGCCGCCGAGGGGGAGCGGGTGGTGGCGACGGCCCGACGGCCGGAGACCCTCGACGAGTTGGTGGCCCGGCATCCGGGCAACGTGGTGGCGACGGCCCTGGACGTACGGGATCAGGCGCAGTGCGCGGCGGCGGTCGAGCGGGCGGTGGAAGCCTTCGGCGGCGTCGACGTCCTGGTCAACAACGCCGCCTACGGTCAGTTCGGCACCTTCGAGGAGGTCTCCGACGCGGAACTCGCCGCGCAGTTCGACACCAACGTGTTCGGGCCGTGGCGCCTCACCCGGGCCGTACTGCCGGTGTGGCGGGCGCAGCGCCACGGGCACGCGATCTTCGTCAGTTCGGTGGCTGGCGTGGTTCCCTTCCCCGGCCTGGCGGCGTACACGGCGAGCAAGTTCGCGGTGGAGGGAGCGGCCGAGTCGCTGGCCGCCGAGGCCGGGCATCTCGGAGTGAAGGTGACCATCTTGCAGCCGGGCGGCTTCGCCACCGGTTACAGCGCCAACCTGGTCATGCCGGAGCGCCGGATCCCGGATTACACGCCGGTCAGCGACGGCCTGCTCGGCGCGCTGCGCGGCATGAACGCCAGGATCGAGGTGAACTCCCCCGAACTCTTCGCGGACGTGGTCTGGCGGCTCAGCCAGCTGGAGTCGCCGCCGCTGCGGCTGCCGGTGGGCGCGGACTCGGAGACGTTCCTGGAGACCGCCTACGACGCCCGGCGCAGTGAGTACGACCAGGTCGTCAAGGCGGGCCATCACACCCTCGCCTGACCGCTGACCAGGGATCCTCAGGCGGAGGGCTTGGACGGTGCGATCTTGCGGAAGCGCTCGTGCGCGGACTGCCGGCTGATGCCGAGCGCGTTGCCGATCTCAGCCCAGGAGAGCCCGGCCTCCCGCGCCGCGATCACGGCCCGTTCGATGAGCTGCCGTTGCCAGCGTTCCACCTCGGCGAGGACGCCGAGCGCCTGCAACGGCCAGGTGGTGGCCAGTTCGGCGACGTTGTCCCGAAGGGTGTCCGAACGGCTCAGCAACCAGCCGGGCGGTGTGGCGGCCAGGATCGGCCTGATGTGTCCGACCCACTCGGAGGAGGCCATCCAGCCCCCCTCTTCGGCGGGCGGATAGTCGTTGGTGCCGACCCAACCGCAACTGCACCTGGCCCGGTAGCCGACGGTGCCAGCCGGTGCTGCGGCGTCGGTGCTCGTCGTCCCGTCCGCCAGCCGGAAACCGATGAGGTTCACGTGCCCTGGAACCATCTCCTCCGCCATCCCGTGAGCATAGCGCCGTCAGGCTTTTCTGACGGCTGACGTCAGGGTAGCCTGACGCTGATGCGCGGGCTGGTCGTCGCCCGGGCCCGACCCTCCTGAAGGAGAGCGCGATGTTCATGGTCAGCGGCACGGTGGAACCGGGTTACGAGCCGGTCCGGGAGGCGTTCCTGGCGAACTTCGAGACGCGGTCCGAAGTCGGCGCGGCCCTCAGCGTCTACCGGCACGGTCGGGAAGTGGTCCGGCTGTGGGGCGGGGTCGCCGATCCCACCACCGGCAGGGCCTGGCGGGAGGACACCCTCCAGGTGGTCTACTCGACCACCAAGAGCGTGCCCGCCGCCTGCGCGCACCTGCTGGCCCAGCGCGGGGAACTCGACCTGGACGCGCCCGTCGCCGAGTACTGGCCGGAGTTCGCAGCAGCAGGCAAGGGCCACATCCCGGTCCGCTGGCTCCTGTCCCACCAGGCGGGGCTGCCGGTGCTCGACCGGCCGGTTCCGCTGGCGGAGGCGCTGACCTGGGAGCCGGTCGTCGCCGCACTGGCCGCCCAGGCACCCGCCTGGCAGCCGGGCACGGCGCACGGCTACCACGGACTCACCTACGGCTGGCTGGTCGGCGAGGTGGTACGTCGCGTCTCCGGGCGCAGCCTCGGCACGTACTTCGCCGACGAGATCGCCAAGCCGCTGGGACTGGACTTCTGGATCGGCCTGCCCGCCACCGAGGCACACCGGGTCGCCCGGCTCGTCGAGCAGCCGGTTGCCCCGTCCACCGCCGCCGGGGTCATGCCGGAAGCGCTGCGGGAGGCGCTTGCCGCGTACACCGATCCGACGTCGCTGGTGGTCCGGTCGACGGCGGTGACCGACCCGCCGCTCGACCTCGCCGACCCGCGTGCCTGGGCGGCGGAGATCCCGGCGGTCAACGGCATCTGCACCGCCTCGTCACTGGCCCGCTTCTACGCCGGCCTGATCGGCGAGGTCGACGGCATCCGGATCCTCGACGCGACCACTCTCGCCGCCGCCACCCGCGAACAGGCCAGCGGGATCGACCAGGTGCTGAAGGTGCCGACCCGGCCGGCGCTCGGCTTCGGCCTGCCACTGCCGGAACAGCCGTGGTGGTCGCCCACCGCCTTCGGCTTCCCCGGCCACGGCGGATCGCTCGGCTACGCCGATCCGGCCAGCGGCATCGCCTTCGGGTACGTGATGAACGGACTCCGCGTCACGATGGACGCGGATCCCCGCACGGCCAGCCTGATCGGGGCAGTCCGGACGGTCGTATCCCGCCAACCGGCCTGACCCCTGACGACGACGGATGCGCGACAGGCCACGTCACTGTTCCTCCGGGTCGGCGGTGCGGCGTGGGTTGCTGGCGGCACGGTGGGTGTCTGCGGGGCGGGGGTGCGGGCAGCCGGCGATGAGGACCACGTGGACGGGGCAGCTGGGGATCCCGGTCTCACCGCAACTGGGGCACGTCGTTCCGGCGCTGGTTATGCCGGATCCGTCGCAGCTGGGGCAGCCGAGGGCCTGAAAGAGCTCGAAGTCCATGACCGGATCTCCTTCGGACGGCCGGCGTCGGGCGACCTCGGCGTGGGGGAGAGATGGCGGCGACGGTCCCCCGGACTCGACCGGAGGACCGTCGCCCGTGCCAAGGAGCCGGGTAGCCGGCCGGCGGATCAGCAGCCGGCGGTACGCGTGTAGTTCTGCGTCCCGAAGTAGAGGGCCAGGTTGCCGCTGAACCGCACCTTGATGTCGCTGCCGTTCAGCCGCTGCTCGTAGTGCAGGTGCGAGCCGCTGGAGCCGCCGCTGTTGCCCACGTACCCGATGGTGGTGGCGTAGCCGACGGACTGGCCGACCGAGACGTTGAACCCGCTGAGGTGGGCGTAGTAGGTGGTGTACCCGTTGCCGTGGTTGATCCGCACGTACCGGCCGTAGCTGGTGTCGCCGAGGTTGGTGACCACGTCCACGGTGCCCGGTGCGCTGGCCTTGACCGGCATGCCGTGGTCGTCGGCCCGGTTGAAGTCGATCGCGTACTGCGGGCTGTGCGTGGTGCGGGTCTGGCCGGACCACGTCTGGTTGCACGGGAACGGCGTCCGGAACGACGGTGCGGCGGCGGCGGGCGACGCCGGAACCAGGAACGCGGCGGTCGCCAGCAGGGCGACGCTGAGGGAACTCGTCAGGCGGGAACGCATCCGAACCTCCACGGTCACAATCTTCGATATTTCCGCTGGATGATGTCAGATCGTTCCGAGGGTCGAAAGGCCGTCGTCGATCGGCTCCACCAGGACTCGGGTCGCCCTCGACGGACGGTGGAGGACGGCCCGCCATGACCGGTAGTGCGCCGATGTCCCGGTTTACAGCCCGGCGTGCGGAAGAAGTGCCCTGACCTCGGTCGGCGCAAAGTCGGTCGGACGATCCTGGTTCGAAGGACGTGCGAACGGGTAGCACGGGCACGGCCACCAACGACGTGGTCAATCGGACGCAAGGTGGCAAAACGGGGGAAGGAACGATGAGGCTGCCCGAATCCCGTGGTCCCCTCTCCCGAGCTGTGATCGACGCGTTGGGCGGCGAACCGGGCACTCTTCCTGCCGACCTGACGGCATGCCTGGTCGCCGACCGGTCTGATGACGATCCGATCCGCGACGAGGACCTGCAGATCCTGCTCTTCACCTGTTACGAGCTGCACTACCGGGGCTGGGACGGGGTGGACGACCGGTGGGAGTGGGAGCCCTCGCTGCTCGTGTTGCGCGGGGCCGCCGAGGCCAGGTTCGAGCGCGCGCTGCGTCACCTCGTGGGACCGGCCCCGACCCTGCGGGCGCAGGACGTCCCGCAGGCGCTCACCGACCTGGTCGCGGCGGACGACGGGCCGTCGTTGTCGGTCGAGATCAGGCGTCGGGCCACCCTCGACCAGTTCCGCGAGTTCGTCACCCAGCGATCCGTCTACCACTTCCGGGAGGCCGACCCGCACACCTGGGCCATCCCCCGGCTGGACGGGCGCGCCAAGGCCGCGCTGATCGAGATCCAGAGCGACGAGTACGGCGGCGGCCAGCTTTCCCGGATGCACGCGGAGCTGTTCCGCGACGCCGCGCGTTGGCTCGGACTGGACACCCGGTACGCGGCCCACGTCGACGCCGTACCCGCGGTGACTCTCGCGACGAACAACCTGATGTCACTGTTCGGCCTGCACCGGCGCTGGCGCGGCGCACTGCTCGGTCATCTGGCCGCACTGGAGATGACCTCGTCACTGCCGAACCGGAACTACGGGGAGGGCTTGCGGCGGCTCGGCGGCACCCCGGACGCCACCCGGTTCTACGACGAACACGTCGAGGCGGACGCGGTGCACGAGCAGATCGCCACGCACGACATGTGCGGCGCGTTCGCCACCGCGGAGCCCGACCGCGCGGCCGACGTGTGGTTCGGGGCGGCGTCCGCGCTGGCCGTGGAGCGGATCTTCGGCGCCCACCTCCTCGACAGCTGGGCCGCGGGACGCAGTTCGCTGCGCTCGCCCCTCGGTGCCCGGCGATGACCGGCTCGTCCAACCCGCGTCCGGACGTGCGGCCGCCGCCGACCCGGGTCGTTCTGGAGCTGGAGTACGTGCTGCCGGTCCGCTGGTCCGACGACGCCGAACTGGACGAGTTGACCCGCTATCTGAGCTGGCTCGGGCGTCGGATCGACGTGACGGTGATCGACGGCTCCCCACCCGACATCTTCGCGCGGCACGCCGCCCACTGGCGTCCCCACGTGCGCCATCTGCCGCCCGATCCCGATCTGCGCTACGCCAACGGCAAGGTCAACGGGGTGACGACGGGGCTTCGGCTCGCCCGGCACGAGCGGGTGATCGTCGCCGACGACGACGTCCGGTACGACGACACCGCACTACGGGAGATGTGCCGGCTGCTGGGCGGGTCGGACCTGGTCAGGCCGCAGAACTTCTTCCACCCGCTGCCCTGGCACGCCCGCTGGGACAGCGGCCGTACCCTGCTCAACCGGGCGATCGGCGCGGACTACCCGGGGACCCTCGGCATCCGCCGGTCGACGTTCGCCCAGATGGGCGGCTACGACGGCGACGTGCTGTTCGAGAATCTCGAACTCATCCGCACCGTACGTTGCCACGGCGGCACCGAGGTCTCGGCCCCTGGCCTGTACGTGCGCCGGCTACCGCCGGACGCCGGCCGGTTCTGGTCCCAACGGGTCCGCCAGGCGTACGACGACCTGGCCCAACCCGCCCGGATGGCGCTCTTCCTCGCTGCCCTGCCCGCGCTGACCGCGGCGCTCGTCCGGCGCCGACGGACCCCACTGGTGGTCGCCGCCACAGCCGTCGTGGCACTCGCCGAGCGGGGCAGACGCCGGGCCGGCGGTGCCGCGTTCTATCCGTTCACCACCACGCTGCTGGCGCCGGTGTGGGTGCTGGAACGCGCGGTGTGCGCCTGGCTGGCGCTCGGTCTGCGGTGCGGCCGGGGCGGAGTGCGGTACGCCGGCCGGCGACTCCGCGTCGCCGCGCACAGCCAGCGCGCACTCAACCGCCGACGCCGGCCGGCGGGTGTCCCGTAGCCCGCAGGCGACCCTGCCCGTCCGGAGCCGGATCGGGCCGGGCGCCGGCCCGGAAGCCGAGAAGCTTGTGCGTGCCGTCGCAGAACGGTTTGATCGCCGACTTCCCGCAGCGGCACAGGGCGACCGTTCCCCGGCCGGACTCGATGATCTCGCCGTCCGGAGTCCGCAACTGGAAGTCGCCCCGGAGCAGCAGCGGCCCGTCCTCGTAGGGGGTGACCGTCGCGGCCGGCTCGTCGTGCCCGGTGTGTGCCATGTCCCCAACTGCCCGTAGGAACACGCGACTAACCCGGAGCCGCCGAATTCCCGGTCCCACCGGGCACCGGGGCGTCCGGCTCCGGCGCGGTGCCGGCGGCCTGGCGTGGGAACGGGGCGGGGCCGCCGGTGTTCCCGGCGGCCCCGCTGGTGTGACGCCTGTCAGACGATCTCCACTCCGTAGACGCTCAGCGCCTCGGTGACCGGCTGGAAGTAGGTGGTCCCGCCGGAGGAGCAGTTGCCGTTGCCGCCCGAGGTCAGGCCCAGGGCGGTGCTCCCGCTGAAGAGCGCGCCGCCGCTGTCGCCCGGCTCGGCGCAGACAGTGGTGCGGATCAGGCCGCTGACGCTGCCCTCGGCGTAGTTCACCGTGGCCTCGACCGCTTCGACCGTGCCGCCGTGCAGACCGGTGGTGCTGCCGGAGCGCTGCACCGACTGCCCGACGAAGGCGTCGGCCGCGCCGGTGATGTCCCGGGTGGTGCCGTCGTACAGGTAGACGCTGCCGTCGGCGGCGGCCGGGTCGGTGTGCCGCACGATGCCGTAGTCGTCACCGGGGAAGCTGCCGGTGCCGCCGGTGCCGAGCAGGCTGCCCTGCCCGGAGTCGGCGTACCAGTTGGCGGTGATGTCGGTGCAGTGCCCGGCGGTGAGGAAGTAGTGGGTGTCGCCGCTGCGGACGTTGAAGCCGAGCGAGCAGCGGCCACCGCCCTCGGCGTAGATGGCCTCGCCGCCGGCGGCCCGGGTGCTGAGCGTGCCAGCCTCCCGCTGGATGCGGACGGTGCCGCCGAGCCGCTCCGCGACGGCCTCGACGCGTGCCAGCTTCGCGCCGGTCACTGTGCTGTCGACGGAGACCACGACCTGGTTGGTCGCCGGATCGGTCCACCATGCGGTGCCCGGGACCCGCGCGGCGCTGTCCAGTGTGGCGGTGGCCCGGGCGAGGTCGTCCGCACCCCGGGTGACGAGCTTCGGGGTCGCGCCGGCCGCGCGGACCTTGCGGGCGGCGGCGTCGTCGGTGACGGTGACGACCATGGCGCCGTCGGCCCCGGCGTACGCCCCGCCGGAGCGGTCGCCGAGTGCGGCGGCGAGCGCGGTGGCCTGGTCGGGGGAGGCGGGCGTGGCGGGTGCTGCCTGAGCCGGCGCGCTGGTCAGCGTGCCGACGACCAGTGCGCCGGCCACCGAGATTGCGGTGGCGCGGTGCAGCGGAGACCCGGAGAGTCGCATGTGGATACCTCCATGGAGCTGAGCACGGGCTGCCTTTCGGGTAGCCCCGGGCACCCGATCGGCTGGTGAGGGCCATCCGATCGGAGGCGTCGAAGTATTCATAGGTCTCGTATTGATTGCAAGAGTGCTGGTTGGCCCCACTCGGCCGCTTCTCACACCTTGGGTCCGGACAGTCCGACGAGTGGCGCTCGCGGCGATTAGTGGCTATTGGCCGAGACTTGGCAGGTCAACAGGGCTGGCCCAGGCCCCGTCGGGCAGCCCGGGCCAGCCGGCCCGACCGGATGGCGGGACAGGACCGGAACTTCGAAAACCGGTGCTGCCTGATGGCGGTCGGGCGGTCGCCGGGGCCCGCCTCGCCGGGGTACGGAACGACAAGAGCCTGGCCCGCGAGAACGCGGGCCAGGCTCCTGCTGTTGTTCTTCACTCTCTGGTGTGGCTGCTCCTCCGGATGCAATCCCGGCCGGGGTCAGCTTCTGAAGGCGTCCTTGATCTTCTCGCCGGCCTGCTTGAGGTTCGCGTGGGTCTGGTCGGCGCGGCCCTCGGCTTCGAGTCGCTCGTCGTCGGTGGCGCGGCCGGCGCCCTCCTTCAGCTTGCCGGCGGCCTCTTCGGAGGCGTTGCTGATCTTGTCGTCGATGCCCATGAGGTCTCCTCCGTCAGTGGCGGCGCTACGTGGTGACCAGTACCCCGGCCGGCAGGTCTCAACCACCTGGTCAGGTGGTGTTCCGCTCGGAGGACCGGCCCGGTCTCCCCGCAGAAGTCGATCTTCGGGTGGCCGGGGGTGGCGACGGGCCGTCATGCTCGAAGACATGATCCGGTTTGTGCTCAACGTGCTGTGGCTCGTCTTCGGCGGGGGTCTCGTGCTCGCCGCTGGCTACGGCATCGCCGCGCTGATCTGCTTCGTCCTGGTCGTCACGATCCCGTTCGGCGTCGCGTCGCTACGCCTGGCCGTCTACTCCCTGTGGCCGTTCGGCCGCACCGTCGTGCCCAAGCCCGGCGCCGGGATCGCGTCAGGGCTGGCCAACGTCCTCTGGGTGGTGCTGGCCGGCTGGTGGTTGGCGCTGTCCCACATCATCGCCGGCGTCGCGCTCTGCGTCACGGTCATCGGCATCCCGTTCGGCATCGCCAACTTCAAGCTCGTCCCCGCCGCGCTCTGGCCGCTCGGCCGCGAGGTCATCGACGCGCCGTAGACGCGCACGTACGCCCCGGGTTCCGGTCGGTCCGGAAGCCCCGGGGCGTACGCGCGGCCAGGTCAGGCCGGTGGATCAGTTGCTCAGTTCGGCTGGGCCGTCTTGCCGCACACCGGTTTCAGCGCCCAGTTCTCCGTCGTCACCGCACCTGCGGTGACCTGGGTCTGCCGGTACTGCGGCATGAGACCGTCCTTCGCCACGATCATCGTGATCGGGTTGTGCCGCCAGTCGAGCCAGTGGGCGTACGTGCCGTCCGCGGCCGTGGACAGGGGCAGCTCCATCGTCCAGGTGCTCAGCTGCACCGTCGCCCCGGCGACCGGGGCCTGGGCGCCGTCGCAGCCGAGTGCGGACACCGTGCCGGTGAGCTTGCCCCAGGTGGCCGGCGGCGTGACCGTCATCGTCACCGGCACCGGGTCCACCACGTACGGCGTGCCCTCGAAGAGCGCGACGGCGGTGGTGTAGGTGCCCGGCTGGGCCACGTCGGCCGAGAACGACAGGGTGACCTCGACACTCTTGCCCGGCGCGATCGTCGCGGTCCGCGGGCTCACCGTGAGCCAGTCGGTGTCCGACTCCGACACGCACTCGCCGAGGCCCGGCAGCACCTCCAGGCCGTTCGACGGCTGGAAACCGGCGATCGACGACCCGCCGACCCGGTAGAGCCCGCAGGCGCCACCCGGGCGGAACCCGATGCTGTTCGCCGCCGGCAGCGACGACCACGAGTTGGCCACCGCGTCGTAGGCGTACCCCTGGTTGGTCACCGCCGAGCTGCCGGTGCCGCCGCCGGAGATCAGCAGTCGGTTGTCGGCGGTGTGGTACGCCGAACCCCACAGGTTGGCGGGCATGTCCGCGACCTTCGTCCACGCGTTGCCGACCGGGTCGTAGGCGTGGGCGCCCGTCACCGGCGCGCCGTTCGACAGGCCACCGGCGCAGACGATCCGGCCGGCGACCGCGCCGCACGACTGCCACGCGATCGGGGTCGGGTAGCTGGCCACCGTCTCCCAGCTGTCGGCCCGCGGGTCGTAGCGGAACACCTTGTCGCTGTACGGGGTGCAGTTGCTCGTCGTGCAGCCACCGACCACGTACAGCTGGCCGTCGAGGACCGCCGATCCGGCGGCGGCCGAGGCGGCCGGCACCGGGGCCGCCTTGCTCCACTCGCGGTTCGCCGGGTTGAACACCAGCGTGTCGGTGTTCAGCTCGCTCCAGCCGCTGACCAGGTAGACCTTGCCGTTGATGACGCCCTCGGCGGCCTGCTGGCGGCCCCCGCCCGGCATGTCCGACACCTTGGCCCAGGACTGGGCGGCCGGGTCGTAGGCGAACACGTCCGACAGGGCCGACCCGCTGTAGCCGCCGAACGAGTACACCTTGCCGTCCACGGTGACGGCGCTGTTGTCCATCGTCGTACGCGGCATGCCGGGCAGGGTGAGCCACGGTTCGGCGGCCGGTGCCGCCGCCGGAGCGGCCTGGCTGGACTTGAGCGTCGCCGGGGGCCGGGCGCCCGCCAGTTGCTCGATCGGTACGTCGATCTCGATGCGGCGCACCGGCGCACCCGGCGCCGCCAGCAGCTCCTGCGAACCGACCCGGCTGCCGTTGGCGCGCAGGATCTGGAAGTCGCCCTGGCGCTCACTGAGATCCACCTCGGCCGGCGCGCCACCGGTGTTGGTGATCGTGAACTTGGCCGTGGTCGACCCGCCGAGCGGCGCCTGCGCCCGCACCGGCGCTCCGGTGACCGTCAGCTGACCGGTCGCCATCTGGAAGTTCTGCCGGGTGGTCCAGTCCTCGGCGACCTCGACCCACTTGTTCAGCTGCTTGTAGGCGGTCACCGACGTGGTGAACTGGTGCCGGCCGGCCGGGGAGAACATCGCGTAGAAGCCGTCCTCCAGGTTCGGGTCCTCCGGAGTGGCGACCGAACGGGTGCCCGCGCCGGAGCCGTCCACGGGCGTGACCCGCGCGTCGACCAGGCCGCTGCCGGTGTTGGCGTCGCGGACGAGGCCGGCGACCATGCCGCCGTCGACCTTGACGCAGGCGAACTCGGTCTCGGCGATCCAGTCCACCGAGTTGAGGAACACCTGGACGCTGTCGGCGTGCCAGACCTGCGGGCCGCTGGCGTAGCTGGCCCCGTGCATCGACAGCAGCACGTGCCGGTTCTTCTCCCGCTGCTGCACGCCGATGCCGACGCCGACCGTGCCGGTGCCCGAGTCGACCGCGTTGGCCAGCACCGTCCGGCCCTCGCCGCCGAACGCGCCGAAGAAGCCGTAGTGCTTCGAGTTCGCGGTCTCGTTGAACGCGATCCGCCCGCCCAGCGGGAACCCGGCCACGACCGGGTGCTCCTGCATCACCTGGTACGACAGGTCGCTGGCGGTGTCGTAGTTGATGCCGCTGCTGCGTTCGCCCGGGTTTCCGGTGTGCTGGCTCAGCATGTAGATCCCGTTGCCGCCGAGGTTCGCCCAGGTGTCGAGGAACAGCACCCCGACGCCGGCCGCGTCGGTGTCGGCCAGGAACTTCCGGAACTTGTCCGTGCCGGGATTGCTGGGGCTGTTGACGATGATGGCGTCGTAGCGCGCCACGTCGTCGTCCCAGTTGAACGTGGTGGTCGGGATGCCCTTGCCGGCCAGGAAGGTCGAGATCTGCTGGCTGTCGTCGCCGAGCACCCCGATCCCGGCGGAGAAGGTGTAGCCCGGTGCCACCGCGCACCGATCCACCTGCGGGGACAGGTCCAGCGTGTGGTTGCGACCCGCTACCGTCACGGGCTGCTCGACCGTGCGGTAGCCGTCGTACTGCGACTCCACCACCAGCGTGTACGACGCGTTGGCCGGCAGGGTGAGCTGGTAGCGACCGGTGAACGGGTTGCTGAAGGCACTGACGTTCGTACCCGCGACGCTCACCTTCGCGTACAGCGGCCAGCCGTGACCGGAGCCGTCCCGGACCAGCCCGCTGACCTTCACCTTGGGCACGGCGGCCAGCGCGAAGTCCCTGGTGGTGGCGCCGCCGGCGGTGATGGTCAGCTCGGCGGTCTGCGCGGCGTAGCCGAACGCGGTGACGGTCGCCGGGTAGGTGCCGGCGGTCAACCGGGCCGAGTAGCTGCCGTCCGCGCCGGTGATCCGCTCGCGGACCGGCTCGCCGCCGATCGTCACCGTGGCGCCCTCGATCGGCTTGCCGGTGGCCGCATCGGTGACGGTGCCGGCCAGGGTGCCGGTGTCGCCGACCGGTGCCGCCGCCAGCAGCGCCATCGCGTCGAGCCGGCCCTCGCCGAACACGTTGTTGTCGGCGCCGGTGCCACCGCACTGCGGGTCGGCGGTGTCGATGGCGGTACGGTCCAACAGTTGCCGGGTCGCGTCGGTGTCGCCGATCAGCGACGGCGCCGCCGACCACAGCAGGGCCACCGTCGCGGTGACGTGCGGGGCCGCCATCGAGGTGCCGTTGGCATGGTAGTAGCCGTTACCCGGCACGGACGAGCGGACGGCGACACCCGGCGCGGAGATGTTCGGCTTGAACTCGCCGTCCTGGCCCGGCCCCCGGCCGGAGAAGTCGCCGATCTGGTTGTCGGCGTCGTACGCGCCGACCGAGTAGTTGATGGTGCGGCTGCCCGGCGACCCGCTGGACTGGCAACCCAGCTCCCCGCTGTTGCCGTTCGACCAGATGCCGAGGATGCCGGCGGCGTCCCAGGCCAGCATGACGTCCTCCATGAACGGGTCGTTCGACGGCGTCCGGCTGCCCCACGAGTTGTTGATGATGTGCGGGCGCTTGCTGGAGTCCGGGTTCTGCCCGTTGAGGTCGGTCGGCTGCAACAGCCACTGGCCGGATGAGACGAGCGCGGCGTCGCTGGGGCAGCAGCCGTTCGCCGCGATCCAGGTGGCCTCCGGCGCGACGCCGATCTGGTTGGCGGCGCCGTCGTCACCGACCATCGTGCCCATCGTGTGAGTGCCGTGCGTGCTGCGGTCACACGGGGCGTCGTCGCACCGCCCGTCGGCGTCGAACCAGTTGTAGTTGTGGTCGAAGGTGCCGTCGCCGAGGTTGCCCCGGTACGAACCCACAAGCGCCGGGTGGTCGAACTGGACGCCGGTGTCGAGGTTGGCGACGACGATGCCGGCGCCCTTGGTGCCGTACTGGTCCCACACGTCGTCGGCGTTGATGTTGGCGATGCCCCACTCGACGGTGTTGGCGAGGCGTTCGGCCGCGGCCCGCTTGTTCTCCTCGGTCGTCGGCTTCGGGGCCGGGCCGACCAACTGGTACTCGACCGGCTCGTACAGCCCCTCGACGTCGGCACGGGACGCCAACTGCTGCGCCAGCTTGGACGATCCGTCGTGCACGTAGATGGCGTTGGAGGCCCAGAACGTCTCGTAGGTCACGCCCTGGGTGTCGAGCAGGTGCCGCACGTTGGTCTGGCTGATCGCCGCGGTCTTCCGCAGCGCCTTGGCGACCGCCTCGCCCCGGGCCGCCCAGTCCTCGATGCTCCGCGCCTGCGACAGGTCCGCCCGGTCGGTGAAACGGATCCACAGGTCGGTGCGGTCGTCGGCCTGGAGGGCCCGGGTCAACTCCGGTTGGATCTTGTCGGCGGCGCTGCGCGCCGGTTTGCTCGCGTCAGATGGCGCCGCCGCGGCGGCTGATGTCGGTGCGACCAGCGCCACACCGGCCAGCAGCACCAACGACAACGTTCGTGCGATGGATCTCATGGGGTTCCTTCCGCAGGACCGGCCACGCAGGGTTGGCGCGGGACGTCCCTCACAGGGGTTGGTACGGGTCGCGGCGGCCACCGTCAGGCGCCGCGTCGTCAGCCGGCGCGGCGTCGTCGCCCGCGTCGACGCCGGGATCGGCGGCTCGGTCCACGCCGGGGTCGGGCATGCCGACCCCGGGTGTGCCGACCCTGGGTGGGGACGCCGGATCGCCGGTCAGTCGTCCCGGTTGTTCATGCATGCATTCATGCTGATGAGCCGGCGGGGCCGTTAGCTATCCGGCAGATACGTCAAAGAATGGCCGCCAGCAGCGGATCCGCGCCGTCGGGTGTCGGTCGGGTTGCCCGCCTGTTTCAGGCGTCCGCCGCGTCCGGACCCGCCGGTTGCTCCGCCGCGAACACCCCGGCGGCCACGGCGGCGACGGCCAGGCTGGTGCGCGTCGACACCCGCAGCTTGCGCATCGCCGACCGCAGCTGCTGGTCCACCGTGGCCGACGACTTCACCAGGATCCGGCCGATCTCGCGGTTGGTGCGACCGGCGACCACCAACCGGACCACCTCCAACTCGCGGGGCGAGAGCTGGTCGCCGTACCCCTTGCGGCCACCCCGCCACCGACGCGGTACCGCCGCTCCCTGGGCGCGCAGCCGTTGCGCCACCCGGTCGGCGTCACCACGCGCCCCGAGGCCGGACAGCCCGTCGTACACCTCGGTCAGCAGCGCGTGACCCGGGTCGACCCGCCCGGCGGCCAGCAACGCCTGGGCCTGGCGTTCCCGCGTGAGCAGTGCGTCGTACGGCCGGGGCAGGGCCGCCCACGCCCGGGCGGCGCGGGCGAACCCGGCCGCCGCCCGCGCGTGGTCGCCGGCCGCGCCGGCAAGCAGCGCCCGGCACACCGCCAGCGCCGCCTGCGGGCCGGGCGCGGCCCGGCCCCGCAACCCCCGGGCGAACCGCCGCACCAGCAGCGCCGCCTCCCCGTCCTGCCCGGCGGCGAGCAACGCCTCCACCCGCACCGGCGCGATGTCGGTCGCCCACACCCACACCCGTTTGGTCGCGACCGTCCCGATCGGCCCCTCGGTGACCCGCAGCGCCCGGTCGACCTCGCCGTTCACCAGCCACAGCCGGGCCAGCATCGCCGCCGGCTCCATCGTGTCGTCGACCGCACCGCGCCGGGCCGCCTCGTCCAGCACGAGCTGGAACTGCTCGCCGCCGGGGCGGGCCCGGTCGGCGGCGGCCAGCCGGGCGGACAACCGGACGCCGGCCAGGTAGACCCCGGGCCGGTCCCGGTCGGCCTCGGCCAGGTCGGCGGCGCGGCGCGCGAGACCCTCCCAGCGGCCGGCGAACCAGTCCAGGTTGGCCTGCTCGATCAGGACGTTGTAGCGCAGCCGGGTCAGCTGCTCGGCGTCGGCGAGGGCCAGGGCGACCGTCAGGTGCCGCTTCGCCTCGGCGTACCGGCCCCAGAGCAGGGCACCGGTGCCGACGTTGGCGTGGATCCGGGCGATGTCCTGCCGCTCGGCCGGCGACGCGCCGTCGGTCGGCAGGCCCGTCACCACCTCCCAGGCCTCGGGCTCGCCGAGCATGAGCAGCGCCGCCGCCCGGTTGCCGGCCAGCGAGAGCCGGTCCGCGGGAGCCGGGATGCGGGGGATGAGGTCCGCGGCACGGCGCAGCCACCGCAGATGCGTCGAGGCCGGCCACGGTCCCGCGTACGCCCAGCCGAGGTAGGTCATCGCCCGGGCGGCTTCCAGCGGGTCGTCCAGGTGGTCGACCGCCCGGTCGAGTTCGGTGAGTGCCGCGTGCGCCTCACCGCCGATGATCAGAAGCCGGCCCAGCGGGTTGCGGATGTCCGCCTGTTGCCGGGCGGTCAGCTCGGTGGACTCCAGGAACGCCCGCAGGGTGGTGACGACCCGGTGGTAGAGGTCGTCGACGGGTTCGCGCCGGCCCAGCGCCGCGACCGCCAGGGTGCCGGCGATCCGGGCGGCGTCGTCGGTCGCGAGATCCGCGGTGGCCAGCAGCTCGTCGAGGATGGCCGCTGCCGCCGTGTGGTCGCCGGACGCCACGGCCCGGCCGGCGGCCAGCTCCGCGTAGCGGGCCCAGGTCGCGCCCTCACCCGCCTCCCGGAAGTGCCGGGCGAGCCGGGCCACCGGCGGCGGATCGAACGCCTCCAGTGCCTGACCGGCGCGCAGATGCAGCCCGCGCCGGTCGGCGTGCCCGATCGCCTCGTAGACGGCGGTGGCGGCGAGCGCGTGCCGGAACCGCCACCGGCCACGGCCGCCGTCGTCCCCGTCGAGCAGTCCGGCCGCCTCGGCCTCGGCCAGCCCGGTACGGCAGGCCCGCAGCAGCAGCCCGGCGGTGGCCGCCAGGGTGGCCTCGTCGGAGGGCTCACCCAGCACCGCCGCCGCGCGCAGCACCCGTTGCGTCACCCGGGCCAGCCGGCCCACCCGTTCCCGGGTCGAGTCACGCACCGTCGGCGGTACCTGCAACTCGCTCAGGCTCAACCGCACCCACTGCCCGTCGCGGAACACGACGTCGGCCCGGTCGCACAGCAGGCGCACCGACTCCTCGACGACCAGCGGCACCCCGCTGGTGCGTTCGTGCAGGAAGGCGGCGAACTCGGTCGACATCGGGTTGCCGTCCAGCATCGACGACACCAGAGCCGCCGTGCCGGCCACGTCCAGCGGTGCCAGGCTGATCCGTAGCTGGGCGCCGCCCGTCGGCAGCCGCGACGACAGGCGCAGCAGCAGCGACCGGTCGTCGACCTCCTCCGGGCGGTACGTCACCACCAGGCTCGGCCCGCCGGCGTGCGGACGGGCGGCGAGGAACAGCAGGAACTCCACCGTCACCTCGTCGGCCCAGTGGGCGTCCTCCACGATGAGCAGGTCCACGCCGAGCGCGCCGATCAGCTCGTCGAGTGCCCGGAACAGCCGGTGTCGCGCCGACTTCGGGTCGTCCAACGGCTCCGGCGACGGCGGCAGGTCGGCCGACCACTCCGGTACGAGCGGGCGCAGCGCCCCGGCCAGCTCGCTCAGCCGTACGCCGGAAAGGCGTTGCCGGGCGCCGCGCAGCGCGTCCACGATCGGGGCCAGGGTGAGCGACTCCCGCAGCGGGGGACAGACCGCCAGCAGGGTGCCGCCCCGGCGGGCCGGGCCGGTGAGCACCTCGCGTACGAGGCGGCTCTTGCCGATGCCCGCCTCACCCTCGACCAGCACCACTGCCGGCGGGCGGGCCAGCGCCTCGGCCAGCGCACCCGCCTCACGGTCGCGGCCCACGAACCGGGGGGCACGGACCGCCGCCAGTGGCGTGCCCGCAGCCTCCGAGTGCCGGCCCAGCCGCATGGGTCGTAGCTTATGCAGCTCGATTCACCTGGCATATCAAGTGTGGACAGCCTCACCGTGCCGTTGTAGTGCCCAGGGATCACCGCGCCGGGCTGTGGGAGGGCTGCCCGGCCGCCTCCGGCACCGATTCCGGCTCGGGCTCCGGCCGGTCCGTCAGGCGCCGGGCCTCCGGTACGGCCAGCAGGACCGCAGAGGCGACGACCACCGCACCGGTGCTGCCCCAGAAGAGCACGCTCCCGCCGTACGCCTGGACCAACAGACCGGCTACCACCTGGCTTAGCGGAAGCATGGCGATCGAGCAGACCTCGTCCACCGCCAGGATCCGACCGAGGTATTCGTCCGGCACCCGGACGTGCAGGACGGTGAAGTAGATGTTGCTGACCATCGCCAGGCACATCCCGTAGAGCACGGCGGCGCCGAGCAGCACCACGACCGGCGAGCCCAGGGCGAACATCATCGGATACGGCGCGATCAGCAGGATCAGAGCCGACATCGCCAGCAGGGGGCGGGACGGACGGATCCGGAGAGCGACGAGACTGCCCAGCACCGACCCCAGGCCGGCGGCACCGAGCAACAGGCCCCACACCGTCGGCCCGCCGATCGACGCGGTCACGGTCGGCCCGCCGATGAGCACGGGTCCGAGCACAGCCGCCTGGAAGATGATCGACGCCGCGATCATCGCGAGCAGCCAGTTGTACGACAGGACCTGCCGGAAGCCATCACGGATCGATGCACTGCCGGTGACACCTGTCGCCGCCTTCGGCACGCGGATCCGGAGCACCAGCAGCATGCCCAGGACAAAGCTGGCCGCGTCCACCAGCAGCCCACCGACCGGACCGACGAACGCCACCAGTACGCCACCGAAGGCGGGACCGAGCGGCCGGACGATGTATCTCGTCAGTCCCATCAGGGCGTTCGCGGCGCTGATGTCAGCCTTGTCGACCAGGCGTGGAACGATTCCTCGGGCGGCGGGCGTGAAGAACGCCTCAGCCGCGCCGTACGCCACCTGCGCGGCCACCACCGCGACGGCGGACGACGTCCCGCCGTCGATGGCGACCGCGACGGCGGTCGCGACCTGCGCTCCGCCCCGCACCGCATCGGCCACCGCCATGAGCCGCTGGCGGGGCAGCCGGTCAGCCAGGTAGCCGCCCCAGAGCACGAGCAGCCCGGCCGGCAGGGTCCGTGCGGCCAGCACGATCCCCAGCAGGGCCGGTCCGCCGACGTGCAGGGCGGCGAACGCGATTGCGACCACGCCGAACTGGGATCCGAAGTCGCTGACCACCGTCGCCAGGTAGAGCTGACGCAGCTCCCTGTTGCGCAGGAGCGTCCGGACGTCGGGGCGGGGCATGTGAAGAACCCTTCCGGTTCGGTGGGCAGCCGGGTCTCACTCCACGCCGTGGCTGCGCGTTGCCGGCACCGGTTCGGATTCCGCCCGCCGGTGCGGCTGACGCGAGTACTCGTCCAGCGCCTGCCACACGATCCGGCCCATCCGCGTCAGCGAAGGGTGGTCGCGGGTGATCCGAAGGCACCCGAGCAGGTAGTCGTACAGATACTCACTGCGGCTGCGGGCCAGCGGCGTGTCGTCGTAGCGGCTGTAGAAGATGGTGGCGGTGGCGGCGAAGTGGGCGGCGACCAGGACACCCCGCAGCGTCTTGCCTCTCGTGCCGGACGGCAGCACCAGGTCCCTGGGGGAATCGTCCGTCTCCAGATCGAAGGTCTCGGTGACGAAGTTCAACCAGACGTGCGCGAACTCGTGGACCAGGCTCTCCTCCAGCGGGAACGCCGTGGACCGGAAGGCCGACTCGCCGAAGTAGATCGTCTGCGGCACCAGGATGTTCGTGGCGCTGATCCGGCTGTCGTGCAGTGACATGTAACGGATGGGCACGGCCAGCAGGGATTCCCACTCCGGAAAGAGCTCCCGGACCCGGGCGCGACAGGCAAGCACCTCCGTGACCCGTTCGGGCGGCATGTCGTCGGCCCGTATCTCCTGGATCGGCGACCGTGACCGCCGCTGGTAGATTTCGGCCGCATTCCCGGGTACGAGGTAGTCGCCGAGGCGGGGAAACGCCTGCGGATCCGCGTTGTGGCGCACGGCGGCGACCGCCGCCATCAGGATCGGTGGACGGAACCCGGGTGCGATGAACGGCAACCCGCCGATCTCGGCGAAGAACGCGGCGGGGTTCAGCCCGCCGGACGGCTGGGGCGGGAGAGCCACGGCTTAACCTCCAGAAAGCTCACCAGGTCATGCGTCTTTATTCGATATGAATCGAAGTTCCGGAGCTCGTGTGACGCCTCGTCGGAGGAGAGACCGCCCATGTCGACGAGTGACTCCTTGAACAGGCGCAGGGTTCGTTCGCCGTACCAGCGCCGCTTGAGGAAGCCGGTGATCTCCTCGGCGGCGGTCATCGTGATCCGTCCCCCCGCGGCGAGCTGTCGCAGGGCCTCCCGGAGGTGGATCAGCGGCTCCGAGATCGGTTGGTAAGGCGCCTCCGCCGCGTGGACGAGCGTCACTTCGTCGTCGTCGAAGTTGGCGGTCTCCGCGTAGCGGCGATAGACCTTGCCGAAGCCCTTCATCCCGAGAGTGGACATCTCGCGGGCCCGGATGGCGCCCATCGAGGACAGCCCCCACACCTCCCAGCCCTGCTCCAGGGCGGAGCGAATCTCCGCGTGCCCCGTGGACGGATAGCTGTGGAACGTCCCGTCCACGATGGCGATGATGCCTGGCGTGGTTCCGGACGTCACCAGGTCGTGGACATCCCCTCGACGGATCGGCGGAAGAACCGCCACCCCGCCACGCGAGAACAATGCCGGATCGACCCCGAAGGCGGTGGGCCCGACATACAGGAGGGGTTTGCCCGTGCTCATCGACTGGCACCCACGAACCGGGCGAGCCGAGGTCCCACCCTCTTCAACGTCGGTTGGAAGAACTCCAGCTTCGGCACGATCACCCTGACCACGGCGAGGTCGGCAGCCGGCTCGGAGAGAAGCACCCGCAGGACCTGCCCGACACCCTCACGGCGCAACGCGTCGACCAGCAACTCGATCGCTCCATCGATGCTGGAGACCTCGCCAGACCGGTCAGGAATGGAACTGTAGGGCAGAGCGTCGGTCCGGTCGAGTACACGTGCCCGCAGACTCGCAGTGGCCTGTCGCTCCGCACGCCGGTCCTGCCCGGAGAAGTACTCGAACCGACTGGTCAGATCGTCCCGTCCGCCGTGAATGTACGACAGCCGGGACTGCGCGGCCTCGGAGAGACCCCGTACCGCCGCGATGTCCCGCACGATGTGCAGCCCGTTGCCGGACGAGATGGCGATGGGGGCGTCGTCCGAGGGTTCCATGATGAAACCCTGGAAGTACGGAAGCCCGTACCTCGACGCGGTGTAGCGCACGGCGCCCTGAAGTCCAGCGCCTTCTGTTCTTCGCAGCAGATCCGCCAGGTCCGACAGGTCATCGTCCACCACCACCCACCTCGACGAATCGCGGAAGTAGTTGAACGACTGGACGTCGCGTTCGATGACTTCGCAAAGACCGTGCAGGGTCGCTTCCCGAATTGAATTGCCCGAGCACAGGCCGTTCGTGCTGGTGCCGAAGATTTGCTGTCCCCGATTTTCGAGGAATGGCGAGAAGACGAGTTCGGCGGGCACCAGAATTCGGTTCCCGCTGATCATGTCCTCTGCTTCCACGCAGTCAATTGGGCCGTCCAGTTCTACCGGAACCTGCAGAACCGGGCAGAGGTCGACGAATTCGAAGCCCGCGTCCGGCTGGGCGGCAACTGCTCTTGGTGTGGTGGCGACAACGTCGATATTCCGGCGACCGTACTCGGCGTACGCGAACTCGATTGCCTCCATGTAGGCCCCGACTCGGGCCTCGGCCTCACGCACCCCCTTTCCCGCGTTCACGCAGAGGCTTCCCGGGGTGGCGCCGGGGCGAATGCTGGCAAAGATCGGAATTCCGATGCAGTCCAACCAGGTGGTGTCGGTGACCCGGGTGATGCCGAGTTTCCCGGCCAAGGCCTCGGCCCTCGACAGGGTGGTCTCAAGCGGAACCTCACGCAGGCTGGACGTCATCCGATGCAGGTGGGCCGCTGCTCCCCCGAGCGGCGGAGTCGGCGGTGCCGTTTCGATCGTCACGCGCGGACCTGACTGGCGCGACTGCATTGATCCACGCATCTCCTCCGGCAGGCCAGCTTGCCAAATGAGCGGGAGCCGCGGGTCTCCGCGGCTCCCGCCCCAATCGGTAGTCAGTTCGCGGTCTGTTCGGTGTCCTCGGTGCCACGGAAGTGGTTGCCATCAATGGCAACGAACCCCGCACGCATGACTCCCTCATCCTTCAGCGAGGCCATGAACTGCTTCGCGGCCGTCTCGTCCAGGATGAAGTCACCCTCGGACTCGAAATCCTTCTTCGGGCTCATTGGCGACTCCCTTTCGATGGTCACTGATCGGTGAAGGGAAATCTATCAACGGATCTGGGCCTCCGCAAGGACGGTGCGGGTAATTGCGCATCGAGTGTTGGCCCGAACCTACCGGGTGCGACGCTCGTGTCACCGTGGGTCCCGGCGCGCGCCCGGGCCCTGTCATCGCAAGCGCTCAACCAGCACTTTCTCTGCGAACTTCCCCGCGCCGCCGCCATCAGGATGACGAGCCCGTGCCTGGCGCGGTCCCATTTGGTTGTAGGGCTTTTGTGGAGTGCGGAAGAATGCGATGGTAGGTCTATTCCACCATCTTTGATAGACGAGCCCCGGTCGATCGCGGACGGATCGGCCGGGGCTCGTCGGTTGGGGTCGGGTCAGGCGAGGTCGAACCGGTCGAGCTCCATGACCTTGGTCCAGGCCGCGACGAAGTCGGCCACGAACTTCCCGCGCGCGTCCTCGCTGGCGTAGACCTCGGAGAGGGCCCGCAGCTGGGAGTTGGAGCCGAAGACGAGGTCGACCGCGGTGGCGGTCCACTTCACCTCGTCGGTGGCCAGGTCCCGGATCTCGTACACGTGCTCCTCGGACTCCGACGCCTTCCACCGGGTGCCCGGGGAGAGCAGGTTGGTGAAGAAGTCGTTGGTGAGCACGCCGGGCCGGTCGGTGAGGACGCCGTGCCGCGTCCCGCCGACGTTGGCCCCGAGGGAGCGCAGACCGCCGATGAGGACGGTCGCCTCGGGCGCGGTCAGGTCGAGCATGTACGCACGGTCGAGGAGCAGCACCTCCGGCTGGGTCTTCTCGCCGGGCCGCAGGTAGTTGCGGAACCCGTCGGCGCGCGGTTCGAGGACCCGGAAGGACTCGACGTCGGTCTGCTCCTGGCTGGCGTCGGTGCGGCCCGGGCGGAACGGCACGGTCACCTCGACGCCGGCGTCGCGCGCCGCCTTCTCGACGGCGGCCGAGCCGGCCAGCACGATCAGGTCCGCGAGCGAGATCTTCGTGCCGCCGGCGGCGTTGAACTCCCGCTGGATGCCCTCGAGGGTCTCCAGGACCGTCGCGAGCTGCTCGGGCTGGTTGACCTCCCAGCTGCGCTGCGGTTCGAGGCGGATCCGCGCGCCGTTGGCGCCACCGCGCTTGTCGGTGGACCGGAAGCTGGCGGCCGAGGCCCAGGCGGTGGCGACCAGCTGGGCGGTCGTGAGGCCGGACTCCAGGACCTTCGCCTTGAGGGCGGCGACGTCGGCGTCACCCACGAGCTCGTGGTCGACGGCCGGCACCGGGTCCTGCCACAGCTGGGCCTCCGGGACCCACGGCCCGAGGAAGCGGCTGACCGGGCCCATGTCGCGGTGCAGCAGCTTGAACCAGGCCTTGGCGAACGCCAGCGCGAACTCGTCGGGGTTCTCCAGGAAACGGCGCGAGATCTTCTCGTACGCCGGGTCGACGCGCAGCGACAGGTCGGTCGTGAGCATCGTCGGCTTGTGCTTCTTCGACGGGTCGTGCGCGTCCGGGATGATCGCCTCGGCGTCCTTGGCGACCCACTGCTTCGCGCCGCCGGGGCTCGTGGTGAGCTCCCACTCGTAGCCGAAGAGGATCTCGAAGAAGCGGTTGCTCCACTGGGTCGGCCGGTCGGTCCACGTCACCTCGAGACCGCTGGTGATCGTGTCCCCACCCTTGCCGCTGCCGTGGGTGCTCAGCCAGCCCAGGCCCTGCGACTCCAGCGGGGCGGCCTCGGGCTCGGGGCCCACGTGGTCGTCGGCGACGCCGGCACCGTGGGTCTTGCCGAAGGTGTGGCCACCGGCGATGAGGGCGACGGTCTCCTCGTCGTTCATCGCCATCCGGGCGAAGGTCTCGCGGATGAAGTGCGCCGCCGCGGCCGGGTCCGCGTTACCGCGGGGGCCCTCCGGGTTGACGTAGATGAGACCCATCTCGGTCGCCCCGACGCCGGTCGACATCTCCTTCTCGGAGACGTAGCGCTCGTCGCCGAGCCAGGCGTCCTCCGGGCCCCAGAAGATCTCCTCGGGCTCCCAGACGTCCTCCCGGCCGAAGCCGAAGCCGAAGGTCTTGAAGCCCATCGACTCCAGGGCGACGTTGCCGGCGAGCACGAGCAGGTCGGCCCACGAGACCTTCTGACCGTACTTCTGCTTGACCGGCCACAACAGCCGGCGGGCCTTGTCGAGGTTGGCGTTGTCCGGCCAGCTGTTGAGCGGGGCGAACCGCTGACCGCCGTCGCCGGCACCGCCGCGACCGTCCTCGATCCGGTAGGTGCCCGCGGCGTGCCAGCTCATCCGGATCATCAGGCCGCCGTAGTGGCCGAAGTCGGCCGGCCACCAGTCCTGCGAGGTGGTGAGGACCTCGATGATGTCCTTCTTGAGGGCGTCGACGTCGAGCTTGGCGAACTCCCTGGCGTAGCTGAAGCTCTCGCCCAGCGGGTTGCCCTTGGCCGAGTGGGCGTGCAACACGGAGAGGTCGAGCTGGTTGGGCCACCAGTCCCGGTTGGTGCGCGGACGGCCTCCGGTCTTCGGCGTCGGCGAGTCGATCGCCGGGTTCTCGCTCTCGCTGCCGTGCGCGGTGACGGAGTCGTGCGCGACCGGGCAACCGGCCGCCGCCTTCTTGTCCACGCCCTGCGCGCTGGAGGGGTTGTTGTCCTGGGTGTCGCTCATCTGCTTCCTTCCGAACTGGCGGATCACTGGGAGGTGCGTTCGGTCGCACAGCCGGGGCAGGTGCCCCAGTAGACAACCTCCGCCTCGTCGACCTCGAAGCCGTGGTCGTCGGAGGCGGTGAGACAGGGGGCATGGCCGACAGCGCAGTCGACGTCGGCGATCGCCCCGCAGGAGCGGCACACGACGTGGTGGTGGTTGTCCCCCACCCGGGACTCGTAGCGGGCGTTCGCGCCGGCGGGCTGGATGCGGCGCACCAGACCGGCGTCGGTGAGCGCCCGCAGCACGTCGTAGACCGCCTGGTGGGACACCGTGGGCTGGTCCATCCGTACCAGCGCGATCACCGTGTCGGTGTCGACGTGCGGGTGGTCGCGCAGCGCCGCCAGCACCGCCAACCGGGGTCGGGTCACACGCAACGAGACCGCCCGGAGCTGAGCTTCGAAGTCGGCCGTCATGCGTCGAACATAGCCCAGTCTTTTGGAATGAGTCTAGTTTTGCCTCGACATCATTTCCGTACATCTCGGCGCAGACCTGGTCGGCCGACCAGGCGGACCCGTCCGACGGCGACCAGTCGACGCGGGATGAAACCGGTCAAACCGCATGCTGGAGTCGTAAGTGCGGGTTTCCTTCTGACACGGCTGCGCGAGACCGGGGCTCCCAAGATTCACGCACCTGTCCTGTACCGGGCTGGGCGGTACTGCGAAGATTGACGATGTGGCAGGCGGTCCGCTCGATTTCCGGATCCTGGGCATGGTCGAGGTCCACCGGGGCGGACAACCCATCCCGATCAGCCGCCGCCGGGAGCGGCTCCTGCTGGGTCTGCTTCTGCTGGAGGTCGGCCGTGCCGTACCGGTCGATCGGCTCATCTCCCTGCTGTGGGAAGACGAGCTGTCCGCCGACCCGCGAGCCAGCCTGCACACCCACATGTCGCGACTGCGTAGGCAACTCGCGCTCGGCGGAGGCGATGAGCCTGGGGTGCGACTGCTCGCCCGGCACTCCGGCTACCTAGCCGACTTCGCCCCGGACACCATCGACGCGCACCGGTTCACCACCCTCGTCGGGCAGGCGCGTCAGTGCGCCGACCCGATCGAACGCGGGCGCGGGCTCGGCGACGCGCTGGCACTGTGGCGGGGCCCACTACTGGCCGACGTCGCCGCCGACCGGCTGCGGGAACGAGTCGGCGGCCGGCTGGTCGAACTCCGGCTGGCTGCCCTCACCGAGCGGATCGACATCGAACTCGCCGCCGGCCAACACCAGCGACTGATCGGTGAACTGGCCGCCCTGATCGCCGAGCACCCCGACCACGAAACGCTCACCGCCCAACTCATGCTGGCGCTGTACCGGTCCGGTCGACAGGGCGAGGCGATCCAGGCGTACCAGCGGCTGCGGGTGCGGCTCGCCGAAGAACTCGGCGCCGACCCGATGCTCGAACTCCGGGAGATGTACCAGGCGATCCTGAGCCAGGATCCCGATCTCAGCATCGGTCCGGTGCTCACCTCCGGCAGGATGGCCGCCCCGGTGGACGTCGCGCCGCCCACGTTGCGGCAACTCCCCCCGAACCGGGGCGAGTTCGTCGGCCGCGAGCCGGAGTTGGCGACGCTGCGTGGGGCGGTACGGCACGCGACCGAGCATCCGGACGCGACCGATCCGATACTGATCTTCACGATCGAGGGAATGGCCGGCGTCGGCAAGACCCGGTTCGCCTTGTACTTCGCCCACGAGCTGGTGGCCGAGGGCCGTTACCCGGACGGGCAGCTCTACGTCGACCTGCGAGGGTTCACCCCGGGGCAGGACCCAGCGACTCCGGCGACGGTGCTGGAGGAGTTCCTCAGCCAGCTCGGGGTGAGCCGGGCCGAGATCCCCGCCGGTCTGGCCGAACGCGCGGCGATGTACCGGCACCGGCTCGCCGGACGGCGGGTGCTGGTGGTGCTCGACAACGCCGCCGACGAGAGCCAGGTGCAGCCGTTGATGCCAGGCAGCACCGGAAGTCTCATCCTGATCACCAGCCGCAGGATTCTCGCCCTCGACGGTGCCACACCCATCGCCCTGGAGACCTTCAGGCAACCTGAGGCACTGCGGTTGCTCGCCACCATCGCCGGTGCGGACCGGGTACGGGTCGAGTCACAGGCGGCCGAGGAACTCGTCGCCCGCTGCGGCGGGCTGCCGCTGGCCGTCACCCTGGCCGCGCACCGGCTGCGCGCCCGGCCCGCCCGGCGCCTGGCCGACCTGGTGCTGCGGATGGAGGACGAACGACGGAGGCTCACCGAACTGTCGACCGGGGACCGCGCGGTCGAGGCGGTGTTCGCCCTGTCGTACCAGGTGCTCGACGCCGACCAGCGGCGGATGTTCCGGCGACTGGCCCTGCACCCCGGCACCGACTACAGCGCGTACGCCGCCGCTGTGCTCGGACAGGCCACCGTCGGGTACGCCGAGGCGCTGCTCGACCATCTCCTACGTGAGCACCTGCTGCAGGAGACCGCCCAGGGCCGCTATCGGTTTCATGACCTGGTGCGGGCGTACGCGCTGCGGTGCGCGCACGCCGACGAGTCCGGGACCGATCGGGCGGCGGCGCTGGTGCGGCTGATGCGGTGGTATCTCTTCGCCGCCGACACCGCCGATCGGGTCCTCGACCCGCCGCGCCGACGTCGCACCCTCACCGAAGCCGACGCCGCGGCGGTGCCGATCGTGTTCGACGACCCCGACGCGGCGATGGCCTGGTTCGAGTCGGAGCGGGCCAACCTGGTGGCCGTCGTGGAGACTGCCGGGACGCTCGGCGCGGACGCCGTCGCATGGCAGCTCTCCGCCGCGATGCTCACGTTCCTCTACCTCCGCAGTCACTTCACCGAGTGGTTGGCCGTGCACCGGACCGCGTTGGACGCGGCCCGCCGGGTGGGGGACCAGCCGGCCGAAGCCGCGGTGCTCAACCGGCTCGGTGTGCTGCACAGCAGCATGCACCGGCCTCGTGAGGCGATCGGTTACCACCGGCGGGCGTTGGCGATCCGCCAGGACCTCGACGACCAGGCCGGTCAGGCGTGGACCCTGAACAATCTCGGCGTCGTCCACAGTGACCAGGGCGGCTACCCCGAGGCGCTGGAGTGCTTCGCGGAGGCGGCGGCACTGTTCCGGCGCAGCGGGGACAGTCGGGGCGAGGGCCTCGGTCTGGCCAATCTCGGCGACACCCACCGCCGCCTCGGTCAGCCCAGGGAGGCCGCCGACTGTCTGCGGCGGGCGTTGACCGTGCAACAGAGGTCCGGTGACCGCGCCGGCTGCCGGTACACCCACGTCTATCTCGGGGATCTCCACCACGATCTGGGTGAGGACGACCAGGCGATGCGGGAGTACCGCACCGCCCTGGAGATCTTCCGGGAACTGGGCGACCGGCGTGGTGCCGCGACCGCGCTGGCCGGCCTCGGCCGGAGCCTGCACGCCACCGGTCAACTGGACGCGGCCCGCCGATGCTGGTCGGATGCGCTCGCCGGGTACGACGAGATCAACGATCCCCGCGCCGCGGACATGCGCCGTTGGCTGTACGAGGAAGCGGTGGCCACCGGAGCCGGCGGCAAGCCCGATGGCAAGGGTTCTGGCAACCCGGTAGGCGAGGCTACCGGCAGGGCGCCCGGTGACCATCGAGGCGACCTGCGAACGGGGCGACAGTTGGCCCCGAATCATCCGGCAGAGGAGTAACTGTGCTTCATCGATCACTTCCGCGCCTGTTCGGCCGGCTGTCGCTCGCCGCTTCGGTGGCCGTCGCCGGTGCGCTCGCGGTTCCGGCAACGGCAGCCCAGGCCGACCTGTCCAACCCCAGCATCACCCTCGAGGTCGGATGCGGTGGAGCACAGGCGGACATCGAGGTCAGATGGCTGAGCGCGCAGAAGATGAACATCTTCTGGAGGGCCGAGGACACGAAGTCCGACGGCAAGACCCCGGTCCTGAGGATCGCCGCCCTGAACCCGTCCGGCAGCGACGACTACGTCTTCGTCCAGAGCGACTCGACCTCCCTCAAGGTCACCGGCGGTGTGGGTTCGGTCAAGAGCGGCCACATCTACGACTGGAACCCGAGCATCGCCAGCGTGCTCGCCCTGGAGATCACCGTCCGGAACGGGACCGCGGACCAGGGCACGGCCTGCGAGTCCGTCAAGAAGGTACGCAACTACGCGCAGAACGCGTTGCGCTATGCGGAGACGCGGATCGGTGACCCGTACGTCTTCGGCGCCGAGGGCCCTGGTTCCTTCGACTGCTCCGGCCTGGTGTGGTGGAGCTTCAACCAGGTGAGCAACTTCCCCGGCTTCAGCGGCAACCGCAGTGCGCTGCAGATGTACAACTGGGTCCGGGACATGGCCGCCGACAACGCCGACACTCCCTGGCGCAGCGTGGACGCCATCAAGGTCAGCGCCGGGGACGTGCAGGCCGGCGACCTCATCTTCTACAACCAGCCGGCCTCCTGGGACGCCGACCCGATCGACCACGTCGGCTTTTACGCCGGCGACGGGAAGGTGCTCGACGCGCAGCGCGCCCGTGGCGTGAGCCAGCACACCGAGAACCTCGGGTCGTACATCGTCGCTCGCTACCGCATCGTCGGCGTCATCCAGGACTGACAGCCGGCTCGGTGGCGGGTCGTGACCTCCGATCCCGCTGTGTGTACGCCCCGGGTAATCCGTACCGACCGGAACCCCGGGGCGTCGTGCACCACCAGCACGACCACCTACCCGACCGTGCGGAAGGCGATCGAACCGCCGGACGACCGCGGTCGCCGACGCGCCGGTCAGTTGACGCTGACCGTCACCGTGCCGGTCACCACGCGGTGGTCCGAGCAGGCGCCGATCGTGCAGGTGGTCGGGATGGCCAGGGAGTCGGCGGTGTAGCTGCCGGCGAGCCGGTTCTCCCGTACGAAGATCAGGTCGATCTTGTTGCCGAGGCCGCACGGCCCGCCGGTGCTGCCGTCCGCGACGGTGGTCTCGCCGTAGCCGAGGCAGCGGGAGTCCAGGTCGTCCAGCTCCCGGTAGAAGCCGGTGTTGCCGTCGTTGTTGTCCACGTCGAGGCTCGGCGAGTACCAGTTGTTCAACCGGCCGTAGTCGGGCTGGGCGTTGAAGTCCCCGCCGATCAGCACCGTGTCGCCGTTCGTCGCGAAGGTCTCCAGCCGGCTGCGCACCGAGTTCAGCTGCTGCACGTTGATCGACGTGCCGTTGATGACCGTGTTCGACGGCGTGATGTGCGTCGTGCAGAACCGCAGGTGCGGCCGGGCCGAGAGCGGGGCGCAGAGCAGGGTCCGCCGCTCGGCGCTGCCGTCCGACGGCAGCGTGTGGCGGTTCGCCGTGCCCAGCGGCGCCTTGCTGAAGATGGCGTTGCCGAACGCCTGCCCGTTGCAGACCGTGTCGCGCGAGGGCTCGAATCGGGCGAAGTTGGTGGAGTCCTGCGGCCAGCCGGCGGCCCGCAGGCTGGCGACGATGGCCTGGTACTGCTGGTAGCAGAGCTCGTTGAGGCCGACGAAGTCGGCGTCCCGGGTGCGGATCGAGCCGGTGAGGGCCGGGATGAGGCCGTCGGTGGTCGAGGCCCGGTGCATGGTCCAGCCCGCGACGTTCCAGACCCAGAGGTCGTACGTCGCCGTGGTGGCCGCCGATGCCGGTGCCGCCGAGGTGAGAGCGAGGACGAACGCGCTGAGCGCGGCGACACAGAGCCTGACCAATCGCATGGGTCTCCTCCGTCGAACTGATCCTCACCGATTGATCGGAGATCATGGCACAGGCGGGACGTTCCGGCGACCCGTGCACAGTGGACCTCTGTGGAACCGGGTCGCGGCGTCAGCGCGGAGGCCGTCGCGGTGCCCGGCGGAGGTCTCAGCCGGCGCCGAAGCAGACGAAGGCCGCGGCGGTGGCATGGGCGGCACCCCCACCGGCGGTGTCGAACGCCTGCTGGGCATCCGCGAGCGCCACGGCTGGTGGGGCACCGGCGCGCATCCGCCGGTGCAGGTCCAGCATCAGCGCGGTGGTCAGGTCGGCCGGGACCGGCAACACCGTGGCGATCAGGCTGCGGGCACCGAGAGCCAGCAGCACGGCGGTGAAGCCCATCACCTCGTCGCCCGGCCGCACCCCGGAGAGACCGGAGTCGCAGGCGGAGAGCACCACGCAGCCCGGCGGGCGGGTCAGCCGTTCCAGCTCGTACGCGGTCAACGGCCCGTCGGCCAACTCCAGCGTGGAGAAGAGCGGGTTGTCGGCGCGGAAGGTGCCGTGCGCCGCGATGTGCGCCAGCCCGGTCCCGTTCAGGGCGTCGATGACCGCGTCGGCGGTGGCGTCGTCGCCGGTGAGCGGGCGGGAGCCGGGCAGGGCCGCGCCGAGCTGGCGTACCTCGGTCTCGGCGGCGGGCAGCCGGGGCCCGGCCACCAGCACCGGCGGTCCGGCCGGGACGGCCCGGCCGACGGCGCGCAACCAGACCGTCGCCGAGGGCGCGACTGTCACCGGCCGGCCGGCGCAGGTCGGCAGGCCCGGCCAGGGTACGGCGTGCAGCGCGCCGATCGGGACGATCACCAGCGGTCGGTCGGCCAGCAGGCGACGTACCGGGTCGAAGAGTTGCCGGTCCAGCGCGGCGGTGGCGAACTCGACGCCGGCCCGGGCGCTGGCCGAGTCGCCGGTGGTGACCAGCCGACGCAGCCCGAACCGGTGCCGGCGGGCCCGACCCAGCGCCTCGTCGAGCGGGCCGAGGTCGTGCAGGCTGGTCCGGCCGTCGCGGACCAGTACCGCCCGCAGCCGTGGCCCGTGCGCCACCAGCTCCAGCAGCACGGCGTCACCGAGCGCGGCGGCGAGGGCGCGCACCGGGGGCGGTGCCGCCAGCCCGCCGCCGTCCACCTCCCGGGCTCCGCCGTCCACCCCCCGGGCCAGTTCCCGGATGCGCTGTTCGAGCCGGGCCTGGCTGCGTCGCAGGGCGTGCACCGGGTGGCCGGCGAGCAGCGCGTCCTCCAGGGCGGTGCTGACCATCCGCAGCTCGGCCAGGGCGGTGGCCAGCTCGGAATCCTGCGGTGGCTGCACCGCGCGCATCCGCAGGGCGTTGGCCCGCCAGCGTTCCGTCCAGGCCAGCACCTGTGCGGGCGTGCCGGTGCGTACGGCGATGTCCAGCCCTTCGGCGGCCAGCTCGTGCCCGTACGCCCCGCTGTGCGCCCGCAGCTCGGTGGCGCCCAGGGAGGCCCGGTGGCCGTCGAGCACCGCCAGTCCCCGGCGCAGGGCCCGGGCCGCACCTCGCAGGTCACCGTCGAGCCGGCGGCGCAGGGCGAGCGCGTACCAGCCCTGGGCCCGGTGGGGCGCGGTGCCCCGGCGGTGCGCGCGGGCCGCCACCGCCAGCAACTCGGCCGCCCGGGCGGGCCGGCCCAACGCCTCGGCCAGCCGGGCGGCCTCGATCCGGGTGGTCAGCGCCGGCGAGGGCCAACCGGTGGCGTCGAGCTGCTCCGCGGTTCGCACCATGGCGGTGAGCAGGGCCGCCGACCGGGTGCCCCGGGAGAACTCGGCGCGCAGTTCGACGTGCCGGGCGAAGGCGGCCCAGATGCGGCGTCCCTGGCGACGGAAGCGGACCCGGGCCGAGGCGGCGGCCCCGGTGGCGGTGTCCAGGTCACCGGCGAGCAGCGCCGCCCGGGCCCGGGCCAACAGCGCCTCGGCGAGATCCGAGGCCATGCCCCGCCGCCGTAGCTCCGTCACGGCCGAGGCGGCCACCTCGACCGCCTCGTCGACCAGCGGCACCGAGAGCAGCAGCTCGAACCGGTCCAACAGCAGCGCCGGCCGGGGCACCGACAGCCGGCGGTACTCGTCGTCGACGGCGGCGAAGCTGCGCAGCGCGCCCGCGACGTCGCCACGCTGGCCGGCGGCGATGCCGATGTTCCAGCGGGTGTCGGCGGCGGCCAGGTCGAGCCCGAGCCCGCTGAAGATGGCCGCGGAGCGGAACAGGTCGTCGTCGGTGTCCCGGCTGGTGCCCCGGTGGGCGTTGAGCAGGCCACGGTTGTTGCGCGCCCGCGCCTCCAGCAGCAGGTCGCCCTCGCGCTGGGCGATCTCCACCGCGATGCCGTAGTCCCGGACCGCCTCGTCGAACCGCCCCCGGTAGTGCAGCACGACGCCCCGCTGCATCCGGGCCCGGCCGGCGTCGGCGCCGGTCAGGCGAGGCAGCGCCAGGGTCACCGCGCGGAGCGCCGCGGCGGTGCGCCCGGCGTTGGCCAGGACGTATCCGAGGCTCATCTGGGCCAGTGCCCGTACGCGGGGCGAGCCGGCGACCCGCACCGCCCGGCGCAGGTGCCGCAGGGCGCCCGGCAGGTCGTTGAGCTCCCGCAGGGCCAAGCCGATGGCGCGTTCGGCGGTGGATTGCTCGTCGGCGTCGAGGTGCCCGGCGGCGAGGAGCCGCCGGCCGATCGCGATCGCCTCGCGCGGGTAGCGCTGGACGGCGTCGAGTGCGGTCTGGGCCGTGCCGGCACCGGTAACGGTGCTGTCGGCCATGCCAAGGAGAATCCCGCAATCACGCTCCCCGGTCAATCGCGTCGCGTCGAGGTTTGTCCGCATCAGTCGCCTGAACGACGATCAATTGACATTGGACTATTCTTTGAAAATAATCGGCGGTGCCTCGGAGTGCGCTTTCGTAGCTGACCCGGCCCGTCGCCGACCACGCTTCTTCGACCGCCTGGAGGACCGGTGCCGTCTGACGACTTCCGCCCGTCACGCCCGCCCACCGGGTTGTCCCGCCGGCAGGTGATGGCCGCCTCCGCCCTGGCCGCCGTGGCGACGCCGCTCGGTCTCGTCGGGCGGGGCGGCCCGGCCGCCGCCAGCGAGTCGCCCGACGAGACCTACCAGCGGGTCTTCCTGGAGGCACTGGCCGCCGATCCCAACCTGCGCCGGTACGCCGTCCCCGGCCGGGAGTTCCTCTACCGGCCCCGGCAGCTCCTGGTGGCCCGCCCGGACGTGCAGCGGGTCGTGACCCGCCTGCGCGGCTACGGCTTTCCGGTCACCGAGGGGCCCGGATTCGCCGGTGTCGCCCGGCTTCTCTTCGCCGCCGAGACCGACATCCCGGCGGTGGTGACCAAGCTCCGCGACCCGCAGCAGTGGCCCGGGCAGCCGGCGCCCGTGGTCCAGCCCCACCATGCCCTGCTCGGCTTCGGCAACATCATGGGCAACCCCGGCGGCCCGCCCCGGGTGGCCGGTGCGCTGCCGGCACCGGATCCGAGACGCGCCGGTGAGGGCGCGGGAGTGACGGTGGGGATCTGTGACACCGGGATCTGGCGGCAGGCCGGCTCCTACCACCCGCAGTGGCTGGCCGGCAGTTACCTCGTCGAGGCCGACGACGAGGACGCGGTCTACGTCGGCGCGGACGTGCTGGCACTGCAGGGCGGCCACGGCACCTTCGTCGCCGGAGTGGTCCGGCAGGCCGCGCCGGGCGTACGTTTCGATCCCGAGGCCGCGCTGAACCCCACCGGCGTCGGTGACGAGGAGTCGCTGGTCGCCGCCCTCGGCCGGCTCGGTCCGCAGGCGTCGGTCGTCAACCTCTCGCTGGGTTACTTCACCCAGGACGACCAACCTCCGCTGCCGCTGGTCAACGCGCTGGCCGGGCTGCCCGGCAAGGCGGTGGTGGCGTCGGCGGGCAATGCCGGCACCAGCCGGCGGGCCTGGCCGGCCGCCCTGGACCGGGTCCTGGCGGTGGGTGCGGTGAGCGCCGGGCCCAGCGGCCCGGTTCCGGCGCCCTACAGCAGCTACGGGTCGTGGGTGGACGCCTGTTCCCTGGGCGACCGGACCAGCACCTACGTCCGGGGTCAGCTTCAGCTGCCGGGCCATCCGACCCGCTACTTCGACGGCTTCGCCGCCTGGACCGGCACCTCGTTCGCCACCGGCCACGTCGCCGGCCGGCTGGCCGCGCTGATGACCAGCGCCGGGCTCAGCGCCGAGGCGGCCCGGGCCGCGCTGGTCGCCGGCCCACGCTGGCATCCCGACTACGGCGTACTCGTCCCGTGAGGCCGGCACCGGCGCGCGGGGTGGTGTCCCGATGAGCGAACGCGGCACGGTCGGGCTGGTCGCGGCCGCCGCCTCCGGTGACGAGCTGGCGTGGGGTGAGCTGGTCCGCCGCTACACCCCGCTGGTGCTCACGGTGATCCGGTCCCACGGGCTCGACCGGGTCGACGCGGCGGACGTGAACCAGACCGTCTGGCTGCGGCTGGTGGAACACCTTGGCGGGCTGCGGGAGTCGGACGCCCTGCCCGCCTGGCTGATCACCACCACCCGCCGGGAGTGTTACCGGCTGCTCCGTCTCGGCCGGCGGACCCAGCCGTTCGACCCGTACGACGACTCGGTCGACGGGCACGTCGGTGCCCTCCTGCTGGTGGACCCGGTCACCCCGGACGAGGACCTGCTGCGCGCCGAGCGGCAGCAGGCGCTACGGGAGGCGTTCGCGCAGTTGCCGCCGCGCTGCCGGGAACTGCTCGCCCTGCTGATGGACGATCCGCCGGCCAGCTACCGCGAGATCGGCGCGCGGCTGGGCGTGCCGGTGGGCAGCGTCGGTCCGACCCAGGCCCGCTGCCTGCACAAGCTACGGAAGTGTCCGGCACTCGCCCCCTTCGTCGGGGCACGCCCGGGTAACGACGGGAGCGGAGGTGACCGGGATGGAGCCGTGGCCGCCAGCCGCTGACGACGACCTGCTGGCCGAGATGAGGGCCGCCCTGCGGGACCCGGGACCGGTGCCCGAGGAGTTCCTGGCCGCGGCCCTGGGGGCGTTCAGTTGGCGGACGATCGACGCCGAGCTGGCGGTCGCCGAGCTGACCTTCGACTCGGCCGTCGACGTGGAGCCGGCCGGTCTGACCCGGTCCACCGGCTCGGCCCGCACGCTGACGTTCCGTACCGGCCCGGTCGTGGTCGAGATCGAGGTGACCCCGACCGGCATCGTGGGGCAGGTCTCCCCGGCCTGGGGTGGCCGGGTCACCGCGCGGACCTCCGCCGGCCGGCACGAGGAGGTGCCCATGGACGCGGTGGGTTTCTTCTCGATGGGCACACCGCCCGCCGGCCCCGTGCAGCTCTGCGTCCGCACCGCCGAGTACGCGGTGGCGACCGCCTGGGTCAGTCTGCGCTGAGCCTGGAAGCCGACCTGGCCGGGGCCGGCCGGGCAGGCGGAAACGGAGGTCGCGGGCCCGGTCCGCGACCTCCGTTCACACCCCTGCGAAGGGGTTACCCGGCCCGCTGGGCCACCGTGATGTCGTACCGCACGCCGCCGAGGTCGGCCCGGGCGGCACCGGTGGTGTCCGGGCCGATCTGGGTCACGTTGACGGCGATCTTCTCCTGGGTCGGCACGGTCGCCGTGAAGTTGAGCGAGAAGGCGACGCGCTCACCAGGAAGCAGTTCCAGGTTGTCCAGACTGGCCTGGCCGATGTCGACGATCTCGATCTGGTTGCGGCCCACCTCGCGGACGCCCTTGCCGGCCTTGCCACCCTTGACCCAGCGCTCGAAAAGGGTCGGCCCGAGGTCGGCGACGAGCCGGCCACCGGCGACCTGGAAGGGTGCCCCGGTCTGGCTGAACACCAGGCTGCTGCGGGCCGCCCGGGTCAGCGTGTTGCCGATGGCGAACGGCCGGATCTGCGTCTGGCCGTTGGCGATCAGCGCCACCGAGTCGACGTTGCGCCAGGCGATGTTGTTGTTGTTACGGGTGTTGACGCCGATGTCCGGTCCCTCGAAGGTCATCGGGTCGTTCGGGGAGACCCAGCGGGCCAGCAGGCAGAAGTGACCCGGCCCGGGCACGTTGTCCCACGGGATGGTCACCGAGGTGACGCCCGGGTAGACCGGCACCGACATCCACCCGATCTGCGTCCACCCGCCCGGCCAGGCCGCCCCGCCACCGGGCGTGGTCCGCCAGACCTCGATCGCGCCCTCCTCCATGACGGCGGTGCCGTACGGGCCAGGGTTACGCAGCTTGACGAAGATGTAGTTCCGCTGCCCGACGATGGGGTTCTGGCTGGTCGGGCACTCGACGGCGGTGTGGCAGACCTTGATGTCCGGGCTCTGCCAGAGCGGGTTGAGCGAGTGCGGCTGGAGCCCCACGTCGGTGGACGTGTCCTTCATGTAGACGTCGACCGGGGCGGCGATGGTGGCGCCGTCTCCGCGGCTGCCCGCCGCGTCCAGTGGTGCGGCACCGGCCGCGGTGACGGACAACACCGTTGCCAGCGCCGCGCCGGTGAGCAGGGCGAGCGTCGAACGACGCGCTCTTCCCGCGAGTCTGGTGGTCACATTTCCTCCCGATGATGGGGGATCGCCGTCTGCCCCGAGGTGGTGGCGTGGGCGGGTGGACATCCTTACGGAGTCAGATCGGCGCGCATAGATACGTGTCCCGTCGGAGCGTGATGTCAGATGGCGGGAGTTGGTGTCAAACCGGCGAAAGCCACGTGACTGCCCGGATGCGGGTGTGCCCATGCGGCACGGCAGGTCCAGGCGACCGTGACGTGCGTGTTCACGCGCTGCGCAGCGCGTCCTCCACGGCGGTCTCGCGGCGGCCGAGGTGCACCGGGTCGCGACCGGACAGGAGATCCACGGCGGCCTTGACGCAGGCGCCGTACTCGCGGGTGGAGCTGATTCGCCAGGTCCTGTCGTACTGCCGGGCCGTCTCGTCGCCGACCCCGCTGGCGTCCACGCCGAGCCGCCGGCACACCGCCACGGCGCGCGGCAGGTGGAAGGACTGGGTGACCACGGTCGCCCGGTCCACCCCGAAGATCCGCTTCGCGCGGGCGCACGAGTCGTACGTGTCGAAGCCGGCGTGGTCCAGCACCACCCGCTCCGCCGGCACGCCGTTGTCGACCAGCCACCGCCGCATCGCGCCGGGCTCGTCGTAGTCCGGGTTCATGTTGTCGCCGGAGAGCAAAATCGCGCGCACCTTGCCGGCGTCGAGCAGCCGCCGGGCGATCTCCAGCCGGGCGGTGAGGAACGGCGAGGGGGTCCCGTCGGGGTGGACCTTGGTGCCCAGCACGAGGGCGACCGGAGCCGCCGGAACGTCCCGTTCGGCGAAGATGTGCCCCTCCGCGCCGCCGTGGATCCACCGCACGCTGGCCACGGTGCCACCGGTGAGCAGCGCCGCGACGACGACGGCCGCGACGACGGCGCGGCGCAGCCAGCGCACAAGCCCGCCGGCCGGACGCAGCCGCCGGAACGGATTGGAGAGTCGACCCCGCATCGGGCAAGTATCCCAGGGCCGCCCAACAACTGATCTTGCCTGTCGCTTGTGCCCCGCCGGGCTGTCGGGCGTCGCCCCCGTGAAGGCGAGCCCCGACATCCCGGGCCTACCCGGTCGCCCGTACGACCTTCGCCGACACCGTGGTCAGCCGCAGGCCGCGCACGGCCTGAAGTGTCTCGGCGCGCGGCTTCCCACAGCCGTCCGCAGGGAGTCCCGGCCGGATCCACCGGTCCTGTGCGTCCAGCAGCAGCAGGTTCGGCACCCAGGGCATCTCGAGGGTGCAGGCGTCGGTCGTGGACGTCTCGTCGGGCATGCGCAGCGCGGCGAGAAGCGCCGTCAGGTCGGTGGCCCGGCCCTCGGTGAGAACCAGGTCCTCGCCGCCGTCGGTGCGTCGGGTCGGCTCGAGCTGGCAGTGGACCGCGGCCACGGCCGGGAAGCCGGCGCCCAGGCGCGGCATGGTGAGGCCGGCCGGCGGGGGCCCTGCGAACTCCATCGGCGCGTCGACCTCGCAGGAGGTCCACCCGGACCGGACGGCCGGCGTGCCCGTCACCACCGCGACAGGCTGCGCCTCCTGCTCGCTTGTCGGTGCGTCGGCGGCGGTGTGCGTAGCCCCGCACGCGGCCAGCCCGGCGAGGGCCGTCACCACGGCAAGCTGTTTCGCGATCGTACGCATATCGCTCCTCGGCGGACGAAGTCCCCTTATTCGTACACTGTGCCCTCGTTCTTCCGCCGCTGAACCGCGGTCGCTCCCGCGGCGATGTCGCCGATCATGCTCGTGCCCTCGCGCCACGCGTGATCTCAGCGGTTCGCGCGTTCGATGCCGCGCCGGACGAGGCCGCGGATGCCGGGGAGCGTGATCGCCCGGATGGTCAGGTCGCTCATCCACACGTGGAACCGGCTGGGTGGCGCGTACTGGAGCATTCCGCGGCGGGCGAGCGCCTGCCGTTTGGTGGCTTCCGGGCGCAGCGCTGCCTCCCACCCGGTCAGCGCCGCCGGGATGTCGTCGCCGTGCCGCGCCAGGGCGGCGCCGAGCTGGTCGGCTCCGGCGAGCGCGAGGGCGGCGCCGTGCCCGGCGAAGAGCGTGACGCACCAGGCCGCGTCGCCGAGTAGCACGACCCGGCCGGTGCTCCATTGCGGCATGACCACCTGGCTGACCGCGTCGAAGTAGGCGCCGGCCGGGTCCTTCTCAAGATGGCGGAGCGCGTCGGGCACGCCTCCGCCGAGATCCCCGAACGCCGCGCCGAGCGCGTCCACCGGCCCGCGTCCCAGATCGGCGACCGGGTCCGGGCACCGGTACGTGAAGAACGCCGACGACCGTTGCGGGCCCAGGTTGACGAGTGCCGCCGTGCGCCCCGGACCGATGAACGTGGTGGCGGACGACTCCGGTACGCCTGCCACCGGATGGGCCAGGGGGAAGGCGCCCACGAGGTACGGAAGGTCGACCCGGAAGCCCGCACCGAACACCGCAGTACGGGTGGCGGAGTGCACCCCGTCGGCGCCGACCAGCAGGTCGGCGTGCTCCGTCGTGCCGTCGCTCAGCACCACCCGTACCCGGTCGGCGTCCTGGTCGACGGACGTGACGGTGGTGCCGAAGCGGATCTCGGCGCGGCCGCCCACCGCGTCGAACAGCGTGGACTCCAGGTCGCCGCGAAACACCGACAGGGCCCGCTGGCCGAGGGCGGCCTCGGCGACGGCGGACGGCACGGCGAACTTGGCCCGTCCGTCGTCCCGGACCAGCACGGTGGTGAACAGTCCCAGGTCGTGGGCGGCCAGCGCCGGAAGCAGGCCGAGGCGTTCGGCGGCGTCGTAGCCCGGCCCGATCAGGTTCACCAGGTAGCCGCTGCTGCGCCGGGCCGGGGCACGTTCCACCACGACCGTGCGCCAGCCGTCCTGTTCGAGCCGCAGGGCTGTGGCCAGCCCGGCTATGCCCGCTCCGACGATCACCGCACGTTTCATCCCACACTCCCGCACCTCAGAATGAGCGCTTGCTCAAATTAGTATGAGCAAGCGCTCATTCTGATGCAACACCGGTCGGGGCAGCGCCTAGAATTCGGCCATGCCACGCGGAGTTGCCATCCCGGAACCCAGGCAGCAGCTCTTCGCCGCCCTCGAACGGGTGATCGCCGGGGACGGCCCGACCCGGCTCACCGGCCGGGCCGTGACCCGCGAGGCCGGCGTCGCCACCGGGCTGCTGTACGCGCACTTCGCGAACTTCGACGACTTCCTGGCCGGGTACGCGGTCGACCGGACCTTCCAGATCTCCGGCGAGGTGGCCGGGCTACCGGGCCGGGCAGGCTCCGGCACGGTCGCCGGGAACCTGAGCGAGGCGCTACTGGCCACGCCGCGGGGCACGCTGCTGGCGTTGACCCGGCTGATGGCCTCCTCGCCGGAGCTGGCAGCGAACGTCCGGGCGGTACTCGGGGACGGAGCTGCCGGACTTCAGGCGATCGAACGTGCCGTCGCCGAGTATCTGGCCGCCGAGCAGAGACTCGGGCGGGTGCCCGCGGGGACCGACACGGAGGCGCTGGCCCTGGCGGCGGTCGGAGTGTTGCATCACGTCGCACTCTCCGGCGAGACCGGCCCGATGGCGGACACCCGGATCCGCCGCACCATGGCCGCGCTGACCGACGGCTTCGCCGCCGTCGCCCGGTCTTCGCGTACGCGGTGATCTCTGGCATCGTGATCGCCCGCCCTGGGCGCTGATGCCGGTCAGGGGCGCAGTGCCGCGTCGAGGCCGTTCAGCCGCAGCACGCTTCCGCCGCGCAGGTGCGCCAGGTCCGTGCTGCCGTCGCCCGTGTACCGGAGAAAGGCGACCTGTTCGGTCCAGTCCAGGCGGGTGCCGCCCGCCTCGCCCTCGAACCGGACGGTGACCAGCGAGGTCCAGCGCAACTCGCCGTCCACGACGGCCTCGTAGCCGAAGACGATCCGGCGGGTGTCCGCGATGTCGATGTACCGCGACCGGTACTCCAGCCGCTCGGGTGCCGTGTCCAGTCCCGTGAAGGTGCTGCGCGCGGTCTCACCACCGCCCACCCGGAAGTCGTGCTCGTACGAGGCTCCGCTGCCGGGGAGCCGGAACCACCGCCGCCTGGTCCCGGTGTCCGCGAACGCCGCGAAGACCTCGCCCGGCGGCACGTCGAGGTGCCGGGAGATCGTGAACGTGTCGTGCTGGACCATGGCGTCCTCCCGCTGTAACGGCCACGTACGGGCGGCCGCATATTGGTTACGATCAGTAAGAAACGTGCGCCCGCCGGATTTAGTCCGGCTCTCCCATACGCACTTCCAAGTCAGCTACCGACCCAAGAGGAACGAAGGCCATGACGAGCGCTCTCGGCATCGAACTCGCGCGGCGCGGGGTCGCGCCGGACTGCGTACAGACGATCGAGCTGGCCCGCGACGTGCTGGCGCGGGTGGGTGACAAGTGGACGCTGCTGACCATCACGATGCTGGCGACCGGCCCGATGCGCTTCACCGCGCTGCACGATCAGGTCGTCGGCATCTCGCAGCGGATGCTCAGCCAGACGCTGCGCTCCCTCACCCGCGACGGACTGGTGACCAGGACCGCCTATCCCGAAGTGCCGCCGAGGGTGGAGTACGCCCTGACGCCGCTCGGCCGCTCACTGAACGAGGCCGTGAACGGGCTCGTGCACTGGGTCCGTGACCACCAGGGCGACATCGTCCGCAACCGCGACCAGTTCGACCAGGCACCCGCTGCGGGCACGGCCACCCCGTCCCACGGGTAGCCGTGCCCTGGGCGGACGGCCTGGTCACCTGGGGAACCGGCCGATCAGCCACCGATGCCGGTGCGGGCGCCGAGCTTCGCGCCGCGGGACGCGATCTCCTTGACCACGCCCGCGGTGCCCCCGGCGATGTAGGCCCGCCGGAGGGTGTCGTCGCGCCGGGTGAACTGGACCACGGCGTCCTTCCGGCCGAGGCTGACGCCCAGCCCGACGTACCGCACGGCGTACGGCTCGGGCCGGCGGCCAGCGACGATGCGGGCCAGGTTGTTGGCCGCGTGCGCGCCCTGCGGCGCGGAGGACTGGCAGGACAGCCGGGCCCCGGGCACCGCTGCGCAGTCGCCCACGACGAAGACCCGTTCGTCGGTGACGCTGCGCAGGAACTCGTCAACGACCGCCCGGCCCTCCGCGTTGACCGCCAGGCCGCTGCGTGCCGCGAGGTCCGGGATGCCGGCCACGATCGCCCACAGGGTCAGGTCGGACGGAAACGCCGCTCCCGACCGCAGCCGTACGACGCCGTCGGACCGCCCCGAGCCCTCGGCCACCCTCGTGACGTCGTCGTCCACCACGTCGACCCTCAACTGCCGCAGGCTGGCGTGGACCCGCTGCCGTGCGCCGTGGGAGAAGCTCCCGGCTACCGAGGAGCCGACCAGGCGTACCCGGACGTCCGGCCTGGCGCCCGCCACCTCCGCCGCCGTCTCGATGCCCGTCGGGCCGCCCCCGACAACCGTGACGGTGCTGCCGGCGGGAAGTGCCGCGAGGGCCCCGCGCGCCTGTTCCGCCCCCTCCCACGTGCCCACCGGCACCGTGCCCGGCATCGGCAGCGCCGTGCTGCCCACGGCGAGGATGGCGTGGTCGAAGTCGATCCGCTCGCCGTCGTCGAGGACGACCGCGCCGTCACCGATCCTGTCGACGGTGCCGACCCGCGACGTGACGCCGGCCGGCAGCATCGACGCCAGCGGCGTCGCGGCGGCGCCCGTCCCGGCGATCTGCTGGTGCAGTCGTACGCGCTCCACGAAATCGGGCCGTGGGTTGATCACGGTGATCTCGGCGGACGGCACCTTCCTGGCGAGCCGGTTCGCCGCGGACATGCCCGCGTAGCCGGCGCCCACCACTACTACCCTCATGTCGGCCTCCTGCCGGTGGTTACCTGTCGAACACAAGGTGCCGGTGGGCCGGTCCCTGTGACACCACCCCCGCGTGACGCGCCTCACGGACGCGCGGCGCCCGGTCGTGCCGGCCCCGGTGTCACAGGACGGTGCGGTCCGGCGTCCTGTGTGGGGACACGGTCGAGCGCGACGAGACAGGAGTCAGCCATGGTCGAGACGACCAGGAGCGGGGACGACCGGGGAGATCGCGCCACCGAGGCGTTCGTCACCCACCGCAACCTGCTCTTCACCGTCGCCTACGAGATGCTCGGCTCGGCCGCCGACGCGGAGGACGTCCTCCAGGAGACCTGGCTGCGCTGGTCAGGCGTCGCTCTCGACACGGTGCGCGACCAGCGCGCCTTCCTGGTCCGGATCACGACCCGGCAGGCGCTCACCCGGCTGCGTACGCTCGGCCGGCGCAAGGAGTCGTACGTCGGCACCTGGCTGCCCGAGCCGCTGCTGACCACGCCCGACGTGGCCGAGGACGTCGAGCTGGCCGACAGCGTCTCGATGGCGATGCTCCTGGTGCTGGAGACGCTCACCCCGACCGAGCGGGCCGTGTTCGTGCTGCGTGAGGTGTTCGACCTCGGGTACGACGAGATAGCGGCAGCGGTCGACAAGACGCCGGCCGCGGTCCGGCAGATCGCCCACCGCGCCCGGTCGCACGTCGCCGCCCGCCGGCCGCGTGGGGCCGCCTCCCCGGACGAGACCCGGGCCGCGCTCGCGGCGTTCCAACGGGCGGTCGAGACGGGAGACCTGCAGGGCCTGCTCGACATCCTCGCGCCGGACGTCGTCGCCCTTGGCGACGGGGGCGGGGTCAAGCAGGCCGCGCCGCGACCGATCGTGGGGGCGGAGAGGGTGGCCCGCATGCTGGCCGCCGGCCTGGAGCGGGTCGCCGGCCGGATGTCGTTCGAGCCGGTGCAGGTCAACGGCGCCCCGGCGCTGCTCATGCGGCTCGGCGGGGAGATCGAGGGCGTCGTGACCGTGCGGATCGACGACGGCCTCGTGAGCGGGCTCTACTACGTGGGCAATCCCGCGAAGCTGTCGCGGGTGGAGCGGGAGACGGCGGTGAGCCGCTGAGTCGTTCGTCTCACGCGGAGGAACGTCGGGCCCGCCGCGAGGGCGCCCGGCGTGGGAGCGTACGCCCCGGAGCAGGCGGTACCGGCGCGTCCCGCCGGTGATGTCGACGAGCACCAGTGCGGCGCGGACCAGGCCCACCAGCGCGGACGTGGCACCCGGTGCACCGGCGACGCGCCGGGCCTGCGCCAGTGTGAACGGGCCGTCGAGAGCGCTGAGCCGGTGCAGCAGGCGGCGCTCCGCGTCGGTCAGCAGGCGATGGCTGGCGTCGAGCGCGTCGTCCAGCAGCCCGTCGTCGATCGCCGCCAGGACGTCGACCGGGGAGAGCGCCGCGCACCGCGCCGCGGCGCGCTCGATGGCGAGCGGCAGGGCGTCCAACCGCCGGCAGATCCGCGCCGCGAGCGCCGGATCCGGTGCCGCGCCGCCCGCCGCCCGGACACGGTCGGCCAGCAGCCGCGCCGCGTCCGGATCGGCCAGCGGCGGTACGGCCAGCACGCGCTCTCCCGGCACGTCCAGTGGCCGTCGGGCGGTGACCAGCACCCGCAGCGCCGGGCAGCGGGCGAGCAGGCCGGTCACCACCGGCACCACGGCGGCGAGCAGGTGCTCGGCGTTGTCGACGACCACGAGCGCGGGCCGCTCGCGGAGGGCGTCGGCTTCACCAAACACATGGGGTTGGTGCAGAAGGCGGCCCGGCAGTCCTGACCATGCGCGCCGCTCCGCCACGCGCAGCCAGATGTGGCACGATTTCGCAGGTGAGCAGCAGATCCGCCGAGGAACAGCGGCTGGGCGACCTCGCCCGGCTGCGCCGCGTCCGTGACCGGATCGACCGCGAGTACGCGCAGCCGCTGGACGTCGAGGCGCTCGCCCGGGGCGTGAACATGTCGTCCGGACACCTCAGCCGCCAGTTCCGGCAAGCCTACGGTGAGTCACCGTACTCCTATCTGATGACGCGGCGCATCGAGCGCGCGATGGCCCTGCTGCGCCGTGGCGACCTCAGCGTCACGGATGTCTGCTTCGCGGTCGGCTGCTCGTCGCTCGGCACCTTCAGCAGCCGCTTCACCGAGTTGGTCGGGGTGCCGCCCAGCGTCTACCGGCGCGAGGCGGCGCCCGCGACGGCGGGAATACCGGCGTGTGTCGCGAAGCAGGTGACCAGACCGATCAGGAATCGAGAAGCGGCGGCCACCCGGCCGCACCTAGCGTGACTGCCATGGACATCACCATCAACTCGAGCTTCCTCCCGCACACCGACCCGGACGCCTCCCTGGCCTTCTACCGCGACACCCTCGGCTTCGAGATCCGCAACGACGTCGGGTACGGGGGGATGCGCTGGATCACGGTCGGCCCCGCCGACCAGCCCGACACGTCCATCGTCCTGCACCCGCCGACCGCCAGCCCCGGTCTCACCGACGACGAGCGCCGCACCATCCTCGAGATGATGGCCAAGGGCAGCTACTTCGGCGTCAACCTGGCCGCCGCCGACCTCGACGACGTCTTCAGCAGGCTGGAGGCCAGCGGCGCCGAGGTGGTCCAGGAGCCGACCGACCAGCCGTACGGTGTCCGCGACTGCGCGTTCCGCGACCCCGCGGGCAACATGATCCGCATCCAGCAGCGGGGCTGAGCCACCGTACGACGCCGACGGAGACCGCGATGGCGGCCCGCGTGACAGATGGAGAAACGATGAGCACGGCCCCGAGGACGGATCCTCAGTCGCACACGCCGCACGTCGCCGACAGCCACGAGCTGATCCGGGTGCAGGGCGCGCGCGAGAACAACCTCAAGGACGTCAGCGTCGAGATCCCGAAGCGCCGGCTGACGGTGTTCACCGGCGTCTCGGGCTCGGGAAAGAGCTCGCTGGTGTTCGGCACGATCGCTGCGGAGTCGCAGCGGATGATCAACGAGACCTACAGCGCCTTCCTCCAGGGCTTCATGCCGACGCTGGCGCGGCCGGAGGTCGACCTGCTGGAGGGCCTGACGACGGCCATCATCGTCGACCAGGAGCGGCTGGGCGCCAACCCCCGCTCCACCGTCGGCACCGTGACCGATGTCAACGCGATGCTGCGTATCCTCTTCAGCCGGCTCGGGCAGCCGCACATCGGCTCGCCCCAGGCGTACTCCTTCAACGTCGCCTCGGCCCACGGCGCCGGCGCGGTCACCGTCGAGCGCGGGGCAGCCCAGAAGGCCGAACGGCGGAGCTTCTCCATCGTCGGCGGAATGTGCCCGCGCTGCGAGGGCATGGGCCGCGTCACCGACATCGACCTGTCCGCGCTCTACGACGACAGCAAGTCGCTCAACGAGGGCGCCCTCACGATTCCGGGCTACAGCGTCGAGGGATGGTACGGCCGCATCTTCAGCGGATGCGGGTTCTTCGACCCGGACAAGCCGATCCGCAAGTTCACCAAGAGGGAACTTCACGACCTTCTCCACAAGGAGCCGACCAAGATCAAGGTCGACAACGTCAACCTCACGTACGAGGGCCTGATCCCCAGGATCCAGAAGTCGTTCCTGTCCAAGGACAGGGAGGCGATGCAGCCGCACATCCGGGCGTTCGTGGATCGCGCGGTGACCTTCACGACCTGCCCGGACTGCGGAGGCACCCGCCTCAGCGAGGCGGCCCGATCCTCCAAGATCAAGGGAACCAGCATCGCCGACGCCTGCGCGATGCAGATCAGTGATCTGGCCGAATGGATCCGGGCCCTGGACGAGCCCTCGGTCGCGCCGCTGCTGGCGGCGCTGGGGGCGACCCTCGACTCGTTCGTGGAGATCGGCCTGGGTTACCTCTCCCTCGACCGGCCGTCGGGCACGCTGTCGGGGGGCGAGGCGCAGCGCACGAAGCTGATCCGGCACCTCGGCTCCGCGCTCACCGACGTCACCTACGTCTTCGACGAACCCACCATCGGCCTGCACCCCCACGACATCCAGCGGATGAACGAGCTGCTGCTGCGGCTGCGCGACAAGGGCAACACGGTGCTCGTCGTGGAGCACAAGCCGGAGACGATCGTGATCGCCGACCACGTCGTCGACCTCGGCCCCGGCGCCGGCGTGGCGGGCGGCACCATCTGCTTCGAGGGCACCGTCGAAAAACTGCGGTCCAGCGGCACCCTCACCGGTCGCCACCTCGACGACCGGGCCACCCTCAAGAAGACGGTGCGCACCCCCACCGGAAAGCTGGAGATCCGGGGCGCCACCTCCCACAACCTCCAGGACGTGGACGTCGACATCCCGCTCGGCGTGCTGTGCGTCGTCACCGGCGTCGCCGGATCCGGCAAGAGCTCGCTGCTGCACGGCTCGATGCCCGCCGACGCCGGGGTGGTGTCGGTCGACCAGGGCGCGATCCGCGGCTCGCGACGGAGCAACCCGGCGACGTACACGGGCCTCCTCGAACCCATCCGCAAGGCGTTCGCGAAGGCGAACGGCGTGAAGCCGGCGCTGTTCAGCCCCAACTCCGAGGGCGCCTGCCCCAACTGCAACGGGGCCGGCGTCATCTACACCGACCTCGCGATGATGGCCGGCGTCGCCACCGTCTGCGAGGAGTGCGGGGGCAAGCGGTTCCAGGCGGAGGTCCTCGAATACCACCTCGGCGGCCGGGACATCAGCGAGGTGCTCTCGATGTCGGTGACCGAGGCCGAGGAGTTCTTCGGCGCCGGGGAGGCGCGGATCCCGGCGGCCCACACGATCCTGCGGCGGCTCGCCGACGTCGGGCTCGGCTACCTCTCCCTGGGGCAGCCGCTGACCACGCTGTCCGGCGGTGAGCGGCAGCGCCTCAAGCTGGCCACCCACCTCGGCGAGAAGGGTGGCGTCTACGTCCTCGACGAGCCGACCACGGGTCTGCACCTCGCCGACGTCGAGCAGCTGCTCAATCTGCTCGACCGGCTCGTCGAATCCGGCAAGTCCGTCATCGTGATCGAGCACCACCAGGCGGTCATGGCGCACGCCGACTGGATCATCGATCTCGGCCCCGGTGCCGGCCACGACGGCGGCCGGATCGTCTTCGAGGGCACCCCCGCCGACCTCGTCGCCGCCCGGTCCACCCTCACCGGGGAACACCTCGCGGCCTACGTCGGCGCCTGACGGCTGGCACCCGTACGCCAGACTTGTGGATCGTGCAGACACTCACGGTCCGTGGCCTGACCCGCCGGTTCGGGGAACTGGTCGTCCTCGACGACGTGACGTTCTCCCTCGACGCGGGTCAGGCCGCCGCCGTCGTCGGGCCGAACGGCGGCGGCAAGACCACGCTGCTCCGTTGCGTCGTCGGTGCGGACCGCCCGGACGAGGGGGAGGTGCTGCTGGACGGGAAGCGGTGCCACGAGACGAACCCCGAGGTCCGGGCAACCGTGGCCGCGACCCTCGACGACATCGACTTCTTTCCGGACCTCTCCGTCGTCGAGCACCTGGAGCTGGTGGCGTACGCGCACGGCGGCACCGCGGAGCCGGTGGCGGAGGTGCTCGCCGAGCTGGGTCTCGACGGCGCCCGGGACCAGCTTCCCGCGACGCTGTCCAGCGGCCAGCGCCGCCGGCTCGCGCTCGCGTCCTGCTTCGTCCGCCCCCGGGGCCTGCTCGTCCTCGACGAGCCCGAGCAGCGGCTCGACGTGCGGGGCCGCGACTGGCTCGCGGACCGGCTGCTGCGGGAGAAGGCCGCCGGGACGGCGGTGCTGATGGCCTCGCACGACACCGAACTCATCGAACGGATCGCGGACCGGCGCATCGAGATCGGCGCCTGACGTGGCGGTGACGACGACCACGCGACCGGCGGCCGGCCCGACCGCGAGGCAGGTGCGCGGGTGGCTGCGCCGGTCCCGCCGCCGGCACCACACCGGTTCGCTCGGTGACACCCTCACCGACATCTACGTGGTCGTCCTGTTCGTCGGGATGTACGGCTGGTTCGCGGTCAGCGGGCTGCGCGGCCAGCTCGGGTCGACGCCGCCCGCGCGGGTCGACACCGCCGACCGCTACTGGATCGCCGTCGCCCTCGCGCTGGCCGGTGCCGGGCTCGTGTGGCGGGCCGTGCGGGTGTTCGGCCCGCTCCTGGTGACTCCCGCGGCGCAGGCGTGGGTGGTCAGCGCGCCGCTGGACCGCCGGTCCTGGCTGCTGCCCCGCTTCGGCTGGCTGGTGCTGGGCGCGTCCGCCGGCGCCGGCCTGATCGGCGCGGCGGCGGCGTTCACCGGCGGGTCCGACAGCGCCGTCGAGTTGGGTTGGGCGGCCCTGGCGGGAGTGGCCTGCGGTGCCACCGGTGTGTCGGCGAGTGTCGTCGCCCAGGCGGCCCGGCGCGAGCCACGCTGGGCCCGGCTGGTCGGCACGGGCCTGGTCGCCGCCGGCATCCTGGTGTCGCTGCTGGTCGTGCTCGGGCACCTCGCCGGGTTCTCGATCCCCCGCCCGCCGGTGTCGTCGACCGTCCTGGTGGGCCTGCTGGCGTCACCGGTGGCGGTGCTGGTCACGGCGCGGGCCCAGCGGGCGCTCGGCGCGGTCGACCGGGCATCGCTCACGGCCGGCGCCCAGTACGCCGACGCCGCCGCGCACGCGGCCGTGCTGCTCGACCCGAGCACGCTGGCCGCCCTGGTGGAGGGCCGGCGCTGGCGTTCCATCGGGCGCGTACGCAGCCGGCGCTTCCGCCCCGGCGGCCGGTTCGCGGTGCTGGTGCAGGCCGACCTCCGCCGGACCTTCCGGCATCCCAGCGCGGTCGCGGTGTGGGCCGCGCTGCTGCTGGCGACGTACGCCGTCGCAGTGGCCGTGCCGTCGATCGAGGCCGCCGCGTTCGTGATCCTCGCGTACCTGGCGACGAACCGACTGGCCGGCGGGCTGCGGACGGTCAGCCGCTCGCCGGGCCTGCGCCGGGCCCTCGGCGGCCACGAGACCGTCCTGAACCTGGCCCATGTCGTGGTCCCCGCTGTCGGGGCCGTGGTGTGGTATTTCGCGGCGCTGCCGGGGGTGCGGCCGGGGGTCGGCCTGATCGACCTGCTGCTCCTGCCGGGGGTGGTGGCGGCAACCTGCTGGGGCGCCACCCGGCCACCCCTGCGCCATGACGGCGTCGTCGTCGTGACGCCGTTCACGATGATCCCGGTCGACCTGATGCGTCAGGTGCTGCGCGGGCCCGACCTCGTCGCCGTGCTCGTCATCGTCCAGTGGCTCCTCGGCTGACCGACGCAGGCGCCCGTGCCGTCGCTACCCGGCCCGGCGGTACCTGCCGGGGGCGGTGCCGTGCTGGCGTTTGAACGCGCTGGCGAAGGCGAATTCCGACACGTAACCGACCTGGCCCGCGATGGCGCTCAGCGGCGCGTCGGACTCGCGGAGCAGCCGGGCGGCGGTGGTCATCCGCCACCAGGTCAGGTAGCTCAGCGGCGGTTGACCGACGAGGGCGGTGAAGCGGCGGGCGAACGGTGCCCGGGACAGCCCCGCCTCGGCGGCCAGCGTGGCGACCGTCCAGGGGTGTGCCGGATCGCGGTGCATGGCCTGTAACGCGGTGCAGGTGGCCGGGTCGTTGAGTGCCGCCGCCCAGCCGGTGGCGGTCCCGGCGGGCTGCTCGTCGAACCAGATGCGCAGCATGTACAGCAGCAGCGTGTCGAGCAGTGCGGGGACGATGGCGTCCGTGCCGAGGCGGGGCCGTTCCAGCTCGGCGGCGAGCAGTTCCACGGTGGCGCGCAGCGCGGGATACCGCCCGAGGTGCGCGGGCAGGTGGATGAGTTCGGGCAGGCCGCGCAGCAGCGGATGGGCGCGGGCGGGGTCGAGCTGGTAGGCGCCGCAGAGCGTCACGGTGGCCGGTGCATCGCCGCCGGGCACGCCGACGGCGTCGAACCTGTGGCGCTGGAGCAACCGCGGGTCGTCCGGGTCGCAGGCGGCTGCGACCGGTGCGGTCGACGGACTGTCCGCCAGGGTGTGCCCGCGCCCATGCGGCAGGAACACCACATCCCCGGGGGCCAGCGGCATGGGGTCGGTGTCCGGCGGGATGAGCCAGCACTGTCCCTGCAGGATCACCTGGAAGCCGGCGGACCCGGGCACGGACGCGAACCGCTGGGCCCACGGGGCGTGCCACGCCACCCGCGCCGAGCGCGGCTGTCCGGTCCGCATCACCGCAATCACGTCGCTGAGTACGTCCACAGGAACAGTATCGGCAGGGAGACGATCGGATATGAATGGAGGATCCGTGCGCATGGTCCGTCCCTTGCCGCCCCCATAGGTTCGAGCCATGAGAGCCGCGAGAATCCACGGGTACGGCGACGCGTCCGTCATCCGGTACGAAGAGGTCCCCCGCCCCGCACCCGGGCCGGGCCAGGTGCTGCTCCAGGTCGCGGCCACCTCGTTCAACCCGACCGAGATCGCGCTGCGCTCCGGACTGCTGCACTCGATGTTTCCGCTGGACCTGCCCCACACGCTCGGCTGGGATGTCGCCGGCACCGTGGTCGAGATCGGCGAGAACGTGCGTACTCTCGCCGTCGGCGACCGGGTCATCGGGCGGATCGACGGCGGCGGGACCGCGGCCGAGTACGTCGCCGCCCCGGCCGACAGCCTTGTTCCGGCACCCACCGCCATTCCCCTCGCCGAGGCCGCCGCCATCCCTCTTGCTGGCCTGACCGCCTGGCAGGCGGTGTTCGAGCACGCCCGCGTGACGCCCGGGCAGCGGGTGCTCGTCAACGGCGCGGGTGGCGGCATCGGCGGGTTCGCCGTCCAGCTCGCCAGGCACGCCGGTGCGAAGGTCATCGCCACGGCCAGTCCGCGCAGCGCAGCCGTGGTCCGCCAGCTCGGGGCCGACCGGACCATCGACTACACGGCCGCACCCGTCGGCGATGCGCTGGACGAGCCGGTCGACATCGTGCTTAACCTCGTCGCGATCAGCCCGCAGCGGGCCGCTGCCCTGGTGCCGTTGGTGCGGCCGGGCGGCGTCCTCGTCTCCGCCACCATCCCGGTCGAACCGGCCCCCGGCACCCCGGTCACGGCGGTGCGCTTCGTGGCGCGCAATGACACCACCCAGCTCGCCGCACTGGTGGAACTCGTCGACGCCGGCGCAGTCCGCGTCGACGTCGCGGCGTCCCGTCCGCTCGCCGACCTGGCGTCGGTGCATCGGGACGCCGAGGCCGGCCGCACGCGAGGCAAGATCATCCTTGTCCCGTGAATCGAGGTCACCGAGGAGCAGCAGGCTGGTGTGGCCGCCGGAGACGATCGATGCGACACAGCGTGCAGGTAGGGACTGTGTTCGAGTCGGCTGACTGGCGCGGAGGCCCGTGCCGTCGCGTCATCGCTACCCGGCCCGGCGGCATCTGCCGCATGATCTTCCCGCCTCATGAGCCAGAAGGCACCGCCCGGCCTGCGTTCGCTGAGGCGAATGGACCGACCGGGTGATCGATTACGATCCAAGATCGTTGTCGGTCTTATGGGGAGGAATAAGCATGCGCAACACACTCAAGCGGAAGCTGACCAGCCTGGCTGGCGTCGCCGCCGTCGGCGCCGGTCTGCTCGTCGGCACCGCCAGCCCGGCCGCCGCCGCCACCTGCTCTGGTGGCCTGCTCGGCAACTGGCAGATTCGTGGGGGCTACATCTCGGTCTACTACAACTCGTCGACCGGGTACAACTGCGCGATGACCCACACCAACAATCCCGGGGTCAGCCAGTACATCTACGTCAGCATCGGCTCCGGCAACCAGAGCGATGTCGACAAGGGCAACTTCAAGTACTACGCCGGCCCGGTCAGCGTCTATGGACGTGGTCGCTGCATCAACTTCGCGGGCCAGGTCGGCGCCAGCAACCCGACCGAGGGCATCGTCAACGCCTACTGCGGCTAGTGCAGCGCCGCGTTGGTTCGCTGGGGGTGTGAGCCAGCCGGTGGGTTGAGGTAGAGGCCGCGGCGACCACCGCGGCCCGCAGGGTGTTGCGGGCCGCGGTGGAGCTGAGCTGGGTGCGTGCGGCACTGGCGCACCTCGGCCCGGTAACCGTCTGACGCGGCCCGCCCGCACCGGACTCCGCGGCGCGGGCCGGCAGGGACCGGCATCGGTCAGTTCCCGCGTGCCCCGACACCGACGCCGGGGTGCTCGGCGCTGGCGGCGAGGATCTGTTTGCGCTGCTTGACGGGGAGCCGGTCGACGTAGGCGAGGCCGTCGAGGTGGTCGACCTCGTGCTGGAAGCAGCGGGCGAGGACGCCGGTGCCGTCCAGGCGGAGCGGCTCGCCGTGCATGTCGACTCCGGTGACGGCGGCGGTGCCGGCCCGGGCCAGGTCGGCTTGTTGGCCCGGGACGGACAGGCATCCCTCGAAGTCGACCACGAGTTCCCGGTGCTCGGGCAGGTGCAGCACCGGGTTGATCACATGGGCGACGGTGTGGGTGCCGGTGGCGTCGGGGCAGTCGACGACGAAGATCCGGGCGTCGACGCCGATCTGGTTGGCGGCCAGGCCGACGCCGTGGGCGGCGTACATGCTGGCGAACATGTCGGCGACGAGTTGGGCGAGGGCGTCGTCGAAGACGGTCACCTCCGCGCAGCGGCGGTGCAGCACCGGCGTGCCGTACCGGGTGATGGGTCGTGGGGTGCCGGACTCGATCCGCACAGCTGCTCCTAGCGTGCAATTGCCAGAGCTTTGCAGCATAGGCGGACAGGCCCGGATGGTGGAGACCGGCGGTGACCGGCCGGTAACGGAGTTCAGCCCCGGACGCCGCCGTCGAGCAGGGCCCGCCGCAGCGCCAGCCGGTGCTCGCGGCGGATCTCCGCCTCGCGGTACCGGCGCCGGTCGCCGTCGGTCTGCGGCAGCAGCGGCGGCACCGTACGCGGCTGGCCGTCGTCGTCGACGGCGACCATGACCAGATGCGCGGTGGCCACGTCGGTGGGAGGCACCGCCCGGTCCCACCGGTCGGCGGTCACCTTCACGGCCACCTCCATGGAGCTACGCCCGGCCCAGGTGATCCGGGCGTCGACGTGGACGACGTCGCCGACCCGCACAGCGCGGAGAAAGGCGGTCTCGTCGATGGCGGCGGTGACCGCCGGCCCGTCGGAGTGCCGGGCGGCGACCACGCCGGCGACGGAGTCGATGAGGTTGAGGATCCGGCCTCCGTGGACCGTGCCCATCAGGTTGGTGTGGTGCTGGTCCATGATCTGCGACAGGGTCAGGTGCGAGGCCGCCGGTGGCCGGCCGGCGAGCGTGGTGGTGTCGTACATCGTGGTCCGTCCGTCCTCGGGAAGCACGCCACGAACCCGCCGGCGCGCACGTCGAGGACACGCCGCCTGGCGCGTCGCCCGCCCGACCCACCCGCGAGGTCGACGGCAGCGCACACACCCCGTGTGCGCGGCGCGGGCAGGTCTTCGGACTCGCGGGCGCGACCGGTGGTGCCGGTCTCCTACTGGCCGTCGCTTCCCGGACCTCGCGGTCCAGTGCCGGTGACGGCGGTCGTTCCCACTCACCGCTGCGGGGCAGCCCCGGACTCCCACCGGGTTCCCTCTTACGACGCCCGACCGATCACGACCGGGCGAACCAGCGCCAAGCGACACCCTACCCCGCCTGGTCATTCGCCCGTCCGTTCCGGAGCAGGCTGTGCGGCACCTCTCCCGCGGAAGGGTGCGTGGCGCAGGCGACGAACTGACCATACGGTCGAGCGGGGTGACTGCGGCCGGCCCAACGGGCTGTTCGGGCGGCTGATCGCGGAGCGGGCGGCCCGGCACGCGGAACACCAGGCGGCGGCGCCCGCCCACGCGGCCGGCACGCCAGAGCCGACCACACGGAAGCCTGACACTGGGATACTCTCCGTGCTGTCCGCATCACGTAACTGATGTCGTCGGTCGGAGGGGAATCCATGGTTGACCGGGAGCCGGTCGCGGAACCGTCCTTTGCCAGCGAGGGATCGAAGCCGATGCCCTGGTCGCAGGCGCGAGACCGGTTGGCGGAGGCGGGAGAGTTCTTCCTGTCCACCGTCCGCCCGGACGGCAGGCCGCACGCCGTGCCGTTGCTGGCGGTGTGGCTGGACGACGCCATGTACTTCTGCTCCAGCAAGTCGGCACACAAGGTCGACAACCTGGCCGCCAACCCGAACTGCGTCCTCACCGTCGGCGGGCCCGACCTCGATCTGTCGATCGAGGGCACGGCATCCCAGGTCACCGACCCGGCCACCCTGAAGCGGGTCACCGACGGCTACGGGAACAAGTACGGCTGGGAGGTGACCGTGGTCGACGGCGGGATCGACGGTGACGGGATCGGTCCGTCGCCGTACATCGTCTACGAGGTGACTCCCCGCAAGGTGATCGGCATGGACAAGGAGTCCGGCTTCAGCGCCACCCGCTGGCGGTTCGGCTGAGGCGGCCGAGTGCCCGCGCCGCGTTTCGGTAGGTCGACGGCGGCTCCGGACATGTGATCCGGCGACCGGGCGGACGTCGCCCGGCGGGAGGTCACGGCGCTCGTGGTTGGTATCCTTCGCCTGCCGGCCCCCGGGCGCTTAGACCCTCTCCCCGCGCGGCACCGCTGCGGATGCGGCCGCCGGTGACACGGAGCAACGCAGGACAGTCGAGAGCCGAGGCGACCATGACCACCTTCACCTGGTCGGCACTTCGGCGGGAGCCCGTCTACGAGGACGACCAGCTTCTCGTGCTCGACAAGCCGCCGGGCATCTCCGTGATGGGCGAGCGGCACGCGGAGTCCCTGACCGAGCTGGCTGCCGCCGCCGGCGAGCCGGTGCACTGGGTGCATCGCATCGACAAGGTCACCTCGGGGCTGCTGTTGCTGGCCAGGACGCCGTCGGCGCACGCGTCGCTGACCCGGCAGTTCGCCAGCCGGGGTGCCGACAAGCGGTATCTGGCCTGGGTCGGGGGGGCGTCGTTCCCCGACCGGGGCACCATCGACCTGCCGCTCCGGCCGGGTCGCAAGGGCACCATCCGGATCGCGGGTGACCGCCAGGCCATCCGCTACGACGCCGACCGCCGCCGCTTCGAGTTGCCGGAGTCGGCGATCGACCGGTCCAAGCCGTCGTACGAGTCACGTACCGACTTCGCGACCGCGCTGGTCAGCGGCGACCGTACGCTGTTGGTGCTCAAGCCGGTCACCGGTCGGCGCCACCAGATCCGCGTCCACCTCGCGTGGCTCGGCTTCCCGATCGTCGGAGACCCGCTGTTTCACCGTGGTCAGGAGGACCAGCGGACGTACCTCCACTCGTGGTGCTGCGAGATCGCCTGCGACTGGCGGGACGAGCCGCGTACCCGGTTCTGGGCCCCGCCCGGCGGTGAGTTCCTGGACGGCTTCGCCGACGGCCGGAAGCCCCGGCTCGACGAGGCTCTCGATGCGCTGAGCGGCGACACGCCCGGCCCGGCGCGCCCCTGACATCCCGGCGAGACCGATCGGCCGGAAGTTCCAGCCGAGGTGGCCGGTAGGTGTCGTTTCAGACAGATCCGGCCTCTTGTTCGTGCTCGGCATAGCGGCGTGGCGGGCTTGACCATTAGGCTCGATTGCTGAGTGGAGCCGTCAGGCATCGTCTTCATTCGATGCGATATTGCGAGTATTTGCTGGTTGCGGCACCGAAGGGCGGGACGGAGTGTTCCGAGAAGGCGAGCCAGAGGCCGACTTCGCCGAACGCGAGGACAGCAGACGCGTGGCGTACGAGGTGACCGGCGCGCCCGACGGCTTCCCCGTCTTCCTGCTCCACGGCACGCCCGGCAGCCGCCGGGGCCCGAAGCCTCGCGGCATCGTGCTCTACCGCATGGGCGTCCGGCTGATCGCCTACGACCGTCCCGGCTACGGGGACTCCGACCGCCGTGAGGACCGGGACGTCGCCGACGCCGCCCGCGACGTGGAGGCGATCGCCGACCACCTGGGCGTGGAACGGTTCGCCGTCGTCGGGCGCTCCGGCGGCGGCCCGCACGCCCTCGCCTGTGCGGCCGACGACCGGCTGCGCGGGCGGGTGACCCGGGTGGCGGTTCTGGTCAGTCTCGCCCCCTGGAACGCGATCGAGTTGGACTGGGTCGGGGGCATGAACGACGGCAACGTCCGAGGGTTCGGGGTGGGGAGCCCCGACACCACGGCCGTGGTCGATGAGATCCGCCAGCGTGCCGAGCGGGCGGCTGCGGACCCACGGCTCCTCCTCGCGGACCTGAAGACGGAGATGAGCACGGCGGACCGCCGGGCGGTCAACGACCCGGCCCTGCGCCGGCTCCTCACCGACACCTACGAGGAGGCGCTCCGCTCCGGCCCGTACGGCTGGATCGACGACGTGCTGGCGTTGCGCCGCCACTGGGCGTTCGACCTCGGGGCGATCGACACCCTGGCGACGCCGGTCCGGTTGTGGCACGGCGCTGACGACAACTTCACCCCGGTCAGCCACGGCCGCTGGCTGGCCGCGCAGATTCCCGGCGCCGAGATGGAGGTCCGGCCCGGAGCGGCGCACTTCGACGCGGTCGAGGAGCTGCCGCGCATCCTGCGCTGGCTCATCGACCCCGACCCCGCGCTGAGCGCCGACCTGCTGATCGGCGCGCGGCCCGGTCAGTAGGGGTGCGGGTCGAGCACCCGGCGCACGTACCGCCCGTCGCGTAGCACCACGACACTGGGGTGGTGCTGCCCGACCCGGTTTGCGAGCCGGTCGGCGATCCGCATCCGACCGATGCTCACGCGCCCGCCGGACAACGCCTGGTTGGCGGTCTCCAGGTTGCCCCGGGCCCGCAGCGTGTCGGGGTGCTCGGGCCCGAGCACCCCCGTGAGCTGCTCCACCACGGCCAACAGCCGGTCGCGCCCCCGCTCCGGCTCTCCGGCGAGAATGGTGAAGACCGCGACGTTGTTGGCCGCCGCCATGGTGAACGGGTGCCGGTCGCCGAGCGTGGCGAACATCGCCTCGGTCGTCGCCTCGGTGAGCGACCGGCTGGTGCTCTGGTCACCGGCATCCCACTGCGCCACGCCCAGGTTGATCCGGCAGACCAGCGAGTACGGGTGGTCGGGGCCGAACACCCGGACGAACTGCTGCTCCACCTCGCCCAGCTCCGTCAGGGCCTGCGCGTTCTGCCCCTGCAACATCATGTTGGCCGTCCGGCTGAGCCGGCTGAACAGCGTGTCCGGGTTGTCCGGCCCGAGGGTGGCCAGCAGCCGCTGATAGGTCTCGTCGAGCAGTTGGGCGGCCTCGGCGATCTCCCCGGTGCTGCGCAGCGACACGGCCAGGTTGGCCTGGGCGGTGAGCACGGCGCGGGAGTAGTCGCCGAAGAGGTTCCGGTAGCCTGTCACCACCTCCCGCAACAGCGCCACGGAACCCTCGTAGTCGCCGGTCTCCCGCAGGTCGCGCGCGAGGTTGTTGGCCGACACCAGGGTGTTCGGGTGCTCCGGCCCGAGGACGACCCGCAGCCGGCGGTTGGTGGTCTGGTCACCGTCGAGAGCCCGGTCGAACATGCCCATCAGCCGGTAGGAAGCGGCGAGGTTGTTCGCCGCGTTCAGGGTGCGGCGGTGATCCTCGCCGAAGACCTCGACCGACGCGGCGTACGTCCGCAGGCAACGCTCCAGAGCCTCCTGGTACCGGCCCAGGGTGCACAGGTCCGCTCCGTAACCACCGGCGGTCATCAGCGTGTGGGGGTGGCTCTCGCCGATCAACTCCTCCTGCTGGCGCAGGGTGTCCTCGTCGAGCCGGTGGGCCTCCTCGAACCGACCGAGGCTGCGCAGCACGTTCGCCCAGTTGAACCGCAGGTGCAGCAGTTGGACGCGCAGCTTGCGGTGCGCCGGCCCGTCCGCCGGCAACTCGGCCAGCAGCGCCGACCAGACGGCCTCGGTCTCCCGCGCGTACCGTTCACCCTGCTCGTAGCCGCCGTTGACGTAGATGTAGCGGACGCGGTCGATGACCAGCTGCCGGACGTCGTCGTCCCGGCAGGAGATCGCGTCGGAGCCGTCGAGGTGAGGCCAGAGCATCCGGAACCGCTGCCGGTTCGTCGGGTCCTCCACCTCACCCGGCGGTCGCGATCCGGCGAGGATCTGGTGCACCTCGTGCTTGGCCCTGGCCAACTCGTCGTCGGTCATCCGGGCGCGCAGTGCGGTCTGCAACAGCCGGTGCACCTGCACCCGGTGGGCGTGCGGATCCAGCTTGATGAGCGCGAGCTTGTTCATCCGCTGCACCAGCGTCGCCGCGATGTCGCGTTCGGACACCCGGTCGGCGACCCGCGCGGCGACCACCGGGTCGTGCGGGGCGATGACCCGCGTCACCTGATCGCTGTAGAGCAGGTCGAGGGAGATCTCCGGGGCGAGCACCGACGCGAGCTGCAGGAGACGGTACGCCCCCGGGGAACCCTCCCGCAGCCGTTGCAGCGGGAGGTCCCAGACCTCCGTCTCCAGGCCGGTGCGGCGCAGCCCGGCCAGATATTCGTCGACCGGCGTGCGGGTGTCGGCGAGCCATGCCCCGACCGTCGCGACGAAGATCGGCACGTTCTCCACCGCGTCGGCGACCTGCTCGGCCTCGGCCACGCTCATCAGGTGCTCGCCCAGGCGGGCGCGCAGGTGCGCCACACTCTCCGCCCGGTCGAACTCGTCGACGTCCACCGCCCGCGCCAGGTCGCCCCAGTCGGGGTTCCGGGTGGTGACCAGCACGTGCCCGTTGCCCTGCGGCAGGTAGGGCCGGACGTCCTCGTACAGGTCGGCGTTGTCGAAGATGAGCAACCAGTGCGGCGGTGGGCTGCCGTCGGCGCGGCGCTCGGTCTGGCTCAGGCGCTGCCGCAGGGCCCGGTTGGTCTCCGGGATCGTGGTCTGGGGCAGGCCCAACTCCTCGCTGAGCTCCACCATCCGCACGTCGACGAACTGCGGCGGGTCGGCGGCGACCCACCAGATGATGTCGTACGCGCCCCGGAACCGGTGGGCGTACTCGATGGCGAGCTGCGTCTTGCCGAGGCCGGGGCCGCCCCGCAGCGCGACCGGCGTCCCACCGCCCGCGGCCTTCAGCTCCTCCCGGAGCCGGCGCAGCAGGTCCTCGCGCCCGGTGAAGCGGGCGTTGCGGGCCGGCGCGTTGAAGACCGCGGCGCGCACCCCCGGAAAACGGGCGGGGCGCAGCCCGGCCGCGCCCGCCGTCCGACCGACCAGCTTCAGCAGGTGGGTTGCCGCCTCCTCGGCCGTGAGGTCGTGCACTGCCGTCCAACTGCCGACGGGGACGTCCGGCACGGGCGGGGTGTCGTCGACGTGCACGGCCAGCCAGGCAGGCGTGGTGCGGTAGCCCTCGGGATCGCGGCGAGCCCGCTGGGCCGCCAGGTAGGCCCGGGAGACCAGCCGGACCTCGCGGAAGGCCGTGCCCGCCGGTTCGGGTGCCGGCCCGTCGAGGGCGGCGGTCACCACCCGCAGGTCGGCGGAGTTCAGCACGGACTGCGCCCACTCCGCCCAGATCTGGTCCTCGGGTACGTGCCGCAGCACGATCAGCTCGTCCACGACCGCCGGCTTGCGCTCGAACCGCTGCACCGTCCGGCGGCGCAACTGGTCTTCGATCCGGGGCAGGCTGGTGATCCTGCCGTTGGTGATGTGGCTGGTCAACGTCTCGTAGGCGGAGAGCAGGGTGGTCCGCCCGCCCGGCTCGTCGCCGAAGGTCGCCAGCGTCTCCTCGTAGGCGTAGTACGCACGGTAGGGCACCTCGACGGTGAGCCAGTAGGCCTGCCGCTCGCTGTCGGTCATGCCCCCCGGCAGGCCGGCGAACCGCTGCATGGCCAGGGACCGGCCGGCGTCCCGCTTGCTCTTCTCCCCGTCGTCGACCCGCATCGGCACGGGTAGCACCCGGCGCGCCCGGCGTCCCTCGTAGTCCCGGACCCGGGCGGCCACCGCCGCTGCCCCGTCGATGCCCTGGTCACTGAGGGTGAAGCAGTCGACCAGGACGTCGGGCAGGTGGATGGTGCAGATCTCGGCCACGTCGCTGATGCCGGTGCGGCTGTCGATGAGGGCGTAGTCGTAGTGCCGCTTCATGTCCTCGCGCAACGCGTCGAAGTACTGCGCGCCGCCGAGCCGGTTGTAGAAGTTGTCCCAGTTGAGGCCGGTCACGCTGGTCGCGTAGTCGGGATTGTGCCGGCCGGCCAGGAGCAGGTCGAGGCTGCCGCCGCCGGGGAACTCCCAGCCCACCGAGAACGCGTAGCGGTGGACCCGCGCGTACTCCCGGTGCCAGTCGCCGGGGCGGGTCTCGGCGTCGGCCTCCTTGCGCCGGCGGGCGTTCTCCCACTCGTAGTCCAGGATCAGGTCCATCACGCCGCCGGTGGTGGCGACCTGCTCCGCGTCGAGGAACGGCGCGTAGAACTTGTGCAGGCCGGGGGACTCCAGGTCCCAGTCGGCGACGAGCACCCGCTGGCCGTTCGCGGCGAGGATCCACGCGGTGTTGGCCAGCGCCATCGTGCGGCCCGTACCGCCCTTGTAGGAGTAGAAGGTGACGACCTGCCCTTCGCGCGATGGCGTCATCGCTCGTCCTTCCCTCGCGTCGTGTCGAAAGGCCGTACCGGCGGCCGGCCCGTGCCGGACCCTGGTTCTCCGCCGACCGGCCAGGCCGGCCGCAGTTCTGGCTTCGGGGTGGCCGGGCCGTCCGGCGGGTCGACCGGGCCGTGCCGGAGGAACTGCTTGCGGGCCTCGGTCACCAGCAGCGGCGTGCAACGCTCGAACTCGTCGATCGCCCGCACGGGCAGGACCCGGGGAAACCCGGCGTCCTGCAACGTACCGGAGATCGACTCGGGGGCCGTCTCGCCACGCTCGTGGTCGGCGGCGATGACCAGCGGGACGACCCAGCGGGGCAGGCCGTCCAGCGCGGCCCGGATGGCGCTGGCACCGGTCGCGGCGTCCACCAGCACGACGGTGGGGCTCTCCGGGGCCAGGACCCGGGCCGCCGCCAGGTCGACGATCCGGGTGGGCAGGCCGAGCCGCTCGGCGGTCGCGGCGACGTAGTCGGCCACGGCCAACTCGTGCTGCCCCGCGTAGGGGCGCCACCGCGCGTGGTCGGTGAGAGCCGTGATCACCAGCGCCGGGCCGACACTGTCGGGCACCGGATGGCTGGACAGGGTCACCGCCCGGGACCGGGCCAGCGGCTGCGTCTCGGTCACCGTGACGATCCGCTCCGCCAGCGCCGCGAGGACGCTCTCGTACTGCCGGCGGTAGGCGCTGAGCTTGCAGAGGGCGCGCAGGCCGTTCTCGGCGTAGTCGGCCCGGTCGTCGGCGTCCCGGACCAGGTCGAGGGCGCGCGTCGTCTCCGGCCGGTCGCCCCAGGACGGCAGCGGCAGCCACAGCACCGGCAGGAGGTGCCGTTCGGCGAGCGCGGGGGCCAGCCGGGTGAGCCGGCTGCGGAACGACTCGCGCTCGCCCAGGGCCCACGCGTTGCGGAAGTAGTTCGGTGAGTGCAGCGGCACGAAGACGTGCGCGAGGCTGAGCGCGTCGGTGAGCGTCTGCCGGAGATCCGCCCCGGGACTGACCAGGCCGTCGAAGAAGCCGGCGTCGAGGTCGCCGGCCCTCGTGGCGCCGCGCCGGACGGCGGCGGTCAGGTCCTGGAAGAACCGGCTGACCCAGTAGTCGGTGTCCGGCCGGGACGCGGCGGACAGCGGCACCGAGTGGGCGTAGCTGAGGAAGAAGTAGGTTTCCCGACGGGCGGTGGCCCGGCCTCCCGGGAGGTCAGACCACGTCATGTCCGACCTCCTCGAACGTCTTGGGCAACTGTCGCATGTCGCTCGGTACCTGCGGGCGCACCCAGTGTGTCTGATATGCGCGGGCGACCCGCTGCGCCAGCCGCCAGACCACGGCGTCGTAGGCGTCCTTGCCGTTCTTGCCGAGGCTCAGCAGCCCGTAGATGCCCTCTTCGTGGTATTGCGGGGCGATGTCCGGGGGCAGCCGGGTGGGAGTGAACATCTGCGGCCGCTTCACGACCTCGGGCAGCCGCCGGCGCTCCACCACCGACCAGTTGATGGGGACGACCGGCGTGTCGTGCGTGGACAGGGTGGCGCCGGGCCGGATCAGCACCGGCCGCCGGGTGAAGGCGTGCCACTCCCGGGCACACCAGTCGCTGTTGAGGTACTGCGGCGAAACCAACGGAATGAACACCTGGCAGTGGCCGGCGGCGAAGGCGAGGTCGTCGGTCCACATCTGCCCGCCGTCGAGCATCCGGTCCATGAACCCGGCTGTGCGCCCCGGGCCCAGGCCGAGCAGCTCGACGACGTGGTCGGAGAGGTCGACGAAGAGCTGGAACTCCTTCTGGTTGGTGTCCCGTGGGGGTGCCGGCACGCGGTTCCTCGTGTGGGCATAGCTGAGGAAGAACACGGGGGCGCTCTCGTCCTCCCAGTATGTTTCCTCTGGCACCTACGGCTCCCGACCGGCACAGCGATTCCCGGCCGTCCACAGTATCTACCGCAGACCACCCTCCGCTGCCCCGCCCGTTACGGCCGGTGCTCATCCATCCATCCCCGGGCGAAGTCGACGGCCGTCCGCAGGCCCACCAGCCGGCAGTCGGCGCTGCCGACCCGGCCGACCCGCACGGGCCCGGCCTCCGTGAGGGCCCGGCCGATCAGCGGAAAGTCGGTGTCGTCGAGGTTCGGGGCCCGGAAGTCCCGCCGGACCCGCCGCCCGTCCGCGTCGCGCACGTAGCACCGGTACGCCCGGTCGGCGGGCGGCCGACGCAGGCGGTATTCGGCCAGGTGGAACGCGGTGCAGACGGACCAGTCGACGCCGAGCAGCAGCACCATGGCGTCGGCGGCGTAGAGCGCGCCGAGGGGCGAGCGGTCGCCGAGGTGACAGTCGAGATCGTGGACGGCGGTCAGCCCGGCCGCGCCGGGGCCGAGGGCGGCGAAGGAGGTCTGCGGGTGTCGGCTTCGCGACGCTCCCGGCTGCCGGCGTACGTGCTCGGCGAAGACGCCCATCCCCTGGACGGGGCTGCGCTCCGGGTCGAAGGGCGCGATGGCCGCCTCCGCCGCCGCGACCTCGGCGGGCGTCAGGCCGGCTGTCGCCGCCCGGAACAGCCGCGACGTCGTGGAGTTGCCGGCCGTCTGCGCCGGTACGACCACCGTGCCCGCCTCGCCCAGCACGTCCCGCAGGGCGGCCAGCAGGCCCGCCGGGCCGCCCGCCACCCGCCCGACCCGGGAGAGGGCGCAGTGCACCAGCACGGTGGCCTGCGGCGGCATCCCGAGCGCGCGCAGGTCGGCCGCCAGCGCCGCGCGCCGGAGCGCGGCGGTCACGGCCATCCGTCCACCGTGGCGCGCATGCCCTGGACGAACCGCTCGCCTGCCGCGGTCAGGACGTCGAGGTCGAGCAGGGCGTCGACGGCCGTGTCTGTCCAGGCCCGGTAGCGACGGTGGTGGCCCTCGGCGGCGGGACCGGGCCGGTGTCGCCACACGTCGGCGACCGCCAGGTGGGCGTAGACGCCGTGCAGCACGCCCCTCACCGGGCAGGGTTCCTCCCGCCAGGGCACGCTCAGCGTCCGCGTGTCGTCGGGGTCGAACAGGTCGCAGACGTCCAGCACCGCGCTGAGCTTGAGGTGCTGCACCTCGTGCACCAGCAACACGGCGAGGGCGGCGTCGTCGGGTACGGCGGTGACGGCCACCGCGCCGAAGGCGGTGCCGGCGGCGGCACTGCGGGACCGGCCGGTCGGCTCCGTGCGCAGCGGCACGACGGCCCGCAGCAGGATGCGCACCCCCGCCGCGTATCCGGCGGTCTCGGCGTCGATCCGCCGGACGGCGCGCTCCAACTGCCGCACCCACCGCTGCGCGGCGGCGGCGGACAACCGGGGCTCGACCGGCAGGTCGTAACAGTCCCGGTACGGATCGGTGTCCTCCAGCAGAAGCCGGACGCCGTCGCCGTGGACCGGCCGCACCGGCAGCCAGCCGTCCGGGGCGTCCTCCCGGGCCGGGTCGCTGCCCCGGCCGGCGTCGGCGGTCACCCGGCGGACACCGACCCGGACCTCTCCGTCGTCGGTGACGAGCCGGACGACGCCCCGCTCGGGGCCGACGGCGAGCGCGCCGAGCGTCGGCAGGCTGACCACCCCGTCGCGGACCGGGACGGGCAGGTCGGCCCGGACCCGGGCGCGGACGGCGGCGGCCGCCGCCACGCATGCCAGGTGGGACAGCTCGGCCGCCCCGTCCCGGCACCGCCGGGCCCACCAGCGGACGAACGGGTGAGCCAGCACGGCACGGACCGCGCCCGGGTGGGTGTCGTCCAGGTGGACCAGCAGCCGCCACCCCTCGGCCGCGACCGGGTCGCTCGCGGCCCGCTCGCTGAGCGCGACCAGCAGGGCGCGCACCAGCGCCAGGTGCACGTCGGCGAGTTGCTCCGCCGAGCCCGCCGTGCCCGTGCCGGAGGCGAGGTCGTCGAGGACCTGAGGGCTGAGCGAATCGGCTGGGCGAGGAGGCTCCTCGGCGGCCGGTGCCGTCGTCACCACCCGGACGAGCTTCAGCAGGTCGGCACAGTAGGCGGACGGATTGTCGAAGCCGTCGCCGGCGCGGTACCGGTGGGCGTAGAGCCCGCCGCCGCAGTGCCTGACCACCGGGCACGCGCGGCACGTCCCGCAGAGCCCGGCCAGCCCGGTCTGCCGGACGGCGATCGCCGGGTGGGCCGCGGCGTCGTCCACCCGGTGCCGGAAGACGTCCAGCCCGGTGGCCGCGGCGCCGTCGAAGGCGGACTTGAGCGAGTCGACCTGCTCGAACGTGCCGTCGGTCTCGACGACGACCAGGTCGGCGGGGCCGAGCCCGACCGCCTCGCTGTGGCTGCCGTGCCCGGCCGCGGTGGCGAGCAGGGACTCCAGCAGGCGGATCGGCACCGGACGCCCGTCGGCCAGCCAGCGTCGGTGGACGGCCAGCAGCCAGTCGGCGTACGGCGTGGCGAGGCCGTCGGGGCGGAAGGGTGGGCTGTCCCAGTTGGCGTGCGGCAGCAGGAAGTCGATGCGTGGCGGCTCCTCGGCCAGCAGCGCCTCGTACACCCGGATCGGGTCGTTGGTGAGGTCGACCGTGCACAGGATGCCGGCGTAGCTGCTGCGGTAGGCGGGACTGCGCAGCAACGCCAGCGCCCGCAACACCTGGTGGTGACTGCTGGCCCCGTTGGCGTGGCGACGGTGCCGGTCGTTGGCGGCCCGGTCGCCGTCGAGCGAGATCCCCACCTTCACGTCGCGGGCGACCAGCACGTCGCAGATCGCCGGGGTGAGCAGCACCCCGTTGGACTGCATCCGCAGGTCGAGCCGGGTCACCGGGCTGATGACGCGCCGCAGGGTGGTGGCGGTGGCGTCGAGCCGGGCGGCGCCGGCGAGCAGGGGTTCACCGCCGTGCAGGACCACCCGTACGGCGTCGAGGCCGTGCGTGGCCGCGTGCTCCGCGATCCGCTCCGCGACGGCCAGCACGGTGGCGGGGGCCATCATCCGGGGCTGGCGCCGCCAGGACTGGTCGGGGTGTTCGTAGACGTAGCAGTGGTCGCAGGCGAGGTCGCAGCGGCTGGCCAGCTTGAGCACGTACTGGGTCAGCGGCGCGACGCGCCCGGTCGGCTGCCCGCCCGGCCCGGCTGGCTCAGATCGCAGAGTTGAAGGCCGCGACATCGACACGGGCCGGGCGGTCCTCCCTGTGGCCGGTCACGCGGGCGACGGACCGGGCCCTGTCGAGAGGGATCCGACCGAGCGGGGTGCGCCGGATGTCGTCCAGTGGCGGCGGGGTCGGATCGGGCTGGAATGCGGTGCGATCCACGTCGGTTCCCCCATTTTGGGTCGGGAGTGGACGGATACCCACCCACGGCGACGGTAATGACGACTATCGACGATGCTATATGGCACTGCGTGTGATGTCACTGCTGCACAGCGCCATCCTGCTCGATCATCTTCGCCATCCACCCCTCGTTGGACAACGAGATGATCCGCTCCGCCTCGGCGACGAACGCGTCGTCGTCGATCCAGCCCCGCCCCGCCTCGCGGGTCACCCGCAGCCGGGTCAGCTGATCGGCGGTGCGGGCGTACTCGATCTGCTGGTGCTCGTACTGCTGGGCGGACCCGTAGCCGACCAGTGCCGTGGTCACGGCCGCCGCGACACCGATCCAGGCGGTCAGCCCGAGGTTGTCGCCGAGCACCCCGACCGTCGCGGAGAGCAGGGCGGCGGCGACCGTGAGCGCCGTGGTCGCGTACCGGACCCGTTGCGCGGCCTTGGCCGTCCGGCGGGCCGCCGGCAGGTAGTAGACGTCGACCTGCCGCTGGAGCCGTTCCGTCACGTACGTCGCCACGTCCGAGACCGCCGGCAACGGCCGGGCGGGCGGCACCGCGCCGAGGGTGCGGCCGACCAGGTCGCCGGCGTCGTCCGTGAGGGCGTTGAACCGGCCCAGCAGGACGACGTCCCGGTCCGTGCCGCCGAACGGCGCGACCCCGGCGAGGTACCGGTAGGTGTCCGCCTTCAGGGCCTCGGAGACCGAGCGGAGCCGGGTCCACGTGTGCACCGCGTCCCGGGACGCCCACCGGGCCGCGAGCGGCACCAGGAGCAGTGCCGCCGCCGCGACGATCGCGAACGCCCGGCCCACCCCGGGACGCGCCGGCCCGAGCTGGCTGGCGAGGGTGCCGAGAACGGCGGCGCCCACGGTCAGCGCGGCGACCGTCAGGCGCGCCCGGGTGATCGCACGCTTGGCCTGGCCGGCCGCTCGTGACCAGGCGGCCTGCCGCTGCCATACCACCGTTACCGCCGCCGGGGTATCGAAGTTCGCCACGATCGGATGGTAGGACGCCCGCGCTCGCATCCAGGCCCAGCGGCGCGGCGCCGATCGGGCGACAGGGTCAGCGCGGCAGGACGGCGTCGTACGCCTCGTCGTACCAGTCGGCCTCGTTGTGCCGGCGGATCGTGCCACCCACCCGGGTCAGCATCAGCCAGTTGTCGTTGAGCACCAGCGCCGCGTCCTCGGGCCGGCTCGCGAGTATCCGGCCCACGGTCCGCACCATGTGCGGCCTGCCCTTGTCGGCCAGGGTGTCCTTGCGCATGTGGAAGGTTACGTCGACATAGGTCGACGGCTCCCACTCCCACAATGCGCCGTCGTCTTCCGCCTCGTAGTAGCCGTGACTGCCCGAGGTGATGCCGACCACGAATCCGCACTCCTCGTTGAGATTGGCGCTGAGTAGGCGGTTACCGGCCGGTGTCGGTGTTTCGGCGGCGCCAGGAGCGGCGATGTCGGCCACCTGCTCCAACGGAACATCGCCGGAGAGCGTCAGTCGATAGGTAACGGACATGTGTCAGGCCTTTCAGCTCCGCCGTGCGATCTGCACGATCGTGCCGTCCCGGCTGACCGCCACGAGTTCCTTCAATCCCGTTACCGGCCAGTCGTCGAACTGTTTCTGCAGGGCGGTGAGGTCCCCGCGCCAGTCCTTGAGGTTCAGCACCACGCGTTGCGTCTGAGCGTCGGTGATCTTCCTTGTGACCGCGCTCCCGATGGCTCGGACCGAGGTGCCGGGAGCGGGAGCGTAGCAATCGAAGATATGGCCTTCGATCAGGTAGTCCGGTGATTTTTCCAGGTCGACGATATCGCCGGTGGCCAGCCCCGCGGCCGCGACCTCCTGCTTCGTCGGGTTCTGGTGTACCCGGTAACCCTTGTCGGCGACCCTGTCGGCGCCCTCGTTCTCCAGTTCCAGCGCGCGACGTTCGTTCGGTTTCTCCTTGGCCGGGATCCGGGTGCGAGGCCCGGTCGGTGAGCCGCCCAGGATGCCGGTGGCCGGCCTGGTCCAGGGCGTGGGGCCGTGGCCGGCAGGTGCGGTGTCTCCGGGCGCGGGGACGGTGCGGGCCGGCGCGGCCGTGGTGGGGCTGGTCGGTGTGCTGCCGCCAGCCCCGGTCAGTTTCCCGCCGAACCCAACTGCCGGGCTTCGGCGGTCGCCGTCTCGACGGACTGTCTCGCGGTGACGGTGCGCTGGACCACCAGCGTCAGCACCTGCCTGATGCTCTCCAGCGACTGCACCAGCGGCCCGGGCTGACCGCCGTGCAGGATCGTCGTGACGAGCTGCCGGGCCTCGCCGACCTGGGCGATGGTGGCGCCGGCGGTGTCGCGGATGCCGTCGATCCCGCTCCGGACAGGTGCCAGCCCTGTGATCGTCTCGTGCGGGCTGGCCTCCTGCGGCACAGCGGCGGTCGCCTTCGTGGCCTCGCCGATCGTGGTGGCGAGGCTGCCCAGGCCGCCCCGGATTCCCGAGATGGCGTCGCGTACCCGGGAAAGGCCGGCCGCCACGGCGGCGAAGCCGGCGCCAGCGGCGCGCAGGGCCACCTCCTGCGCCTGGTTGTCGGCGGCGGCCGCCAGTGCCTGTGCCCGCTCGACGCCGGTCGCCAGCGCCCGGAGGTCCCCGGTGATCTTCTCGATGTGCGACACGCTGCCGACTTCCCCGATCGCAGACGGTGGAGATGCTCGAAGCTGCAACCTAGCGACAACCGCTCGCGCCCACCAGGCCACGAGCGCCGGCAGGGGCCGGGACGCGCCCCGATCGGCGGATCGCAGGGCCGCCAGGCCGGCCCGGAACCGCGAGCGGTCGGTGGCTCCGGGCCGGAGGGCTGGGCGTACGACCCTCAGGCCGGCGTGCCCACGGCCTTGCGGCGCCGCTCGGCCCGGCGTCGCACCCGGGTGTACGCGGCGGTCAGCCCCATCGCCCGGCGGACCTCGACGAGCGTCTGCCGCACCTCCCGGCGGGTCCGTTCGGTGCCCTCGACGATCAACTCCTCCACCAGGCCCGGATCGGCCTCGATCCGCGCCCGGCGTTCCCGGATCGGGTCCAGGAAGCGGTTGAGCGCGACGGCCAGCTTCTCCTTCACCTCCACGTCGCCCACCCGCCCGGCCCGGTAGCGTTCCTTGAGGTCGTCGACCTGGCCGCGGTCCGGGTTGAAGACATCGTGGTACGCGAAGACCGGGTTTCCCTCGACGGTGCCGGGCACGTCGGCGCGGACCCGGTTCGGGTCGGTGTACATCCCCATCACCGCCCGGCGCACCGTCGCCGCGTCGGCGGAGAGCGGGATGGCGTTGCCGAGGCTCTTGCTCATCTTCGCCCGGCCGTCCGTGCCGACCAGCGTCGGCGTCTCGGACGCGATCATCTCCGGCACGGGGAACACCTCCCCGTAGAGGTGGTTGAACCGCCGGGCGATCTCCCGGGTCACCTCCACGTGCGCCGCGTTGTCCTTGCCGACCGGGACGACCTGCCCCTTCACGCAGAGGATGTCGGCGGCCTGGAGCACCGGATAGCCGAGCAGCCCGTACGGCATCTCCTCCTTGCCGGCGTCGCGGGCCATGTCCTTGAGCGACGGCACCCGTTCCAGCCGGGGCACCGTGACCAGGTTCTGGAAGAGGGTGTTCAGGTCGCCGACCTCCGGGATGGCTGACTGGAGGTAGAACGTGGCCCGTGCCGGGTCGACGCCGGCGGCCAGGATGTCGGTGACCATCTCGCGGGCGTTGACCGCGACCCGCTCGATGTCCTCGCGGGTGTTCCGCGTGGTGAGCATGTGCAGGTCGGCGATGATGAAGAAGCTCTCGTAGCGCTGGTGCAGCCGCACCCGGTTGGCGATGCTGCCGACGTAGTGGCCGAGGTGCAGTCGCCCGGTGGGGCGGTCCCCGGTGAGCATCCGTGGGACGGACATGGTGGTACGCCTTTCGTGCGTGGTGGACGAGGTGTGCGCGGGCGCGCGCCGACCGGGGATTGCACCCGGGTCGGTCGGGGTCGGCTCAGTGCGCCGACCGCCATCGCGCGCCGTCGCGGAACCGCAGTCCACCGGCACGAAGTACGTCGATCATCCGCTCACGGCCGTCGCCGGAGCTGGTGGGAAAGGTGGTCACGGCACCGAGCGGGAGGCCGTCGACCGGGTCGACGACCTCCGGCGCGTAACTGACCGGCCGGACCATGCCCCCACGGTAGTCGGTCGTCCGCCCCCGGCGGGGTCCCGCGCTCAACCCTGCCGGTAGCTCTCCCGGTAGTAGTCGCCGACCCGGTCCCGGTAGCCCGGCTCGCCGTACGCGTCGGGGTCGAAGGCCGGCGACTCCTTCACCTGGTCCCGGGTGCGGTCCACGTGCACCGTGCGGTCGAGATGGTCCACCCGGGTCACCGTGCCGGCCGGTAGCAGCACCTTGCGCCCGAAGATCCACGGCCCGGTGTCCACCACCAGCCAGCGCGCGTCGGTGTCGTCGCTGGCCCCGTCGACCGAACCGATCCGCCCGTCGGTGGCCTCCACCCGGTAGCCGACGAGGTCGACCGGGGTGCCGGGGCCGGGGGCGTCCGGTCCGTCGTCGGTGCGCTCCGGACCGTCGGGCGGCGTCGCGTCGGGGGTCGTTCCGGTGTACCCGCCAGCGAGGGCGGACGGGTCGCGCCACGCCCAGGGATTGAATGTCGACGGTTGCACGGGTCACCTCCGATGACGGTCTGCCCGGTCGCGGGAACAGTGCCCGGCCCGCGGCTCCGGGAAACAGCCCGGCGATCTGCCGGCGGCCCGGGCAGCGGGGAGGCCGACCACACCCTGTGGGTCCGCCCGCCCGCGATCACGAGGGGCATCCCGTCGGCGCTGGCATACTCGGCACCCATGGTGTTGTCGCGTGGCTGGGCGCTCTTCCTTACCGGGGTCGGGGTCTGGACCTGGGTGATCTGGCCGAGGTTCGCGGTCGCCATCTGGCAGGACCCGCGTGCCTGGTCCACCGGCACGGTCGGTGACTTCCCGGCCACCGGTTTCCTCTGGATCCATGCTCTGTTGATCGGGGCGTCCCTCGCCATCGGCACCACCGTCGGCGTGCTCGGCGTACGCGGCTGGCGGGCGGCGGGCCGGCGGGCCGACCGAGTGGAACCCTGACCAGGGAAGATAGCCGGCCGGGAATGGTGTGACCGGGGCCGCTACCCCCCGATTTGACGTTCAAACCCGCAGACGCGTAACTTTCTCTCTGCCAGCGCGGAACGGGGCGAACGGGGCGAAAGTCCAGAAGCAACCGCCAAGCTGGTGCCAGGTCGGAGGAGGAACCACTCTCCAACGATGGGGCCCCGGGCGGGGCTCGCCGGATCTGCCGCAAGGCGGATTTGGCGCAGCGGAGCCGACCGGGTAAGGTTCACCGCCGGTAGGAAACCGGGCGAGCTCGCGGGCATCCGCAGAGCGGCCGGTCTACCGAATCCGATGATCAACCGAAGCGGTCCGCCGCTGCGCGCGCTCATGGGAGCCAACCCGTACGAAGCATGACAGACCGGGGCAAACGGTTTGACACGGCGGAGACGGTGAGGTAACGTAGTAAAAGTGCCCGGCGCGAGAGTGGCGGGCAAGCGAACGAAATGCCCCAGGCTGGGGCTCCACGGTGTGGGGTTTCTGGTGTGGTGTGTGGTTGTTCTTTGAGAACTCAACAGGGTGCTTGATAAGCCAGTGCCAATTGTTTTATACCCCGGGCTGGCCGAATCCTTTGTGGTTTGGTTGGTCTTGGATTCCTTTGGCAACATTTGTTTGTTGCTGGGACAGTTTTTCAACAGGTTTTTGTTGGAGAGTTTGATCCTGGCTCAGGACGAACGCTGGCGGCGTGCTTAACACATGCAAGTCGAGCGGAAAGGCCCTTCGGGGTACTCGA